>JBDTGA010000097.1:0-31507 GCA_039937655.1 Ginsengibacter sp.
TGCCGCAATGGCTTGCGGACTTAATGATTTTTTTTTCCATGACTTAATAGTTTTTTTGATTAAAAAATAAACTACAAGTTAGGAAAGAATCAAAAACTCATCGCCATATAGGCGATGTTGGTTCAACGTTTGTATTACCGAAAGTACGAACATACAAACTTAATTCCCCAAAAAAATTGTTTTATTGATTGCCAATGATTTATATCACTTTTGCGAAGTACGTATTAAAAAAATATTTCTTTCGTAAATACAGCTTCCTATTTTTTTAATAAGCTTTCAATATCTTCCAACGGACTTAAGATATGTACTAAATCTTTATTAGTTACATGCAGGTATCGCAAAGTAGTTTTGATGTTGTTATGCCCTAATAATTTTTGAATAAATACCACATCAATCCCTTTGTCTAATAAATGAGTGGCAAAACTATGGCGGAGCATATGCATATTTCCATCTTGAATAATACCGGCTTTTGCTTTTGCTTTTTGCATTACTTGTTGGATGCTCCTTTCACTTAAATGTTCGTTTTCAAACTGGCCTTCAAATAAATAATTTTTGGGTTGATATTGTTTATAATATTCGCGAAGCATTATCAACATATTTGGATTCAAGCTTACAATCCTGTCTTTTTTACCTTTTGCTTTTCTGATAAAAATTGTTTTTCTCTGGCCGTCTATATCTTTTACTTTTAATGATACTACTTCACTAACTCTTAAACCGCATGCATACGTAAGCATTATAATTGTCTTGTGCTTTACATTTTCAATAGAATTAATCAAATCTGCGATCCGCTCTTTACTAATCACTTTTGGAAGTATAATTGGCTTCTTTGGCCTTGGTATTTCCCAAAAGAACTTTTCTCTTCCTAATACCTGCTCGTAGTAAAATTTTAAAGCGTTGATTTTTGAGTGCAAGGTGTTTTCACTCATCTTCAACTTTTCAAAACAATATTGCATATAATCTTTTATTCTGGCTGTTGTAAATTCACTCGCGGGCTTTCCATTTATAGTATTCAGGAATTGAACAAATTCATTGGTATAGGTTCTGATGGTAGAAGGACTGTAACTTTTTAAAATTAATTGTTGTTTAAACTTTTGGAGAGTGTCAGAATTTTCTTTGCTTATTCGATGCTTACGTGTTGTCTGTTTATTTGGTACTGTATTTTTTGTTAGATTCTTTTCAGGAGCCTCTGAGGTCTTGGGCTTGTTTTGGCTTATTGAAAACGGAATATCCTTTTTCTTTTCTAAGAGAGATTTTTTCAATGCATCGAATTGCAATTCAGCTTTGCCGGATAAGGCTTTAGCCAGTTGCCGGTAATTTTTTTCTGTCAACAACACATACCAGCATTTATTGGTACGGCTCCATTTAGCCCCGCCTTGTTTCTGTATCAACGATTGCAATAGCGCATTCCTCTCAAAATAAATACCGATACATTCCTGCCCACGATGATACAATGGTTTTAATACGATTGTTTCCATTTAATGAATTTTAAAAGGTTTATTCATTTTTCAATTCGGAAAATCAGTTTTCATCCGGCCTCACAATTTAAAGTAAAATTTCTTCCTGAAGCGATCTTACGATCTATACACAGATATGGGTGCATTCCAAATTCTCGCATCTATCAGGTAGCCTTAAATCCATATTTAGATATTTCCACAATCTTAGCCCATTGATTTGAATATACCGGAAATAAATATTGAAAAAGATTAATGGGTAAACGTTGCATTACATACGATTTTCCATTCCCCAATTGCAGATGATGCAGGTTTCAAAGGAGGGACAGCACTTCCCTAGTGTCATACACTTATAGAACGGTTCTCAGAAGATGTGGACATGGATGTATTAAATAATAAAGGAGAATCTGGAAATCAGCTAAAGAGCAAATTAAAATCAATCACAGTTGCAGTAAGTGCAGTAATATCAGAAGTAAAAATAGAAGCCATTACTAATAAGAAAGGAATGATACGTAAAACAGCCCATCAATACGATAAACAAAAGTTTAGCGGAACATTCAAACAGGTAAAAGCGCAGATAATTGTAGAGGCACCATGGCTCGGCAGCTCCCAGCCTTATATAACAACAGAAGTAAGTTGTTACATTACCAACATGATGAAGGCTGCAAATTAAGGCCCACTGATTGAACAATATAATATGCAGCCGTTTACCGTAAAAGTTTTAAGCAAAGAAAGGACTCTCTTCGAAAAAATAATGAGCCAGGTACGTTTCTCACAAATACAAGAACCTTATGGAGATTTAGCAAATAAGATCAGGCATATTTATGATATTCACCTAATGCTTAAAAACGCCAATGTAGGAGAATTCTTTAATAGTAAGACATTTGATAAGTTATTAATAACAGTAGGTAAAGATGATGTGATAAGTTTTAAAAACAATAACAAGTGGCTGCAAAATCATCCGGCAGTAGCTCTTATATTCAGTAAAACAGAAAATTCATGGGATAAAATCAAAAATTCTTACAGAACCACTTTTGAGGAACTTGTTATTGGCAACTTGCCGGCAGAAGCAGATTTATTAGATACTTTGAAACAAGTCCATAGCAGATTGGAGAAGGTAAAATGGAGTATTTCATAATCCGCCAATTTTTTTTCTTATTCAACTCAACCCAATATAATCATCTGGCTAATTTAATTCGATAGTGTCGAACAAATTTATATGCAGAGTCTCTAACGCATCCTTATCCTGGCGGCTAATGATTTAAAATGGATCAATGAAAACTGACTAAAAAATATAGCTGTCCTTTAAAAACGGGTAAACGAAAAATCAGATATCAAAAAACTAATTGTACTGGAACAAAGCCTTTATACTGAATGAAGAATTGCATAATCACAATAAAGGATAAAGACTGCTTTCATGCGGCCTTTAGTAATAATAATTTATTCTAATAATCTTCCTCTAATAATTTTTTAATATCCTCTCTATTATAATAGAGGGTTCCCCCGATCTTTTTGGTCCGTATTTTCCTCTTAATCCGCAAGGAAACAAGTTTATTAAATGAGCAATCTAAAATTTTTCTTACATCTTTCGTTTTATACCCTTCAGGTTTTTCATCTGGCATTTGTATTTCCATTTGTATCAAGCTTTGGATATCCTTTAGCAACCTGATCCTGAAAATCTCAAGGTCTTCTATTGTTACAATTTCTGCTGCCATGTCACTTATCTTTTTTCGTGATAAAATATACTAAACTTCCACTAAAGCGATTGTAGGATGGTATATACTTTATATAGCCATATTCGTGCAATTCCCTCATAATTTTATGGTATGTGTTAAAACTTGATATTTTACAAACTGCGACTAAATCAACCCTGAAAAAACGCAATGGTTGATTATAATTATTATCAATCCACTTTTTCCATAGCGCCATATATACACTAATGTGGGAGGATGAAATTCTTCCATCCTCCTCAATAGTTTTTAAAAATAAATATAAAGGATCCACTTATGCTATATTTTGTTTTTTACGCCTGGTCTTTTTTTTACCTGTAACAGCTTCATCATCCCCTTCCTGTCCCTGCTTTACATTTTGTTTCCGTTCTTGCTTTAAAGGCACCTCCTGTTTGTTATCGGCATGAAGCTTATCTGTCTTTATTCTTTGTCCTGTTGGTTCATACAGATTCAGAGACTTAAATTGGGGAACAGCTTCTACAAAAACTTTCTGTTCTTTTCCATCAAGTGTCATTGTGACTGATTGCCGGTTTCCCCTTTGCAACGATTCAATTAATCGCTGGCTATCATTTTCATTCTGCATTTCTCTGATAGGATATTTATTTAAAGCAGCCTTCAGGTCGTACCCATAATTCTGATGAAATTGTTTCATCTTATAATTACCATTCGCATCCGATTCTTTGAAATCCATTTGTAGCCATGCATTATATTTTTCTCCTTCTTTATTGGATAGTTCCTTATGAACCGATCGGTTCGCCATCAGGTTGTACGCCTCTTTTAAAGTGATGTTGTTTTCTTTATTGCTGATAAAAAATGTTTGCTTGACAGGATCCGTATGCTGATCATTTTTTAACATCAGAGAATACCGGTTAAAAAAATACATATCGCTTTCATCTGATTTTTTAAAATGAAGAGTAGCGACTGTCTGGTCTCTTCCATAATCTTTTTGGGAGTTGAGTGTAAACTGAGGTTCCTGAGTTTGCATTTTTTCTTTGAGCTGTCCTTGAAGCTCTTCCCCAAAACCTGTAAATTTTAATTGATTACTCAGATAATCATAATTTTTTTCATTCATGGTTGAAATTTTTTTTGAATTATTGAAATGTTGTTTATTGTACCTTTGAAACGATGCTTCATTTACCCTGTCAATGTTTACATTGATAGTCTTCTGTCTCTCGTCACCGTTTCGTCCAATGCCATCATGTAGTTCCTGCAAAAAAGGTTCTATGGCAGATGAGCCAATCAAAAGGTGTTCATCATTGTTCATCTCACAATATTGCCTCGCTACTTCTTTTGAGTCCCAGGTCTCTATAGATTGGGATTCTAATATCTTCTTGCCCGGGAACAGGTAACTCATCCATTGCTCCCCCTTTTCTATTGCTTTAAAGAGAAAAGACTGAATACCCTTAATATCATGAACAGATATTTTCACAAGTCACTTTATATCCGATAATAAAATCGCTTTTACAATTTTGTTATTATGCACTTTCATCAAAAGATGCCTTCCGCCATTTTTCTCTATGATCCGGATAGCGAGATACTTTGAATCAGGGATTGTAAATTTTTCGAGAGCAATAACAATTACATTATTACTGTTTGCTTTTACCAAAGAAGTATTGCCGGCAATATATAGGGGCTTTAATTCACTTTCCTGTATGGCGCTCCTTTTATTTTTCTTTTTGTCCCGTATATAAAATCGAATCAAATCAACATCGTAATCAATAGGACTTTGGTTATCCAACCACAGTTGATAATAGATCACTTTCCCTCTAATATATATACCGGTCACTTTTGCAAGCATATTCCAACTGTGATCACGAATACCATGCATGGTTCTTGTGTTGTCTAAAATGGCATTTGCATAAGTTGAGAGCGGCATTTCATTTTGTACAGGGATGTGCCACAGCCATGTAGAAGGATTCTTTCGATAATCAACCCTGAAAGTATATACGCTCCCATCTTCAGTTACCACACTCAGGTTTGTCTCCGCAAATTTTTCAGAAGCTGCTTTCACTAATAAAATATTTGGGGCTTCCTTTACCTGTTGAACCATTACCTCTTTTGTTCCCCTATCTACATGCGTGACCCGAAAAGGAAAAATTAAACTCGTTGTTTTGTCCGTAGTAATTTCAAGAGAAGAAGTTTGCGCCATTGCCGAAATGAGTAAACAGCAACCACAAAACAAACACATTAATCGTTTCATGTTTTTAAATTTTAATGATTAAAAAATATTTATTCAAGTCTCCAATGTTTCAAGGCCTGTTCCTACAATTCCGGAGAACCTATTTCCCATAGGCAGGGTTAGGAGGAAGCATCTTTCAAAAGAATTTTATATCCTGCCTTTACCATCACCTTTACTTGCTTTACTTTTTTGCTAATCAAATTTTTTACCGTCCCAATCCCTGCAGCAGTTGCCTGCCCGGTCAGAGAAGGATCAAGTGCAGTAAGCTGCATCGTTTGTAAACTGTTGTCAGCAGATTGTTTGGCGATATCTCTTGATATGGCCCCGGGGATATAGATCCCAGCAAGTCCATCCATATCATACACTTCCATTTTTACCGGATAAATTGAATTATCTATCCTGATGGAATTGATCTGCACCTCCAACCTTTCTCCATTGAGTGCAGCAATCCCAAAAACAAAATTGCCTGCCGGTATCTTTACATTTTTGATGTAAGCATCGCTTAACAACCGGAGTTTAATAACCGATCCATTTACCAAAACCTGATTATCATTGACTACTGCTTCAATGGCATTGGATTTTTTTATTTCCGTTTTCATATCGAGGCCAAAAAATCCATCGGATATGGTATCACCTTCCGCCTTATCACACACCATGAACACGCTCTTCCCTTGCTGTAATGATTTTTCTTCCAATTGAATTTTTATTCTTTCAGGATGCTGTATGTCAATTATTTTATCCATCATGGAAGAAAGCTTATCCAGTTCCGGATCATTGTCATCCGGTTGGTTCATAGATTGCATTATATGCTTCATCTGCTCAGTATTTGAATGTGATACTGATTGGTTAACCATGGTTGAAGAATAATCAGCTTTCTTTGTAGCCGGCATTGTTGGCTGGTTAATTGCCTTATCCAATTCAGCCAACTTTTGCATTAACTTTTGTTCCGACTGATTGGTACTCGTATTGTAAGGTGAAGTATTTAATCTGTCAGCGTCAACAACAGATTGTTGAAATCTCCCTGCAGAACTTTGAGCCATCCCGCTCAGTTCATTGGGAGAGCCTGATTCTTCTTCTTTCATAATTTGCTCCTGGTAAAAAGGGTCATTACGCATTTGCTCTTTGAATTTTAAAGAATCCCTGTAAGCCTTATCATAAAAACCCAGCTTATCAAGAGGAGATTCCTTCTTTAATTTCGGATCAGGTAAATGAAGGTTTAATCCGGTAAGGTTTTTCATCTCTGAGTTCTTTTCTGTATTTGATTTACCTCCGCCCAATGCCCAAAAAGCAAGGGTCAAAAAGGGGATTACGATTGCCGGTAATACCAGCATCATTTTTTGTTTTCGCAAAAAGGCTTGCCCTCCAGGGTTGCCCCGCAGCGAGATTTTTACATTTGTCATACTCTTCATTTTTATTGGTTATTGAATTGTTTTGATTCCTCTTTATTATTTTTTTCGTAGATCGTTTGATATAATCCTTCAATTATCATAATACTATCCATCAGCCCAGGGCGGTCAAACAGAATACTATCATAAATTGCTTTTCCACCCGTACTCTGATGCAGACTATCCATGTATCTATGAAAGGTTTGTATTTCTTCATATTCCTGTTTAGTAATGATCAAACTCCGATCAATACCTGAATTGTCATTTTTATGATAGTACAGTGGGCTACTAATCCTGCCAACCTGTATCATTTTAGTAGGTCCTTTTTTAAAAGCAGTTCTGGCAATGAGATAAATACTCAACCCACTTCCTGTCAGGAAGAAAATAATAAGCATCATTTTCATTCCATACACTGAAATTCTTTCAGTTCTCTTGTTCATGAATTTTGCAAAACCATTCTGAACTTTTAGTATCCATGCTGCAATACTTCCTGCAAGCCTGTCTTTTCCCGGTTGAACCTGAATTTCCTCTTTATTATGTTTTCTGAATATTCTCATCTGGCTTGTATTTTAATGTCTTTGTTTTCCAGTGTCTTCCATTTTTCAATCAGGAAGCCGTGTGGATTATTGTCTGAGCGGGTAACATTTCTTAAAAAACCTTCTGTAACAAGGCTCCTGATTACAATACTGGCCGGTCTGATGATTTTTTGTTTTCCGTAATACCGGAAATAAAATGGATACTGATTGATATCCACCCGGATGCTGTCTGACTCAATCTGTTGGCTGATGTTCCCTGATATAATATTGCTGTAATAGCTGTTCTCTTTTAAATTATCATATTGTTCTTTGGCAGAAGCATCTGCGAGATAGAGCGCTTTGGTAATATTGGATTGAATAACTTTATCATCCGGATCAAGAGAAAAAAAGTATTGATGAAAGGTTTTGATATGATCACGTGCTTCAACAGGAAGGTTGTCTTTCCTGTCAGACGCTAATGCTTCAAGCACTTTACCGTTTGCAAGAAGATAAATCCGATTGGCGGAGTCATGGATGGTTTGATTGGCAATATATAATCCATATCCTGTAATTAAGCAGCAGGCCATAATTATCACTAGTGTGAAAAGGCGCATTTGCCGGAAAGCCGTATCTATATTTTTTGTTTGCTGAAACATGGTATATCTATAATTTATTTTCCTGAAATCTTGTCTTTAAAATAATCGCCCATTTCACCCTGGAAGCCTTGTGATAAAACATTCTTGGTACCTCCATAGGCATCTCTTACCATAGATGAAGCGCTTTGAGCGGTGGTATTGGCAATGCTGCGACTTGTATTGGTGGCCAGACTGGAAACCTTATACAATAAGGTGTTGCTGCCTCCGGCATGAACGATATAATTGGCCACAGAAGGAACTGTAAAATAGCCTATGATTCCAATAATCATAAAGATCAGGTAGGCTGTATCCGCAGAACTGAAAAAAGTATCTCCTTGTGTGGCGATCTGCTGTATATCAAGTTTAAGCATGTTCTCCTGTATCTTTCCCATGATAGCTCCAAAGATGTTAGCCACCGGCAACCAGAGAAAAATATTGATATACCGCGCAATCCAAATGGTGAGGGTATGCTGAAAGCCATCAAATACGGCAATTCCAAATACCAGTGGCCCGAGAATGGCCAAGACAATTAAATAAAATGTCCTGATAGTATCTATACAAAGAGATGCCGCTTCAAATAAAATTTTGAGCACTTCACTCATCCATTGCTTCACTGAATTGCGAAAGTTGTAAGAGAATTTGGCAAAGGCAAATTTGATATCATTGCCGATTCCCTCGAACATCCCTTCGTCTTCATCACCGTGATTATATTTATACCATTTATCACGATCGCCACTTCCATTAGCTCCTACATACATTTGCCAGTAAATATTTTTCTTGATGGCTTCCTCTTTCATCTGAAGTAATTGAACGATGGCTTTATCGGAATCGGTTACCATCATTTGTGTGCCTGTCACGGTAGGTCTCATCACGCCATTGATCATGGCAATTACTAATGGAAAAATCAGGATCGCAAAGCCAAGAACAAAAGGACGGAACAACGGGTAAAAATCTACCGGCTCTGCATTGGAAATATGTCGCCATACCCTTGAAGCAATGTACCAGGTGGCAGCAAAACCTGCAATGCCGCGACCAACGCCTATAAGTTGGCCGCACATCGGCATCATATCAGCATATAGCTTTTCAAGCACACTGTGCAGGCTTTGTATTTCTTCCCCAATACCTGCATCCTGAGCCAACACAATACCTGGAATCATCGTTCCCACTATTGCTACCAGAGCAATCCTTACACACCTTTTCATACTCACTGTTTTAAACTCTTCCTACTCCTTTTGAGGAGGTTGAAAAGAGGACTATTTTAAATCAAATAATTTTTTGGATACCTCTACTTCCTGCTTTTCCTTCTGCCTTGCCTGTGACAATATCAATGTACTACTGTTGAAATCTCTTAAGAAATTATATTGACTCTGCACTTCCGTCCAGATATGATCAATAGCCTTCAATCTTTCATCATCGCTCATACGAAGTTTACCGGCAGTAATCACAACCACCAGGTCATCCATGTTCTTTACACTTTCATCAAACAGATGGCCATATACTTTACCGATATAATCTATCTCACTTATGGTAAAATTTTTATCACTTTGAAACTTACTAAACGCAGATTTATAGGTTGTAACAATGCGAAGTTGATATTTAATAATATCTGCAACACGTTCATACTTCCTAACAGCAGGGCTTACCTGTAAAAGAGCATCGAGGAAAGTCTGATGCAAATTGAAATTACCTTCAGAAATATTCTTAATCGCATTATACCCGTTGCTCAGAATATCATATCCCTTTTTCATGTCAACCAGTATTTGTTTGAATTGCGCAAGCTTTTCCACATCCAATAAAAGCTGTTGTGCTTCCTGAGATTGGGCAAAAAGAAACTTTGGTCTTAATAGAAATGATAATCCCAAACCAACAATCAATATCCACTTTTTCATACTTCACATTTTTATGCTCCGCCTTCCGGTCTCTTAGCGGCTGATTCCATTTACTTTTTTACTTACCTCAATATCTGTCTTCTCCCGGCTACGTTGAGTAGCAAACAGTAAGGCCTCAGAGGAAAATGATTTGCTGAAAGAAAGCTTATCCTGCATATCTTCATAAATACCATCAATCCTCTTGATCCTTTCATCATCTTTCATCTGATAGCCATCAGATCCTTTTTCGCCGGAAGTAATTACAGTAAGAAGCTCACTGATATTCTCTGTACATTCACCTAACAAATGATCAAATACATTTCGCAAATAAGAAGTTTCCGCTGGGGTGAACCAGACAGACGTTCCTATCTTCCGCATCGTTGATTTCACCTCTCTGACAATTTGCAACTGGAAAGAAATGATGCCCGAAACTTTCGGGAAATTCTTAATTTTAGGATTTACACGGTTGAGGGAATTAAAGAAATCATGGTGAAGGTTAAAATCCCCTTCTTTAATATAATTGATGGTTTTCAATCCGGATTCAGCGATGGTATATCCTTTCTGCAAGAATTCAACATACACTTCATTGGCCACTATCTGCTGCAATAAATATTTGATCTGTGTTTTCTTTTGCCGGAACCATTCATCGAATGTCTGTGCTCTTAAAGAAGGTACGGCCAGCAGTAAAGAAATAAAAACAATGATCTTCTTCATAGTCCATATAATTTTTTAGTTACTTCAATGTCTCCTTTCTCCGCGGCGCGCTGGAAGCTGAGTATTTTATTTTGATCATTGAATTGCCTGAGATCGGCAAGATTTTCATCAATGTGATCAGCCACATCATTGATAATCTCTATCCTTTTGGCGTCAGTCATTTGCGTGGCAAACGCATTAATTACCAAAAAGACCTGGTCAAGATTTTTAATACTTTCATTCATCATGCCTGTATAAACGTTACTCATATAATTCAATTCATCCACCGTAAAATTGTCATCCTGTTTAAAGATTGCCCACGCAGATTTATATTCTTTCACTAGTAGGGTTTGCTGATCAATAATATGTTTAACCCGATGATAAGTGGTAATCACTTCTTTTACCTTGCCGAGCTCCTCAAAATAATTTGCGTACAGCCTTCTTTGCCTTTCCACCCAACCAGATATCTCATCGAGTTTTAATTTTGACATTTCATTTTCGATTACCTTCTGAACGTTTTGCAGCCAGATCGTTTTATTCTGCAACCGCTGTATTTGCAGATCAACTGCCTTAATTACTTTCTTAACTCCCGCTTTAATAATTTCAGTTACGGGTATTTGAGCCTTGCCTACTGATGGGGTTGCTGTAATGAAAAACAGCAGTAATAGTCCTTCACTGATTTTCTTTTTCATCATCTTAATTTTTTATAAGGTTGTGTTCCAATCTTTAATTCATTTTTTCCAGGATCAAAATATATGCGCTTACCGGTTGATGGAATCCAGATCAGTTTCGTTTTTGCTTCATAGAAGCCATTCCATCTTTTGGTCTGATACCCATGGATACTTTTTCCCTCATCAGTTTGTTTTTCAAAACGCGTTCCGCTGGTGATCGTATAACCATCACTGCCTGCGGTGGTCATCAATCTGATCTCAATCGTATCATAGCTATCAGTATATTCATCAGCATAATGCCTTGTATAGACTCCGGGGAGAAATTCCTTTATGGCATTTCTTTTTAAGTGAAGGTGGCAGCCATTAAGTGACATTATAATGATGAACATGAACAATACAGTTTTCATACACTTATTTATTTTTTAGTTCTTCTGCATAAGCTGTAATTCCTTTTTGTATATCGCCGCCGAATTTCTCAGCATATTGCATCAGCTTTACTTTTTCAGTTTCTTCAGTGGTATAGGCCAGGTATTCTTCCGGAGAAACCTCTGTCCTATATACTTTGCTCATTACACCACCGAGAGAAATAAATACTTCTTTATATTTTTTGGTTGGATCATTTGCTTTATTAATCGAAAGCACCAATGCTTTTTCTTTCTCGGTTAATCCTAATAGTTCCTGTATCTGATCAAATTTGTTCTGATACTTACTTTGGTCTAAAAGGATCTTGCAATCACTATTGTTAATGATGGCTTGTTTTACAACCGGTGATGAAATAATGTCTTCCACTTCCTGCGTTACCACTATGGCTTCTCCAAAAAATTTCCTTACGGTCTTAAACAAATATTTGATGTACTCAGCCATACCTTCTTTGGCAATAGCTTTCCAGGCCTCTTCAATCAGAATCATCTTCCTGATTCCCTTTAATTTCCTCATCTTGGAAATAAAAACTTCCATGATAATAATGGTAACTACCGGAAATAATATGGGGTGGTCTTTGATATTGTCTAATTCAAAAACTATAAAGCGTTCTTTTAAGAGATCAAGATTTTCAGTGGCGTTTAATAAATAATCAAACTCTCCGCCTTTATAGTAAGGACGCAACACATAAAGGAAGTTGGATACATCAAAATCTTTATCTTTCACCTTATCTTTTTGCAATACTTCCACAAAATCTTTTTGCAGAAATTCATAAAAAGTATTGAAACAGGGAAACAGGCTCTCTTCTTCTGGAGAAGAGCGGAGGGATGAGGTCTTAATCTTTTCATAATAAAGTTGCAGCGCATTAGACAGAGCTACATACTCTGACCGGTTAAAAGTTTCATTGTCCTTTTTCCAAAGTGCGAGTAACAGCGTTTTAATACTCTCCTTTTTTTCGGTATCAAGCACATCGCCTTCACCAATAAAGAATGGATTAAAACGAATCGGATTCTTTTCATCATAGGTGAAATAATAGCCCTTCACCATCTGACAAAGCCCTTTATAACTATGTCCTACATCCACCAAAACAATATGGGTTCCCTGCTCGTAATAAGATCGCACCATGTGATTGGTGAAAAAACTTTTACCACTGCCACTTGGCCCTAATATGAATTTATTACGATTGGTCACAATCCCCTTTTTCATAGGTTCATCACTGATATCCACATGAACCGGTTTGCCGGAAAGCCGGTCGCCCAAACGAATGCCAACAGGGCTTAGGGAGCTGCGATAATTGGTTTCGAGGTTCAGAAAACAACAGGCTTGTTCTGCAAATGTGTCAAAGGAATCATTCATCGGAAAGTCTGCTTCATTACCCGGTATGCCCGCCCAGAAGATTTGCGGTGCTCCGTCCAGCTCCTGCTTCGGAACCGCGTCCATCTGTGCTAAGGCTGAGGATACCAGGTTACGTACCTCTTTTAATTCTTCCTTATTATTTGTCCATACGAGTACGTTGAAATGCGCCTTCACCGGTAAACGTTGTTGTGAAATCGCTTCATTTAAAAATTCATTAGTGGCATCCCGACTGATGGCATTCTCCCTCGAATAAGCACTTAGACTTTGCAACCGTAATCTTTTGCTCTCTAATTTCTCAATGGCTTTTTGCGGATCATCAATAAAGATGTATTGATTAAACAGGTGATTGCAGGGCAGCAATTGCCCAAGAGGTGAAGCAAACCCCACTGAAAACTTTGTCCTGTCTGTAGAATATCTGTCATAATTAATTCTTGATCCGCAATACGCCGGTAGATCCTGCGCATCGGCCAGTGTAAATAAACGACAGTAATCCCCCCCAATTCTAATGCCCTCCGTAAATGAGATATCTTTTAATAAAAAATTACTTTCATTAGGTTGCAGGTTCATATATCTTTCAATCAATCCACTGTAAACGCCGCTACCTGACAATTGCGCATCTTTTAACCTTTCCAATTGAACAAATCCACTGTCTCTTAATATCCTTTCAAATTGCCCCACACTATCTAAAAAATCCTGTAAGAGCTGTGGCTTTAAAGTTTCTTCGGGAACAATAGAACGGCGAACAAGATTTGAAAATAAAGAACTACCCGATCTTCTGTTTACTGGCTTTTTGGTGATCATGATATAACATTGATGATCGAGATAAGGCCTTTCATTAAAAAACCGTTCACTGCTTCTTGTCAAAAAACTTTTATCATCTTTTGAAAAATCACCTACATAATTTGTTTCAGTAAACCAATCCTGCTTATGAAATACCGATTGCTTTGGCAGGATTTTAATGGCCTTGATAAGCGATTGATGAAAGGCTTCATATTCCTGATCGGATAAGGTAAACAGTTCCGGAAGTGTTATCTGGTAGGCAATCGTTACATCTCCCTGTTTGGAAAGAATGCAATTATGTTCAACTCCAAGTATAGGCAATATATCTTTTAATTCTTTTTGCATAAGTTGGTGAATATTTTTCTTGAATAAATTTTAATGACCTTGGGTATCCCTCTTTTTGCCATGGATTTCATCATGCCGTGCTCTCCATATTTACGGCTAAGCTTATATACCTGGATAAACAGAACGGTTCCCGAAATGAGGATGATTCCTAAACAAACAAATGTGTTTATCCCCAAAATATAAAGTACCGCAAACGCTATCAGTAAAACGAGTAAACCGCCGCCGAGATACCAGATATATTGAGCTTTGAGGCCCTTGAATTCTATCGGCTTATTAATTCCTTTATTAATGGTATATACACTTGTTGACATATACTAAATCTGTTTTTTAATAGTATTTCTTCTCCTCCTTTGGAGGAGGTTGGAAGGAGTTCAAGAGACCACGGGAGATCGTTATATTCCAAAGAATGACCTAATGACGGTGGCTACAACCACTAAGAAAACACAACTGCCAAACCACGCGGCAGCTACCTTACCTGTATCAGGATCGCCATGATTCCATTTCGAATACACTTTAACTGCTCCTATCAGTCCGAGAACAGCCCCTACCGCATACATCAGATTGATACCCGAATCAAAATAACTTCGCACTTTTGTATTGGCTTCGTTGATACCTGCATTGCCATCCTGGGAAAAGGCAATTACACTGGTTAAGGAAAACAGGATCAGATTTGCAAACCCAATTTTCATTTGCCTTCTAAATTTCATTCGTTTCATGTTCATTCACTTTTATAGTTGGTTAAATAATTTTCGGCGCTCCATCCGATCTACATCCACACTGTATCCAAATCTTCCTCATTCAGATGGATGGAGCATTTTATTTTGCTTTCGTTCCGGATGAATGCATTTACTTCTTCCCTGAAGCCTGGTTCATCCCACTGATTGTATTTTTCGAGAATTATATGCAAGGCATAAAAAAGTTCATTCCTGTTTTGTCTGCCAACAAAAACCGGCATTATTTCTTCAATAATCCTTTGGGAATTGCTTGGTACATCATTGGACAATTCACCTACATTCTCAAATGATTCTGCTACTTCTCCATTATGGATTAAGGAAGGTCGTTTTGCTTTAAAATAAATAACCCAAACGAAGAGATAATAAGAGAGTACCACCATTAAAAGGAACCAGAAATATTCTTGCCAGGAAATGGAACTAAACATAATTCTCAATTTATTTTTCATTAATAATTAAATCACCATCAAACCAAATTGTTTATTTAAAGTTTCTATAGCAAAATAACATCAACAAGAAAGCTGTTTCAAGTCCAACTTCTCCTTGTATATAAATTTGTACCCTTGTACCCCATGGTATTCAGAGAGTGGTGTGACTAAATAAACTGAAAAAATATTTGAACAAACTGACTGGAAATTTTTAAATGGCCTTATCAATGATTCTGAAAGGATACTTTAATGTAAAGAGCAGGCCCCTACTCTACTCAAAGCCTAATATTCCTTTATTATCTTAATCATCTCGTGCAAAGTCTTTATGACCATTTCTTTATCCCGTGTTTCTGCGGAATAAGATTTACTACGCATACTGTCATAAGAAATATTTTCCTGGTTAGTGGTGGATAAATAAGGAACTATACTTTTAAATACAGCATTCAATGAGCGGGCCAGGATAATCTTCATTTCATCAGCCGCTCTAAGAATAAGCGCCATTTGATCTACTGAAAGTATGGAAGTGATTTTTTGTTCTTTTTTATTAATATCTTTTTGAATTCGCAGATTTGATTTTGGAGACGCAACGGGATAGTGACCCTGATTTTCCAAATAGAATATTTCCTGCAAGAACCAGTTGTCAACTCCCTTATCAAGATCAAGATCACTCACCAGAAATTTAATAGACGGTTTCCTATGAAACTGGTTGAACTTTTTTCGATAAAACAATAGTCTTTCGATTTTTTCAGATGTATTCTCCAGACTGGAAATTTGTACTTCTAATTTTTCTATGAGATGTTTTGTATAAGCATGACTGTTAAAATTCATCCGGATAAGTAATTCATCAAGTACTGAGTAAACCTCACCCTCCTCACGAATCTCAAGACTTTCCAACTCCCGGCACAGGTTTTTAATGTAGAATATTTCACGGAAGCTATAGAAATGATTATCGGGCATGAAGTTTAAAAATATCTCTAACCCTTGCCTCATAATACTAAAAGCTTGTGGGTCGGATTGTCCAACATTATTTTTTTTTGATAAGGTATCAAGTTTTTTTGCTACCTCTTTTTTTGCCCGTTGCAGATAGGTTGCGGGAACGCGCTCATTTTTGCTTATATAAATTGTAAACCTCCTCTCAATTAAAGAAAGTAATTCTTCTATGCATACTATGATGGTATCTGATACTTTGATTAGTTGCGGAGTCTTCGGGTAGTGTTTCTGGTTTTTCAAAGCCTGATCCAGTAAAGAAACCAGACTCCAATGATATTTCCTTATGGTACTCCTAATTTTTAATTCATTATTAAGATTGAATATGGTAGATTTAATGGCCGCTTGAATTTTATCCTTTTCTTTCACAACAAGGCTTTGGAGAACAGCAATATCACTATGAACCACATCCACCGTTTTCCACTTTATGGGATTGAGTGTAACGGTAATCAGCGTGTCGAGACATTCCAATATATAACCTGTATGCATAAGTCTTCTTTTACCAGGTAATAAGATATAGTTATAATTCTTCGTTTGTATTGTATAAGGACCAAAAAGATGAAAAATAAAACTAACCGGATTTCTTCATGCTCAGACAGTTAATAAGAACAATTAGATACTCCCCTCCATCTATACTCCAAAATCCTGAAACGCGACACTTTTCTCCGTTGAATAATATTCATAACCAAGAATCGTGTTAATGATAATGGCATTCCGGTGAGGCCCCATACCCAGGTCAGGAGCGTTGAATCCATGTGTATAAAGTTCTGCGTTTTGAACAAATATTTCTCTGCTACCTACGTCTATGGAATAATTGAAGTTGATATCGAAATCTTCTTCTTTCGTCCATTGTATCCTTTCTTTAACCGGCTCCAGAAAGTTGCAAGAAGCGCGTTGATAACCGGTAGAGAGAATAACTGTAGCGGAGGTATGTTGGTAATATTTTTGTTGCTCAGCCTGGTAAAATTCCAATGTATATTGATCAGTGGCTTGTGTAATATTCTGTAATTCCATATTAGCCATCAACCGAACAGGCACCTCTCCTATTTCATCTGACAATTCATATAGTTTATCATAAATACGATTGATTAAAGCAATGTTGATTCCCTTATACAACATGTCCTGATTTTTGAGAGCTTTCCTTTTTCTATGTTCAGGCAAATGATAGAAGTAATCAATATAATCAGGCGAAGTCATCTCTAATGATAATTTGGAATAGTCCATTGGGAAAAATCTTTTTGACCTTGTTAACCAACTAACCTTCTTCAGAGAATCAGATGGAAGATATTGCAGGAGATCAAAAAATATTTCTGCAGCGCTTTGTCCCGAACCAACAAGGACGACGGAATCTTTATTTAAAATATTTTTTTTGTGGTATAGATAGGAGGAAGAATGGAAAACGTTCTCCCCTTTTACTTTTTCTGCGAAGGAGGGAACATAAGGATTGCTCCCAACTCCTATGACTAACTGCCTTGCATAAACGATTTGATACTTCTTTAGATTACTAACCCTGATCTCATAACATTTCATCTTCGTATTAAAATGGATGGATGATACTTGATAATCAAAATAAAGATTACCTAACTGTGCGACCACCCAATTACAATATTCATTAAATAATTTTCTTGAAATAAAATTGTTATCAGAAATGCTGAAGCGAATTAAACGATTCTTAGATTTTAAAAAGGCAAAAAAGGAAAACTTACTGGTAGGATCGGCCAGTGTTACCAGATCTGCATAAAAAGGAACCTGCAAAGTGGCACCATCAATCATTAAACCCGGATGCCAGTCAAATGTTTCTTTCTTTTCAAAAAAAATGGATCTTAATCCCTTGATCGGTTCCAGCAATGCTGCCAATCCAAGATTAAACGGGCCAATACCGATACCGGCTATATCATAAACTATTGAACTAATCATTTTTTGTATTTTTTTTAGTAACTGAATTTACAATCGAAAGGCTCACAAGGCTTGTAAACAGGATAAGCAAAAGCGATTGCAAGAGCCCTGATTTTTCATATCCCACACAAAGCACCAACCACATGATAATGCACCATTGTATCAGGTAAATGGACGTGATGTACCTACTGCACCATTCAAAAAACCGAAACAGAATATTATTGCCCACATCTTTACTTAAACGAACGAAAAGGCTTATCCAAAGAATGGTAACTCCTGTATGCAATAACGTGCCACCAGGTCCTGCCCTAAAAAAAGTAATTTGCCAGGCGGCTGGTTCAAATGTTGATATAAAATAGCCGGATAAAATCAGCATTATACCAGATGAAACGAAAATTGTATGATCCAGCATTTTCTTCTGTAGCAGTAATGCGAATACCATCCCCGCAAGACAATGAAACAGCCAGGGGAATATGGGAAAATAAGTTTTTGGTGGAAACCCACCTAATAAATCAAGAAATACATTTACTAACAAACTCCCGGTATTTCCCCTATCCCACATTAAGGGGGAAAATATAAGTATTGCTAAACCCGATAGGATGCAGATAAAGATTGGGAAAGTTGTTTTCCTGATTAGAGCACATGTCAGGTAGGCAAATGATGCAAATTGAAGAATATCATTTATAAATAGTAAACGATACGCCGTATATCTATCTTGTACTATGTGGTTATCGGAATAGAAATTTTCGGGTAAAAGATGTAGCAAATGAGGAATTACAAATTTAAATGTATTCAGTAGCCATCCGGATACCAGCAATAATACAAACCTTTTTAGTATCGTGGAATAAGGCTTATCACGGGAAAAAACAACGAAAACACCCATCAGGAACATAAATAAATGAGCTCCAGGGTTTTCTGCAAAAAAAGCCATAACAAATCCAAGAGTTCCTTGCTTTACATCCTCCGTACTAAATACCATTACACAATGAATCGGAGCTATAAGAAAGACAATAAATCCCCTGGCAAGGGAAATACCCCTGCTTTCATTTACTGTAAGCATACAACAAGTTTTAATGTTTATTGATCAGATAATGTTTAAAATAAGCCCTTGTACTTATTTAGAAAATCAGCTTTTTCATATATATAGAGATTGGCAGTTTTATAGGACATCTTAATTTTTTTAATGAACCGAAAACCCACGTCTTCTACTAATTTATTGGCTTTTTCATTCAGGGCATCCGGCTCGCCTATTACCCGCCCAATGTCAAGTGTAAAGAGGAAGGCAATTGCTGTTATCATTACGTTCCTTGATAAATCAGCTAAGGGTAAGTTGTAACTTCCCATTAAAAGGTGTATCCCAAAATCTGTTTCTGTATAGTCAAAATGTACTTTTACTTCGTCGGAAGAAACTTTATAGAATTCCACTTGTGCAACCGGTACATTATCCAGAAAGCACATTAATGAATAACCATTCCCCGAACTTAAAACTTTTTCATAGTGATGATACAGCATTTCTACCGGACCATCCATCTGCCAGAATGTTTTTGCATACGGTTGATTTACCCATTGATGAATGGTATTAATATCTCTGGGCAGATGTAACGGTTTAATAATAAGTTCTTTGTCAATAACCGGTAGTTTTCTGCGAAACAATATGATATCTTTCATTTGTTCTGAAAAAAATGGAAACGTCCCTATACTCATAATAATATTTTAAATGTATTCTTTGGATGTTTTTAAAACTTTCTTAATTTAGATGCAAGCTATAACAGGGAAACACTTTTATTTATGTCCAGAAAGTTGCATTTCCTGTCCAAAAAGTAGTTTTTAAACCCCCAGTGAGCGATGAGTTTACTATATTGAGCACTACCAATGAGGAAATTAAGCCCATAAAGAGCTTTGAAGAATTTTATAATATTCCAAAACTCAAATCAGCACAATCCTATTACACCACTGGAGATTATGGATTGATGCATTTTCAGGAACTTAAGTTACAAAACCTTACCATCTGGTTCAGTCACTATCAAATGAAACATGCATCGGTTATCCGTTCCAGGATTGAACAACCTATATTGGAAGGCCATATCACTTTAAAAAACCGAATGGCCCAAACTCTCGGTAGATCCTCCAATATGCTTTTGGAAAATGGAGAGTTCAATATTACCTATACTCCCTTTACAGAAAACAAAGCCTATTTCCATGATAATGGCGAGTACATTACTTTTGATATTCATCCTACCCTTTCATTTTTACAACGGGTAGCAATTGATTTCCCCCTACTGGATATTTTCCTTGAACGAATCAACAAGGGGGGTACCCAAGCTATCAGCCTGTTAGAAAACCGGAGTTTCATAAGTACAGACATGGAAATTCTGGTCAGAAAAATTATTGAACATCAAACAAGCTCCGATACCACTCAATCTTACACTGAAGTTCTGGCAATGGAATTAATGCTTTTATTTCTGTTACGGTCTCGCAAACCACTTAATAGTAAACTCAGATTTTATAATCGTTATACAGACGAAGTACTTTGTATCCGGGATCTATTAAAGCAACAAGCAGATACGTACGATTTTGAAGATCTCTATGATACGGAAGTACAATTGGCAGAAAAGGTGGGGCTTAGTGTGTACCAACTTAAAGTAGCTTTCAATCTCGCCTTTGGTACCGGACCTTATCAGATGCTAAAGGAATTCCGTTTCCAAAAAGCCCAAAATTTTCTGAGAGATACTCAACTCTCTATACTGGATATTGCCCTTAAAACAGGCTACCAATCCGGCGAAAGTTTTATAAAAGCCTATACAAAAAGATTCGGTATCTCTCCTTCAAAGTATCGAAAAAATAGCGAACCCCTTTTTTAAGAGTTCTACCAAATGGACAGTTTTTTCTGCTTTCTTCCGGTGCACCTTTGTATTGTAAATGCACATGAAAGTTTACATCAGGAAGCAACCTGAAAACAAAAACTTATTTGCACACAGAATAGAAATTCTCCCGCCTCATTAAAAGAATTAAAGACAGGTTTCAGACAGATCATTTTTATTTTAAAAAAATGCATCATGAAAAAATGGATACCCGATATTATTTCCGGATTGCTGATCTTGTTGTTTGTATATGCAGCGGTGGCCAAACTCATAGACAGGCCACACTTTGAAGCAGTGCTTTCGCAAATGCTTTTAATAGGAGGTCTGGGCAGTTTTATTTCAATTGCTTTACCGGTTACCGAGTTATTGATATCTGCTTTACTTCTTTTTCCTGTAATGAGATTGAAAGGATTGTATGCATCCCTCGGGTTAATGATCCTGTTTACACTGTACATAGGATATATGATTCTTTTTGCAAAAAATCTTCCTTGTAATTGTGGTGGTGTTTTAGAGAGAATGAACTGGCACCAGCATTTAATTTTCAATTTATTTTTTATCATTTTATCGGTTATCGGTATTAAACTGTATCAATCGAACAAAAATATTATTGCAATAAACCGGCTGCCTGATCAGCCGCCGCAGGGTAAAAGCTGAAAACCTGGGAACAGAGTAAGCAAAAATCTCCACTGTAAAACAATGTTCCTGCAACATTGAAACTGTATTTTTCATTTTCATAACCTTAAAGTTTTTATTGCTTTTTGAATTATAAAAGCATTCTATAATTATGATAAAAAAATATGGAATCGGAATCCTGTCCATCGTTATTGCTGTTGCAATGGCGGCTTTCACCACTCCGAAAAAAACACATTTTGCTGCTACGCATGTGTTTGAATTTACACCGCCTGCAATGAATGGTTATTCTGTTTCAAATGTCGAGGCTACCGGGAATTGGGAATATTTGGGAGAATACCCTTCACAACAACTTTGTAGTGGTTCGAATAAGGCTTGCCGGGTAAAAGTTACAGATTCCTATGTTGACGATCCATCTGATCCTCAGCAATTGTCCGGGGTCACTATTTCTGCAACCCTTGCTCCATCGGGAAAAGCAATTGTAACCGGAATAACAGACCCTTCAAATAATGGGTTCTCTAACCAACCTTAATTGGAAGAAAAGGTAAAGAGGCTGTACTCAAATATGAAACAGCCTCTTTTTGTTTTTAAGGCTCATTTTGAGGAATTCCTGTAGCTCTTATAATATCAGCTGGTAGGGGCAATGCATAATAATTGGCGCCTGGTTGTAGCGTATATGTTTGCCCTTTCATTTGTCTTGTAAGGATGATATTGGCACCCTCCTTATTATACCGCTTTATATCTATCCACCTCAGTCCTCTGTCAAGCAATTCTTTTCTTCTCTCCTTTAGAATAATTGTCAATGCTTCTGTTCGGTCAGATGCTAATAAAGGGACGAATGTTCCTGATTGCCACCGTTTAACCAGTAAGGCATTTAAATCGTCCATTGCTGTTTGAACATCCCCTTCTCTTGCTTCACACTCTGCCTTAATAAGATAAATTTCATCTGTTGCAATACCAGTAAAATAATAATAAATGTCACCAGTATAGATGCATTTGAATTTGTAATAATTATCGGCGGGTGCAAAAAATGCCTTTTTTCTCAAATCATTATTATCGTATTCTGAGTAAAGTAAAGTATCTATTTTGCCTATCCATGAATTATTTAACAAGTCGTCTTGATCCATTTCAGTATAAAAAATGGTTTCCTTATTAAATTTTTTGAAAGGAGTACTTGACTCAATGCTTCCATCAATATCGGGGTCACCATTGTAATCAATTAAGTTGCGATTCATTTGTAAACACAGATTGGCATACTTGAAAGCGCTGTCATACACTCTCATTGACAGATAGGCTCTGGCCAATAAACCATAGGCAGCAATTTTTGATGGCCGTAAAAGATTTATGGCGTTGTCGGGTAAATAGTTTACCGATTCTTTTGCATCCTCAATTACCTGATCATAACATTCTTTTACACTAGACCTTTTAGAGGGAATATTAAAATCGGAACTGAGTCTAAGTACTATGCCCAGATCACGATTGTAAGTAGCCGAATCATATGCTTTTGAAAAGTCCCACAACAACCCCAAAAAATAATAGCTCCTGTAAAACATAGCAGATCCCTTTACATTATTCCATTGCAACTTCGAATGATCAGTGATTGGTATTTTGTCAATCTGATCGAGACAAAAATTGGAGTTAAAAATAGGAGTGTAAGCTCTTGACCAGCTATTTTGAAAGTTATAATCTCCTCTATTCCAGGTATAGATTTTTTGGCCTTCTATTGTATAGGAATCATAATCAGATTCTGAAATAAAATAATCGTCTGCAGAAGATTCACCAAAACCAGGAGTAGTTTGTAAATTCATATCATTGGTATAATCAAGAATTCCCTGCAGATCTGCAAGCGTAGTAGGTACTGTTAATGTATTGTCCGACTTTTTTTCAAGATATTTCCTGCATGAAGTAAATCCGGATATTATCAGAATAATTATAAGGGTTTGTATGTGATGATTAAACTGTTTCATAATATTGTTTTAATTTAAAAATTAAGATTCATTCCAAAGGAATAGGAAGTTGCAGGAGGGATGGCAGCAGGATAATCAGGATCAATATTCTGTTTATTGGCCCGCCAAAGTATTCCCAGGTTAGCCGCATTAAAAAAGAATCGCAACTGATCAAAAGGATTCTTCTTTCTTTGAGGAAATGAATAACTGAACGTTATGTATTGTAACCGGAAATTATCTCCCTTTAATACATTGATCTCTGATGTATTATAGAATCCATCACGTTGTGAATCTACCGGATATATAAATGATGGAACATTCGTGGTTAATTCATCCCCTGGCTTTTGCCACCGATTTTCATAATCACTATTACCCCTACCCTGGCTGATAAGAGATGAGTAAGATAGCGATGGCTTTGCAAAATAATATCCAAGTTCGTATGAAATATTTACTGCAAGTTCAAACTGTTTCCAGGAAAAAGTATTAATAACTGAGCCGAAAGAGGTTGGTATTGCAGAACCAATAAAAATGACATTTCCTTCCTTTAAACCATTATTGATAGCTTCATTATAGATGGCTATATAGTCGGTGCTTGGTTTCCCATCCAACAATCCCTGCGGGTTACCGTCGCTATCAAGGCCTGCCCATTTATAAGCTGCAATCGCATATAACGGTTTTCCAATGACAGGATTGATTGATCTGCCTGGACTAAACAGACTAGTAAGATTGCTGGAAGCATCATTGAAATAAGCAGTGGTTTTACTTACATTGTAATTATAGAGAATAGAAGTTTGCCATTTAAAAATCCTATCAATGTTCCTGGTATTCAAAATAACATCTACTCCACTCCCTTTCATATCTGCCACATTTTTAATGATGGTATTTTGCCTGCCCCAGGTAGTGTAGTCATAAGGGGTTTGTGCATACAGGTCGGAACCTTTTTTTCGGTAATAATCCACTGATCCTGATATCCGGTTGTTTTTACCATGAAAGTTCAGACCAAAATTGACCTGGCGTGATTGCTCCCATTTTAAATCCGGATTGTTGATTGTGCTAATCACAGCATCGGGCAAATTGGTAATAAAATCATTACCATAATTAGCAACGGGAAGTGCAGATTTACTCAAATCCACATTTCCGCTGAATCCGTAGGAAACCCTTAATTTAAGATAAGGTAGCCAGGAAATATGGTAAAAACTTTCCTTCGACATATCCCAGCCAAGACCCGCAGACCATAATGGTTTCCACTTGTCATTAGTATTCACCCCAAAAATATTTGAGCCGTCCTTACGAGTACTCCCTGATAAGGAATATCGTTGCTTGAAAACGTAAGAAAAATTGGAATACACTGATACAAACCTATTAGTCGTGGTAGATAAAGAAGCACCTCCGGGGATTGTTGTGCTAATGCCAGTAACAAAAGTCGGGTAACGATTTACCAGATCAATATTTGCATAAGACAATGGATCCTCATTGTAGCCATAATATTTAGCCCAATTTCCACTGTTTACTACTTCCCTAATTTCGGCACCCGCAATAGCAGTAATAGCGTGATTGCCCCATTTTTGAGAAAAATTAATCTGGCCCCTCAGATTTTGACTTTTTAAGGCTACATCATTTAATGTTAGAATACCACCTAATGGAACTATATAATTCACTATCCCGGTTGACCTGTCCAACTGGCTATATAAATTAATCAGGTTTCTTGTATTATAACTTTCTATATCTGCATTATACTCCGAATTAGTTCTCTGCTGCTGATTCTGGTATTGTACGCTAAGGCCGAGTGATTTTAATATTTGATAGTTTGCGCCTACGTTTGCTATAATCTCATCAATATGCGAAGTGCTTTTATTGTGTTTATAGTCCTCAAGTGGGTAATAGTTCCAGTCTAATAGTTTACCAGCTCCTGCGGTGTCAATATAGTAACTATTATAATTATTTTCTACCGGTAAAGCGTTCCCATTAGCATCAGCGAACTGAAGATAAGAAACGTATCTGCCCCCGATAGAAGAAACATTATTAAAATTAGATTTCCCATTTATTGATTTGCTGGCTGTATAATATACATCAACATTCAATTGCAAATTCCTGGTTGGCCTATAGGTATTGCTGAACCGAAAATTCATTTTCTCATAAGTAGCATCAAGGTTATCATTATTCTTATTAAAGGTGCCAGAAACCAGCCACGCAAGATTTTGTGTGCCACCTGCCAGGTTCAAAGCGTATTGTTGCGTAAATGCAGGCTGATAAAAATATTTGCTGTATTGTTCCCTCGTGTTAATGTCTTTAAGTGCATCAATTTGTTGAATGGAATCACTCACTGAGATTAGTCCGTTTCTTCTTTGTAGAAACACTTCAACTGCAGGAGGAAGTGGCCTGTAAACTCTTCTAATTGTCGAATTGAAATAACCTTTGTTGAATAAAAACTGCTCCATATCAATATAATCGGTGCTACTCATGTCTGGTACTGACATAATATCTGGTTTTTCTGTGGAAATAAATGAGGAGGAGAATTCTACTCTTACTTTTTGGTTGAATTTCCCCTTTTTGGTAGTAATCACTATTACACCATTTCCCGCTCTCGCGCCCCAAATAGAAGCCGCCGCCGCATCTTTCAATACGGTAATACTCTCAATATCATTTGGATTTATATTTTTGATATCGCCTTCATAAATGAAGTTGTCCAGCACAATCAAAGGGTCTAAAGGGCCATTAATGGTACTGAGGCCCCTTACCGAAATATTGGTTTTATTCTGAACGTTTCCGTTGCCATATCCGTCGTTGAAAGAAACCCCACTGGTTACGTTCTTCAGCCTGTCAAGAATATTGGTTCCTGTCTGCTGGTTGAGTGTTTTATTGTCTATTACAGTTACCGCTCCATTTACTTCATTAGGATTCATTTTCTGGTACCCTGTATTTACCAATACTGGTTGCAGGGCGGATGACAATGGTTCAAGAGTTATAGTTATACCAGAAACCGGGGCACTTATAATAACCTTGTGTGTCTTGTACCCGATATAGGAAACCATTAATGTATCAGGTAAATGAGCAAGATTAATAGAGAATGAACCGTTTTCATCGGCCTTTGTTGATACTTGATTTTTTATAGAATAAATAGTAGCATTGGCAAGGTATTCGTCATCTGTGGCAGATAATACTTTGCCGGTTATCGAAACCTGTGCTTGTAGAGCGTTATTCATGGCAAACACTAAGCCAATGGTTAAAAATATTTTTAAACTCATGATAATTAATTTTGATGATGAGATTTATAATCTGTCAGATTTTATGGGCATTTTGATGGGCGTTCCTTTGAGTACTGCCTTAATATTCTCCCTTGTTATTTCCTCAGAAGAGGTTATTGCAATCACCTCACCCTTTATCCCTATCCATACATAGTGAGGAATGATACCGTGCGGGAACAATGTATCCAGCATATCTATTCTTCTCAGGTTTGCAGGAAGCACCAACGCCTGCTTTTCCTCTGATTTGAAAACTGTAAAAAATGCTTTGATCTTTTTTTCGTCCTCCAAACTGCTTTTGCCTCCCTGATTATTTAGAAGCAATACAAATAGATTTTTATGGAATCTTCTTTGAAGTGCATTTAATTTGGGCATTGACTGTACGCATCCACCACACCAGGTAGCCCAGAAATCAAGGATAACCAGTTTACCTTTTAAGTCTGATAACCGAATTGTTGAAGAAGGATAATTATACACATTGGTAATAGTAATATCAGGAACCGTATCACCGATAGTAAGAGGCTTTATTGGTGGCGATTGCGCACCACAAAGTGTGGGCAATAGTATGGCCATCAACCCAATTATAAGTTTCATTGAAATATAATTTTGGCAGTGAAAAATTGATGAAATAAGTACTAACAGAGGCCGCCGTAACCTTAACCCGGGCGGCCACCGCTCTTACACATGAGAAAGCAGAGCGCTGTCAGGGTATGTCATAACAAGTATGGACACACGTTATTTAAGAATTACACTGGATTTTTTGGTTTTTGGGCATAATGCAGTTGAATCAGGCTTTCTGCTTCATTGTTTTTTTGCCATTGCCTAAGCCGGAGATAAAGACGATAGCTTTTGCCATGTTGGGCTACGAACTGAGCCGGTTTTTCATTAAGAGTTTTATTATAAAGCCTTCTCTTTTTTATATATCCTTTAGTTACCCAATAAAGTATTGTATGCAGTACCGGCTTCAGCAAAGCTGTTTTGGTGAGTAGTTTGTATGTATGTTTTGAACCCAATATTATATGCATTACCGGTTTGAGAATGAAACATATACTACCTGAGTTTTTTAAGAGGAGACTTTATTTATTTGGCCTTTGGAAAAGAAGTAGAAAAAAAAGGGCGCAGGTCTCAACTTATCGGTTTGGAGACCCTCGGAGGCCTTGGACACAACAAGTGAGCCCACGCCTTGACGTGAGCCCTTCACTTATCGTTTCGTGTCCATTGAAAATTTCCGAGGTTTCCAAACACAAACTCAAAGCGAATAGCTTCAAATTATTTTAATGAAGTATCGCAAAATTAAAGATCTTCAACAAATATAGTAATTATTTTCAAATATTGTCAAATATGACAATTTTATTTTTTAATACTATTTGACTTTCATTTTATGAAAGTCAGAAACCAGCGATATTTAGATGCATTTGGGGAAAATTTAAAAAAATTAATTGATAGTAAAAAAAAGACTCCCGAACATGTTGCAGCACTTGGTAATATTGAAACTAAACAAGTCTACAGAGCAATTAATGGAGAGCACAGCATTTCTCTTTCAATGCTTGTCGCAATTGCAGAAGGGCTGGAAGTTCATCCTAAAAAGTTATTAGATTTCGAATTTGATTTCTCGGACCTTGGATGAATTTAATTAATCGTACGAAATGGAACAAACCGAAACCTTACAGAAAAAGAGATACCAATATTTCTTAATACAGTTGGTATGTATCCTAATTTGTCATTAATCCTTTTAAGTTGTACAAGAAGTAAATTTAAAACTATACCGGAAGAAATAAACAAAGGACAGATGACATGGGTTAAAATCAGATATTGATTTATAAGGATAAGCTTGAAATTGTCATTACTGATCCAAATCAGTTGGGGCATCTGGTGGCTGCGCCTGTTGGGAAAGAATAATCCTTTATCTAAATAGTTTGTGTTCTTGCAATCACCCAAGAAAGGAAATGAAGTTTTATTTGGACTATAACTTTTCTGGTTCGTTTCTTTTCATAAAAAGATAGAAACTTAGTACCTCTATAAATTGGTTCACAAAAAAAGTAGCGTAGTTTAGCGGCTATTATATGGCAGACAGTTATCACATAATTTCTTTTTTAAAATTTGGTAGTGAAACTAACATGGCTGACTTGCTAAACAACGGGACAATTTACATGAGCCCAATTAATAAGTTTAGAAAAATTGAGGATAACAATCTTCGCGGTGACAATTACGAAGGAGTAAATGAAATTTGGAATTTACCTTCAGGAAAATTTGAAATACCAAGCCTAAATCATAAAGGAAATTATATTAGTATGCATCTTCGTATGAGTTACGATAATGTACCAGGCAACATTTATAGCTTGTATTGTATTTCATCCTATGGCTTTGAAGCACCCAACGAGTTTTTCATTGATCAACGAGTAAAAGAATTTGGTTCACACTTTGTTTTTATAAAAGACCTCCCAGAATTCTTCAAAAGAATGAAATCTCACTTAAAGTTATTGGGGCACAAATTCCATGACGGGTTTGTAGAATATTATGATAAAAATCGAATCAGCGGGCGAATAAAAGTTTTTCAAAAGCCGTATGAATTTGAATATCAAAAAGAGTTTCGTTTTTATGTGGACAGAGATGAGATTTTACCGCTTAGTTTTAAAATTGGTAGTTTGACAGACATTGCAGAAATGTTTCCAAGTGAATTCGCAAGTGAACTAAAACTAACACAAAATAAAATTCGCTAACATCCGGGGGCCACAAAGGGAGCTAAAGTGCCAACACTGAGCATTGGTAAGTGTTTGATCTTTAATTCAGGATTGAGAAGCCCATAATGAGCGATAGAAATAACAATGAACTTTTTATCATAGATTTGGCAACATTTTGGGGAAAGCGCAGTAATTTGACCACCTGCCACGAGTCCAATTTTCATTGAAAATGGAAAAATTATTATTATCAAAATGGAAAAATTAAAAGTCAAAAATTTTGGTCCCATATCAAATGCTGATATAAATTTTGGCGACTTAACTTTATTTGTAGGCCCACAGGCAAGTGGTAAAAGTATTCTCCTGCAATTAATCAAGCTAATAATTGATAGAGATAATATTCCTGCAGTGTTACATTTAAACAATTATGATTGGGGTAGAGATAAGGATAAATTACTGGAACTATTTTTTGGGGAAGCAATGTCATCAATCTGGACAAACAAAACAGAAATAAAATTTAATGATAGGATTTTTACGACTTCTTCCTTATTGTCAACAAAGCAGAATGATGTTAGTCAGGCAAAAAATGAACGACTTTTTTATGTCCCCGCACAACGGATAGTAACGATGTCGCAGGGATGGCCAAGGGCATTTGGGACTTTTGATATTGGTGATCCATTTGTATTAAAGCAATTCAGTGAAACGGTGCGCTTATTGATGGAAAAGGAAACTTCCAAAGTTATGGGAGCACAGGCAAATGTATTTCCAAAACCCGGAAGAATAAAAGAGCCGCTAAGAAAGATGTTGGATAGTAGTATATTCCAAGGGGGTGAAATCATGTCAGATGATAGTAGCTTAAAGAAACGATTTATAATGCAAGTTGGCAGCAGCAGATTGCCATTTATGACGTGGAGTGCAGGACAGAAGGAGTTTATGCCATTACTATTATCCTTCTATCATTTGATACCTTCATCAAAAGTCTCACTGCGTGATAATGTTAAATGGGTCGTCATCGAAGAACCAGAGATGGGGTTGTATCCCCGGGCTATAGAATCAATTATGGTTGTATTTCTTGAGCTGATTGCGCGGGGATATAAGGTTATTGTATCCACTCATTCGCCGGTATTATTGGAATTAGCATGGGCACTGAAGTATGTGAAGGAATACAAAGGAACCCCCAATGATCTTTTTGAATTATTTTCTCTGCCTAAGAGCGCTTCATTACAAAATGTATTTAAGACTGTTATACAGGAAAAAAGTCTCAATACTTATTATTTCAATCTTCAAAAGAGCGGAGCTGTAGTCGAAGATATCTCTTCACTTGATGCGGGGTCAGAAGATAAGGCTGTTTCTAACTGGGGTGGTCTGTCAGAGTTCGGCAGCAGAGCATCAGATATAGTTTCTAAATTAGTGGCCAATGCAATTTAAAAAGAAAGTCCCAAAACGGAACACCTCTAAAGAGGTTGTATTGGCCACAGAGGATATTAAGGGATGTCACCAGAGGGGCTTACAAGGACTAAAGAAAAACAAGAATAAAATTGTCCTGTACAGTCCTCCGGAATGCGGGGGGAGTGTTGAGATTGACGACTGTACTACGAGAAAGTATCCTAATGATAACCGGTGGGATTATGTATTTGATTACAGAGGTGAAGTATTTTTCGTAGAAGTGCACTCAGCCAATACGGGAGAAATTCGTACCGTTTTAAGAAAGTTCCAGTGGTTAATTGGTTGGCTGAGCAACAATGCCCCCGAGTTAAATACTTTAAAATCAAAAAGCAAACCGGCATTTTATTGGGTGCAATCCGGAGGCTACAACATTTTAAAAAATTCACCGCAGGAAAGAGCTATAGTTCAAAAGGGATTGAAGCCTGTTTCGAGAATTACGCTTAATTGATATTTCGTTTTTACATAGCAAGGTGATCCAAATCCGTAAAATGTTTTAGAAAGCTTTTGGGAATGTGAGTAGTGGATATGTTTTTAATTTAAGATCAAATTTTACCGAACTGTCAAATATTGTCCTCCTCAGGAGAGGATTTTTGACTCAAAGATGTTTAAAGTACTACCCACGGAATTTTAGTGT
>JBDTGA010000098.1:0-52093 GCA_039937655.1 Ginsengibacter sp.
AGAAATAGTTAAAAATAAAAACGAAAATTATATCTTCATAAAACACAAAAAGCTCTTTCACTTATTAGTTCCTCTTAAGGGGGGTTACCATCATCGTAAGAGGGGGTTACCATCATCGGTATAGACAATTAGTAACCCAATTGCTCCTAATACAGGGAAAGCGACGATATTTCCGGAAACAATATTTACCTCCCGTTAATGCACCTAAATACACTCCCCTTCCGTAACTTTTTTCTAATAAACTTTTATCCTTCCATGAAGTGCTTCTGTAACCCAATATAAGGTCTCCATAAAGAATTAACGTCTTATTCCAATATTCAATAATCTATCACCGTTTTTTAATGCGTCACTTTGGGTAAAGTAAAGTGTGCCAATGACAGCATTGCGATACATAAAAAGATTGCCTTCTTCATGAAAATACACTTCCGGTTTTAATAATTTTTCGAAAGCTTAAAGATTAATATTTCAATAATTTAAATATTTTTTAACCAGAATATTCAAGAAGTTTTTAAAGTGTTTTACAAAAAAGAGACAGGCTATAAATTAGTTGATTTACTGTTAAAGCGATCAAGGATCAAGGCTAAAAGATGAAATCTCAAACCCGGGTCGCGTCACAAAATGGGAAAAATAGCTCGTTGAGGAGTTTAGATAATATTAAATACCGGTATCAACCGGCAAAAGATAATTATCAAGTTCACAATCTGAGTAATTCCCGGCAGTTTCAAAAAATATTATACTGCTCAAGGGGTAAATTAATGAATTTCCTGATGAAGGGCCGGAACGCTTTATCGGTCTGAACCGTTACGTGGACAATCGTTCAGGCCACCGAAGAAAGCGTCCCGGCCGCATAAAATCTCTCACTGTTTCGTCCCTTGCGAAATATAGTATTAAAGGATTGATACTATTGAGTGTATTTAAACTCTAATTTACATTTGTCGAAAATATTTGCTGATTTAATTGTTGAATAGACTTACGGGGAGTTTCAAATTATCCAAATGGCCTTCCTTCTTTGATCATTTCTCTTTTAATTCCTTCAATTACATCATCCAGATAAAAGTTCAGTTTAGCGCTATCAACTTCTTCATTTCTTCGCTTTACTGCCTGGATGCCGGCATAATGAATTACGTTAATAATATTTCCTCCTGTCAATTCGTATTTCTTAACTTGGTTGGATATATCATCGTAATCAGAATTAGCAGGAAATGATTTTTCCCATATTTCTTTTCGCTCGTCTTCATTGGGTATAGCAAATTTGACGATATCATTGAATCGTCTTATAAAAGCATCATCAATATTGTTTTTCATATTGGTGGCCAAAATAACCAGGCCATTATAATCTTCTATGCGTTGCAACAGATACGAAACTTCCTGGTTGGCATATTTATCATGAGCATCGCGCACACTTGTCCGCTTTCCAAATATAGCATCGGCTTCGTCAAAAAATAATATCCAGTCTTTGTCTTCCGCTCTCGCAAATAATAATTCCAGATTCTTTTCTGTTTCACCGATATATTTTGAAACTACCATCGAGAGGTCAATTTTATAGACATCTTTTTCCGTTTCGTTGCCCAGCACACCTGCTGTCAGGGTTTTTCCGGTTCCTGGAGGTCCGTAAAATAAAACCCGAAAACCTTTGCGTACACGCTTCTCCATATCCCATTGGTACATTAGCGATTGATTGAACTTTACCCAGTCTTTCATATTTTCATAATGCCTCCATATTTCCTTGTTTAGAACAATATCATTGAGCTTGAGCTTTGTTTCAATTTTTTTTGCAGGAAAGCTGGTGCTAAAATGTGGCGGCGCTGATGTACCTATTAAAAAAAGATCAATGTAATCCAGGGCCATAATAATTTTTCCACTGAGTATCGGTTCGCTTTGTGGCAGTTCTTCCAGCCACAATATTTTCTTCTTAGCAAATTCTTTATCAGGCCAGAAAAGTTGTTCTACCTTTTGCCGCTGCTCCCAATCATCGCCGGCAAGAAGAAAAACTGCTGTTTGCCCTGTGGGCAAAAATCCCCTGAAATTTTTCCCACGGACGCCTCCAATCTCTGGAAAGTCGCCGGAGGTTTTCAATTTTTCCTGGATAGCATGGTCAAATAATTCGGGCAACACGTGAGGTGCCAAACCAATTAATAATAAAGTTGCGGCAAATGAATCTTTCTCTAAATTGGCATCTAAAAGAAATTTTTTCACAGGCAGGCTCCATGTTTCAACATCCGGCATAGCCGGTATTTCAACACCCGCAGGATTGTTGAGGCGGTAGTTAATGAGGTTGTGGAGATATTGAAATTCAGGCAGATCGTTCATATTATTTTCAGCTTTTAATACATCATTTAATTTTCAAAGTTTAGCAGGATGGAGGCGTATTCGTATCTAGATGGTTCAAATAAAAATCTGATACAAAACCAAGATCAGTCTTACCCCATTTTTTATTCCCAAAAACATCTTCACCATCCGTTACACATAAAATAGTAATCTCTTTGCCATCGGTATAGTTCCCCAGTATAGCAGATGAGGCATCAGGAGATTCTCTTATTCTTAAATGCGGCTTTGCTCTCACCTTCACTTTTGCAGGCAGGTTAGAGGAAGGAGGAGGCGATGGTTTGGGAGCAGGGATTATCGTTATGGGAACTTTTGGAATTACCTGGAAGCTAATAAAAGGGGCAGGAAAAGATACCTCGAACGGCACATCACCGGAAATACCGCTTGCTTCAAATTGTGACATTGGGATGGTAGCCCTTTGTTCATTTATGACTCCCAGATCGCTGCCACAATTTCCAGGACACAAATCAATAGTATCTTTTACATTAAAAGTCATAAGTGGTAGAACTGTTAAAGAGACTCCATCAGGATTAAGAATTACCACCGCAGTTCCGGAAGCCTCCCGCGAATCGTTAAACGGCGAAGGCGTAGCGCCTACAGGACAACTTGCCTGATTCTTTCCCACACCACCGGCAATATTACCCGGAATTTCGCCGATGAAATTAAAATCCATAACATTCGTATCGGAAGGATCATCAATTTCTGAAATAGAAGGGCCGATACGTCCGGGAAGATTAACTACCACTCTATTAATTCCTGATTGAAAAGCAGGAGGATTCTTTTCCAAATCAGATCTCAGGCTTTTTAGTAAAAACTTAGTAGTTTTTAAGGTAGTTTGTGAATTAGTAAAATCAGATCCGAATGAGGAACTAAGATCCTGAGGAGAAGCACCTCCAAAAAGGTATTGTGACCATAAAGGAACAACTCTTGGACTTATTTTTGCCCCAATACCTGCCAGTAATATTGGCGCAGCTATTTGTCTTTCTGCCATTGCCAAAGTTTTTGAAAAAGAAGGAGTACAAAAATCCGAAGGGCAATCCGGATTTGCCGCACATGAAGATGAAGGCTTTGCCTGTATCACCTTCTTAGAAATTCCTCCGGTGTTAGAATCATTTGCTTTTCCCTGTTGCACCACATGCGTCAACTCATGCGCCAGCAAAAATTCCCCTTCACTGTTTTCGGGATTATATTTTCCTTCATTAAAATAAATATCACATCCATGCGTAAACGCTTGTGCCTGTAATTCTTTGTTCATATTTATAGCATCACTACCGTTATGCACTTTTACATCACTGAAATCAACACCAAAAGATGAATTCATTTCATGCAACGTTTTTCGAGGCAACTGGTTCCCATTGCCTGAAGAGTTTCCAATCTTTGACGAAACATTTGCCGGAGCTGCATTTGAACTGGTATCATGTTTCGTTTGCACCACCGAAGTTTTCTTTTTATCCTTTTCTTTTTTCAAAGGATCATCCATTTTTTGAATATTCTTTTTCTTTTCCTTCTCCGGATCGGCACTCATTTTCTGAATCGGCATTCTTTGTATTTCTTTGTCTCTTTCCATCCGGGCATCGTTGGTACTTAATTTTTCATCTTCCTTAGATGTTGAAAGTCTCTGAATAGAACTTATCTTTTTTTGTTGAACATCAGGCAAAGATACTTTGTTGTTCACCACTGCATTGGCCACAGAATCTGCTTCGCGTTCATACTTATCTCCAGGCTCATTTACTGAAAGTTTAGCCTGAAAAAAGGTGCTTCGCTGCTCCGGCTTATTTATATCATTTTGTTTTGAAAAGAAAGGCTCTTTAGCACCCTCATCATGTGAGTGCGGATTGCGATGGCGATATACACGTGAACGATAAGACATAAAATATAGTTTTTAAAGTAGCAATCGTCTGTAGCTAGCGAACGATTTATTAGAAAATAAAAATCTGAATTAAATGTAAGCCTCACCCCAACCCCTCTCCGCCTAATGCGGAGAGGGACACGCTTTATTAAGATCTTATTTAATTAAAATAAACATAAAATAGGAATCTAAATTAAATATTTTCGACGGACGGACAGCCGCTTACAGTTTTAATTTATTCATTATCTCTTTTGCCAGCGTATCATAATCTTTTGCTGCGTTCGAATTTTTGTCGAATGAAAAAACATCCACTCCTGCTTCCTGTGCTTTGGACAGAGCTATACAAGTGCGAATGTGTGTTTGAAATACTTTACTCTCAAATTCGGTTTCCAACTGTTGCTCCACATGGAGATTCATCTTTTTACGTTCATCAAATTTGGTGAGCACAAATCCCATTAATTTAATTTTCGGATTCAGTCTTTTCTTAATAGTGTTGAATTGTCGCATAAAACTTTGCACCCCTTTAAGTGGCAAAAATTCCGCCTGCAATGGAATCAACACCTGGTCACAGGCTACCAATGCATTTACAGTCAACATGCCGATAGAATGCGGGCAATCAATAAAAATAAAATCATACTCATTTACAACAGGCTTCAGTATCCAGCTTAACACCTGCTCGCGGCTATATACGCTCACTAATTCCACTTCAGCATCAGCCAATTCAATCGAAGCGGGAACGATGCTGAATCCGGGCCTTATTTCTACAATTGCTTTTTTTATATCAGAACCTTCACCGGTTATTTCTTTTTTTATTTCAGAATAAAGATTGAATTCGGGTTCTTCCTTCATCCCCAGTGATTGTGAAAGATTGGCCTGTGGATCAGCGTCTATCAATAAAACTTTCTTTCCTGAACGCTGCAGTGCAGCACCAAGATTAATGGTAGTAGTAGTTTTGCCCGACCCCCCTTTTTGAATGGCAACTGATATTATTGGCATGTCAGATAATTGAAAATTGAAAATTGTCCCGATAGCTATCAGAATGTTAGTTTACTGAAAATTTATAATTCAGACTGAGACCTTCAGACTTAATCATTAAAATAAACCAATGCTTTTTCCCAAACACATTTTCCAACAACAGCACCCAGTTTTTGTCCTAACTCATTTGACCGTTTAAAATGAATGCCACCATACAAACGCGAGATACCCGCTTCTTCAGCAGCGGCTGTAAGGGTTGGCCATTCCAGCATTATATCTGTTGACGGAGTTTTACCTGGCTCTATTTTTGATGATCCTTTTTTTACTAAAAAACATCCGTTGAAACTTTCTCTTTTCGAGTAAGCATAAAGGATATATGTCGCAGCTTTGCTAAATGTACTATGCCCCGAAACGTGTTCCGGAAATGGTGGCGTTAAAAAATCAGCATGTTGATAAGGCATCCAGTCTTTGCCATCCATCTCTACAGTTCCTTTGAAAGGGCCACCCCAGGCTTTGATTATTTTTCCACGATACAATTCGTGTATGGCTGTGATTGGCCGCACGGAATCGTACCGGCGTTTACATTCCCAGCAGGCAATAGAGGCATCGAGCATTGCATTGGTAAGTGCGAAAAATAATTTGATACAATCTTTATTGCCATACTTTTCTTTTTCGCAAACGAATTGCGCAATTTCGCACCAATGCCCCGGCGGCGTAAAAGAATTAGGCCCGTCTTCCCAATACTCTGCAATGGCTTTTTCTTTATCACTCAGGCATTCACTTATAGAAAGTATTTCCAGAGCCTGTTTTTTAAAATCATTGAGTGAATCTTTGGTATTGAACGGTGGTTCTGGCCTGAACTGTTTTGCAAATTGTAAAGCAAATGGTTTTACCAAAGGCCAGTGCGGAACCAGAAAATGCTGCACCTTGCCACCAATTAAAAGAGGCTGCCAATGGTTGATATCCTTCACAGCAGCAGGCTCCGGAGGATTTACTGTTCGATATCCTGTAAAATCGCCCCACGGTGAAAAATGAAATAATATGCCTTGTTGATTTGCCTCATCGCCGTGACGGTAATCAATAACTAATCTTGCCACCAAGTTACCAATGCCTTGCGCTGTGGTAATATCCATTGAACAATCATCAGGATTATAATTGCATTGAATCATCAGATTGCGGAACATATTTCTGTTTGCCGCAGGCAATGCCAGCCAGAACAAATCGGTAAGTACGCCAAAAGCAGCATAACTGAAAGTTTCCTCAACTTCATTTTCTCCGCAATTTTCTCCATACTTTTTTATATACCGTGAAGTAGTTGTGCTGAATGCGCATTTGTTATACACGCTCCATGCATCATACATGGCGGTATGTACCATAGCCATCGCCCGCGCTGCCATTGGCGGCGGAGTATTGGTAATCTTTATGGCATCAAGTGTGAGTTGATTCCACTGGAGGGCGAGGGATTTTGGTTTTGGATCAGGCATAATTTATTTATTTGAATATTCTATACACTTGGTTCTGTTTTAGTACCTGGAATTACATGAATCATTTACTGTCGAGATTCTAATCATTTGGGTCTGTCAGAAACTTTATTTATAATAAATTCTATCATCAACGTGATCTTATGATTTATGATCGGAATCCAAAACAAAGGTTTTATCTGAATTCAAGGATGTGCATTTTGATAGGCCTTAAGTGCTCGTTGACCGTTATTACGCCTTGCATTAAATACCGCTTGCACACTGGAATTATCCCTGGGAAGCAACTGTCTGTTTTGCAAAATAGAACCTGGAACTTCAAAACGATAAACTACTTCATCGCTGGCATCATTGAGTGAAACTGCCGCTGCAGTTATCGTATTATATACGCCGGTATAATTGTTTCCAAGTTCGCTTACCAGATAGCTAACCTGAGCATCCATGTTAAAAAGAATATCTGCACCAAGAATCCTGCTCTGGAACTCGTGATTAAATAATCCTACACGACGATTTGGAGAGGTCCATTGAGCAAGTCCTACTCCCGGGCTTCGTGGCCTCTGGGTTGCAGTCGAATCACGGTTCATGACTTCTTCTGCTGTAAAATCAACGGTATTTCCCTGGGAATTAGGGGCTTTCATTGGCGTACCAATGCTACTTCCCTCAATACGATTAGGAAGCACTCCTGATTCAGACCATAAATTTCCCACCAGGCCTGCAGCTCCATTCACCGGAAAGTTATACTGATCTATTAACAATTCCATTACATGTACCACACGTTGATCGCCACCCACGCTTGCCCAGTTTATAATCGGTCCTCTTGCAGTAACTTGTCTCAAAAGTTGCTGCACTCTTGGGTCTGTCATGGTTACTTCATGAATTACGCACAATAGAGGGTCTTCCTTTCGACTAAAAAATGAAGTGGATAATATCATGCGGCTACAAAATATCGAATCAGCAATAAGGGCCGCATTCTCATCAGGATTTCCGGTCAAAGGGTCAATAGTCGCCACTTCTCCGCGCTCCTGCCATGCCCGCACTTGCAACCATTCCCGATCCGATAAGGGAGCGATGAGTTTTGCATTTTCTGCTTCCGTCTCCACCGGTTGACGTTGAAGGTTAATTGTATCGTTTACGTCACTTTGCTGCACTACATGCGTTAACTCATGTGCCAGCAAATGTTGACCTTCTTTGGTATCAGGATTAAATTTGCCTGAATTAAAATAAATGTTGTTTCCATAAGTAAATGCATGAGCATTTAGGTCCTCGGATAATTTTCCTGCCTCTGCATCTTTATGCAAATAAACGTTACTGAAATCGGCTCCAATCTCGCCCCCCATGCCTTCGCGAATATTTCGTGGTAATGGTTCCCCCCTGTTCTCTCTACTCTCTAACTCAGCTTCGGTATCTTCGGATACATGGAATGTGCCATTCGTTTTTTCTTTTTTTTGAACAGGTGTTTTCTTTTTATTTAGTTTTTTTCCAGACAGCTTGCTATTTAGCTGCGTATCTATAGTCACCAGACTTTTTAAATTCACAGTTTCCGTTTCACCTAAAGTTGGACGGTACTTCAGGAATTCTTCAATTAAGAAAAGTTTGGTGCCTGCATCAAAGTAAGTATCGTTCGAAAGGAATTCCCCAAACGCCTCGTATTCTTCAAACTCATATTTTATAATTTCATTTCTCAAGAGGTCTTTTATCTTGGGATTTAAATCTTGTAAATTTTCGATCTCATACCAGGCAGCGGCTCTTTGCTCAAAATAAACGGGATCTAGAGTTTGGTTAAAACTAAATACAGCATCACTATGAACGCCCCTGTATGCTGCTTTAATATCTTTCTTTATATTTTGTTTGGCTTCCTCCTCCTTTTCCTCTTTCGTTGGCCCTTCTTCATTAATACCTTTATTGGCACCGCGCTCATAGACGGATTCATTCTTAGCTTTAGGTTCGATCCCTGCTTTCAATCCTTCTGTGATATTGTCTATGGTTAAAGAATTGTTGTCGCCAAATTTTAATGGAACATTCATAATGCCTTCAAACCAATTGAATGTCTTTTCGCCCTTTAGTGAATCGGGTTTCCATTCGTGCGACCAGAGGGTAACATCGGTAAATAGCAAATCAAGATAAACCGAGATGCCAAGAACAACTTCAATTGCTATTTTGGAAGCGACATCAAATTCAAGATTTGCTTCTTTAAACTGTAACCCTTTTTCAGCTGAAAAATCGGCTTTTACATTAGCTTTTGCAGCAGCCTGAATTGCTGTAAGCCTCAAGTTAACAGTCCCTTCGCCTCTTACTCCTGCAATTAATACTTGTAACCCGGCACTTGCACCCAGGTAGGCATCAATCCCGGCTTTTATACCTGTGCTTATCGTGATATCTGACTTTAGATTTGCCTTTGATAAATCTTTCAAACTAACTTCTTCCAATTCTAAATTGGTGCTTTTATCAACTTTAAGGCCATCAAATATGTAGAATAAACCTATTCCTCCCTTTAGTCCCAGCACCAGCGATGCAACTCCGCATGATGCTACTGGAATTGATTTTTTGAAACTCCAGATTTCTAAGTTTTTGTCCGTTTTAGAATTGGCCTCTTTCGCATCAATTATATATTTGTCATCCTTGAGGGCTAACTTTCCACCGATAAGCAAATCGCCATCAGCATTGATTCTAACTTTCAATTCTACCTCTACATTTTTGGCTATTTCCATTCTTAGTACTCCATCAGCATAAAAACTTAACTCTTTACCGATCGAGTCACTTTTCGTACCTTCTGGTGATATTAAGGCATTAGTGACACCCGCATTGATATCGCCGTTTATTTTTCCTTTGCCAAAATGCGCTTTAGCCGAAACATCAAAGATGCCTCTGATATAGGAAATATTAACTTCTTTAATTTGCAACCCTGCAATATTTATATCAGGCTTCAAATTGCCCGCTATGCCAATTTCCCATCCTTGTGCTTTCTTTGAAATAATTGCCCTGGCTTTTGCTTCGGAAGCCTTTAATTTTGGAATATTACCAAATTCCACATCTCCCTGAATTGCAAACTTACCGTTTGGATCATAAACGACTTCTATTTTGATTTCTTTTACTCCGGGTATTGACAACTTTGCTCTACCACTTCCAAGTAAAGTGCCTTGCGAATAAGAAACGTCAATATTTAAGCTTTTTACACCTTTTAGTTTCTCATTTTCAAGAGTAGCACTTCCTTTAAAAGAAAACTCGTTATTAATATAGCTTACTTCAATTCTTGATTTGAATAAATCGGGATCGAAGTCGAATTTTCCATTTATACCAAAACCATTCTTCGAAGAACCCATGCCAGTCATTTGCCCTTTTCCAACACCACTGATTTCAAAGTCAAGGTTACCTTCCACCCCAAGCCCTTTTGAACTGCTCGCAAACACCATAAGGCTAGTATCCGTTACTTTGAAAGGTGCTGGGAAATTTTTTACTTCCCCCAAATTAAAGGTCTTACTGAGCATATAATTCTTTCCTTCCATTGAAAAATCTATCTCGGCGCCTTGCAATATGGGAATGTCTGTTCTGATTTTTCCATTTAAAATAATACCCTTTTTATCATCAAGGCCAAATTGCTCAATATACAAGGGACTCAGTCCTAAAAAACGAAGCTGCCCACTTAATGCCTGCTGTTCTTTTGTAAAAGTCAGGTAGCCGGTATTGATAAGGCCCGCTGTTTTGTTAAACAAAATCGTAAAACCTTCCCCACTTTTTAATTTATCAGAAAAATCCTGTCTTAGATCTATCCTTATTGATCCGAAAGTTTTTCCATCAGCAGCATTCGGATTAGTAGTTAGTGAGACTAAATCCAGCCCCGGCAACCAATTACTGACCGGCCCTGCAAAAGGAAGTTTTATTTTATGAGGTCGTCCGGAATTCTGATACACATATATTGCCAGTTCTTCATCAGTCCCCTGTGAGGATGCGATTTCGGCAGCAGTCATCGGGCGTAATTGATCTAAATGCTTTCCGTCTTCTATTTCCTTTCTTGTCCAAAAAGCAGCACCATTACCTAAATAGGGAAGATTCCAATTTTCAATTTTATAGAAGGAAACTATATACTCATTACTTGTCTGTTTAACGGTTGGCAAGTTCGTAATGCCAGCCTCTCGGAATGAAACTAATGAAAGTCTCACCCTTCGCTCTCTTTCGTTTTTGATCGCATTGCCTGAATTTGTATTTGCTCTATCATCGGTAAGCTCATAGTTTGAGATGTCATCGGCTCCTCCCAATTGCATTTCTAATATGTGATCTACCTGATGAAGGTTTGGCTCCCCAAACCTATTCCACTTAGGTATGTAGCTTTCCTCCTGTATCTGCTTCATGGTCCCGAAAATGCGGAAATCAGTTTTCTTTGATTTGAGGAAATACAGGCCACTGGAAGTTTTGGAAAGGGGTGCTAATTTTGCTCCTACTTTTGCGTTAGCAGAGCTCTTAACTGCTGCAATCCAATTTTTAACTTGTTTCGTTCCCTCGGGGCGTGGCTGTAAAGTTTGAAGTGGTGTCTTGAACTTACCAGCATTTCGGTGCTTGAAATCCGGTAGTGATATCTTCCCAATATTTAAAATTTTAGGATCGACCGATGGATCAATCTTACTTCCTTTCACAACAAACGGGGGACCTTGTAAGGTCGTAGCTTTTTGACCGGTAGCTGCTGAGGCCGACCCACTAAGCTGTATCGCTTTTTGATGAAGAGAATGACCTTGCTGTAAAGTATGTGTCAATTCATGCGCCAGTAAATGTTTACCGGCTGTGCTACCAGTATTATATTTTCCCGAATTAAAATAAACATCACTACCATGCGTAAATGCCTGCGCATTCAAATCTTTGCTCATTTGCACAGCGGAACTATCGTCGTGTATTCTTACATTGGAAAAATCGGCACCGAAAGAATTCCCCATTTGTTCGAGTGTGTTCTTGGGCAATGATGATCCCGAACCTTTGGAAGAATTTAAACTACTTTCAATATTTGAAGAAGCCGTTTGTGTGGATGTATCAGACTTCTTTTGTAATTTTTCTTCCTTCTCATCTCCTTTCACTGAAGCTTCGGCAGACAGGCATTCAGCACATTTTCTTTGAACGGCCTCACCCGAGCCCTCTCCAAGGGAGAGGGAGTAGTCATCCGGTGGCTGCGCATTGCTTTCAAAAATTGGTTTCTTTTGCAACTTGCCATTCAGCAATTTATCATCTTCTTTTTCTTTCTTCTGTAGTTTTTCTTCTTCTTCACAGTGCGCGCATTTTTTTTGTACAAAAGGAGTGAAATAATTAGAAAGAGGTTTTGCCTGAACAACCTGCTCTCTTTTTGTCATTACTTCCGGCTGTGCCAATCGTTGAACCACTCTATCTGCCATGGCATCTGCTTCTACCTCATACTTGTCATTAGGTTGGCCAACGGTTAACTTGGTTTGTATGCCGTAATTATTATTTTTCACTTTTGAAAAGAAGGACTGTTCGTTAATAGAAGATCCGACAGCTCTCGATCCGATAGCCCTCGGATGAAAGAATCCCTGCTCACTTTCTTTATTGAAGAAAGAAGTATTTTTTTGGGCAGGAGTTGCCGCCGGTGTAAGTTGGGCAGCTTTCATTTTTTTATAATCAGTAAAATCAAAATCACTGTAGTTGGTTCGTATTCTAAGATTCTTAAAAATGCTAAGGACGAGATGGTTCCAAAAATCCATTAACAGACAGGGACTGTCAGGCCGCTAAACCATTATCTCCACTCCACTTTCAATACATCTTTCATCCATGAAAGTTTTATAATACTCAGATTCCAGGGAAGATGGTCTAATAACATATCAATAGAACCTCTCTCAATTTGCAAAATCAGGTTGTCATTTTTTTTAAATAATTTCCCTTTGCGTTGCAAAAAAGTTTCACGTAATCCATCCACAGAGGTACCTTTCAATATGCTCCATTGCTGAATAGCGGAAAGTAAAAGATCATCAGCCTCATTTAATTCTTCATCGGTTAATTCAACCGAATTATTTACTGGTTCTTCCAAAGGCCAAGCGCATAATACTTTTGCTATCACGAGTTCATGTTCTTCAGGTTTAGTATTTCCTGTTGCGAGATAATGCAGCAGGTATAGGGCTTTCAATTGAGAGATGCTATCAATAAAATCTTCACCCTTAATTAAATTTAGATTTTTAAAAAAAGAATTTAAGAATGGATGCAGCAACACCACTCCTGCATTGGAAACGTAAATCCCTTCTTCATCAATGCCAATTTTGCTTTCTTTTTCAATTATTTCTTTTGATGCAATTTTCTCCGCAAACTCGCCCAATTCCTGATCCCCTATATTTTTTAATTTTTGTTTTAGTAAAACAGAATCTATTTGATTCTTTTTCAAAAACTCTTTTACTTTTTTAGCACTTAGTTGCCTGATTGAAAAATGATGAATCAATAGTAAATCAACATTCCGATAGCTATCGGGACCGGATGTTAATTTTGTTTCTGAAGATGTTGCCAATTGCAATACATATCCCCATAATCTTTTTTCTTCTTGCTGTAAAGAATCAATGTGTTTTTTATTGTTACCCGATGAAAAAATGATTTGTGCCAACTCTTTAATTAATTGCGGTAATACATCCTGGTTTTCTGCGGTAAGAGTTTCAATAAGAGATTTTAAAAAATGAGTTGTATTTTGAAAGACAATTCTCCTGACTGAACCAGGATGCATCTTGATAAGATTCCTCAAATTACTGATTGCTACTGTGTCAGACGCGAATGTTTCCAGTACTTCATCATACCAATCCTGATTTATTTGCAACACATTCCAGGGAAGATAGCCATGTTGCATGTAAAAGATCCATTGTCCGGAAATACTTAATGCACTTTTTTCCTTTGTTACTTTCACACCGGAAGAGATTCCATGTTTTATGGAAATTAATTGCTCCGTAATATTTTTAAAAACTTTTTCTTCCCAGCCCCCTTTTCCAATTTCTTTTTCTGTAATCGTTCCCAGCTCAATTACTAAATTGTCTATGTTGACGATTTCATCATCCGTAGAAGCCGAATCAAATGCCTCTTGCAGTAAAGGCACAATTTTGGTAAAATAATAATCACTTACCCGCTGCTGAATGTGAAAAGCATCCAACCCTTTGGATAATGAAAGATCAATGATTTGTTTTTTTATGATGTGTTGCATAATTTATTCATCGGTTTGCAATCAACCAAAAATCAGGAAGGTTCAATGGAACTTTAAATCGAAAACAACTGGAAGAACCTTCTTTGGTTTTCCCTTTTGTTGTTTTGATTGACCGGAAACCTGCCAGGTTTTAAAAACCTGGCAGGTCTGTGGAAACTCTTACTACTTTAAATCTTCTAGAAATATGAAATTTACTAAAAGCACTTTTAAATAACTATCTCCCCAAAAAGACCTTCTTGATTTTAAATTACCGCCTTCTTTATTTCATTAAAATTGATTCCTGGTTCCACACTTTTCAATTCATTAGGATTCCAGTCGTCATAGAGTAATTTCATATCGATTTTACTTTTTCTGAGATGATTGAACAGCGCTTCGTGCATGGATATTTTATCAGCGTTCTTTTCATTTACACAAACCCTGTCAAAGTATTGCCAGCTTATATTACCTATTAAAACATTTTTCTCTTTTATTGTAAGGCCTTTAATCTTTTTTGTTTTATCAGGTTTATTCTTCAAAATTTTATTTATCAAGTCTTCATAACGTTCAGAGTCAGGGTTGGTATCTGATAAAAAACGTGAAGCATTTTCAACCGTATTATTTCCAGGTATGGCATCCGCTATTTTTTTAATATTCTCTTTATACCGGGATGCTCTGGCTTGTAGAGTCAAATATTTTTCACGGGAATCTATTTCCGGTAAATCTGCCGTAGCAGGTGAGGATATTGCTTCTTTAACCGGTTTTGCCGGTGTTTTTATTTCAACTGTTTTTGGCTGAATTGTAGTTTCATTTGTAACAGATACAAATGCCCCGGGGACCGGAGTTGGTTCTTGATTGTCAGTCTCATTTCCGCAATGGTAGTTATCGTAACCGGCTTTATTCCAACAATACAAATTATTTAATTGTTTAGCCAAATCAAAGTTTGGGCAATCTTCAGTTTTTTCGTCAAAGCATGAGACAGGCAATTCTTTATTGCAATCACAAGGCACACATTCATTACATTCTGCGAGTGGAGCAAATTCTTTATGGAATAACAAACCGAGGAAATCACAATTGTTATATTGGACATCACACATTTTTTTGGCCAGCCAGTAATTCCAGTTCTTAAAATAATATTCAAAGCAACAAAAGTCGCGCGGCCTTAACCATAAGATGCGGAGCAATACATGAGCCGGAGCTTCTTTTTGTAATAATTTTTCTATCACCCCCCTATTCTCCTTAGTTCTGAAACGCTCTGGCCATGCTGGTAAAGCGATGGTTACAATAAATGACCAGGGATCACAACCGGGCGTAAAACAAATTGGATCTTCTGGTTCGCAGAAATCTGTATCGCCACCCGGTTTCCATTGAAAATGGCAAATATTGCCTTTATTTTCTCCATTCGGATCGGGCGTATCAATGCAGGGCACGGGTAGATAAGGACAATTGCAATCGTCATAAATATGACCGGAATTCTGACAGCGAGGCCGCAATAAAATATGCTCTACAAGGTGCAACCCTTCTGCATTAATTAGACCCTTTGCACGCTCCACTGCTTCGCAGGCAATTGTTGCATTATTATATTGTTGTGGATTAATAGCAATTATTTCACTGAGGCATTTATTAGTATCCCGATAGTCATCTGGTCTAATTTGATTATCAACAATCCTGCCTGCCGTGTCGCGAGAATCATCGCAAAGCCAGCGTCCAATCGCTTCCCGATAGATAGCGGGGTCAGTCGGTTCTACATTACCCTCGCTTTTAACTATTTCTTCCGAATGTAATTCTATCCCATAATATCCGCAATCACATTCATACACAGGTTTGTAATTAGAGAAGGCGCTTAAAAGTTTTAAAGAACTTGCATAAAAAAACAATGCTTCGCAACAACTACTAAAACAACAATCACTTTTCCAGGCGATGTAGCAACCGGGTTTACAGTCATCATCAGAATTTTTATCAGGACAGTCGTTTGCCAAATCATCTTTACATGTATTAAATTCAGGTAATTTTATTTGTATATAAAAGTTGCACTGAGACCGGTTTCCGGTCGAACTACTGTTATCAGTTTGTTTTCTGTATAAAGGGAAATAGCAGGCCACGGCAAGGAGTCTCTTTTTCCACTCTGTCCAGGTGATATTGTATTCTATAGGACTTGCAATTCTATTTTTATTTGCATCAATTAGATAAAACGTATTGTCCTTTTGTACATAATTTGCATCAACATACATGGCTTCAAAAAATTCTATCAGCTTTTCACATTTATCAAATTGATTGTCATCGCCAGTTTGAATAAAAAGATTTGCAACCGGTTTTTCATCAAGGGCCAGTAAGGATAAATTATTTTGTGCATCCACCTGCAAAAGGTCAAAGAAATTAAATGAAGCAGCCTGATACAATTTGTTTAACGCTTTATCGCGCCTTTCCGGTGTTTCATATTTGCACGGATGTAGTAAACCTGTATTGTCGCAAGCCACATAAAAACTATAGCCGCAATTTGTCCGGTTTAAATAATTATGAAATCCATTTTCAGTCTGGGCAATGCAAATAAATTTTTCCACTCCGTTGATTCCCCAGGCCAGCTCAGGTGTGGAGAATGACAATGTGCTTAACGCAAGCACTTCGCGAATATAAATGCGATACCTGCAATCTGTCTCATTTTTTTCGATATAAAAATTTCCGGAATACTTCAATAAACCCAAGAAGAGCTGGAATTGCTGCATAGCTTTCTGCGGTGTATCATAGCGTGCGGTACTCCGCCAGTCAAAAGTTTCACTTATTTCGTTGAAAAGAGAAAATCTGTAAAACCCTTTAGTGATATACAATACGGGATAGCCTTTTGCTATCGAAATAATTGCTTTAACCGTATTTGCAATATCCCCGTCATATTCATACAATGTTTCTGCCGGCACAAATACCGTACTTAATTCTTTCGTACAATCATCTGGTTCATGAATCAAAATCTCAGTGAAGCCAATAAATTGATTGGTTCCATAACTATCAGGGATAAATGCTTTTCTCAAAATGATGAGATAATTATTAAGGAAAGCCTGCATAGCTTCTTCTTTGCTTACATACCCTTTTATACTTTCAAATAAAATCAACGGTTTGCCTTGCATGCTTCCTTTCTGATACAAAACATTGTTGCATTTAATAAGAAAGTGGTACCACGTAATATTTGTTATGGCATCTTTTCTTTCATCAATAATATCCCAACCGAAAGAAAGCGAAGTATAATTATAGCCTGCCTGAACGGCATTTATCAGATCATTTTTGTGAGTGAGCGCTTCTGCTTCGGTGTCCGATGCTAAAGAAGCCTTTGCCAGCAGGTTGTCTTTATCCACCAGTTTATAAATGTACTGTTCACGGGCGCTGTCTTTTCCTGCTGCAAGCGTAGCATCAATGAATTTTTTTGTTGGATTATTTACCGCCTTGAACAATTCCTGGTGATTATTCAAAAGCTGAGCTGCTGCGACCGTTCCTTCTTTAGGCGATTCGGTAGATAATGCAGCGTAAGCAATGATTTTCTTTTTTCGGTCTAAAAACAATTGCAAATCATTTTTCACTTTTTTTATCTGCAGCGTGGAAATGTGACTATAAAATTGTTTGGCTGCTGCCAGCGCCTGCTGCTCTGAAGTGTAATCTGCCTTGGTTTTAAAATCAATATTTTCACCCGAAGGATTGGTTAACTCATATTGAAATTCCCAATTATCAGGGATTGGTTCAGAGATGGAAAGATGAGAAGTATGAGAAATAATTTCGTCAAAAATTTCTTTTGTTTTGTTTTCAGCTTCTTCCTGTGTAGTAAAAGTTTGAAAGTAAACGGCTGTATCAACATCTGTATTTTTAATTATTATTTTAAAAATATTGCCACTATTCTCTTTTTGCACTGAATAACTTTCATTAGAAACCAGTAAACGAAGTAATTCCTCAAATCCCTTATCAGCAAGTTTTATCGTATCATAATCTAATAATGAATCAAACTGAATGGTTTTTGCATCATTAAGCAATGCAAATTTCTTTTTTACTGTATCCAACTGTATAACATCAATTGGCTTGAATTGAAATTTGTTTTTATCAATATAAACAACGGAATTAACCTCATTTTTTACGACAATCAGTTTTTCTAAATTCAACCTTTTTTTGATTTTAGAAAACTCTTTAGAGTTGTTGAGGTAGTTGGATAATCTGGAAGCGATTTTATCAAAATATTTTTGAGCATCTTCCGGCGTATTAAATTTCTGTTTGCTTTCTTCACAGGCTTCACCCTTATAATCATTAAAAAGCACTCTGTAAACAAATTTGCTTACGAATACATTTTCATTGCTATCAGGCTTAACAGATAATACAGAATGTAAAGTATCGTCGTATTTTAGTGCTTCTTCTTTAGTATCAAATAATCCTTGATTGCTGTATTTATTTCCAAAATCATCTTTTATAAACACGCTCCACTTTTGCTCATGGTTTATAAATTCCGTTTCCAAATGCGGGTTATCGCCCAAACTTTTATACAAAGAATTTAACGAAGAATGACCAGCCTCGTAAGTAAACATTTTATCTTCTACTGTAAATGCGCTTCCGAAAAGTGAAATAGATAATTTATAAATTTCATCCGCTTTTTCCACTACAAAATTGCAGAGATAATGTTTCTTCCAGTTATCAATGCCACTTAATGCTTTTACTCTTTTTTCAAAGCCGGAAATATTTTCACTGTTCCATCCATGGCATTTATAATCGTACCCTTTGCTGCGGTTGCTACTAAGTTCGGGGTAATTGGCAAGAAACTTTTCTTCCGCTTTTATCTGTGTCTTTTGTAACTCTTCCGGTGTTAAAAACCCTCCACTCAGCAAGGCATAATCAGTAAACTGCTCTGCAAATCTTGAAAGCAAATGATTGAGGAATCCCTGTCTGCGGCTATTATAAAGCGAAGGATTTTCTGACATTAATTTCAAGAATTGCGGATAGCTATTCAGGTTAAATTCCAAGTCAAAAGAAAAATATTCAATGCCTGAATTACTATCTTCGATTAAAAAGGAACGATAATTTTCAACAAACGTGGACAGGTATTTAATAGAAGCTGCCGCGGTTTGCGCTTCTTGTTCACAGGCGTAATATTTTTTGCTGATGAGTGCAAAATCCGTTGATGAAGTAAAACAATAAAAGAAATAACAATCATTGTAATTGGCAACTATTACCGGTTCAAAATCGTCATTGAGTAAATCATCTATTAATTGTTTTTCTGCCAGATCGCGGTCTGTTCCATAACAAAATTGATAAGGCGGGAAATCGTCTTTGTTCACATCATTACACCTTCTGTCGAGGTCAGTATTTTGAATTTTTCCCGAAGCTATCAGATCTTCTAAGTTTTTTCTGCTTGTAGGATATGCAAGAATACTACCCTCAGTTCCGAGGTTACCTGCGCCATCTTTACCGGCATTGAAACGAACTAGTTTTTCCAGTTGAGGCACATCGCCCAATGTGTTGGTATAATAAGTATGATTGTTCTCGTCACTTTCGGAAAAAGACATTGCAAACAGGGAACGCATATTCTTTAACTGTCCTAAATAATTGGCAAGCAATTGGTCAAAGAATAATAGGAACCCTTGTAACTGCAGAGCCTGCGCCTTCCGTTTGACAGAAGCGTTGCTTGCCAAATCGCCTTTTTTAATCCCATACACGTGGGGAAATTCATTTTGTATGGAATGATAATCTGCCAAATCACTGCGATAAACTCCCTGCGGGATTTCCATGTCAAGATATGGCGCTTGTTGTTTGTGAAGTATTTTGCCATTGGAAGAAAAATTCAAAGCAAAAACGGAATTGGCTTTGGTTGTATCCATTTTTACTTTCATTCCATATTTATAAAATTGGAAACCGGAACAGGCCACATCAAATTCAGGAATAAAATTTTCAGGAAGATGAAGTTCCCACTTATTGATGATATCTGGTACAGGCCCTGCGCTGCCGCAAAGTTTCCACGCAAGATTTCTTACATTTTTTACTCCGTCAATATCAAACAAGACATGATACACATCAGAGAGATGCATTTTTCTTCTAAGCTCTATTTTTTCAAATTCATCAGTATCTACAAAACCGTAACTTTCTTTTAGATTGTAAGGCCTGCCTGCAAAGATCTCATCAATCGGTTTCCCTTTATCCAGCAGTTGTGGCAAAGTATAGAACTTAGGCGAGGGAGAAAAGAATTCCCTTAGCGCTTCCAATATTTTCAAATAAACATCTTCGCCAACAGCATCGGCTTGCAGCTCAATATCTGCACACAGACCAAGTTTCAGCTTACACAAAACTTTTATATCAATAAAATCTTCACACAAATTTCGGCGCGACATTAAAGCGCATTTTATTTTGCAAATGAGGTTCTTATATTCATCCGACTTTTCATCTACAAAATCTTCCAGTTCAATATATACATGATAGAGACCATTTAAAAAATCACAATCGCATGTATCGGATTGGGGAATGAAAACCGCCCCTGTTACCGGCGTGTCATCACCGCTCTTACAAAAAGCACTCGGTAATTTATCTTCTGTTTCAAGCCAGGCATTTTTTACGCCTTTGATATCAATAAGCAATTTCCTGAAATCAGTAATCGTCAACGGATTATTGGCAAGGATTTGCGAAGGCGTAAAGAAATTATTATCGTCAGATTTGTCGTCAGGGTTCCTGGTAAACAAATCAACCGTAGGCAGATTGGTGCGATAACCCAAGTCAAGAACCGCGTAGATAAGAGCTTCAAGGATGGTAATGCCGGGGTCATGTACGTTATAGTCAGTCCATATTTTTCCAGACAGGTTTCCCAGATACGCAATCGCGTCACTCCGCAATGCTTCAAAATCGAGATAGCCGGGGAAACCGGAATCGGTTGAACTAATCGTTTTATTTGTTGACTCGTCTGCCATAATTATTCAATCGGAATCGTTTTATCAATACAATAATCTGCCACTGGAATTTTTTCCGTAGTACAACAATCTATTTTTATTTGACCATCATTTTCGTAACACATTTTCCAATCATCGCAATCCGGTTTATTAATACACACTTCAATATCGCCCGCTATCAAAATAGAGCGAGGCGTATCCGGACAAATTTTTGCAAGAGAAGAATCAGGTGCCCCCGTAGCTATTGGTATTGCTTTACTCATTCTAAAGTCTGTGATAAAATCTACATAATCACTATTCTCCAAAAGCCGGATAATATCTGAACGATAGACGCATTGCCCAAACGTGAGTTTGTCATATTTGCCTACAGCCCACGGTGCCAGCAGTTCTTTCAAATCTTCTTTCAATTGTTCTTTGTAATAATTTTCATCTTTACCCGGTAAAAGATTTACCCGCAGACAAAAATTAATTTTTTCGTAACGCGGATTCATTGCACGAAAACGTACAAACGGGGAAGTGCGTTTACGGATATACGTTTCAATTTTTTCGATGATGCTTACCGGTACTTTTGGTTCAAACGATTTGCCTGCCTGCATTTTATTCAAATCAGGAATTACGGCAAGAATTACATAACCGGGGGCATAAGGAAAATCATTTTTGTATAAATGCGCATCCAATGCGAAGCTGTGGTTGATACATTTGGCTTTAAACAATTGAGGGAATTCCTCAAGTACCAATCTTTCATAATCAAACTTCTGAATAGCCCGGCCTTTGTGCCGTAATTGCTCACTCACCCGCACATAATATTGTTGTTCAATTTCAGGAACTTCACCGCCAAAAGTTTCATAAGGCTGCTGCACACTTTTTACGTACGCATCCGCCACATTTAGTTTTGAAATCTTCCCAGCCGGTAACGGTTCAGACAGACGCAACCTATCATTGGCCTCATCATTGGTAAATGTTACACTGATGGCCTGCGGATGAATGCCTATAGTTTCACTTACCGCTTTGCTGTTTTGTGGAATAGATGCTTTTATCCAATGCAAACCCTTCGGCATGAGGGTGTTGTCATTGGTCATGTTAGCAGGCATTGCCAGTTTTACAATGCCTGATGTGGTAAGGTTTTCACTGGCATCGTCCAGCACTTCAAATCCCTTGCGCAAAGGCTTCCATACATTATTATCTAAGTAATTCCATTGCACTTCCTGCTTTTCTGATTCTGAATCGGAAGTAGCTTCGGCTAATTGAAAAAGAAGATTCAGGTTATTGCCGGGAACCAAATTTTTCAATCCGAGAAACAATGTGCCTTCATCACAAAATGCGGGAAAAAGTGTTGGCCGCAGTTTTATTTCTTCGGCTTTGTAAGTGCCAGTGTATGGATAGAGATGAATGAGGTCAATGTCTTCAAGAGTTGCTGTGGCGGTATAATCAAGCGACATATTGCTGATGATAGGAGTCCAGGGTTCGTTGGGGATTAAAACGGTTAAGGGCTTAACAATTTCACCAGTAAACACATCAAAAATACTTATCAATTTCTGAAGGTCTCCTAATTTTAATTGAGTAGCTATCGCTTGTGCCAGAGTATCATTTGACAACGTTTTATTATCATGTACCAGAGGAATTAAAGTATTTCTTTCTCCATCGTCAATACTATCAAAAGGAGGTGCGGCAGCTAAGTCAATCGCATTATCAAAAGTAGTATTTAGGTCATCTGCTTTATCAGAAGAAAACTGAGCTTTTTCTTTTGTGGAGTTCACATCATCTTTCAATTCTACAATGGTTTTCCCAGTACTTTTAAAAACAATGACAGTATTCCCATCCACTTTATAAACAGCGCCTTCAAGCAAAGCACCAGGATAACGGCCAAGCGCCATCATTTGCCTGCTTAGCACAAAAGCATAATCTTTATGAAGAAAATCCTGATCTCTTAAATTTATTTTTATAAACCCATTTCTTGAACTGGTATCAAATTTTGTAAAGTCTGACTCTGATATACAAAATTGCTGATTGGCGAATCCAAAATCTGAGGATATAAGCAAAATTCCCTGAGAGTAAATATTTTCCTCATCTGAGTTTTTATGTTCACAGGAATCAGTATTGGGAGGTAATAAGGGTAGCGCATCGGAAGGGACTTTATCAAATAATTTTCTAAATCCGACCTCGTCTTTCCATATACCATCTTTAAGAGAAGAAACTTTTATCAAAAAATGATCTTCATCCAGCCCAAAAACCTGGGGTGTTGCATTAGGATCTTCGACAACATAACCTTTATAATATTCTCTGAAATCATTAGGCTTATCTTTCCAGTTAAGGTTGATGCGCACACTTTTCCAGTTTTTGCAAAAAACCTCTTTTGATCCTAAATAAAAACTTGGGCCCGAGTTGGTAGTGTCATGAACTATCGGTAAGGTATAAATATCAAAATTTCTTACGACCGGCCTGGTTCCAAAAAAATACACCGGTCCATTCACATCTTGCAAACTTTCATCATTCTGAACAATAAAATTTTTAAGGCCACAAACCTGCACATCAATTCTTGTATTATCAGTTCCAGTATTTTTTAACACTTCAACGTTTCTAAAAAAATGATAGAAAGAAATTAGCTGAGTAGGATTGTTGTCATTTTTCAGCAAACAACAACTTGCATCCTGATCGCAACATTTTTGCTTATCACCTCCCTGTGCCGGAAGCGAAATATCAGGAGAGAGTTTCAGGCGGTCGTTCAGTTCAATTTTTATTAGTGGTTGTGTAGTACCAAAATCTTCTTTTAAGTTTTTTGAATCATAAAAACTTACGGAAGGCTGATCAGCACTGACACTCGCATTAATCAATAATTCAAACGTATAAATAATTTTACCAGATGCATCTATCGTGGAAACTAAATCGCTCATACTAATGTTAGTTGTTGCCGGCTTTACCCAATCCTTTTCTCCACTAAACACCACATTCAATATTGATTCCGGCTTAAATATTTCATCAATCAACTGCTTTATATCTGGTACAGTTGAATCTATAAATGGAATCCACTCTGTAAGGTTTACGGATATTTCTGTTTTATAAACCGGTATATCACAATAGCAAGCAGTAAGTGGCTGTATATCCTTTAAAAAATTGTCCCTTAATTGTTGGATGGACTTTTCATCAAGGCCTTTACTTTTTGCTAATTTAAAAATGTCTTCACTCAGATAAATATATTGTTCAGAAATAAGATTTTGTACCTGTAAAAAAATAGCAGTTGACATCAAAAAATTCGGGTATTGATTTTTGCCAGAATTCTTTATTTTGGAGGTTAGTTCCGGATCATCACAACAATCCTTTGATGCTTTTATTATTTCATTACCAATATCTGCACATAAAGAATCTTTAAGCTGGCAGGCCAGCGTAATATTTATTGTACGGGTTCCTTCTTTTAAATATAGGACTGGCGAAGAAAGAATGAACCCCAGTCTGGCATTAGGATATGGCTTAATGATCTTTGTTTCGGGATCGCTGTATTTACTGAGTTTTGCACCCAGCGTAGGGAAATTCTTCGGCTGACTATCAATAAAGTCTTTATCAATTCCATTGGCTTTGGTTGCGTCATTGGCTATATAAACACCTTCCAGGTATGTATGTTCTAACCCGATTTGGTTATTCAGAAATAGCGTTTTTGTGTCAGCAACTTCAGTCTTATTAACAACGATATCATCGTCTAAGGAAAAAAATATTTGCTGTTTATTAAGGTCTTTCCCGTCTTTTACCAATAACCCTTTTTTTATTAAATATTTTTCAAGTTGCTTTTGAATTTCAAAAATGACATGAGTTTTATCAGCTACCGCATCCTGTGATTTTATCTGTAACACATCTTTATAAAAGAAGTCAAGATGCTTGCGGGTATAACCATTCAGGTCGTCCTGCAGCTGACGGAAAATATTTAAGAAAGCAAATAACAAACCGAGGTGGGGCGGGTGTTTTTTTTGCAGTTCCTCTTTCAGAGGAAGCAGGCTCAGCTCAAGATTATTTTTCGCTTCGGCGCATATCAATTTTAGGGAATCGAAAAATGGAGTAGAAATTGTTTTAAAATTTTGGAATAGGTTATTAATTCTCTGAAACTTACTGTAGGTAATGATTCCGTTGCTATCTGACTGAAAACTATTATCAATAGCATATAAATCGTTCGCCTCAATATTCCAGATCTCCATATCCAATTTTGAAAAATCAATTTTCTTGATTCCATACCATTTTACCGCAGCGTTGGTATAAGCGATAAACAGTTTCAACGGTTGTTGAAGTTTGTCTTTTATTAATATTTCCAGAAAACTTTCAATTGGAAGGCCACTGCCTTTTACCGCCAAATACCATTTGTTTATTTCATTGATAAACCGGTAATAGATAAAATAAGCGTGTAATTGCAACCCCGTTGAAGAGTGTCTTTTTTCAAAAAGTGAATTGTATAGGGCAAAATTTTGTTCTATTTCTGCTGATGGCGTTTTAATAACCGAAGCCAGCGTGAAAGGAATGCTTTTCTGAAAAAAGGATTGCCAGTCACTGACCGTCATTTTTGTATCGCCTGATCTAACGTAATAGAAATTAACATGCCGCGACATCTGCATAAAATAATCCAGCAGATCGGCTAAATCCCTCGCATCTATTTTGGCTGCACCTGACAACAGGTCTTCCATTACCCGCTGGCTCTGGCTGGTACCCGGGTCATTTTGAAAAGGATGTATGAGGCAATTACAGTCGTACATATTTCATATTTTATAGCAGCTTTCAGCCTTGATCTGTAAGCTTTGAGCATTCAGCTTTTAAACCGGTTTCGATGCTTCATTCAAATAATAATCATACACATAATTAAACCTTGAATTGGTTTGAGGAATCGTATAAGTAACCATTATTGTAAATTTCCCTTCAATCAGATCAATTGAATCCTGTGAAGTTACTTCTACACTCTCCGCTACTATCCGCGGTTCATAATACAGGATAGCATTTTCTACATGATGCTTTATAATTCCTATTAAAGTGCTGTTGAGCGATTCAAACATATAATCGTTGAGATTACATCCATAATCAGGTTGCATCACCCGCTCGCCAAGGCTTGTAGAAAGCAGGATGTTCAGGCTTTCTTCAATGTCCTGATAATCGCTTACCAATTCAACACTGCCGGCATCCACGTCAAATTGTACAGGGAAAGCCCAGCCTGTTCCGAGAAATGAGTTAAAAGATGTGTTCATAAATATTGTTTTATTAGCTATGAGCTTTCAGCTTAATTAACCGCCAATCTGTACAGTTGGCAAACCGCCAACTATTACTCCTCCGTGAGCCGTCAAATCTCCCTGCCTTGCTGCAGGACGGCCTCCTATAAAAACTGTTGTTGACCCCTTTACAATTACATCCGGCGGGCCGGCACATACGCATAAATCACCTACAACTGCAGCAGGTAAACTGCCAATCAAGACCGTAGGAACACAAGGCCCACTCACCGGCCCGCCCACATGTGGGTTGGGTGTTGCCAAGGGGCAAGTATGCATATCCGTTATTCGTGCTGCTGATGGCATTTTTTGGCCTCTCCGCAACCCCTCTCCAAAGGGGAGGGAAGCGCTCTGGCTGTTTATTTTAATTTTTAAACAAAACTTCGTTATCTCTGAGTCCCATTCATTCTCTTTTAACGATGCTGATTTTCACACCTGAGATTGTTTGTTACTTAGAATTAAAAACTGCATTATTTGTTTATTTACTATTACCTCACCCCAACCCCTCTCCAAAAGAGAGGGACACGCTCTCTTAAATACCTTTAATTATGTATCCCATAAAATAGAAACCTGCTCCCGATAGCTATCGGCATTGTTTGTTTGCTATACTTTAATATAAGTCTTTTATTTTCTTAAAGTCCTTTGCTTTAAGCCTTCAGCCTCCTAGTTTATCTTCACAATAGATCCGTTTATTTCAGTAATTCCTGACGAAGCCAACTTTGCCACCGCCCCCTGAATACTCACATCTGCATCTGCTTTTACAGAAAGCGATGGAGCTCCAATGGAAAGCGAAGCGCCCCCTGCCAATGTTAATACAGCACCTGCTTTTATATCAATATTGGCAGGACTTTCCAGTGTTATTCCCGATGTCTCCATCGTAATTTTATTCTGGCTCTGATCTTTGATTTCTATTTTCATACTCCGCTCATCTATTGTAATGCTATTGCCCGCAGGCGTATCAATCACTATTGTTTTTGTATCATCATTAAAACTCAGGTGCATTTTACTTCTGGTAGTAAAACCCTTTTCATTGTTAGTATCTTGCGGTGTTATTGGCGCAGGTTTACTGCTACTGTGAAGCATGCCCAGCACTACCGGATCGTTGGGATCATCATTAATAAACCCAACTATCACTTCATCACCTATTTCCGGCATAAAGAATGCGCCCCTGTTATCGCCCGCATCAAGGCTTGCTATGCGGGTCCATATTCCCTGTGCGTTGCTGTCTATAACTGGTATGCGTACACGAATCCTGTCCTGGCCATCCGGGTCGCTTTCCAACTGTACTACTACGCCTATTTGCAATCCATGTATGCCACCCACCAATCCTGCGGTGGGTGCATCGTCCATGTCGTTATGTATGAATGCATAGCGATGCGGATCGAGGCCAAATTGTATTTGTGTTTCCCAGGTACCCTCCCCAATATCCTGCCTCACCGCGGTTACAAAAGCTTTGCCATTGAAGCGGTCGCCTACTCCTGAAAGCAAAACGGTATCACCTGGTTTTATGCCGGCGAACCCTGTGAACCGTGCACGCCCTCGTATTTTAGCAAGTCGGCTGCGAGTCATTATTCCATCCACCCAATCCTGTAATTCCTGTTCTAATTTGTGACCACTGTGATGCATATCAAATTTATCGGGGCTTAATGCCGCAGCAATATCTCCCCCACTCAAATTTCCTTGTTCTGCATCTGCAAAAGAAGATGAAGTGGTATCGGCTTTAAATAACTGCTGGTTGCTGTAATCCCACGATTCGGCATTCACACTTTTAAACTGGTAGCGCGCATCTATCTCCGCCTCAAATTCCAAAACAGAAGAACCATAATTTACCTGCAATACTTCTTTTTTAATTTTAGGTTTCGCAATTTTTATAACACCATCATTAACCTCCACCAACATACTATTTGCTTCGGCGCGCAGGAGCATAAAGTCCCAATCGGTAATGTTATGCTGCACTAATTCTTTGTGTTGCAGCTTAGTAGTTTCCGGGTCAGACTTAATTCCGTATTTAGAAATCAAATCATCAAAAACATCACTGTCTTTTACGTTTTCAAAATATTGATTCTTCCTGCCAATCGTCATTTTAACGGCTTCATCCATACATTCTACCTGCAATTGTGTATTGCCATTGGCTTTTATTTTAATAGCGTGCTTGGTAATAATCCCTTTAAAAGCGCTTTTGTTTAAACTATCCCTACCTATACTGATTTCAATTTTCTTACCCGGAACAAAAACTTCCTGGTTGCTTAATGTAAATGTCTGAAGCGCCGCATCGCCATCACGAAAAATCATTGAGGCTGTAGAAACCCTGTTGAGTTCTTTAGAAATGGAAAGCGATAAAAGCTGTAATGACGGGTCCACACCTGTTCCACCCACCGTAATTTTATAGGTAGAAACATCATGTTTAGATTCATTTGGAATTAAAATATCCGGCATCCTTTTTAAGTTTTATCAAGTGGTGGTAAATAAAGTTGAAGTCCCGCTTTTAAATTTCTTATGCTTGTTAAGTCGTTTACTTTTCCTATCTGCAAAAAATATTTAGAATCATTATAAACCTTATAGGTGAGGAGATCCAGCCGGTCGCCTTCATGTACTTTTTTATAATGAGTAAGATCGGGAGAACTGGGACGATTCACCGCTGCGATAGCTTCTTTGCTTTCATACTTTATAAAATTCGCTGTAATTTTAGCCCTTAACGGATCACCGTTTGGCTTAAACAGAGAATAATTAATATCCATGTGAGACATCACACACGGAAATTTTACATCAGATCCCCAGCGAATAATCAAAAACATTGGACGGTGTATGTCTTTTTTATACTGATACACGCAATCTGTGAAACTCTTAATCTGTGCAGTAACCTCCATGCTTTTATATTTGTCCACATACCCTTCCATCGTTTTTGTACCATCCAGTATAAATTCAATCTTCAATTCTTCCGGCGCTGTAGATTTATATATAGGATTAGTTCCCGGCTGGCCATGCCCACGCTTGGTGTCCAACTCAATATGACTTGTTTTAGTAAATGTTTCAGGATTAATTGGAGTTGTAAACGTGAGTTTCTCCTCTCTGAAGTCATTTTTTTCAAAGGAGTGAATAATCAGCTTCGTAAGTGCTTTTGATTTATCTGACATTTTTTTCTTTTAATATTTCTAAAACTTTTTCTACACATGCGGTTATGATTTCTTCCTGCGGCGAAACATTATTATTGGTATTGGAGGAAGGCTCAGAAGCAGCGCCGCCCGCACCTTCCTGTGTTATTGTTGCTTTAATTATCAATTCCCGAACTTCTATTGGCATGTTATTTAGTTTGAGGATTATCAAATAATAACCGATTATAATTAAGTTCCAATGTTTCTATCAATACAGCGCCCTGTTCCGCATTCAGCTCTCCGATCTTCCAGCTTCGCGGCCACACGTTATTTATTGTCCAATGCATTAAAGCGTTATGCTGTTCGTCCAATAATGATATGGTAACAGTTGGCCGTGGTTCCACCACTTCATCATCGAATGCCCGCTTCAGCCATTGGGATAATTTGGAATCCGATTGTTTCAGCAATCCGCGTTTTAAAGTAAGCGGGCCATATTTCCTGCGAACAGGTAAAACGTGTTCAAAGCCGTTTTCACCTCCTTCTTTTATCTGCTCCGTATCCAAAGTAGAATCCAATCCTGTCACGGACTGAAACCTGATATCGGTTTTATCCTGGGCATCAAAATTGAAATCAACTTTGAAATGAAAATTTACTGTCTGATATAGAATGTCAGGCATTACTTCTTACTTTTAAAAATGAAAAAATCAGGGTTTGGCCATGGTAAGCCCTTCATGAACAAAAGTCAATGTTTCAATGGCCACTTCATTTCCATCCGCCTTTAAATCGGTTGATTGAATTTTTGAAGGCCATGCCCTTGACAAAGTCCATACGATGATGGCTTTGTGTTCTTCATTTAAAAGTTTAATGGTAACTGTGCGCCTGTAGGTTTCCTTTTTTTCCTGGAACATGGCCGTTTTCACCCATTGATTGAAATACTCCAAATCGTCCAGAACGATACCGCGCTTCAATGTAACATCTGTATATTTCGTAAGCCCGGGTTGTTTAGTTTTATTGTAAACCGGCAGGTTTCCTTCACGGTACTCTATTACTTCCGTTTCAAAATCCAGTCCGGTTACTTCAGTAAAACCGAGCCTTGTTCCACCCCATTCCAGTTCGAAATGGAATTTTGGAAGAGGATATTTAAAATCTGGCATGTTGTTTAATTTTAAAGGTTAATAAATTTTAATTACATCTTGTTTTTGGATCTACTGCTTTTATGGCTTTCACCAAACTATTTTTACAGGCTGCAAGTGCTTCTTTTTGTTTGTTGGCTTCCTGTAGTCGTGCAGTTAACTCCGTGTATTCGGTTTCATCTGCGGCAAACCATTTTTGAACGCACGCTTTATAAGAATTGTTACAAATAGGAAAATCGAATGTGGGTAGCAATTCACAATTTTCATCACCACAATCATCCAGTGTTGTACTCATATTTGTTTGGGTGGTTGCCTGTGGATTAGTATCGGTATTGCCTGTTCCGTTATCCACGCAGGGAACATCACATGCAAAAGCTTTGTACCATTCGCAGATGATGGTTTTGAATCCATAAAAAATATCATCACCAGCGCATGGTTTAGGATTTGGAGGGCAAGGAACGAAGCCTTCATAATTGCAATCTTTGGTAGAAATATTATTTCTTATAAGGTTGGCAATCTTTACCGCAGCCACCATGTTTTTGATGATGTCGTCTTTTAGCTTTATTAAAATATCCAGCTTTGCTTTGTAATCATCAAGGGCTTTTAAGATGCCTTGTCCTTTTACCAAAGAAGTGTCCGTGTTGTTAGTGATGCAATTTTGCACATCATCGTATTGCGTTTTTATTAAATCAAGCTGCATAAAGAAATCACGGATCATGCAAAAAAGCGTTTCTACTGCATCCACCGCTTTGCATGAGTTGTACCAAATCTTGTCACTCTGCATGGCTATCAATTCAAGCTGGTTACAAATTGCCAGTGCAAGGTCTTGTGCATTATTTAACTCATCAAGCCAGGTCTTGTATTTATTTTTTCTGTCTGTAATAAACGTCAGCTTATTTTTCAACTGCGTGGCTTGTTCTACTACACTGTTGTATTTCTGTGTTACCGTTTTTAGTTCATCCTGCCAGGAATCATAGCAACAATCCACACAGGCAGGGTCGCCGGAATCCTGCATCTTGCAGCAATCGAGGATGGTATCCGTATCCCAGCCATCGGCGATGTCGTTATAATGATGTTTTGTGAGCATACTATTTTTTTTAAATTTTTAAGTAATATTTTTTTAATCACATTTTTTATTGAGATCATCCGGTGTGTCACAACAGAAGGTAATCTGTACATCCTTGCAGATTTTACAAATGTCAGATGCACATTCCTGAAGCCGCGGATTACATTCATCCTTACAATTACCTTTTCCGGCACCATCTGCTTTAACAGGAGTGATGGTAACGCAATTGCAGACAGGGCAACACAGGAATTTGGTAGTATCGTAATAGCCTTCAAAATCACTGCGCATACTATTGCGATCCATAGCAGTTTGCGTAATTGTTTTTACAGAATCCACAAGGTCTGTCTGCAATTTGTCCAGATCGCTCTTGCGCGTTTTCATTGTATCACTGATGAGTTTTTCAAAAGTGTTTGATTTTTCCGATAATGCTTTTTGAAGAGGATCAAGTGTGTCAATATTTGAGAACATCTGAATACCCGTAACATCTGCCGATGATTGGAAAATGTAGTCTATATCTTTTCCCAACCCTTTCGGCAAACAAACCAGGCTCTTAATTTCCACTTCGGTACCTTTACACGCGTCTATCGGTTGTTTGGGATCCTCATCACAATTCTCCAAAACCCTGCCTGTAAGTGCTTTCCATTGTGCGGCGTTGCATTTCTCGACAATGCTGTCTTCTAATTTGCAGGAAGCGGATTTCAAATCAGCGAATTTGCTTTTGGTATCTTTGATTTGTTTGGTAATGTCTGTCAATACTTTATTGAGATCTGTATTCAATTTGGTCAAAGAAGCAACATTTATCTTTATAGAGCTGTTGGTTTGTAACAATTCCGTTCCTGCGCATATCTCCAGATTTCTATATCGCCGGTAATTTTCTTCCGTATGAAGAAACATACATTTTTTTTCTTTGAACACTTCATTTTCACCATCAAACTTTGTTTGCTGTTGTGCTACATTACCTTCCGTTTCATATAAAAGAGTGCAGATAACCATGCGCTCTTTAGTGATGCTTTTTTGAGTGGCGTTGTCTTTGTCTTTGCAATCATCGCAGCCATTATCAGGTGGGGGGCAACCGTCATTTGTTTTTTGAATGCTCATGATAATATTTTTTTAAATGGATAATTATTTTTATGATTAAAGGCATTTTTAAATACTTATTTCTTATTTAAACCCTTTGTACCTACACGCTGGATCATCTTTAATTCCTTTCAATCCTGATAGCTACCGGGAGAGAGGAAATGGTAAGTATTTATAGCTGCACTAAGATTCCTGCAGCATTTTGTGCATAAACCTGAGTATGATAAACTCTGCGGGCCTTACCACTGCCAAACCGATCTCCACAATCATGCGGCCTTCAAAAATATCCTGCTCTGTCATGGTTTCACCGAGGCCTACATGTACGAAATAAGCTTCTTTGGTGGAGGCGCCCATCAGTGCACCGGACTTCCATTGCTGCGTCAGGTAATTGCCAATCATTGATTTTACGCGCACCCAGGTATTGATATCATTGGGTTCAAAAACAAATTGTTCGGTCGCGTTTTTGGTTGATTCTTCAACCATATTAAAATATCTGCGCACGGAAATATAGCGCCATTCATTATCGTTTCCCGCAAGTGTGCGTGCTCCCCATACAATAGCCGGACCGCGGCCCTCAAATTTGCGAATCACATTTACCGATTTACCTGCAACAGCATCCACATTTAAGTTCTGCTGTTCATCATTGGTTATTAAGTATTGCGGAGCGATGGCATTTTCAATATTCACATTGGCAGGGGCTTTCCAAACGCCGCGTGCATTGTCAACTGCAGCATATATACCTGCCATAGCAGGCGATGGCGGCAGCAACATTTGAATACTGGCGATGGCATTCTTTGCCTGGAAATACTGAGCGTTATTTTTATTTTTTAAATCTGCCAGGTTGGAAGCTGCTACCCCAGTAACAATTATGGACGCATCATTATCCGTAGATTGGTCACCCGGCATTTTAAAATTATAATCAACACCGGTATAGATTTGTGGGAAATAGGCCGCTGCATATTTCAATTCGTTCGTGGTACCGGATATGATATTTCTTAAACCGCCTGAGCCTCCGTTTCCGTTAATATCAAAATCCCACACATTCCCATTAGCTACATCATGATATACATCCATCACTACAAAACGGTCCTGAAGATTTACTGCCTGTGTTATTGCATTTGAATACACATCATAGTAATCAGTTGCGGTTGCCAGGTTGATAGCATCGGGAAATAACAATAAGGTTACTTCATTTATTTTCGCCACTTCGGCAAGGCCGTCTTTTAAATCCTGTGCAACTATAAGTCCTCCCGTAGTAGTGTAATCTCCCACAGACGTAATCCAGCAAGGACCACCGCCGTTGGCAAAAAACATCTGCATGGAATAGTGCATTAAAAACTTGGAACGAAGTGTTTCATCCACCTTTCCATTTACATCGTTACGCGAACCAGAGCTGGTAAAGGCAACTGTGATACTTCCGTTTTCGGGAGAAGGATAACCGAAATATTGTTCATACTCCAGCAGCGATTCAATTCGCCACGGCTTGTTGTGCAAATCGCCCGCTTCTTTCCATTGGGCTTTTTCTGTGTATCCGGTAAACGCGGGAATGGCAGTTTCAACCGATGCGATGCTTGGCGGGAGATGAGGGATTTCCTCAATATATACTCCCGGGGTTTTATACTCTGCTGGCATTAGGTTTATTATTTAGGGGTTAAAAATTATTTTTTTTGTTGCGTAGAGACGCGATGCATCGCGTCTCTACAAAAACAATGTGAATAAATCAGACGGTGACCGTCAGATTTATTCACACCACCGGGAACAAATCCGAAACCGGCACCATAATGTCAAAACAAATTCTTTCCTTCTCATCTTTTGCAACCTCAAAATTTACCGGGCCGGGAAAATATTTTGTATCCGTACTTCCCTGCTTTGGCAATTTGTAATAAGAATTTGAAATGGAATTGGGTTGTATGCTTAATAAATTAATATCGTCTTTAAAAAGATAATCCGTCAATGAAGGATCCAATTTTAATTCTTTTCCATTTACATTTCTGAACCTCCAAAAAGCAAACCTGCTTTTAACCGGTATCTCAAAAATTGGAGCTTCTGTCCAAACGTTTGCAGGGCTTCTTCTTTTAATTAAATATCCGTCAGAGTCAAATAAATTAAAACCTGAATTAATTACTTTGGGCCTGATATTGATGATGCCCCAGTTTTCCCTGCTGTAAAAGCTATCATCAAAAATGAGTGAATGTGTTTTCGCAAATCCATTGCTACCGCTTACTATGAGAGAAAATATGATATCAGGGTATGCAAAACTTTCCGGCATGGAAATCAAATCCGTTTTATCAGAAAAATCAAGAAGCGATTTCTGAATAAAATCACTATTATGAATAGTAATTGATTTTATGATATTGCTGTTTTTATCTCTTAATTCAAATGTAGCGTCTGTAATGTTTATGCCTTCATCAAAAGAATAATAAAATTTTACCGGCACAAGCAATTGATCGTTTTCATTGGCAAAAGAATCGCCTGCAACAGGAAGCCATTGACCGGTTGTGCCATCATTGTAAAATTCGCGGATATCATTTGAGGCATAAGAAGCAAGCTCGCCCTGCTGATATATCTTTCCACTATCCAAAACCGAAATATCATTGGTTAAGAATGGGAATGTTTTGGGGCTGATTGAAGATTCGTTAGTAAAGAAATACTGTGAATTTATTGGCCTCCTTAATATGGAATTGGAATAACCTTCTATTAAATTATTCTTCTTTAAAACAAGAATATTTATATCAAAGTTATCGGGCAGCGTTTCAAACGGTTCATACACCAAAGTATTATCGGTCAGCGTTTTTTTATTGACACGAATGGCCACTTTGCAACCTGAAAAACCGGGAATTATTTTTAAATGATAATTTTTATAGAGTGTCAAAAGATTTTCAGGAAACTCAAAATCCACATCATCATTTATAGATTTTCTATCGCCGCCAAATTCATCCAGCAAAAGAGCCATTCGATCGCTTTGATTCGCCTGCGCGAAGATGGTATCTCCGTTTTTATCCGTAAAAAAATACTCGTGGATCAGCTTTACTTCAAATAATATTTTATAAATCAATGCCATATTTTAGTTGTCTGCTGTTTTATTAATAAAGATTTCTATTTCTTCTATCAACGGAACTTCTCTTACTTTGGCGCGCTCTGTAATGCTTACAGACTTTAACTTATACATTACAAACGGTATTTGCCTGCCACCGAGCGAACCCCATAAATGATTGATCTGTTCAAATGTGAGCGTGTATAATTCCATCGTAAATTTCAGTTTCACCAGGTCATTATCATCCAGGTTGATAGCACCGCCCGATACGGATGATGAAGCCGAAAAAACATTCTTACTTTGTATAAATGAAATAATATAAGAGAGCCTTTTTAAAGCAAGCACATAATCGTTTCCTGAATAATTGCAGGTGAATAAAACATAGAGATTCAAATAAACAGGGGCATTTTCATAAACCGCATTATTATAAAACGGCCTCTTGAGTGCAGGCTGATTTTTTAGCGTACTTTCCTCTTCGATGTTTACGAGGGTAATAACAATATTATCTGTAAGAGTGCTACCGGAAGGAGTTTCCAGCATTCCGATATTGTCTATCACAACGGTAGCGGTATCTTTTGTGGAAAGATAATTTGTTAATTCATCCCTGAGCAAAATGAGCGCTGTATCAACCATGGGGGTTAAAGTTTAATGTTACAGAACCTATTTTTAATCAGGGGAAAAGAAACTAAAAATCAATCGAGAAGGTTGACAAGTTCAATTTCATTAAGAAAAGTGAACTGTTGATAAACGCCATTCCATGACGGAGGTAACCCGGCCACTTAATAGCATTTATTCTGGTAATTGAAATCTTAGTTTAGTGTGTGTAGGAGAAATCCACAATGAAGATAAAACTATTATTTGCTAATTTCCAAAAAAAAGTGTTGAAATAAAAAAAAAAGTGTTTTTATGTACAGAGAATGTATTGCAGTTAATCCTATTCGGCCAATTTTATCAGAAAGTAGTTAAGTCATAAATAATCTATATTCTTATTCAATGGCAAATAATTCTGGAAAAAATTGCTGCATTCATTTCTTTTTTAAAGGTTTATTTTTTGGCAGGCATTCTACTTTTTTATAGCAACTCTAAAAAATATAAAATCGTAATCTTGCTGAAGAAACCATATTGTGGCCATTACAAAACCATTTGATACTGAAGATTACCTTGTTAATGTGTTGACCGGATACGAAAACAGTAGCCAATTGATTGTTTGGAATAAACTGCTCCTGAAGTGAGTTCACAACAACGAGATTAAGTAAAATGAAAAACTCCTATTTTACGCTCAGGAATGCATGGAGTTTGACCGCTAATACATCATGAATCAGTCGCACAGCCTAATACTACTCGATGTTTCTGTACTGAACTGTATCTTATTTACTTTGGAATCTTTATTATAGTAAAGGATCAAAAGGCCATAAGCAGTTTGAAAAGCATCCCAGTGTATATCTTTTACTTGTGGCGAGCCTAACCATTTGAACAAATTATCGCGGGAGGCTCCTATCAATGGAAGACTGATCTTTCCTTTAAAATTTGGGCCTATCTCTATATAATTACGATCGGTATAGAAATAAACATCCTTGTCTTTATAGAAAACACCCGCACCACATTTAGAAGCGGCACCTTCCTCTTCCGTACCGGTAGCGCAGGGGAACTTCAGTTTAATTTGCCCTATCGTGGAATTGGGAAGTATCGCTTCATTTACTATTCCTTTCAATATGTTGATATCAAAATCTGGGCACTTTGGGGTCGTCTTCAATTGAGCCGACACGGCCATATAAAGACAAAGAGTAAAAAGGAAAACTATTATTTTTTTCATAACAAAAACGCAGTTTAAAATACTTTTCAAAAAAGTAGCAGTAACTATCATGCAAATTCCTTGCTAAACTTTTTCATCCTTCTTTTTATAAATCTAATGCGTGCAACCTCCGTTTGACAAAACCTTCAAAAGAAGGTATTGATAGTCAGCCCACCATTAATGCAGGCAGCCGCGTGATCAAAGCCAACTTCTAAAAAAATAAACAAAAAGGTAAATCTAAAAATTTATTTGCCGGGCGCACTCACTGTTACCGGCTGTAACCTATAAGCATTTACATACCTGCCGTTTTGTTGTGCGGGCACCCATTTAGGACCATTTTCAATGGCATGTATGGCTATTTTGGCAAGTCTTGATCTTTTCATTGACATGGCTTCTACGTCTCTAACGGAACCGAGTGTATCCACAATGAATCTCACGATACAAGTGCCATAATCCTTCCGTGTAAATTGATCGGCGTTCTGCATAATTTGTTTGGTAATATACTTCGACCAGGCTGTCAGGCCACCCGGAAAAGAAGCTTCCACTTCCACTTTATCCAGGGCTGTATCAGCGGGATTTCTTTGTGCAAAAGATATGTTGGAAAAAAGAGCACAAAAAAGAAAAGGAGAAAGGATTCTGAAAAATATTCGCATGATGATTTGAGATTTGCGATAACAATAGTAAGATAATTTTTCAGAACTTGAAAATCAGCTAAATAATCCTTTACTTCTTCCAAAGTGCTTTTTCAAAATCAGGAATATTTTCCAATTGCTCTATCTTCCATTTTTTCTTTATTCTATGTTGAACTACATTTGGATAAAACGTAAAAATGCTTTGTATCCATCATCATTCTACTGATCCTTATTTTAATATCGCTACCGACGAATATATTTTCAAACATATTCAGGAAGATTGTTTCATGCTATGGCAAAACGATAATGCCATCATAGTAGGTAAACATCAAAATACCCTGGCCGAAATAAACATTGATTATGTAAAAGAACATAATATCAAAGTAGTAAGGAGACTTTCTGGCGGGGGCGCCGTTTATCATGACATGGGAAACCTTAATTATTCTTTCACCAAAACCGGTGAGAATTCAGAGATGGTTGATTTCAAAAAATATACTTTACCTATGCTCGATGTGTTGCACGATTTGGGAGTAGATGCAAAATTTGAAGGAAGAAATGACCTCACGATTGATGGAAAAAAGTTTTCAGGGAATGCAGAACATGTTTTCAAAAATAAAGTACTTCATCATGGCACCCTCTTATTCACCTCAGAGATGAAAAATGTAAGCGGTGCGTTAAAAATAAATCCACTTAAATACTCAGATAAAGCCGTGAAGTCAGTGCCCAAAAGAGTTACCAATATATCCGAGCATTTGAAAACGCCCATCACGATAGAAGAATTTGCTGATAAGATCATCCATCATATCCTCAATACTTATGAGGATTGTGTATTGTATGAATTCACAGAAAAGGATTTGGCAGCCATTCAGAAGATACGTGATGAAAAATACGCCACCTGGGAATGGAATTACGGAAGATCTCCCGATTATAATTTTAAGAAGGGGATCAGAACGGATGGTGGCACATTAGAGATGAATCTCGAAGTAGAAAGCGGTATCATAAAAAAAGTAAAAGTTTATGGAGATTTCTTTAATGAAAGAGATATTTCAGAAATAGAGACTGCGCTGAAAAATATACCACACGAAGAAAATGAGATCAGGAAAGTATTTGGCCGATATCCCATCGGAAAATATTTTCATAATATGACCGCCGATGATCTTATGAGCGCCATGTTTTAAAGGATCTGTGAGAAAACTCTTTACCTGTTTTAAGATTGAAAAATTTACTTTTATAAATAATTTAATTGGCTTTTTTTATCCATTTTAAAAACACACAATGAAAAATTGTAAGCTCTTTTTATGTATGTTGCTGTTTTGCGTTTTTAGTTTTGGAATTGTTGCGCAACCTATTACCTCACCACAAATAGATGCATTGGTGGAGAGAACCCTGAAAACTTTTGATGTGCCCGGTATCGCAGTGGCCATCGTAAAAGACGGGAAGATCATTCATGAAAAAGGATATGGCGTAAGTTCCCTTAACACCATGCAAAAAATGGATGAACATACCAGATTTGGAATAGCTTCCAACAGCAAAGCCTTTACGGTAGCTTCTTTGGGCATATTAGTAGATGAAGGAAAAATAAAATGGGATGACAAGGTTACTGATTATATACCCGAATTTAAATTATATGCTCCTTATGTTACGGAAGATTTTACCATCCGTGATCTACTTACACATCGCAGCGGATTAGGGTTGGGCGCCGGGGATCTTATGATATGGCCCGACAGCAGCACTTTTACTTTAAAAGATCTTATTCATAATCTCCGGTTTTTAAAACAGGTCTCTGATTTCAGAACAAAATACGATTATGATAACTTACTATACGTCGTTGCTGGTGAAGTGGTAGCAAGGGTTTCAGGAATGACCTGGGAAGATTTTGTGCAAACCCACATCATTGATCCTTTACAAATGACCGAAAGTGCCCCCAACTATTCTCTTTTGAAAGATAAAACCAATGTGATAGATCCGCACGCTCCTGTTAATGGAAAAGTACAAGTGATTCGCCGCGACTGGAAATATTTTGCTGACGCTGCAGGTGGCATCTATAGCAGTGTTCATGACATGGCCAAGTGGATCATTATGCAGATGAATGACGGAAAATATGGAGATGGACTGAACGAACAATTACTAAAAAAAAGTACCCACGAAGAAATGTGGACACCGCAAACCATTATTCCTGTTCATGGTGAAACAGCGTACAACACTCATTTTGCAAGCTATGGCCTTGGATGGTTTTTAAGCGATGAGAACGGATATAAAGTCCCAACGCATACCGGTGGCCTTGCAGGTATTGTAACCCAGGTAACTTTAATACCCGAACTGAAACTGGGAATTATTGTTTTCACCAATCAACAGTCGGGCGCGGCTTTCACCGCTATTACCAATACCATTAAAGACAGTTATTACGGTATAAATGGAAAGGATAGAGTAAAACAATACCACGACAGAGTGTTGCAAAATGAAGCGCGGGCAAAAAAGATTACTGATAAAGTATGGGGCGACATTAATACGGCACAACAAAAAAATAAATCCAGTACAGATTTCAACATGTACACCGGAACCTATACAGATCCATGGTTTGGTGATGTAGTGATCTCCGTTAAAAATAATAAACCCTGGTTCGACTCAAAAAACTCCCCACGACTCACCGGCGAAATGTTTCCTTATAAAGGGAATACGTTTATTGTAAAATGGAATGACAGGAGCATGGATGCTGATGCTTATGTGATGTTTAGCCTCGATTATGAGGGCAAACCGAATGGAATAAAAATGAAACCCATTTCTCCATTGACAGACTTCAGCTTTGATTTTCAGGATTTGGATTTCACAAGAGGAAATTAATTACAGTGAGATATGGGGTTTTAGCTATAATTTATCGGCCTTGAACCATGATCTATCCGTTCATTATAGAAACTTCAGAAGATCAAAAATAATCCATGCCAAAAAAAATAAAACGAAATGAATTTATAAAACTCTCCCTCATGAGTGGAGCAGGACTTTATTTAAGTTCCTGCGGGCTTGGGAATAATAAATCAACCCTCGTTAAACAAGAGAAAAAAAATTCTATTATAAAAGATTCCACCCTTGCGAATACTCCTGAAAGAATCATTGAACCTACTTTTAAACTGTATAAAAAAGGAGATACACAATATGATATTTTAAGAAAAGGTTTCAATAAACGTATTGATAAATATCCAGCAGCGATTGCCCTGTGTACCACCACAGAAGAAGTAGCACAGGCCATATCTTATGCCATTCAAAATAAATTACCTGTCAGCATAAAAAGCGGCGGCCACTCTTTTGAAGGATTCTCGTACAACAACGGCAGCCTGGTGGTTGACCTTTCATCCATCAATCAAATAATATGGGAAGATGAGCATACGATTACCGTAGGCCCCGGTTGCAAACTTTCTCAGTTGTATGATGACATCCTTCCTAAAAATAAAATTCTGCCTGTAGGGTCTTGTGGCAGCGTTGGAATCGCCGGCCTGGCTCTCGGCGGCGGTTATGGATTATTCAGCAGAAAATATGGATTAACCTGCGACAGCCTATTGGAATTTACGATGGTGGACGGCAAAGGAAATATCATCCACTCCAAAGATGATCCCGAACTATTATGGGCATGCAAAGGTGGAGGTAACGGAAATTTTGGCGTGATTACTTCAATGAAATTTTCTTTAAAAGAAGCTCCGGCATTTTTACAGAGCTACCGTTTCAGAATAAAAAACATAGGAATAAAGAGAGCGAAAGATATCCTGGAACAATGGTTCTCACTTACAGAAAACCTGCCACTACCCTGCTTCTCGGCATTTGTACTCAATGGAAAATCGCTTTATATTCTACTGACCAATTGTGAGGAACACAATGAAGAGACTCAAAAGGTTATCACTCAATTATCCGCACTGGTTGACCGAACCACCAAAGGAAAACCAACTCCCCTGCCCTCTGCAGTGAAAGTTTTTTATGGAGAAAAGAATCCACTCTATTTTAAAAATTCATCCGCAGGCATGTACAAAAATTTTGATGACATAAAAGATTGTATAGAAAAAATCCTGGGGAAAATTATCACTACGCCCGATATGATTTATCAGGTAAATACACTCGGAGGTAAAATAGACGATCCTGATTTTGTAAAGCAATCTTCTTATTCCCACCGTGAGCAAAAATATTTATCAGAGCTTCAAACCTACTGGCAGTACCCATCTCAGGCAGACAGGATGATCAATGCTTTTGAGGAAGTACAACAAATATTTTACGCAAATGGAATAAAACAACAGTACCGGAATTATCCCGACATTCAGTTAAAAAACTGGGAAAGCGCTTACTACGGAGAAAATTACAGACGTCTGCAAAAAGTAAAAAGCAGGTATGACCTTGAAAATATTTTCAGGTATGAACAAAGTATCACCCCTGCCACTTCGTGATTATCAATTAAATTATTCTTCGATGAAGGAAGTTTCCATCTCTAATATTTCAGATGAAGGAGGAGAAGCTATTATTTTTCTTCCAATCAATAATACAATAAAACTAGTGATTGCGCACGTACACATTACAGCCGCCATCGGCATTGCGGTACCATTGGCCAGTAAACTTACCAATGCCGTAGAAACCGCGCCTATACCAAGTTGTATAGCTCCCATCAATGCAGAAGCTGTCCCTGCATTCTTGCTGAACGGCTCCAGTGAAAGTGCCGAAGAATTTGGAAATGCAAAACCTTGTGTACTCAGAAACACCCAAATCAGAAAGATCGTTGAATACAATCCGAGAATATGAAACCATGTTCCCAGTACCAGTGCAATACCCGCAAGGCACTGACAAAATAAGGTGACTCTGATAATTTGTTCACTCGAATATTTTCTCAGCAACAACGTATTCACCTGGCTTGCCACAATAAGCCCCATGGCAATAATAGCAAAGATCCATCCATATTGCCGGTCGGATACATGGTACATTTCCATAAATACAAAAGGTGATCCGGCAATGTAAGCATACAAGCCTGAGGAGGCAATAGCTCCCGCAAAAGCATACGTATAAAACTGCGGCACTTTCGCTACTTCCAGAAAACTATGGGTGATTGGGCGTGGACGTAGAGACAAAGAAGATTCAGGCTTTCTTCCTCCTGGTAATTTAAAATAAACCAGCACCAGAGTGACGGCGGCAATGGAAGCAAGAACAAAAAAGATAGATTGCCATCCAAACAAAGAAGTCATGTAACCACCCAGCGTAGGTGCTACTATCGGCGAAAGGGCAAGTACCAACATTAACAGAGAAAATATTTTTGCATTTTCTTCTACCGGAAAGATATCTCTTACCAAAGCGCGCGATGCTACCATACCGGCACATGCGCCCAATGCCTGTAGAAACCTTATTCCTATTAATGCATTGGCAGTGGGCACATACACACAAGCAATCGAAGTAAGTAAATACACAACCAACCCAACATACAATGGTTTTTTTCGACCGTATTTATCAAGCAATGGTCCGTAAATCATCTGTCCTACAGAAATACCGATAAAAAAGCTGGTAATGGAAAGAGTGATGTGAGCAACAGTGGTATGTAGGTCTTTGGCTATATCCGGGAAACCCGGCAAATACATATCAATAGAAAAAGCTCCCATCGCAGAGAGCAGCCCCAATGTAAAAATGGTATAAAACCTTTCCCTTCCTTTCATATTTACGCGAAGATAAATCTAAGGAAGTACTTTCTTTAAAAGAATAAAAACCCTGGTTCTTCAGTGTTTAAAAATATCCTATCCTCTGCAACAACAGAAACGTTAGTTACAATTTTTCATCTCAACAATAGAAAAGCCTTTCAGCTTAATATCATTTTGCACATCGGAAGTGGCTTCCTGGATATGACAAAAATTACATTCCTTAGAGGCAAGTACCTGTCCATCCTGGCCTTTTGTTTTTATATAATTTTTGCCGAACTGATAAATCTTATCAATATCCTTTTCATGATCAGGAACAAGGATATCGAAATGCATCTGTTCACCGTCCTTGCGGGTAACATACGTGTCGTAAACTGATACTTTCATTTTATAATTTTTAGTAGCTATTTTGAATCTCAATAGCGGTTACAAAGTTAGTCAACCTTTTGCCACAGAGGATCTCATAAGGTTTCGATTTAGGAAATATTTTACAAGCTTCCATTTGCTGCCATGTTGAAAACATTCAAGTTACTCTCCTTAAACCGGAGGAATCTGCGGTAAATGATCTACCCAACATGCTTTCGTTACTTTTGCATTCATGAAAAAAGAAAAATACTCCTTAGAAAGTATATTAACCAACTTGAAAATAGATGCGCTGAATGAAATGCAGGAGGCGTCTTTGGAGGCCAATAAAAAGAAGGACGACTTTATTCTGCTCTCCGCAACAGGGTCAGGGAAAACGCTGGCCTTTCTCTTATCCATACTTGAAAACATAGAAGCAGATGATAAACAAACACAGGCGCTTATCGTAGTTCCTTCGCGCGAACTGGCGATGCAGATAGAGCAGGTTTTCAAAACAATGGGAACCGGGAATAAGATCACTTCTACCTATGGTGGTCATAAAAGAGAAATTGAAGAAAATAATCTGATACAACCGCCTGTTATCATCGTGGGCACTCCAGGAAGATTGTGCGATCACATCCGCCGGGGAAATATTACCATAGACTCTATCACCACGTTGGTTTTAGATGAGTTTGATAAATCGCTGGAATTAGGTTTTCTGGAAGAAATGAAATTCATTATTGAGTCGCTGAAACATGTGGAGAAAAAGATACTTACTTCCGCAACAGATGCGGTGGAGATTCCTGATTTTATTAATCTGAAAAATCCTGAAAGAATTAATTTTTTAAAGCCTGGAGATGAGACGGAAGGCCTTGCTATCAAATCTGTTTTTTCACCTGATAAAGATAAATCAGAGACACTCTTCAAACTGATGTGCTTTCTGGGAAACCGCTCTACAATAGTTTTTTGCAATCATCGTGAAGCAGTGGAACGCACGAGCAACCTGCTTTCTGAAAAAGGTATTTATAATGAATTTTATCATGGCGGCATGGAACAGCAACAAAGAGACAGCGCGTTATCCAAATTCAGGAATGGCACTACCAATGTTCTGGTAACTACCGATCTCGCTTCTCGCGGACTTGATATCGCCAATATCCGGTATATTATTCATTATCACTTGCCACACACGGAAGATGCTTTCACGCACCGTAATGGCCGCACTGCAAGAATGGAAGCCAGCGGCACCGCCATTCTCATTTTGAGTGATGAAGAAAAACTACCGGGATATATTCACGAAGAAGTAGAACAGATCACACTTCCCGAAGAAACTATTCTCCCGGACAAACCAAAGTGGGCAACACTCTTCATTGCTGCGGGCAAAAAAGACAAAGTAAATAAAGTGGATATTGTAGGATTTTTAACCAACAGAGGGCAATTAAAAAAAGAAGATATCGGGCTGATAGAAGTAAAAGATTTTTTCTCTTTTGTTGCCATCAGAAAAATAAAAATGAACCACACCCTTCATCTTATAAAAGATGAAAAGATCAAAAATAAAAAGGTGAAGATGGAAGTAGCGAAATAGTAAACTTTATAAATCTTATAAATCAAACGTGTCTCTTATAAAAAAATCAGACCCAACCCCATGGCCTTTCATATAACGTAAATCAAACTTTAGATAGCCTTCAGGTATTGATTCATTTCACGTTTATGATTCAAATCCCCGATATATTCAGCAGGACCGAATCAGATACTTTTAAAAATATTCGCTTACTCCCCTTCGAGCCTTTCTAATTCTCACTAATCATTTAGTAATTCAGAATTCTTTTTTTTGATGATATAAATAAATATTTCTGATCGTTTCACAAACCCCATCTTTTGATACAACTTGATGGCTCTTTCATTATCAGATAAGACATGAAGAAATGGAATTTCAGATGCTGATTGTATTCTTTGAATTTGACTCAAAAGTAAAGCAGAAGCCAATCCCCTCCCTGTAAAATCAGGATGAGTACACACCGCACTGATCTCGGCGTACTGGTTGGGGTGTAATCTTTGTCCGGCCATGGCAGCCAGTTTGCCTCCTTCAAAAATACCCTCATAATACCCAAAGCGGATCGTGCCCTTTTCAAACGGCCCAGGATGTGTTGCCCCGGTCAATTGTACCATTTCATCTATATTCTCATCCAGTAAAGGAACAACGGCTCTATTTTTCATGTATGGCTTCACCGATGTTCCCCGGTAAACCAATTGCCATACATTGAGGTTTTCAACCATCTGCCATGAAGCTGGAATCACCACTTCGCCGGCTGACATGATCGCAAGGCTTCTCTCATCTTTGATTTGATCATGAAGGATATTAAAATTATCCGCGGTAAATTCTTTAAACCCTACAAACGGCGAGACGGTTTCTGAAAAATATTTTACAGTTTCAGTTCCCTGAGAGAGGGATTGATTTCCGGATATCAAAGCATTCCACACCGGATTATCTAATATGTGATTCATTTTTTGTATTGAAAATAAAAGCAAACTTACAAAATACCATTGGGCATATACAGATGATCTGACGAATCGCGGAAATCGAAAATCACTCAGCATTGCTAGATGCAATACATCTTATAAAATTGAAAAACTATTTTTCAAAGCTGCTTGCAGGGTAAGAGAGATTTTTCTTTTTTTACTGGCAAGGATTATATCCATAGGAGGGAACGACTAACAGCTAAAGAGAGTGAAACATCTTTATTCTATTATTATCAATTTGAATGAATGTATTCTATTACATCTCCCGATTCAATCACTGGTCTCCCCGCCACATCTCCATGATACCAATATATCCAGGCATTTACTTCTCCTCCGTCATCTTTATATACGGTGGCAAGCTCTCTACGGTACAGTTGCTCCTCCTCCACTTCGGGATGAACCCCTTCATAATCATCCAATTGTCCGATGGCAAAGGAGAATTCGTCTTTATTATTGATCTTGTACAATTCTCCTTTTATAAATTTACTTTCAGAAGAAGGAGTAGCCACCAGATTGTGGCCGAGATCACTTAAAATCCCTTTTACTTTTGCCTTGCCCTCAAATGAAAAATATTTACTTACATACTCGTATTCATTGCTGTCAAAGCCTTTCATGAGAGAGCTATATACAAAAAGATAATCCGATTTTAATGTTTCCATAATGTAATTTTTTTAAATGACTTATCACCATTTTGCCAAAAGTTACGAATTAAAAACGATATCCCTGCTACCTTTTCGCATCGAGCTTAAAAGTTTTTTCCATCGCACTCATCACTCCTTTTATAGACCATTGTGTAGGTACGATCATGCGGCGAACGGTATATAGTGGTTCGATTGAATCACGTTTGGTTGATAAAATAAAAGCCATTTTGAAACCAGCTTTTTTTAACTCAGGAAAAGCGGCTTTGCTCCACACGCCAAATGGATAAGCAAAATAAGTAGCCGGCTTGCCGGTAATGTCTTCTATCGTTTTACGTGGTTTTACAAATTGTTTGTCCCAATCATCGCCCTGGTATTTGGCTACATTATGGTGATCCCAGGTATGAGATTCCACCGCATTGCCTTCATCAGATAATTGTTTGATCTGTTCTTTGGTCATATAACGGGGACGGTTAATCGAAATAGTCATAATAAAAAATACTCCTTTGAAACCATACTTTTTCATTTCCTGATACCCGATGCTGAACTGTTCTTCATCGGTATCATCAAAAGTGAGCATTACAGGTTTCGGAGGAAGTGGCCCATCATGTACCAGGTAATCATAAAGCTGATTGGGCAATATGGTCTCGTATCCGCTGTCTTTAAGCGCTTTCATCTGCTCCGCAAACTGTGCAGGCGATACGGAATAGCTTTTGAAAGTCTCACTCTGCCCGGGCTTCGCCTCACGTATATGGTGATAACATAACACAGGGACTTCTCTTTTGGCAAGAATGGTAGCTGCATTATTAACCACAGAAGCATCTACATTGGCCGATGTTTTCACAGACGAATCTGTCTTTGAGTTTTCAGCCTTGGTAGTATTCTGCTGATCTTTTGCGGTAGTAGAGGAATTGCATGCCATCACAAGGCACACAGATAAAGCAAGAAAAAAATACTGCTTTTTCATATAAAAAAATAATTATTGGTATTGGATATAAATGGGTTTGGGTATAAATTTTAATAATTCCTGCGGAGTGTAAAGTTGTCCGGCACCCGTCTTGGTATCGTTCTTATAAAATAATTTGAAACCTGTAAACTCCACTGGCTCTCTATAAATATAATGCAGATAGGTTGATCGTTTTAAAATTTTATCACCCCACCCGTCCATATCTATGACTACTTGCACTTCAGGAATTTTCTTTATCTGTGTATAATTGGTAAGCATACCTTGCGTAAAACGATGAACGATTAAGATCTTGGGAGGAAGATTGTATTTTTTTACCAATGCAGCCAGGTCATCTATAGCAATATTTATATCGGCGGCATCAAAAGTTCCTATTTTCTTGCCGGGAACATGGCCGCCTTTCATAGAAAACTCAGGGTCAATACCGAGATGCACCTGCGGCATTTGCAAATATTTCTCCAGGGGTGCTACCTCATCACGCACGGTGCTATGCCCCACTTGTATATCAAGAAATACAAGGGCATCTATTTCTTTTGCCCAGTTAAGGATCGTATCTATTTGTCCTGAAGGCATACGCATCCTGTGTTTGCCATCCTTGCCAGGAGCACCTTGTGCTGTAACGGCTATATAATGTAAGGCTGGGATCACAGGAATAGATGAATCGGCGGCCTGCCAGTTTCTGACTTCCCCTTTCAGTTTTTCCAGCATTTCATGTTTGGGTATTTCACCGAGTATTCCCATCTTTTTGGAATAGAGATTCCCATAAAATGCCACAATACGGTGAAAAGGTAAAATAGCTCCGGGTAATGGGTACGGAGACTTTGCCGGCCATTTGCCAGTGGTGTCATTATTGGCAAGGTTCAACATGAGCTTATTATACAAAGCCGTGTCAATTGTTTTTTTCTCAAAAACTTTTCCTTGTTCTGCGACAGCCTCTTTGGTTACGGAATCTTTCATAGGCTTGTCCGTGGCCGATTGGCCGCTATTGCAGCCCGTTATACTCCAAAAAAGAAATAGAATTACCGGCACTGTATATATTTTCATTTTCATAAGCTGCGAAGATATTTTAATTTTCACATCAAGTATAGACAATAATATAATTTATTGAGAAAACTTTTCTACGGTAAGTGCTAAGATAAATAAGAGGGTACAATTCGGATCAGGAATGGATATAATCGTGAAGATGATCAATGGTTTGTTGTTGTACGATAATGGTTTCCTTTACAACATCGCTGATGGAAATAATGCCAGCAAGATTACCTGCATCAAACACAGGAAGGTAGCGGATATTGGTCTGTGTCATGAGTTCCATACAATGCTCTACTGTATCGGCTGGCTTCAAGGCAGGAAATTGGGTAGTCATAATTTCATTTACCTTAGTGTCAGATGAGTTTTTCCCTTTCAGGACTACTTTACGCGAATAATCTCTTTCGGTAATAATGCCGAGAAACTTTCCGTCTTCCATCACTACTACTGAGCCGATATTATTCTCTGCCATCACTTTAAGGGCATCCAGAACAGAAGTCACGGGCGATACAGAAATGGCGTTGTTGCCTTTGCGGGAAAGGATATTGCTAATCTTACTCATAGTTAGAAGTTTGAAGTGGGAAATTACGAAAAGAAAACGTTTACGGCAAAAAAGAAATTCAATAAATAAATATTTAAGAATAACAGCAGGCATACACGGTTAATAATCCACTATTCATTTGCTCAAAATGTGGAGTAATCGTGGAAATCTTTAGCATCCATCTACGCTATAATCCATTGCTAACGCATCATTTTATTATATTTGCGTGATGAATTTTAATGAAAAGCAAACTGTACGCATCGCTATCCTCGATCTTTATGAAGGATATGAAAACCAGGGAATGCGGGGAATTCGTGAAATACTCAATCAATTTGGCGAGATAAATCATCTTGATATTGTTTCAAAAGAATTCGATGTACGCCTGAAGAAAGAAGTGCCGGATACGTCGTACGACATATATATAAGTACCGGTGGCCCGGGAAGCCCCATCGAAACGGAAGGGTTGGAATGGGATACTCTCTATTTTAAGTGGATAGAGAAAATGGAAAAGTGGAATAATGACCCGGCCAATGTTCAGAAAAAGAATATCTTTTTCATTTGCCACTCTTATCAGCTCGCCTGTCGTTATTTCAAAATAGGTCAGATTACCAAACGCAGATCCACAGCCTTCGGAGTTTTCCCGGTTCATCTTTTACAAGATGGTGAAAATGAACCAATTTTTGAAGGGATGTCCAATCCGTTTTATGCAGTGGATAGCCGCGATTACCAGGTGATTCAACCAGACCGCAACCGCCTGCAGGAATTGGGAGCAAAAATTTTATGTATAGAGAAAGAAAGGCCGCATGTGCCATACGAAAGAGCTTTGATGAGTGTGCGCTTCAATGATTATTTTATTGGAACTCAATTTCATCCCGAAGCAGATGCGATGGGAATGACCCTCTATTTAAAAACAGAGGATAAGAAGAAGACCGTTATTGAAAATTACGGGCTTGCCAAGTGGCAATCTATGATTGAGAGATTGAACGATCCGGATAAGATACTATGGACACATGATCACGTACTTCCTAATTTTTTAACCATCGCATTGAATCAATTGACAGTAGAAGTAGAAAATTAGCGGGAAGGGCTAGTGTACATTTTGAATGAAGTGCAGGTTTTGATGTAAGTATAAGAGAAGGAAACAACAAGCGCCAGCCTTTAGAAATAATTGCAGAAAAGATCTATCGAATCATATCTTCCCTAATTAAGAACTGCTAATCCATTCATTAATAAACTAAAACGCATAGAAATGATCCCTGAACTAAGAGAAGAATTCAACCGCAATTTTACCGGAAAAAAGTATCAGGACTTTTTGGATGATCTTGATAGCAAACATCCGGGACATATTTCTTTTCGCGTAGCGGAGACTCCCATTTTTATTCCCAAAAGTTTTACAAATAAAATGATCAGCGCCTGTGAAGAGATTGTTGACATTATCAACGATCCCAACTTCAAAACACTGACCGATAGGGCGATTCCCAAAGGTGAAAATGTTCCCAACGAAAATGAATACTCCGATTTTATTGCATTTGATTTCGGTGTTTGCGAAAATGAAGAAGGCGAACTGGAACCTCAATTGGTAGAAATGCAGGGGTTCCCTACCCTGTTTGGATTTCAGGTTTACTACCCTAAAATACTTGAAAAGCATTTTAAAATTCCCGAAAATTTTTCTCATTATTTGAATGGCTATGATGAGACTTCTTATACTCAGCTTTTAAAAGAGGTCATTCTTGGCGGCCATGAACCTGAAAATGTAATTCTACTCGAACTGAAACCACACGAACAAAAAACAAGAATTGATTTTTACTGCACTCAGGATTACCTGCACATTCCTATTGTATGCCTTACTGAATTGAAACAGGATAATAAAAAATTATTTTACGAAAAAGAAGGTAAAAGAATTGAAGTAAAAAGGATTTATAACCGTATCATCTTTGACGAATTGTCTCATATTAAGGATACACTCGGAAATGTAGTAGATATCACACAGCCCTTCGATGTAGAGTGGGTACCGCATCCCAATTGGTTTTACCGTATCAGCAAATTCACACTACCGTTGATCAGGCATCCTTATGTTCCAAAGACTTTTTATCTCAATGAAGTAACCCAAATTCCCGGCGACCTTGAAAACTATGTATTGAAACCTCTGTTTTCTTTTGCGGGACAAGGAGTTATTATTGATGTTACCCCAAAAGATATTGAAGCGGTGAAGGATCCAGAAAACTGGATTTTACAACGCAAAGTAAAATATGCAGACATCATCAAAACTCCCGACATATCTGCCAAGGCTGAGATAAGAATTTTTTATTTTCGTAAAAAAGGGGAAGCACGTCCCATAGCTGTAAACAATCTTGCCCGCCTGAGCAAAGGAAAAATGATCGGTGTAAGATACAATATGGATAAAGAGTGGGTAGGCGGAAGTGTAGCTTATTTCGAAAAGTAGGGTTTTGGATTATACAACGAATTGTTATCGAAAGGAACCATTTCCAAACATGCCTATTTTGTAGTAAAAATCACCGATAACTTTGTTAATAGCACTGTGATAAGTGTTTGTTGATAAAACAGACAATGTGGTCAAAAATGGTGCAAAAATTTGGCTGTAATCCATGATAGTACTTAATTTGTGAGGATAGTAATGAAAACGGTTTCAATACTATCCTTTTTTTGTGCATAAAACTGCATGAGAAAAT
>JBDTGA010000099.1:0-17299 GCA_039937655.1 Ginsengibacter sp.
AATAGCATCTATGGCCATTCCTACATAAGAGGCATTATCTTTTAAACTTAATAAAACATAAACTGTTATGGCCATAATGAAAAAAGCCCCCTGTTGTAAGAGAGCTTTTGTAGCACGTACGGGATTCGAACCCGTGATTCCTCCGTGAAAGGGAGGCGTCTTAACCCCTTGACCAACGCGCCATTCTGTTTAAAGGACGGCAAAGATACTCTTAGGCAGTTTTGCTGCCAAATAATTTTCATTCATTTCAATAATAATAATGAATCGGGGTATTTTTCATTAAAACTTGGGACAAGGTATTCCTTTATATCCCGGAGGCCGCTTAACATAAATAAGAGATATTTCCATTCCTCCTCTGCTTTGAGAGGCAGATTTCAAACTAGACACATTCACATCATAAGTGACACCAACCCTAAGGCCTGAAAACTCTAAGCCAATGTACGGAATAACGGCATCATTGAAGCGATACCATAGCCCGCCATATACGTTGGAAGGGTTTTCGCTTAGTGGATCAATAGCCGCCGCCAGAGCGCCACCGATCACAGTTTCGGTTGCTTTGCTTTGGTACTGAAAAATGCCACTGGTATGTAAGGTAAGTATATCTGAAACCGGGAAATAGCCACCGGCACTGATGGTAGTTCTGGTGGCGATGTTCCAGTTAGCACCCATGAAACTTTCGCGCGGGCGATTAATGTGATACATAGACGCACCTAAATAAAAATTATTACTTTCATTAGTGGAAGAGGAGAATAAAACTCCGGCATTTACATCCAGGTATTTCATATTGAGGTTTTCATTATTAAAAAATTCCTGTGTAACACCGGTGAATCCAAAAGGCGTGAGCTGATCTGCAAAATAAAGCTTGTTAATATCCAGCATCATTTGCCCGTAACTACCCTGAAACCCAATCCCGATTTGTTTAAACCCGTCTTCGTCCAGTGCTTTGTGGTAAGAGGTGGATAGCCCGATATAATTATTGGTAAGTAATCCGGATGCAGCTTTATCGGTAAGTGCAATAATACCTACCCCCCAGGTGTCATAATCGGGGAGCTTATTTTTTAAAATATCAAAATCAACGCTTAAAGTAGAGGTGGTATATACATTATTAAACTCCGGCCATTGATTTCGATAATTACCTGCTACCCGCAGCGTACCATCAAACTTACCTGTGAAAGCAGGATTAAGCGTGAGGGGAGAGGCAAAGAATTGCGAAAAATGAGGATCCTGAGCATTTACAAAGAAAGTGATGCTTAACATGACACTAAGGATAGCAGTAGTCTTTTTCGTCATTTTTAGAAAATTCAGAGAATTAAAGGTACGTGAATTGCAGTATTGTGAAATAGTAATCAGGCTGTTTTTTAAATGAAAGGATTTAATTTATAATATATCAGATGTTACATCTGTACTTTTACGCCGTAGGCAAGATCACCTGCATCACCTAATCCCGGTACAATGTAGCCTTTAGCCGTTAGTTCGTCATCAATATCTCCACACCAAATAGTAGCTTTGGGTTCAGCACTCAATACGTATTTGATACCGGTGGTACAGGCGAGAGCGCAAGCAATATGTATCTCAGCGGGATTGCCTTCAGCACGTATGAATTGTATGGTTTTTACAAGGGAAGATCCTGTAGCCAGCATGGGATCGCAAATAATTACTACCCGGTTTTCCATTTCGGGACAACTAATATAATCCAGACTTATTTCAAAACTTCCGTCGAGGTTGTGCTTCCTGTAGGCACTGATAAATGCATTATCGGCTTTATCAAAATAGTTAAGAAAACCATTGTGCATGGCAAGACCGGCGCGTAGGATGGTGGCTAGTACCGGCTGTTTTTCCAAAACCTTACAGGTGGATATCCCTAATGGAGTAGTAATTTCTTTTTCAACCCACGGTAATTTTTTACTGATCTCATAAGCACATATTTCAGCGATCTTTTCCAGGTTTCTCCTAAACCTTTGTCTGTCATTCTGCACTTCTACATTTCTTAATTCGCTTAACCAGTTGCTTACTAAGGAATGTGTGTCACTAAGATTTATTACCATTGTTTATTTTTTAGGAACCTTAAAGATAAATGCCAATATTTAAAGTTATAAATTTGGACAAATCTATCCGATAAAAGCGGATTCTAAAAAAATTAAAACAGGAATTATAATTTTATGATTTATAATGTTATTGGTTTGATGAGCGGAAGTTCTCTGGATGGGCTTGATATATGTTTTGTTGAGTTGAATGAAACTGCCGGGAAATGGGAATATGAAATAAAATGTGCTGCCTGTGCGGAATATACCGGGGAGTGGACACGAAAATTGAAAGATGCCATCCATCTCCCTGCCCTGCAATATCAATTATTGCATACGGATTATGGCCACTATCTTGGTACCATGGTGAATGATTTTATTGAAAAATTTCAATTGCATCATAAGGTGAGCCTGATTGCTTCGCACGGACATACTACTTTTCATTTTCCTGAAAAAAAGATGACCCATCAATTGGGTGATGGCGCAGCAATTGCTGCGGTAACAGAACTGCCTGTTGTAAGCGATTTGCGTGCTATGGATATTGCGTTCGGCGGACAGGGAGCGCCCATAGTGCCTTTGGGAGAAAAATTGTTATTCCCAGGTTATCCTTATTTATTGAATATTGGCGGTATTGCCAACATCTCGATGAATGAAAATGAGGGGATGGTTGCTTTTGATATCTGCGCTGCGAACAGGATTCTGAATATGTTTGCATCAGAGAAAAATAAGCAATACGATAAAGACGGCGAAATGGCCTGTTCAGGAAAGGTGAATACAGATCTTTTGAGAAAATTAAATGAGCAGGATTATTATTCACTTCCTTATCCTAAATCCCTGTCAAATAGTTTTGGAACGGATATTATTTATCCTTTGATAAAAAGTTTTGCTCTCAGTACTGAAGATTCATTGTGTACGTATGTAGAGCATATTGCTGTTCAGGTAAAAAATTCACTGTTACCTTCTTTCTCAAATACAGAGATGCAACGACTAATGATTACCGGTGGAGGCGCTTTTAATCAATTTTTAATTGCCAGGATTTCAAAGCATCTGGAAGAGATCAATTTTGAAGTTTATATCCCTGAAGAGGATGTGGTCGTTTACAAAGAAGCTTTGATAATGGCACTGCTGGGGGTTCTGAGATGGAGGGAACAATACACCGTTTTATCTTCTGTTACAGGAGCTTCACGTAATAGTATCGGTGGCGCTCTCTGGCTGGGAACGGAAGCGTGAAGATATTTTCAACTTTGATAAATGTTTAAGTTGCTCTCAGTTTTATTTTTATTATTTTCCGTTTTCAAATCAATTCCGGTATATGAAAAAATATATTTGTGTGATATTGGCTTCATCGCTTGTTTTATCCGCCTGCAGTACTGATACTACTACCCGTGCAAAAACTGAAAAAGAAAGTTATGAAGCAACCAAAGAGACACTTTTGCAGAAAGAGCAGAAGAATCCACAGAATTTTTTAACCGTAAGCGGCCACAATAAAAAAAACATTGTGGGACAAACCGTAATTAAAGGGAGTGTTTTCAACAGAGCTTCTGTAGCGACTTTTAAAGACGTGGATATTAAATTGTCTTTTTATTCTAAAACAAAGGCATTGCTGGAAACAGATAAGGAAACGGTATATGAAACAATTGTACCCGGCACATCCAAAAATTTTAAAACAAAATATTTTGCTCCTAAAGGCACCGATAGTGTGGCTTTAGAAGTTTTAGGTGCGAAGGTTGTAGCTCAATAACCTGATTGCCTTTTTCCGTTATTTTACTTCTTCGGTAAGAGGCTCTTTGAAATAATTAGCTCCCCATAATCCGTAGCGTTTATATACTTCCGTTAGTTCAGAAGAAAAACGGTCCATATCCCTGCTTTCTTTGGGTGACCATAGTACCTCGCTTAGAGCGGTCATTCTCGGAAAGATCATGTATTCTACTTTTTGTGGATTGGCCATGTATTCTGTCCATACGTTGGCTTGTGCGCCCAATATGTAATGTGCTTCAGAATCTTTTAATTCTTTTGGCACCGGCTCGTAATTGTAAACCTTGTCCAGAGGAAGATAACCGCCGATGGTTAAACTGTCTTTATTTTTTGTTTGAGAATAATCAAAATAGCAATAAGTGGTAGGAGTCATGATTACATTATGGTGTTGTTGTGCAGCCGCAATTCCTCCGTCTTCGCCACGCCAGCTCATTACGGTTGCATTGGGAGCTAAGCCACCCTCAAGAATTTCATCCCATCCTATAATATTTCTTCCTTTGCTGTTTAAATATTTTTCTATCCGCTGGATGAAATAGCTCTGTAAACCATGTTCATCTTTTAAGTTTTTGTCTTTAATTAGTTTCTGGCAAAAAGCAGAACGTTCCCATGCAGTTTTCGGACATTCGTCACCGCCAATATGAATATATTTAGAAGGGAATAATTGCATCACTTCGTCGAGTACATTCTCTAAAAATTTAAAGGTATATTCTGAAGGATTGAATACGTCTTCAAATACACCCCATGTTTGTTGTACCTGTTTGCCGGTGCGGCTGCCACTCCATGGTGTATTTGCATCAATTTTTGTAGATTCATTAGGAAAACAGCTTAACTCTGGGTATGCTGCTATGGCTGCGGAAGCGTGGCCGGGCATTTCAATTTCGGGAATAATGGTTATGAAACGGTCCTGTGCGTATTTTACTATTTCTTTTATCTGTTTTTGTGTATAGAATCCACCATAATGTGTGCTGTCATTTCCTGTGCCGGGATGTCTGCCGATAATGGTTCCGTTTCTGAACCCGCCGACAGATGTAAGGCGGGGGTATCTTTTTATTTCTATTCTCCATCCCTGGTCTTCTGTGAGGTGCCAGTGAAAAGTATTGAATTTATTAAAAGCCAGATAGTCAATATATTTTTTTATGAAATCTACATCGAAAAAATGACGACCTACATCCAGGTGCATTCCCCTGTATTGAAAACGCGGATAGTCTTTGATGGAAAGTTGAGGAATTGAGAAACCTGAGGTTATGGATACACCTTTTGTAGCGGGCAATAATTGAAGTAATGTTTGCATACCATAAAACAAACCTTCATTGCCTGCGCTGCTGATCGTTATTTTATGAGCATCTATATTAAGGGTATAGGCATCTTTTCTATCGGATGTTTTCAATAGTTTGAAAATAACGGACGTTCCGTCTTTGCTGTTGCTCAATTTGTTTTTAACAGGAAGCATAAATCCGTATAGCTTCTCTAAATAAACATTCAGCATCCTGGCCTCATGTGCCGCATGGGTATCTGCAATGATACTGGTTGCAGCGTTAAAATTAAAATTGCCGGAATGAATTTCCAGAGTTACAGGCTTGGGTACGATAATTACATTTGTTTGTCCAAATGTAGTAACATAAATAAACAAAAAAAAGAATAGGAATGACTTTCTCATAGATTTCTTTTTAAAATTTGAATGAAGGTGTAGGAGGATATTTTAATAATAGCTTCCTAAAGTACGCTTTTATTTCAGAACGGGGAGTACAATTTTGGAATCGTGCTCTTTGTCATGATAGATGCGGATAGTTGATTTTTGGAAGTCATTTTTATCGGCATCAGGAATACGTAGAAACTTCTGAGGATTTCTATCCACCAGAGGAAACCAGCTGCTTTGAACCTGCACCATTATTCTATGCCCTTTTTTGAAAGTATGGTCCACGTCATTCAAATTTATTTTTACTTCGCTTATTTTTCCGGGAATAAAAGGTTCAGGCTTTTCATAATTATTTCTAAATTTTCCACGCATTACTTCTGCACGTACCAATCGTTGAAAATTGCTGCTGGTACTATAATCCACGGATGGATTTGAACCAAAAATTTCATCTGCCGGAACTATATCAATCAGTTTTATAATAAAGTCTGCGTCGGTAGAGGAAATACTTACGAAGAGGTCGGCTGAAATTTTCCCTGCTATGTTTATGTCTTTATCAAGCGGAGCTGATTCAAAGGATAATACATCCTTTCTTTTTGCAGCGAAGCGCTGGTCCTCTACCATGTATTCATTGTTTCTTCTGCCCTGAACTTTAGCAGTATAAGGAACCGGATTTGCGGGGTCGCTTACATATTCATCGAACTTGTTTTTTGAATTATTCTTTTGAGTTGATAATTTCTTTCCTGAGTTCAAATAATAACTGACTTCACTACTGTTTGCAGGTGGCCATTTATCAAAGTGTTTCCATTGATTCGTTCCTGTTTCAAAAACAGTTGCTTTAGATGCGCGAAAATTTCCTTTATCTTTTAGATAATAATTAAAAAAGGTGGTTTGTAAGCTGTCCTGAAAATACTGGCTGGTATTGCTTCCAAAATGGTAGGTGCCAAATTTATCCCATCCGTTTCTTGCCCATGCCCCATGTGTCCACGGCCCCATCACAAGAAAATTTTTATTTGCAGGGCTTTGTTTTTCTATGGCTTCATAAGTATGGAGTGAACCAAAAAGATCTTCTGCGTCAAACCATCCGCCAACGACGAGTGTAGGGATAGTTATGTTTTTGAGGTATTGCCGGATATTCCTTTTTTGCCAGTAATTATCATAAGTGTCGTGGGCGAGGTATTCATTCCATATATAACTTCTGCGGTCAAAATATTGAGATGATTGTGTATTCTTTATTGGGCCAAGGTTTAGAAAGAATTGATACACATCATTGGTCTGAGCATTGAACATGGAAGAGCCGTAATTAGTAACCAGACCATTCCTTTCTTTACCATAATAATTCATAAACATGAAGTTGTCGAGCAGGAAGAATGCACCGTTGTGATTGGCGTCATCGCCGATGAACTCGTCAGTTACAGGAGCTTGCGGGCTTACTGCTTTTATAGAAGGATGTGCTCCGGGCAAGCTTGCAGTGGCATAGAATCCAGGATAAGAGATTCCGTATAAACCTGCACGACCATTGTTTTCAGGTATGTTTTTTAGTAGCCATTCCATCGTGTCGTAGGTGTCACTACTTTCATCCACTTCTGTTTTATTTTTTTTATTGGGAATATAGGGGGTTACTTCCAGGTTGACTCCTTCACTCATATAACGCCCCCGCACATCCTGATAAACGAAAATGTATTTTTCATGCATTAGTTCATTATTGGGTCCTAATTTACGTGCATAATTATTTGCTCCGTAAGGCGCTACTGAATAGGGAGTGCGCTCTATGAGAAAAGGATATTTCTGAGATTGATCTTTGGGAACATAAATGATCGTGTACAATTTTACTCCATCGCGCATAACAATGGTGGTATCTATTTTATTATAATTTTCTTTTACAAAATTCTGGGTTTGGCCAAAAGAAGATGTAAAAATAAATAAGCAAAAAAACGGGAGTATCCTTTTCATGTGTATATTTTTATTGTTTTTATTTGTCGCAGGGAATACGCCTTATAGATATTCTCGGTTTATTGGAATATTTTAACGGCTATTTCATGTGTTATGGTTTATTCAATTGTATTAAAAAGTTAAGTAAGGTTAATAATGTGTGTATTTTCAAATTGCTTCAAAACAAGAAGATCTTTGTCGCCGGTGATCAAAAAAATAGCTTTTGCATCTTTTGCAAGGACGAGCAGAAAATTATCTTTTGAATCACGAAAGATGAATACAATGGAAGTAGCGTTGTAAATGATGGCGACTTCTATTATTTATTCTATAAACTGAATTGCTTCATTTATGACAAAATATTTCTAAACTTTTTACTGGTATTTTGCATTTTTGTTTCTCAATCAATTTTTGACTTAATATAACCTGGATTCTTTCATTGCTCAAAATTATTGATAGCTTGCTGTCATATTTTTTAATGAGATAACTAATATACCAGTTGGTATCAAGAATGATTGCAATATTATTTTTTGTCATACAATTCCTCTTCAGCGTCTCTTACCATATTTATTATTCCTCCTCAGAAAGATCATATTTTGGATACCTTGAGGAAATTTCCATCATTTTGATGGCTAATTTCTTCTTGTTTTCTTCACCAATAAAGAAGAATGGGATATTTGTTTTTTTTATAAGATTCATTGCAACTTTCAAAATCAGCTTCATTCCCGGGTTCTAATATAATAGCTTCCATAACTTTCTTTTTATTAGTTTTCTAAATTACTTCAACACCGGTAGTATAATTTTAGATTTATGTTCACTATCATGATAGATACGAATATTGGTTTTTTGGAAATCACTGTCATCAGCTTTGTAGATATCAATAAATTTTTGTGGATTGCGGTCAGCCAAAGGAAACCAGCTACTTTGTATTTGAATCATAATTCTATGGCCTTTTAAAAAAGTGTGTGCCACATCAGGAAGCTCCCATTTTACTTCTGTTATTTTTCCCGGAACAAATGGTTCAGGTTTTTCAAAACTGTTTCTGAATTTCCCGCGCATGATTTCTGCACGTACTAACATCTGGTATCCGCCCATTGGGTAATCTTTGTCATTTCCCTTCATGTCATCACTATATTTAAAATCATCGGGGAATACATCAATTAACTTTACTACAAAATCAGCATCGGTTGTGGAGATAGAAGCCATCAGGTCGGCAATTACCGGACCGGCAAGGGTTACATTGTTGTCAAGTATTCCTGTTTCATAAGTCAATACATCTGGACGACGTGAGGCAAACCGTTGATCATCTGTCATGTATTCTCTGGTTCTCCTGAAATGTACATCTTGTGTATAGGGAACAGGGTGAGCAGGGTCGCTGGTATATTCGTCGAAAGGTTTATTTTTCGATGCATCCGCTGCGGTTTGCTTGCTGTTATCATTCAGGAATAAGCTACCGTTGGCAGCGAGATACAGATTTTCTTCTTTTACATTTTTAGGGGGCCATACATCAAACTTTTTCCAGTCATTTTCTCCGGAAAAAAATATGTTGGCTTCTGCAATGCGGGAAGTATTTCCCTGTCCCAGCAAGTAATAATTAAAGAATGGTATTTCGATACTATCCTGAAAGTAGGCAGATGTGTTGCTTCCAAACCTTACATTACCCATAAAACTCCCTTCACGGCTCCATTGACCGTGATACCACGGCCCCATTACGATCCTGCTGTTGGTTTGCGGACTTTGTTTCTCATTGGCTTTGTAGGCATTCCATGCGCCAAAACAATCCTCTGCATCAAACAAACCACCTACCCAGAGCATAGCCGGTTTTACATTGTATATGCCACTGCGTGCATTACGTGCCTGCCACCAGGCATCATAATTGGGATGCTGATAAAGCTCGTGCCAGAAAGGAATACTGTCTCCCATCAGTTTTGCAAAATTTTTCAAAGCGCCTGTTTTCAGATAGGCATTGTAATTATCATCTGATTTAAAAGAAAACCCTCTTGTATAAGTGGTTGATGGTTTAGGATGTGGTGTACCGAAAAAAGGATAAAAGGAAAATCCGTCCATCACAAAGAATGCTCCTTTGTGGTGAAAATCATCTCCCATAAACCAATCAGTAACTGGTGCCTGCGGGCTTACGGCTACTAATGCGGGATGACCACTGAGGGCAGCTTCTGTTGAATAAAAACCGGGATAGGAGGTTCCGGTAACTCCGACTTTGCCATTATTGTTTTTAATATTTTTTACTAACCAGTCAATCGCATCGTATGTGTCGCTTGCTTCATCAATTTCTTTTCCTTTTTTATTTTTATTGAAGGGCCTTACATCCTCAAAGACTCCTTCACTCATAAATCTTCCTCTTACATCCTGAGTTACGAATATGAATCCTTCTTTTGCATACTTAATTTTATATGAATGCCAGATAGCCATAAAATTATCAGTTCCATAAGGGGCGCAGGAATAAGGTGTACGGGTCATTAAGAAAGGATGTTTACTCCTTTGGTCTTTAGGAATGTAAATAGAAGTAAACAATTTTACACCATCCCGCATGGGAATATATTGTTCTATTTTGGTGTAATTATTTACGAACCATGTACTGTCTGCATCTTGTGCGAAAGAAGAAAAAGAAAATAGCAGAAAGGCAATGAGGGATAAATATTTTTTCATGGCAATCAGGTTTTAATTATTAAATATACAGCAATCAATATTTACTGATGAAAGAAATATTTTAACGATAAAAACATTTTATTGGCTACTCATTGGTATTATTATCCTATTTGATAAAATGTGATCAGACTTCGGGGGTTTTTATTAAAAATTTGAGCCAATGGATACAGAAATTTCTCATATATATTAATTGGTTTGGCGTACTGATAGTTTGTCTTTTTTTTAGGGCGAATTATGGTACACTCATTTTTTTGAAAAAATGGAGGTTCTTTAAGAACGTTCTGATGAGGGATTTCAATGAAAAGAAAAAGGCTACCGGTGTTATATTGGTTTCTTTTATTTTTATGATTATGTATGCACTGAGTTTTGCATTAATTATGACCCGTTTCAAATTTGAGAGGCTGGAGAGTAGGATTAAAGCCGGGAATATTTAACGGCGCTTTCTTTGGCGCTACTGGTATGAGTATTTCTTACTTACATGAAAAGACCACTTGAAATCCATCTTATTAATGGATTCCATACCGTAGTGGGGAATATTATAGCAGCAATAATCGTTACTTGCGGGAAATAATAAAACTTTTTAAAATGTATTTGTAAATTATGTAGGTAAAGGGCATGCCTTCTACCTACCTATAATTCTACAAAGTTTCCTCAGCAACCTTTGTGACTTTTAATACATTGGTCGGCAGGTGTAGTGAAACCGGTGTACTACCAGTGTTTACCACTACATCTCCCTTTTTAAGAAAGCCGCGTTCTCTTAATATTCCAATCTGATCATAAAAAATCCCATCGAGGCTTTCTTCTTCATCGTAAAAAAAAGCGCGCACGCCCCAGCTCAAGCTCAATTGATTGATTAGGCTCATCTCTTTGCTGAATACATATAAAAGAGATTTTGGACGATAGCTGCTAAGCATGAAACCTGTGTAACCACTTTGTGTCATTCCTATCAGGGCCTCGGCTTCCACGTCATGTGCCAGTTTGCAGGCGCTATAGCAAATAGCATCGCTAAGAAAAGAAGGTGAGTGGGGCTGAGGAGCCAGAATATCATCTCGGTTGTAATCGTAAGCGGTTTTTTCAATTTCCATAATGATCTTACTCATGGTTTCGATTACCAGAGTAGGATGCTTACCAGTAGCTGTTTCACCGCTAAGCATGAGTGCGTCAGCACCTTCGAGAACGGCATTGGCTACATCTGTGATCTCGCTTCTGTTGGGCTTTATACGGTCCATCATACTTTCCATCATTTGAGTGGCCACTATCACGGGCTTTGCACGATGCATGCATTTTTTGATAATCTCTTTTTGTATAAGAGGAACCTTTTCTACCGGCAGTTCTACACCGAGGTCTCCGCGTGCGATCATAATTCCGTCACTCTCGATGATGATATCACGGATGTTAGCAACTGCCTCAGGTTTTTCAATCTTGGCAATTACTTTGGCGTTACTATTTCGTTTCCTTAAGATGTCTTTTAGTTCGATAATATCTTTTACGCTGCGCACAAAGGATAGTGCGATCCAATCCACGTTCTGACCAATTATAAAATCGAGATCAATAAGGTCTTTTTCTGTAAGTGCCGGTAAAGATATCTTGGTATCAGGAAGGTTGATCCCTTTATTGGAAGATAAAATACCTCCCATCAATACGGTTACTTCTACGTTATTATTAGAAAGTACCTTGGTTACTTTTACTTCGAGTTTCCCGTCGTCAATCATGATGAGGTTTCCCGGTACTACGTCTTTATGCAGATTGGGATAGCTTACATAGATCTGTTTTTTGGTGCCAATACATTTTGTGTTGGTAAATGTTAATTTATCTCCGGGGTTTACCTGCAGGGCATTGTTTTCGATTTCACCTACTCTTAATTTAGGTCCCTGCAGATCAGCGAGTATAGCAATATTGAAAGGAAGGCTGTCATTTATTTTTTTGATATATTCAATGACCTCTGCTTTGCCTTCGTGAGTACCGTGCGAAAAATTAAGCCTGAAAACGTTTACCCCTGCTTTTACCAATGCTACCAATGAATCATAATCATTACAGGCAGGACCTACGGTGGCAACAATCTTCGTGCGTTTTATGGTATGATCAAATCCTGCTTTCTTATCCATTTCTTTATGCAGGTACTTACTAATATTTTTTGACATTGAATACTGTTTGTGTTTTAATGTTGATGTATGAATATTTTTTCTCTTTGCTACTTGTCCTTCTAACTTGATAATATTTTTACGATCTTCATCCAATCGCTGCTGATATTCTGCTTTTTTTTCACGGCTTTATCGAGAGGAATGTAATGCATTTTGTTATTTAAGATCCCTACAAAAACGTTATATCTCCCTTCGAGCAGACATTCTACTGCAGCATATCCCATCCTGCTTGCTATCAGCCTGTCGAGGCAACTGGGAGAGCCTCCACGTTGTATGTGTCCCAGAATGGTTACTCTTACTTCCTGATCAGGAATTCTTTCAGTAATAACTTTTGCAAGTTCTGTTGCGCCGAATTTCTCCCCTTCGGCCACCACTATAATATTTACCAGCTTTTTGCGTCCGTGCTTTTCCATTAAAGCATTGATCACGCCTTCCACATCTGTTTTTTGTTCGGGAATTAAAATATTTTCAGCACCGGTGGCAATGCCGCTGTGCAAAGCAATGTAGCCGGAATCACGGCCCATCACTTCTATTACAAAAAGCCTGTCGTGTGCGTCGGCTGTATCCCTTACTTTATCAATCGCTTCTACTGCGGTATTCACGGCGGTATCAAAGCCGATGGTGAAATCTGTACCAGCAATATCCTTATCAATCGTACCCGGAAGGCCAATACAAGGAATATCAAATTCGCTGCTAAATGTCTGTGCTCCGCGAAAAGAACCGTCTCCTCCGATCACTACCAGGCCGTTAATGCCATGTTTTTTTAAATTGGTATAGGCGAGTTTTCTCCCTTCTTTAGTATAAAATTCTTTGCATCTTGCAGTTTTCAAGATGGTGCCGCCCCTTTGGATAATATTGGCGACACTCTTACTCTCCATTTCAAAAATATCGTTGTCTATCATTCCTGAGTATCCGCGCATAATGCCAAATACTTTCAGTTTGTTATAAATACCTGTACGCACTACGGCTCTTATTGCCGCGTTCATTCCAGGAGCATCGCCTCCCGATGTGAGGACACCTATTTTAGTTACTTTTTTTTTCAAGATCTTATCAATTATCTTTTTAGTTTTTCTGCCTTTTTAAAAAGGCGGTCAAAAGTACACATTTAGGATTACTATTACGAGAAGACTTTTATGGATATAAACTTTTTGTATTGATATGAATTGTTTTTTTTGTAATAAAAAATGTATAGCATGAATTGCTAATTTACACCGTTATTTTCCAATAGAGCAGCCTTTGAACAAAAATGGTTCCGGACCTTGTTTTAAGGACCAGAACCAAATATTTTTTAAAAGAATGACGAATTTTTATATAAAATTCTATACCGGTAATTGTTGATTAATTAGCTACTTCTTCTTTTTTTATTAATTCTACTTCGCAACTGATATTGACGGTGTCGCCTACCAGAACTCCACCTGCTTCGAGAACAGTGTTCCAGTTCAATTCCCAGTCTTTACGGTTTACCTTTCCATTTATAGAAAGGCCAGCCCTTTCACCACCCCATGGGTCTTTTACCACTCCGCCAAATTCCACATTAAGCTTTATTTTCTTAGTGATTCCTTTGATGGTAAGATCTCCCCATAATTCGTAGTTGTTGTCATTGTCAATTTTTTCGATGGTATTGGAAGCAAAAGTGATTTCTTTATGGTGTGCTATATCAAAGAAGTCAGCACTTTTCAAGTGGGTATTTCGTTGCTCCGTATTGGTTTCAAGAGAGGCAGGGTTAATCCAGAAATCTATTTCTGCTGTGGTAAAATCATTGCCGGATGTATAGATGCTTCCATTAAATTCTTTGAAAATACCTTTTACGTTGGTTACCATCAGGTGTTTTACTTTAAAAGATATCTCTGTATGAGCGGGGTCAAATTCCCATTTTATTTTTGTTGCCATGGTTTCTTTTTTTAATTTTTAAAATAAATATTTAGTGAGCGAGTTTTCCAAATTTACCGGCATTGAAATCGTCAATTGCTTCCTTAATTTCTTCAGAGGTGTTCATTACAAATGGACCGTAAGCTGCAATAGGCTCATTGATTGGCTCACCGCTCAATAGTAATAGGATACTTTTTTTGCTGGCTCTGATCTTTATTTTACCTTCTTCATTTCTGAATTGGACATATTCATGCTCACGGACTGTTGCGTTTTCGTTGATGGTAGCCTCACCTTCCACTACGAGTAAACCTGTGTTGAAGTTTGCCGGGAGGTTGAGGATGGTTTCACCGTTTTCATTCAGGCGTATATCATACATCTCTATGGGTGAAAATGTCGTGGCAGGACCTTTTGCACCATTATATTCTCCGGCGATCACCAGCACATTTCCCATGCTATTTCCTATTTCGTAATTCCCTTTTTGCCCGTGTAATATGGTCTGATATTTTGGTGTGGACATTTTGTGTTTTTTGGGCAAATTGACCCATATCTGAGCCATCTCAAAGGCGCCCCCTTTTGCAGCAAACTCTTTTTCATGGTATTCTTTGTGCAGTATGCCCGATGCTGCGGTCATCCATTGTACATCTCCAGGATTGATCACACCACTGTTACCCCTGCTATCGTTGTGTGCGACACTCCCTTTGTAGGCAATTGTTACGGTTTCAAATCCGCGATGCGGATGTACACCCACGCCACGGGGCACTGTTGTAGGGGTAAAATTAAATTCAGGATTAAAATCCATCAGGAAAAAAGGACTCATCCTTTTCCCAAAACTTCCTCCGTTGGGTAAATAATTAACCACTTTGAATCCATCGCCCACCATGTGAGAGGTAGTGGGAGATAGTACTTCTTCAATTGTTCTGAATTCTTTCATTGCTTTATTTTAAGCCACAAAGTTAACACCGGGCAATATCCTTGCCAATAACCTATATTAAGAAATAGGATTGATGTAGGTTAAGATTTTTAGTTCTCATATCTGTAGAACCCTTTTTAGAAACTGCTGAAATGCTTTGTGGAAATAGATTTAATTTACTTCAATGGGAAAGCCAGTATCTATAAGTTGGGAAGTATGAAGTGAGGCTTCCTCCCTGATTTTTGCGATAGTTGCTGAGATCAAGTTGGCATTTGTTGAATAGGTGTGATAAAGATTTGACTGGAATGAAGAGTTTGTACGTCGTTATTTATTTGCTTTTATGAGTGGGAACTTGAAATTTTTTTTATGGATATGACTGTTTTATGCTTTTGTCTTTTTATCTTACCCTCTGATGAAAGATTGCTTTTAAAATTATTTCTATATTTTTATTTTATTAAAGTTTACCAAGTATGGCTCATCCTCTTTTTCGAAAAAAAAGTATTACCTCCATTTTAGCTGATGCTGAGTCGGGCCTTTCTGATGCCACACATTCAGCTTCGGGGCTGAATAAAGTTCTGGGAGTACGTGACCTTACAGCAATGGGAGTCGCTGCTGTAGTGGGAGCCGGCATATTCTCCACTATTGGAAATGCTGCTTTTCAAGGCGGTCCCGGCGTATCTCTTTTATTTGTTCTTACTGCAGTGTGTTGTGGGTTTTCTGCATTATGTTATGCCGAATTCGCTTCGAGGATTCCTGTGAGTGGGAGTGCTTATACCTATGCGTATGCTTCTTTTGGCGAATTGATTGCATGGATCATTGGTTGGGACTTGTTGATGGAATATGCTATTGGAAATATTGCGGTAGCTATTTCATGGAGCGAATATTTTGTAAATCTCCTCGAAGGGTTGCATATTCATGTTCCTTCATTTCTGACTACTGATTATTTAAGTGCTTCGCGTGCTTTTGAAGAAGCATCAGGGGCATTAGCGAAAGGGGGGACACTCGAAAACCTCTCTCAAGGTGTGCAATCAGGATACAGTGCATGGATTAATGCACCTCATTTAGGAAACTTGAAATTGATAGCAGATATACCGGCACTGGCTATTGTGTTTTTAATTACCTGGTTGGTCTATACAGGAATAAAAGAAACCCGTAGGGCCACGAATTGGATGGTAGCCTTTAAGATCATCATTCTTATTGCTGTAATTTCTATCGGATTTTTTTATGTAGCACCTGCCAACTGGAGCCCTTTCTTACCCAATGGTTTTGGAGGTATGATGAAAGGAGTATCTGCAGTGTTCTTTGCCTACATTGGGTTTGATGCCATTTCAACTACAGCAGAAGAGTGCAAGAATCCTCAACGCGATCTGCCACGTGGAATGATCTATTCTCTGATAATATGCACCATACTTTATATTCTGGTTGCTTTTGTTTTAACGGGAATGGTTTCTTACAAAGAATTGCAGGTAGGAGATCCATTGGCATTCGTTTTCAAAAGAGTAGGCCTTAACCAGATAAGTTATATTATTTCTTTCAGTGCGGTGATAGCGACAGCAAGTGTATTATTGGTATTTCAAATGGGACAACCACGTATCTGGATGAGCATGAGCCGTGATGGATTACTGCCAAAGGCTTTTAGCCGTATTCATCCCAAGTATAAGACTCCTTCTTTTGCAACCATTGTAACCGGGTTATTCGTTGCGATTCCTGCATTATTCTTAAACTTAACAGAAGTAACCGATTTAACCAGCATCGGGACTTTATTTGCTTTTGTTCTTGTTTGTGGAGGTGTTCTTTTATTACCAAAAAGAGAAGAAGGGGAAGCTGCTCCAAAATTTAAGATCCCTTATATCAACTCTCAATTTATTGTACCGGTTTTGTTTATAGTTGGCGTTGTATTTTTCTGGAAAAATTTTCTGGGATTATTTGATTTCAGCGAAGGGTGGGAAGTGTTTCGTGACAAACTCCCTTTCTTTTTATTCGTAATTCTTGCCATAGGGCTTACCGTAGCCTCTTTTGTAAAAAAACTTACATTGATTCCTGTACTTGGCCTCGCCAGTTGCTTTTATTTAATGACAGAGCTTGGATATACTAACTGGCTGCGTTTTCTAATATGGCTGGTGATAGGATTATTTATTTATTTTTTATACAGCAGGCAGCACAGTAAGTTGGGGAAGAGAGAGGTGGAAAAGTGATTGAATTGTTTTCAGGTAAATAAATTTGAATTAAGCCCTCCCTTTGAATTTTAGACAATGTGGTCAAAAATGGTGCAAAAATTTGGCTGTAATCCATGATAGTACTTAATTTGTGAGGATAGTAATGAAAACGGTTTCAATACTATCCTTTTTTTGTGCATAAAACTGCATGAGAAAAT
>JBDTGA010000100.1:0-28079 GCA_039937655.1 Ginsengibacter sp.
TTGTTTATGCACCAAATTATTGCTCGCAAGTTGCTCTCCAGCAGAGCTTGTTACTCTTCGTTTGGCAAGTCAAAAATCCTATTATTTTATCAGAAAAAAAGCACCATTTTTGACCACATTACCATAAAACAGGGAGTTGGATTTAAGTTTCAAGAGAGGAATATGGTTACAAAATAAAAAAAACCTATAAGGTTTGCTTCGGGTATTTTGTACTGAAGAAAACTTTATAGGTTATGACAATGTCAAAGCAATTTACGCTACCGCCTTATTCACCAAATCAGCAGCTTCGCTTAATAAGATAGCAGATTCTACTTTCAGGCCACTTTTATCAATAAGATCTTTGGCAACTTCCGCATTGGTTCCCTGGAGCCGTACAATGATCGGAATTTTTATATCGCCAATAGATTGATAAGCATCTATAACACCTTGTGCTACACGATCGCAACGAACAATACCACCAAAAATATTAATAAGGATTGCTTTTACTTTTGGGTCTTTTAAGATAATCCTGAACCCTGCTTCCACAGTTTGTGCATTGGCAGTACCCCCCACATCCAAAAAGTTGGCTGGTTGCCCCCCACTCAATTGAATCATATCCATGGTAGCCATGGCAAGACCGGCGCCATTTACCATACAACCCACATTACCATCTAACTTTACAAAATTCAAATTGAATTTAGCAGCTTCTACTTCAGTGGGATCTTCTTCACTCGGATCGCGCATGGCGGCAATATCAGGATGGCGAAGCAACGCATTGTCATCCATATTCATCTTGCAATCTACTGCGATTATTTTTCCATCACTTGTTTTAAACATGGGGTTTATTTCAAGCATGCTGCAATCAAGGCCTACAAAAGCGTTGTACAGATTGGTTACAAACTTTACGCAATTTTTAAAAGAGGTTCCACTCAGACCGAGACTGAAAGCGATCTTTCTCGCCTGAAAAGGAAGCAATCCACTTCCGGGATGTACCCATTCTTTAAATATTTTATCCGGAGTATTGTGTGCTACATCTTCAATATTCATTCCACCTTCAGTACTGTACATCACCACATTTTTCCCTTTGGAACGATCCATCAAAATAGATAAATAAAACTCTTTCACCGGCTCTGTTCCATCATAGTAAACATCTTGCGCTACGAATATTTTATTTACCAGTTTTCCTGCGGGGCCTGTTTGCACGGTAACCAATGTGCCGCCCAAAATGTTTTGCGCTATGGTTTTTACATCTTCCAGATTTTTAGCAACAGCAACTCCTCTTTGTTGTGTTCCACGAATGGTTCCTTTACCTCTTCCGCCAGCATGTATCTGTGCTTTGATCACAGCAAACTTACTCCCGTACTGACTATTAATAAAACGATAAGCATCTTCCGCCTCTGTAACTGTGCTGCATGCTATTCCTTCCTGTATCGGAACATTGTATCTCTTCAATAATTCCTTAGCCTGATATTCATGTAAATTCATACAAAAAATTTTTAGCGAAGATAAACTCAAATAATTAAATTAACTTAACTTTTGGGCCATGAAATCAATCACATTCTTCTTAATCCTCTCATTCGTATTGTTTTCCTGCAATAATTCGAAGCATCTTATTCTACCTGAAAGGGAAAGGAATGCCTCAGGTGGAAATGAATTTTACAAAAGCGTATTTGCTGTAAGCCGCGTGGAAAGAGAGGATCGGGCAAAAGATGAAATTTTAAAAGGAGACATTCCTCCCTTTTTGAGAAAAATGATAAAAATTAAAACATCCATTACTTTGGATGATGGTAAAAAGATTCATGCCTATTATTTTGTAACTCCTGATTATTTATCAATCGGCTCCAATGGTGATTTTGCAAGAATTCCACTCACACCAATGACGGCACAAAAAATCGCGGACAGCCTGCGTTGTTTTTTGCCCACCAGAAAAATCGCGAATGATATTTATAAAGCAGCAAAAGTAAAATTAGAGCCTGTCCCTATGTATGCTTTCCGCGACAGTACGGTAACGATGTATCAACATAATTTAATCATTGAAGGCCAAAGAAAATTACGAAAAGGATTGATTGCAGGAATTAAAAAAGATGTAGTAATCACCGAAAAACTTTTGAGAGATACTAAGCCAAACCGTGTGGCCATCTACGGTTGGCAAAAACCGGATGGGAATCCAATACAACCTTTATATACCGGCCATATCAATTGGTATGTGGATTATAGTCATGGGATAAGGATGGTTTACAGAACTATTTATGTAAATAAAAAGCCGATGGACTATATAGATGTACTGAAAGATAAAACGCTCAGAAGATTATTGTGCGACGAAGAATATTGCGATTGCTACCGATATGATACAACAGATATAATGAAGAACTAAGCTTTCTCTGATAGTATATCAGTCTTGTCTGCTCCTATTTTTCGGCAGCTTCAAACTAATAACCTCATCAATAAATAGATTTTAAAAGATAACACTTAAAAACCTTGATTTCCTTTATCAAAACTGCAAGGTAAAAGCAGTGCCGGTACCAGGTATGGAATGTACCTGTATGTTTCCTTTATGTAGCATCATGATCTGTTTGCACAAACTTAACCCGATACCACTACCTGTTTTTTTGGTACTGAAAAAAGGAATGAAAATATTTTCCTGCACATCTTCAGATATGCCGGCGCCATTATCAGAAACTTTGATCAATACTTTTTGATTGCTGCTGATGGAGGCGGATAATACAATACGAGGATTTTCTCTGTCTTTCATAGCTTCTTTGGCATTGACCACAAGATTGATGAGCACTTGTTCTATCAGGCTCTGATCAACTTCTATCGTAAGCCCGGTATCTTTCAATATAACCTCCATCTCAATATGTTGCTGGTCCAGCGTTGGCCCCATCAGTTGATACAGGTTTTCAAACAAATCACGCACATATATTTTTTTTAGATTGGGCTTGATGATCTTATTCAGATTACGGTAGGTTTCTGCAAATTTTAATAAACCTTCACTTCGTCTTTTAATGGTTTCAATTCCCAGTTCCAGATCGTGTACAGTACCATCTCTATCCTCAAGATGAGGTAACGATTTCTCCAGCCTGTTCTTCAAAGTATCGGCCAGTGAAGAGATCGGAGCTACCGAATTCATGATTTCATGTGTCATGACACTCAGCAACTTTTTCCATGCCCTGGATTCTGTCTCATCAAGGGCTTCATTAATGTTCTGAAACGCAATGAGCATGAATTTTTTCCCTTCTGTTTGAAAAGCGGTAGCCGATAGCAATACTTTAAATGAACGGGTCTCTAAGTGTACTGTTGCAATTTTCCCTTCTCCCGGCTTGAGCGATACCACATCATTGTGTAAGCCTTCATCACGCTTGTTTAAAGAAGAAACCGTTTTTAAATAAGGCAATTGCAACATTCTTTTCAGTGATTCGTTCATCCAGATCACTTCTCCATTTTCCATGTCGTACGAAAGGATTCCGGTATCTACCAATTCCAATATTTTTTGCAGGTATTGGTGAGAAGTTTCTTTTTCTTTACTAATATCTTTAAAGGTGGTATTAATCTGATTTAATCCTTTTCTCAAAGGCTGTAACTCAGCAGGAGCATGTTTTACATCAAAGTGTCTCGAAAAATCCCGATAGCGAACCGCTTCAGCAAACTGATCCAGTTCTCTCTGAGCCTTACGTTGAAAACGGTAGAGCTCCGTCAACTGATAAATGGCAACAGGAGCCAGAAGTAAAAGGTATATATAAGTCCCTTTGATCAATACATAAGAAGTAGCCATTAATATGGTAAACAGTAACACTACTCTTAGAAAGATTTTAAATTCTATTCGTTTTATCATAAACACCTCCAACCTTAAAAGGGAATTAAAAAATGATTTATCAATATTAATCCTTCATAAAGAAATCTACAGCTATCTTCAATGATTGATTACAATGTACATAGCTGAAACCTTATTACATATACCTTAGTTCATCACTGACAAGTGACACCTCAACCCTAAATATCATACTTACTCAATCTTCTGTACAAGGCAGTACGGGTGAGCCCTAACTCTTTTGCAGCCCTGCTTATATTGCCATGATGTTTTTCAATCACCCTCAAAATCGTATTCTTCTCTACTGAACTTAAGTTAAAATCCTTAGGTTCCTCTTCTCTGGATGCAACCGATTCAATGGGTGAAAAGATGAGATCAGATGAGGAGAGTACCGGCCCTTCTGACATGATCACTGCTCTTTCTATTGTATATTGGAGTTCGCGCACATTGCCCGGGAAATGATATTGCTTTAGTTTTTCCATGGCTTTTGTATCAACTTCAAGATTGAGCTTCAGATATTTTTTTGAATAAACCTTTGCAAAATGATCGGCCAGCAAAACGATATCTTCTCCCCTCTTTCGCAGCGGGGGTACTATAATTTCAACCGTATTGATACGATAGATCAGGTCTTTTCGGAAACGGTTTTCATTGGCAAGTTCTGTCAAAGGCAGGTTGGTAGCGCATACCAGCCTTATATCAATATTCACAGGTACATTACTTCCCAGCCTCGTTACCTGTCGGTTTTGCAATACACTCAATAATTTGGATTGTTGTTGAAGGCTTATATTTCCTATTTCGTCTAAAAATAAAGTGCCGCCATTGGCTGCTTCAAAACGGCCTTCTCTGTCTTCAACAGCACCGGTGAAAGCTCCCTTTTTGTGCCCGAACAATTCACTTTCAAAAAGTGATTCTGTTAATGCGCCCACATCCACCTTTATAAAAGGTTCCTGCGCTCTGAATGAATTTTGATGAATCGCTTTGGCGATCAGGTCTTTACCGGTACCATTTTCACCAAGGATCAAAATATTTGCGTCAGTCGGTGCGATTTTTTCAATTTTAAAAAAAATTTCTTTCATCACTTCCGAATCTCCGATCAACTCTTTTCCTATTACGGAAGAATCCTTATCAGGATTGAGAGAGGGCATTTTGCCTTTTCCTCTCAAGGTCCGTAATACGGTATCAAGTAACTTTTCATTGTGCCAGGGCTTTACCATAAAATCGGTGGCACTCTCTTTAAGTGAACGTACGGCAAGGTCTATATCGCCATAGGCTGTAATCATGATCACATCTGCATTCGAGCCAAATTCCCTGATCTTCTTTAACCAGAAAATTCCTTCATTCCCGGTATTGATGGAACTGTTGAAATTCATATCCAGCAGGATGAGGTCAAAAGACTGCTTTACCAAAAGTGAACGAATGTTTTCAGGATTCTTTTCGGTGACAACTTCTTTCACTTCCGTTTTTAACAACAACTTCACAGCTGTTAAAATATCTGTATCATCATCAATAATTAATATGGTTGCATTTTTTACATTCATTGATTTATCATTCCATTTTTATAAAAATAAATTTAAACAAAAATATCGTTTACCCTTACATGTTATATTAGGTATCTACTTTCTGTATAGTTCACGTCTATTTTATTGTCTTGCTCACGGCCCATTGCTCATAGCTTACTGCAAGATTACCGTATTTAAAAATATTTTTAGCAGAATGATTTTAAAATATTTTTTTCATAGAACCATCTGTTCTAAAATCGGATACAGAGTGTATCATAAGCGTACACTGTTATTGAAGCAAAATTAAAATCACGTTGAAAAACAAGGATTTACATTTTGGCACACCGTTGTATCAGTAAGGCGATGAACAAAAAATAAAAACAGCTCTCAATTTTAAATAGAATCATGAAACAAAACTGTAACAAAATGAAGATGGCAGCCATATCAGGCATTTAGACCTTTACAATTAAAATTAAAAAAATTACTTTATGAAATTTCAATCAAACAACCTGTTGGAATCTTTGTCAAAAGATGAAATCAAAAAATTGGCAATGGAAGTAAAAGAGACCATATCATCCGATTTCAAAAAAAAGAAAACATTTTTTACGGCAGCGCAATTATGGGACATTTTCCGCAGGAGAAAAAATACTTTTAGTTTCCGGCATTATTAAAACAAAAAGATTGGAACCTATCCAAAGAAACATTATAAACCTCTTTGTTGATACCTCCTTTATTTTCTTCAAAGGCACACAGTTCACAACCTATAAGCACTTGTATCAAAAATGAACGGCTACTGTATCAAAAGCGAACACTTTTGAATAATTTTGTTTTCTAATTTATTGAAAAACAAGGAGATATATCATGGCATGGCTTTATGTATTTTATAGCAGCAACATTGTATTTTTTATCCTGTAAAAAAGGGATAACGTTTAAAAAAATAATATGGACAGAGTAATTGAAAAAAAGAAATGGTCAATCAAAAGGCTTCTTACGATTGGCGGAATCGTTGCAGTAGTAGCATTGATAGCAGCGAGCTATTATTTCACTACCGGAAAAAGTAAATTGAATGTGGACACCGATCGTATCACCGTGAGCGAAATTAAAAAGGGAACTTTTCAGGAATTTATCCCGGTGAATGGGGTTGTGCTCCCACTCACTACGATTTATCTTGATGCTGTAGAAGGTGGCCGTGTGGAAGAAAAATACGTGGATGACGGTGCAATGATGAAAAAAGGCCAGCCCATATTAAGATTATCCAATACCGATTTACAATTAGGCCTCGTTACACAACAAACCAATGTTTATAATTTATTGACTCAAATGCAGATCTCAAAAAATGCTGCGCAACAGAATACGGTTAGTAAACTTAACCAGATGACCGATGTGGAAAGCCAGTTAAAAGAAGCAGAACGCGTTTATAAATTAGATAAACATTTGTATGAACAAAAAGCAATTGGTTCACAAGAATTTCAGAAAGCACAAAATGATTACAATTATTACCAGCAGAAAAGCCAGCTTACCAATAAAATATTACAACAGGATTCCTCCTCCAACGAACAACAGGTAATACAGGCCAGGCAACTATTTGAGGGCTCACAAAATGCGCTGAATGTAATGAAACAAAAAGTGGGCGACCTGATCGTACGTGCTCCTATTGATGGACAGTTGACTTCTCTTGATGCAGAAATCGGACAGTCAAAAAATAAGGGAGACCAATTAGGGCAGATAGATGTGTTGAGTGGTTTTAAAGTGCGGGTAGATATTGATGAACACTATATTTCCAGGATATTCATCGGCCTTAAAGGAGAATTTGATTTCAATAATAAAACTTATACACTCGAGATAAAAAAAGTTTATACTCAGGTTACCAATGGCCGTTTTCAGGTGGACATGGAATTCGTAGGTAATGCCCCTCAGGGAATCCGTCGCGGACAAACTTTGCAAATACGTCTTGCATTGAGCGATGAAACACAAGCTTTGCTTTTACCCAAAGGAGGATTCTATCAACAAACGGGCGGTAACTGGATATTTAAAGTAAGTGCTGATGGGAAAAAAGCCTATAAAACTGATATTCAACTTGGCCGCCAAAACCCGGATTATTATGAGGTGTTAAGCGGTTTAAAACCGGGAGATAAAGTAGTAACCAGCAGCTATGAGAATTATGGAGATATGCAGGAGTTGGTGTTGAAGGGGGATAGATAAGGTGTCAGGTCTGGAAAAAATGAAGGATGATCATTAGGGAACGTTTTTTATAAATGCATAAATCATTTTCCTTATTTCTGTAACTTCTTTCTCAAGTTCTTTATATTTTATATCGGAAATCAGTTTTAAATCTTTAGAAAGAATTAATTGATATACCAATTCAGATACAGAACCCGCCGCTATTGTGAGAAAGCGCTTGAAATCAGGGTTAGTGTTTCTGCCGCAGCCTTCAGCAATGTTTGTTGGTATTGAAGAGAATGATCTACGCATTTGAGATATTAGACCAAAAACTCCTCTTTTGGATAATTTTTAGTTGAAGAATAAATGTTTAATGTTAATAAATGATTTTTTGACCAAATAGATAAATCGCAAAATTTCTCATGATAAATTGTTTTAAAATGTTAAAAAAATTAATAAGATAAACCCAATACCTAACACCTGATACCTAATATATCAATTCAAATTATGTTTAAAATCTCATTTACAAAAAAAATTGCAAGCTTTTCAATCCTAATCTTTTTATTGGGTGCCAACCATAATTATTTAAAAGGGGAAAAAACGAATTGCAAATTCCAATGCACCTCACAAAAAATTCCGGACGAAATAAATTATTATGATGATGAAATAATTCCCTATTACCCATTTTTTATAATTATCTAATAATATCAATGATTAACACCTGATACCCAAAACCTAAAACCTCATACCTAAATAAAAAAAAATGATAAAAATTAAAGATCTGGAAAAAATCTACCGTACAGAAGAAGTGGAAACGGTAGCGCTCAACAAACTTTCTTTCCATGTAAATGATGGGGAATTCGTAGCCGTAATGGGGCCATCCGGATGTGGCAAATCTACACTTCTTAATATCCTCGGTTTACTGGATGATCCCGATAGCGGAAGTTTTTTATTTAATGGAATTGAAGTAGCTCATTTCAATGAAAGGAAAAGAGCCGATTTGCGAAAGAAAAACATCGGATTCGTATTTCAAAGTTTCAACTTGATTGATGAACTAACGGTTTTTGAAAATGTGGAATTACCCCTGATTTATCTCGGCGTAAAAAGTGATGAAAGAAAAAAACGTGTAGAAGCCGTGTTGGACAAAGTACAAATTATGCACAGGAAAAGCCACTACCCTCAACAATTATCGGGTGGTCAGCAACAACGTGTTGCCGTCGCAAGAGCTGTGGTGAATAATCCTAAATTAATCCTTGCGGATGAACCTACCGGTAACCTTGATTCCTCCAATGGCAATGAGGTAATGCAAATGTTGACAGAATTGAATGAACAGGGAACCACCATCGTTATGGTGACACATAGCGAGCATGATGCAAGATTCAGTCACCGGATCATCAGAATGCTGGATGGGCAAACGGTTACGGAAAATATATTGGTGTAAAACCATTAAAAATTAACCCCGATGGATAAATTTCAAAACAAATACCGCATACCATCAGTACGGTTGCAAAATTGGAATTACGGTTCACCAGGTTTGTATTTTATTACCATCTGTATTAAAAACCGTCAACATTATTTTGGAGAAATATTCAATAATGAAATGGTATTAAATGACTTAGGCTTTTTTGTTCAATCCGAATGGATTAAATCACCGGATATAAGAACGGATATGAATTTAGAATTGGGCGAATTTGTGGTGATGCCCAATCATTTTCATGGGATTATGATCATTGGGGAAAATGAATTTAATCGCGATGATTATGGCAGAGACGCGATGTATCACGTCTCTACAAAAAAAACATTATGATAAAAAACTATTTCAAAACCGCGTTTCGCAACCTGATGAAGCATAAAACCTTTTCATTCATCAACATTGCAGGACTATCAATCGGGATTGCCGTTTGCTTTATCATAATGATGTATGTGCAGAATGAATTGAGCTTTGACCGGTTTAATAAAAACGCAGACAGGATTGTTCGCATTGTTTTCAAAGCAGACATTAACGGTGGTAAAATTTTTGAAGCCAATGTGATGCCACCTGTTGCACAGGCAATGAAAAATGATTATCCTGAAGTACAAGACGCCACACGTCTTCAGGTTGCAGGTACTCCAAAAATTACTTATAAAAACAAGAGTTTTAAAGATGATAAAATGGCTTTTGTGGATCCAAATTTTTTCAACATTTTCACATTGCTACTTTTTGAAGGCGATGCAAAAACTGCCTTACAACAACCGAACACAGTTATTATTTCTAAAGCAATTGCAAAAAAATATTTCGGTGATGAAGATCCGATTGGTAAAACTTTAAACTTCCCTGATGACAAGAATGCCTCATTTAAAGTAACCGGCGTAATTGATAAAGTACCTGCCAATTCACATTTTCATTTTGATTTGTTTGCTTCGATGTTGAGCCTGGATGATGCCAAATCTAATTCATGGATGGGCTCTAATTATTTCACTTACCTGTTGTTGAAAAAAGGAACTGATTATAAAAAGTTAGCGTCCAAGTTACCCGGCATGGTAGAAAAATATATGGGTCCGCAGATACAGCAAAATATGGGTATCAGCCTGAAGCAATTCATCACAAAAGGAAATCATTTAGGATTTGCTCTGCAACCATTAACCTCTATCCACTTGTATTCACATGCCAATTATGAATTAAGTCCGGCGGGTAATGCCATGTATGTTTACATATTCGGGGCTATCGCTATTTTTATGTTGTTGATCGCCTGTATTAATTTTATAAATCTCTCTACTGCAAGTGCTTCTCAAAGGGCTAAAGAAGTGGGCGTACGTAAAGTAATTGGTTCAGGAAAAATCCAACTAATCAAACAATTTTTAATCGAATCAGGATTATTGGTTTTTATCGCGTTGCTTATTTCAAGTGTTTTAGTGAAACTTGCTTTGCCGGTTTTCAATAGTATTTCAGGACAGGATTTATATTTTGATTTTAGTTTAAAAATTATTTTAGCGTTTATCGGGCTTGGTTTGTTGGTAAGCTTTATCGCCGGACTATACCCTGCTTTTTATCTTTCTTCATTCAAACCGATTGAAGTATTAAAAGGCAAGTTTACTACGGGCAGTAAAAGTTTTGGATTACGAAGCAGCCTCGTTGTCTTCCAGTTTTTTATTTCGGTCGGGTTGATAATAGTAACGATTGTGGTATGGCAACAAATGAAATTTATTCAAAATAGAAATCTAGGTTACAATAAAGAGCAATTGCTTACTATCCCTAACTCTTATGCATTAGGCAAAAATGAAGAAGTGTATAAACAGGAATTATTAAATGATCCCCGTGTTGTAAATGCTACTGTTTCATCTTACAAACCTGCGGGGCCTAGCAGCGGAAGTAATGCTCTGGCTTATCCGCTGGGTCACGATAATGAAATTATGAGAACGCAGGAATACCATGTAGATGAAAATTACATTCCTACTTTTGAAATGAAGATGGTCAATGGCAGAAATTTTTCTAAAGATTTCGCCACCGACTCTACGGCGATGATCATTAATGAAAGTGCGGCAAAAGCTTTCGGTTGGAACGATCTGACTGCAGTAGGACAAACAGTTGTACGCCAAAATAGTAACCGAGGAAACGATGTGTCTTTTCATGTGATTGGTGTGGTGAAAGATTTTAATTTTCAATCGTTGCATGAGCCTATCACACCTTTGCTGATGACACTGGATCCTGATTGGGGCCTGATATTTAAAGTAAAAACAGCAGATATTAAAGGATTAGTTGCTTCTATGAAATCGAAATGGGGCCAATTCAATACAGGCGAGCCTTTCAAATTTACTTTTATGGATGATCTGTACAATAAAACTTATACTGCAGAACAAAATACAGGAACGATACTTAATATTTTTGCATTACTAACCATATTCGTTGCCTGCCTTGGATTGTTTGGATTGGTAACTTTTACTGCACAACAACGTACTAAAGAAATAGGTATCCGCAAAGTACTAGGTGCGAGTGTTACTTCCATAACTAAAATGCTTTCAAAAGATTTTTTAAAATTAGTATCGATTGCATCTCTCATTGCTTTCCCGGTTGGCTGGTGGGCTATGAATAAATGGTTACAAAGTTTTGCATACCGCATTCATATAAGTTGGTGGATATTTTTTATTTCAGGTTTTGTTGCGATTCTGATCGCTTTAATCACAGTTAGCTTCCAGGCTATAAAGGCTGCACTGGCTAATCCGGTAGAGTCTCTTCGTTCAGAGTAGAGACGCAATGCATTGTGTCTCGATCCAGATAAGACATTGCGTCTCGATAGTAATGCAAATGAGAAAATGAAAATCCAACCTATTTGTTCCTTTACTGTCGGGAAGAAAATCACCAGTTCCCGGTATTGTATAACCGGAAAATATTCTGTTGATTTTTTATTGTATCAAACTGACACACCAACTGTATCAAAATCGTACAGTTATGTTTTTTTTATAGTTTTAAAATACTGAAAATCAATATAAAATTATCTGGCTTGGTTTTTTGAGCTTTTTATAAAGAACATTCGTAAAAACTGACTTCACCATGTTTAAAAATTATTTTAAAACCGCCATCCGAAATCTCTCCAAAAGTAAAGGCTTTTCTGCTATCAATATTATCGGTCTCGCATGTGGATTGGCTTCCTGCCTACTCATCCTTTTATTTGTTGTGAATGAATTTAGTTATGATCATTACAATGAGAAAATGGATCAAATCTATCGGGTTGATACGGATATAAAATTTGGAGGCACACACATCGTTACTGCTCAATCACCCGATCCTTTGGGGCCTGCCTTAAAAAGTGAATATCCGCAGGTAAAGCAATTTGTCCGCTTTATAAATCATGGTGGAATACTTGTAAAAAAAGACGAACAAAATATCCAGGAAGATAGGGTGATATTAACCGATTCTACCTTGTTTGATGTATTTACATTACCAATGCTTTCCGGAGATCCGAAAACTGCCCTTGTTAATCCACGCTCTGTTGTTATAACGGAGAGTATGGCCAAAAAATATTTTTCAGGAAAGGATTTCAACAGTGTCGTGGGTCAGACCATGACTATTGATGATACCACTCTTTATAAGGTTACCGGAATCATAAAAGATGTTCCAAAGGAATCCCATTTTCATTATGATTTTTTTATTCCGATGTATGGTCTGCTTTCTTCAAATGAAACAAATCAATGGTTAGGCAATAATTTTAATACCTACATTTTATTGGATAAGTCGGCTGATACTGCAAAATTGAATGCTCAATTGGAAGACGTGGTGACGAAGCATGTGGTTCCTATGTTGAAAACTTTGGGGCCGGATTACAGTGAATTTGAAAAACAGGGAAGTTATTTATGTTATAATTTGATGCCATTAAAACGTATCCATCTTTATTCACAAAAGACCCAGGAATTGGAAGCAAACGGCAATATTCAATTTGTGACTATTTTCTCCCTGATTGCTTTATTTATCCTGATCATCGCCTGCGTGAATTTCATGAACCTTTCCACAGCGCGCTCTGCCGGACGCGCCAAAGAAGTGGGAGTGCGTAAAGTATTGGGTTCCATGAGAAAGAATTTAATTTTTCAATTTCTGTCGGAATCTCTTTTAGTGAGTTTTATTGCGATGGTTTTTGCAATCATAATTGCAGTATTGCTATTGCCTTATTTTAATGAATTAAGTGGAAAAGATCTGCTACTGGGAGATCTGCTTTCTCCCTGGCTAATGGCCTATTTAGTTATTCTTGTAGCCGTAGTGGGTATCCTGGCAGGACTGTATCCTTCCTTTTATTTATCTTCCTTCAAGCCTGTGGAAGTACTGAAAGGTAAAGTAGCAGGTAATTTTAAAACAGGTTGGCTTAGAAGTGGGTTGGTTGTTTTTCAGTTTGCGATTTCTATCTTTCTGATCATTGGTACCATTGTTATTTTCAGGCAATTAAATTTTATTCAAACGAAGGATGTTGGTTTTGATCGTCAACAGGTATTGGTAGTTAAAAATACTTTTAATCTTGGGCAAAAAACAAAGACGTTCAGGGATGAAGTGCTTAAATTAAATGGTGTAAAAAATGGAACGATAACAGGTTTTTTACCAACAGCAGGATGGAGAAGTGACAGCCCTATCTTCCCCGAAAAATCTTCTGACCTCGCAAAGGCTATCAGCACACAAATCTGGAGGGTAGATGCGAATTATATTCCTACGCTGGATATGAAAATGATTGAAGGCAGAAATTTTTCTGCTGATTTTCCGACGGACTCTTCCGGCATTATTATTAACCAGGCTTTTGCCAATCTTCTTAATGATAAGAATCCATTGAACAGGCCACTTTATTACCTGGATGATTTTCCCAAACTTGATTTGACAACCTACCACATCATCGGGGTAGTAAAGAACTTTAATTTTAATTCACTACACGATGATATTAGTCCATTGGTCCTTTTATTAAAGCCGCAAAATGGCAGCGTGGCTTTCCGAGTTAATACCGCAAATATTGATAAAAGTTTAATATCCATAAAACAGATTTATAAAAAACTTGCTCCGGAGCTGCCATTTCAATATTCATTTATGGATGAAGATTTTAATAACAGCTACAAAGCAGAGCAAAAAATGGGTGGCCTTTCTATGACCTTTTCTATTCTTGCCATATTGATAGCATGCCTTGGCCTTTTTGGATTGATCACTTATGCCGCAGAGCAACGCACCAAAGAGATTGGTATCAGGAAAGTGTTAGGCGCATCCGTTTCTGATGTGTGGGCCATGCTTTCAAAAGATTTCTTAAAATTAGTATTGATTGCAGCGCTTATTGCATTTCCGGTTGGCTGGTGGGCAATGAACAAATGGTTACAAAGTTTTGCCTACAGAATTCATATTAGTTGGTGGGTATTTTTAATTGCCGGAGTTACCGCTATTTTGATTGCATTGATCACAGTTAGTTTCCAGGCGATAAAAGCAGCAGTGGCGAATCCTGTAGAGAGTTTGAGAAGTGAGTAAGGCCTCCCCAAACCCCTCCAAAGGAGGGGCTTTAGAGACTTTTTTAATAAACTGTATTCAATTAAAATCGGAAAGAGATTCTAAAAAAGATGATTCAAAGAAGTAATCATAAAATTATTTAATCAATCCTGATAGCTATCGGGAAAAAGTTCAAACTAAAAGAAAAGTTCAGACAATGTTTATCAATTATTTTAAAACTACCTTCCGCAATCTTTGGCGGAATAAATTAAATTCAATCATCAATATTACAGGGCTTGCAGTAAGCATTGCCTGTTGTATTGTGGTGTATGTTCTTGTAAAACATGAAACTACATTTGATAATTTTAACTCAAAAGCAGATCGCATTTACAGGATTGTTTTTGAAGATAAAACCGCGCGGGGCACGGATTATGTAGGTTCGTCCACTTTTGCACTGGCGCCAGCTCTACGCAATGATTTTCCAAACCTGGAAACTGTAACGCAGGTATTTTCAAAGATTAATGCCATTATTGAAATACCAGGCAAGAATGGTTCGCGGAAACTATTTGAAGAAAAGCAATTGACCTATACAGATCCCGAATTTTTTAAAACTTTTGATATCTCTTTACTGGCAGGTAATATTCATAATTTACTTTCAAACCTTAATGAAGTAATTCTCTCAAAAGACCTGGCTGATAAATATTTCGGAAATGATTTTCATTCCAATTACAATGCGCTTATAGGGAAAACAATTATCGTTAATAAAAATCCATATCGTATTTCTGCTATCATGAAGAATATGCCGAGCAACAGTAATGTAGCCTGCAACATGATGCTTCCCTTTGCAGTTTATGCAAGTGAAAATGAGAAAGGAGTTCATGACTGGCGGGAAAATTATGGTCATAGTTGCACTTTCGTTACGCTGCCCAAAGGCTTTTCTCCTCAGCAATTTGATAAAAACTTAATTGCATTCAAAAATAAATACCTCGATAAAGAATCCGCCGCACAAGAAACTTATCTCGCCCAACCGTTAGAAAAAGTACATACTGATACGAGCTATGGAGGCACTTTATATGCCACACCTGCTATTTTATTAATTGCTTTCATAGCAATGGCAGTAATTATATTGCTGACATCCTGTGTCAATTTTATTAACCTCGCAACCGCTCAGTCATTAAATCGAGCAAAAGAAATAGGAATTCGTAAGACATTGGGAAGCCGCAAATGGCAATTGATTCTTGGCTTTATGTGCGAAACATTTTTACTGGTAGCTATTGCTACTGTTATAGCAGTGGCCTTATCAAGCTGGTCTTTAAACGCAATCAATCAATATCTTGCTTTCATTATTGTGTTTGATTTGCATTTTGACTATACTATTTTTTTCTTTCTAACTGCTCTCGCATTAATCATTACTATTCTGGCAGGTTTTTACCCTGCCAAAATATTGGCCGGATACAAACCGATAGAAGCTTTAAAAAATAAGATCAAAGCCAAAAACGCAGGATTTGCCAATCGCTTTTCATTGCGAAAGGGCTTGGTAGTTACGCAGTTTTTAATCACTCAGTTAATGATCATTTGTACAATTGTTGTTGCTTCGCAAATAAAATATTTCTATAACAAAGATCTGGGTTATCGCAAAACGGGAATTGAAACCGTAGAAATACCATCTAATGATCAAAGGAAAATAGATGTATTCAGAAACCAGGTAATGGCTCTCGCAGGAGTAAAGAATATTACTTTTAGTTCTGGTCCGCCAACTTCTGCAATCACTTCGTCCACCGAGATTAGACTGCCTTCTTCCCCGGCCAAGGATAACATATCTATAGAACGAAAATTTGTTGATGAACATTACCTTCCAACCTTCAATATCAAATTAGTTGCCGGAAGGAATCTTCAGCAAACAGATAAAGTTTTTCTAAGTGACTCGCTATCCAACTATAATATTATTGTAAATGAAATTGCAATTAAATCATTAGGATTTCAAAATCCTAACGACGCTTTGGGTAAAACAATACTTGTAGATGATAAAAAGCATGCCACCATCGTGGGAGTAACGGCCAATTTTGATAATGCTTCTCTTCAACAGGAAAATACCCCTGTTTTGATGTTCAATTGTACGAACTGGGTGGCTATGGCAAGTATTGAAATGAATACAACGAGTAATGCCGGTACAATTGCATCCATTAAAAAAAGTTGGGAATCATTGTACCCTGATAATATTTTTAGTGCAATGACACTAAAGGGATACATAAAACATAAAGCATTCTATTTGATCCAGGATATTATGTATAAAGGCTTTAATTTTTTTGTATTGCTTTCTATCTTTATTGGTTGCATGGGTTTGTACGGCCTTGTTGCTTTTCTTGCATTACAGCGACAAAAAGAAATCGGGATCCGTAAAGTGCTTGGCGCTTCAGTAAAAGGTATCGTTTTTCTTTTTTCAAAAGAATTTATTTGGCTGATCGCTATCGCCTTTGTCATAGCGGCTCCATTGGCTTACCTCGCTATGAATGCATGGTTGCAATCTTTTGCAAATCGTATTGAGATACATGTTAGCTATTTTTTAATTGCTTTTTTGCTTAGCCTCTTTATCGCGGGAATTACAGTAGGCTATCAGTCTGTAAAAGCGGCAGTGGCCAATCCGGTTGATAGTTTGAGAAGTGAATAATGTGCTAATGAGGAAAACGGAATGATACAAATGTCAAAATGAAATAGCGTGAAAATGAAAATTCAGTTTATTTATTGGTTTACTCTTGAAAAGTGAATAACAAATTATGAAATGCACAATTAGTCGCATAACTGCCTGACGGTAGCAAGCCATTTAAACAATTCAATTAGTTACCGGGAATAAATGTATAAATCAGACATCAATAAATCATACATCAGAAATCATCTTTTATGTTTAGAAATTATTTCAAAACCGCATGGCGGAACATTACAAGAACTTTGGGTTATAGCTCCTTAAATATTTTAGGTCTCGCCATAGGCATGGCAGTCGCCTTATTGATAGGGCTTTGGGTGTACAATCAATATTCTTATGATAAGTTTCTTCCGGAGTACCAATCGGTATATCGAGTACAACGCAACTTTGATAGCAATGGCGATACGCTTACTTTTCAATCAACCTCTTTAAAACTCGCTGAAGCACTTCGAAATGAAATACCCGAAATTCAATACGTAGCTGAATCTGATTGGATTAGTCAGCATGGTTTAATGGTTGGAGATAAAAAATTATTTATTGAAGGCACAATTGCGGGTACTGATTTTTTTAAAATATTTCAACATCCATTCCTGCAAGGGAATGCAAACTCCGTTTTTAAAGATGCTTACTCAATTGTACTTACACAATCTGCCGCAAAAGCGCTTTTTGGTAATGAAGATCCGATCAATAGAATGGTTCGTTTTGATAATGTCAATGATTTAAAAGTAACGGGCATTATAAAAGATGTACCCAACAACTCGACTTTGCAATTCAAATTTATTGTTCCGGCTACCTATATGTACCAGGTAAATCCGCAAAGAAAAATTGATGGTGAAAGATCTTTCGGCAATAACAATCTCCAGATTTTTGTGAAGCTAAAAGCGGGAATTTCCTATGCCCAAGTAGCTCCGAAAATAAGAAACATTACACATTCTCAGACAGAGAATATTAATGCGATGAGTTCTTACGTAACGCTACAGCCTATGGAGCGGTGGCATTTGTATTCAAAGTATATAAACGGAAAAGACACTGCCGGTTTTTTAGAATATGTAAATATGTTTTCACTCATTGGCTTATTAGTTTTAATAATCGCCTGTATCAATTTCATTAATCTCACCACGGCCCGTTCAGAGAAAAGAGCCAAAGAAGTTGGTGTTAGAAAAGCAATTGGTTCACATCGAAAAGACCTGGTAATTCAATTCCTTTCCGAGGCATTTTTACTCACTCTTATCGCCTTTATTTTTTCTTTAATTTTTGTTTACCTGGCATTACCGGCCTTTAATTTGCTTACAGAAACGCATATCACTATACCTTTTTCAAATGGATATTTCTGGTTATTAATGATTGGATGCGTAATTATTACAGCTTTGCTTGCAGGCAGCAGGCCAGCTTTTTATCTTTCATCATTTAATGCTGTAAAAGTTTTGAAAGGGACCCACACAACAGGAAAATCTTCATCACTTTCAAGAAGGATTTTGGTGATAGCACAATTCAGTTGTTCCATCGCATTGATCATAAGTACTATCATCATTTATCAACAGGTAAATTATGCAAAAGACAGACCCACCGGTTATAATTTAAACAAGTTGATGTCAACAAACATGAATGATGATCTTACTAAAAATTATACAGCACTTAAAAATGAATTGATACAAAAAGGCATTGTCGAATCTGTAGCAACAGCGTCAAGTCCGGCAACAGGTGTAAACTGGCATACTGACATTGATTACTGGCCAGGGAAAAATGCCGGAGAAACGGTAGAGATGGGATGTGTTTTTGTGTCAGAAGATTACTTTAAAACGGTTGGAATGACTTTCAAAGAAGGAAGAGATTTTTCCGGCAATTATGATTCTACCAGTGTCATTCTCAATGAAACTGGAATCGAGCGACTCCGCCTTAAAAAGCCGGTGAATCAAAAAATAAAATGGGATGATCATGAATATACAATTGCAGGTGTTGTAAAAGATGCATTGATGACCTCTCCATTTAAATCTCCTGATCCTACTATGTTCTTTTGCACTACTGAGCGCCAGGGCTTTATGTTGTATAAGCTTTCACCAAATATAAAAACTGGAGATGCCATCACCCAACTAACTTCCATCTTTAATAAATATTCTCCTGCTTTTCCTTATGACTATTCCTTTGTTGATGAAACTTATGCAGCAAAATTTAAATTGGAAACACTAATTGGAAAACTATCCGGTCTGTTTGCAGGGTTGGCCATTTTTATTTCCTGCTTAGGGCTGTTTGGGTTAGCTGCTTATATTGCAGAGCAGCGCAAAAAAGAAATTGGAATACGGAAAGTATTAGGCGCTTCTGTTTCGCAAGTTTGGATGTTGTTATCAAAAGATTTTATCGTGCTTGTTTTTCTAAGTTGCTTAATAGCATCCCCAGTTGCTTATTATTTTTTACATGGATGGTTAATGAATTATAATTATCGAATCAATATTGGAGCAGGTGTTTTTGTGCTATCTGCATTGGTGGCTATTCTTATTACAATAATTACAATAAGTTTCCAGGCGATAAAAGCAGCGGTGGCCAATCCGGTTGAGTCTCTACGCTCAGAGTAAGTATAAACGAAATTCCGAAGTCATTTCAGGATGGAGGGTTTGACATGCGAATGATTTTATTTAATTATAAAACAATTTGACATAAAAAAGATAAATAAATTTTATTAAAGAAAAGTAACATTAAATGATTAAAAACTATTTTAAAACAGCAATTAGAAATTTCACGAAGAACAAACTAACCACAACCATCAATGTGTTTGGCTTAGCCATCGGTATCAGTGCCGCACTTGTTATTTTTTTGGTGATTCAGTATGATTATAGTTTTGACAAGTTTGAACCCGGAAGAGACAGAATTTACCGCGTGGTATCCGAAGGGGCTAACTGGAAAAACCCGGGTGTCCCTGCACCACTGCATATTGCTTTGGCCCAGAATGTGTCGGGAGTCGAAGCGGTTGTACCTATGTTTGGTATAAGCGATGGTGAAACTAAGGTCACAATTCCACAGGGAAACCAGGAAACGCCTACATCGTTCAAGAAACAAGAGGGGTTTGTTTTTGTTGATAAAAATTATTTTACGCTTTTGCCCCATCAATGGATCGCTGGAAATGCCTCATCTTTGAAAGATCCGTATAGCCTGGTGATCAGCGAAAAACAAGCAAAGTTATATTTCCCTAAAATTCCAATTCCCGATATTATTGGAAAGACAGTTATAGTCAATGACTCAATCCATACTACAATTAAGGGCATTGTTAAGGAGTTGGTTGCCAATAGTGATTTTAAATTTACTTCCTTTATTTCTCTTTCTACCATAACAGCAAACCACATGAAAAGCCAATTTGGCTGGGATGACTGGGGAAGTATCAATGGTTCTACGCGATTATTATTGAAACTTCATTCGGGGGTAAATCCGGCTCAAATCAACAATCAGCTTGCTTCTATTATTAAAGAAAGAGATCAGGAAGATGAAGGGTATGAGAAAACACTTCACCTTCAACCATTAAACGATGTTCATTTCAATACTGATTTTTATGGCCCCACTGATATCACCGTGTTAAGAAATCTCGTGCTTCTGGCCATTTTTCTATTGTTATTAGGTGCCATTAATTTTATTAACCTATCTACAGCCCAGGCCGCCAACCGCGCCAAAGAAATTGGAATCAGGAAAACACTGGGGAGTAGTAAAAAACAATTGGTGTTTCAATTTCTGACAGAAACATTTGTACTTACTTTTTTTACTACTATTCTGTCTTTACTAATTACGCCCTTATTATTAAAAGCCTTTTCCGGATTTATTCCTGAAGGGCTGCATTTTAGTTATTTCGGCCTAAATCCTTCTGTTTACGGGTTCTTAATGTTGTTGATTTTTGCAGTCAGTCTTTTGGCAGGATTGTACACGGCATTTATTCTGGCAAAGTTTAAACCGGTTCATGTCTTGAAAAACCAGGTGGTTACCAACTCGGGTACCACACGGGCTGCCTGGCTTCGGAAGTCATTGATTGTTTTTCAGTTTGTAATAGCCCAGGTCTTTATTATTGGGATGGTAGTAGTAAATAAGCAAATTCATTATTCACTTCAAAAGGATATGGGTTTTAAGAAAGATGCGATCATCAACTTTCATGTGCCTTTTAGTTTTTTTTCACCAGAAGTTAATACAAAAAATATTTACCTAAGGGATCAATTACGTCAGATCCCGGGAATCCAGGAGGTAAGCCTTGCAAATGCGGCACCTGCTTTTAACGGTTGGATGACCAATGGAGTTTCATACAATGAAAAAGGAAATGACGTGAAATATGATGTAGATTCAAGAAATGGTGACACTGCCTATCTGGGAGTATATGGTATTAAGTTGCTGGCAGGGAGAAATATTCTGGCTTCCGATACCGCAAATGAATTACTGATCAATGAAACATTTGCCAAACAACTGGGATTTAACCAGCCCGCAAATGCTATCGGGCATCTCATAAAGATGAATAATAACTCTTTGCCTATAGTAGGTGTTATGGTTGATTTTAATCAGGCTTCAATGAGGACCCCGATTCATCCACTAATTTATTTTGCCAATCAAAAACGTGCTGGTATGATGAATGTGGCCTTACGACCTAATCCGGATACGTGGAAGGCTACGATTGCAGAAATACAGTCGAAATGGAAGAATGTGCTTCCCAATGAAGAGTTTGATTATAAATTTTTAGATAGCCAAATCAAAGAATTTTATAAATCAGATCAGCAGCTATCGCAGTTACTGACCTGGTCTTCAGGTGTAGCCATTTTTATCAGTTGCTTAGGCTTGCTGGGTTTGGTAATATTTATGTCTAACAGCCGGGTAAAAGAAATTGGAGTGCGAAAAGTATTGGGTGCCTCAGCTGCTCAGATCATTGCACTGCTGTCAAAAGATTTTATAAAACTTTTGTTGGTTGCCCTGGCTATTGCTTTCCCGGTAGCCTGGTGGTTAACACACAACTGGCTACAGGATTTCGCCTATCACGCGGCACTAAGCTGGTGGGTTTTTGCAATAAGCGGTCTCATTATGCTTTCCATTGCAATGGTGATATTATGGATTAGAACAGGAAGAGCAGCAATGGCCAACCCGGTAGAGTCTTTGCGATCGGAATGAAAAAGCTATTAGCTATTAGCTTTTAGCATGACCTAATGCCTACAACTTAAAAACCAAACCATGTTTAGAAATTATTTAAAAACTGCCTTTCGGAATCTTCGTAAAAATAAATTGTATTCCGCAATCAATATTTTTGGGTTAGCCATTGGCCTGGCTTCCTGCCTATTAATTGGAATTTATATATCCAATGAATTAAGCTACGATAAGTTTAATGTAAATGCGTCCAGGATTGTACGTGCCACCATGGAATACAGTCAGGCGGGTACTTTAAATAAAACAGCAACGACCGGCACCAAACCCGGGCCACAATTTGAGAGGACTTTCCCCTCTATAGAAAATTATACGAGAACATACATCACCCATGGCGTGGTGAAAAGTGGCAACAAAACTTTCGAAGAACCGCGCCTATTATTTGCCGACACCTCATTTTTCAAAATCTTTTCTTTTAAAATAATTGAAGGAAACCCCACTACCGCACTGGATGCACCTGATAAAATGGTAATCACTAAATCCATGGCGAAAAAATATTTTGGAAATGATCCCGATAGCTATCGGAATGCCCTGGGAAAAACGCTTATCATCGGGGGAAAAGATTTACAGATTTCCGCTGTTTGTCAAGACCCACCTCAAAATTCTCAGATCAAATTTGATTTTGTTACGCAGTTTGCTAATATTGGAAACAGAGTCAATCAGGAAGACTGGTGGACAGCCAACTGGGTCACTTATTTCCTATTACGTGACAAAAAAGATATCGCTCCACTGCAAAAGCAGATCAGCAATTATATGCAAACACGGGATGTGAGAAAAGAAGCGGGTTTAGAAGGAAAAGATTACCTCACGTATCACCTGGAACCTTTAATGAAAGTGCATTTATATTCTTCGCTTCCCGGATTTGAACCAAATGGCAGCATCAAAAATGTTTACATGCTGGCATTAATTGCCTTACTGATTTTGATTATCGCATGTGCTAATTATACCAATCTTGCTACGGCTCAATCGGCTGGCCGAAGCGGTGAAATAGGAATGCGAAAAGTAATGGGTGCTTCAAAGAAACAGGTTTTTATCCAGTTCATGAGCGAGTCATTTGTCATCACATTTGCTGCCGCCATCTTAGCTTTAATCCTCAGTATTTTACTAATCCCATCCTTCAATGAAATTTCAGGTGATAATTTTAGTTATGGCTTTCTATTGAAACCATTGCCCATTATGGCTCTAATTGTTTTTACGCTCATTATCAGTTTCCTGGCAGGCCTCTACCCCGCCCTCGTTTTATCAGGCACACAAGTTATGGGGGTGCTTAAAAAAGGATTCAATTTTACCGGGGGAAATAATTTGCTACGCAAAACTTTAATCGTGGCGCAGTTCGGCATTTCGGTTTTTCTGATTATTTATACGATTGTCATTTTGCAACAAATGCATTTTCTGCAAACAAAAAACGTGGGCTACGACAAAAATCAAGTGGTAGTACTTCCTATTGGCGGAAAGATGATGGATAATTTTCAGAACCTGAAAAGTGCCTTTCAGCAGGTACCTGGCGTGGACGCAGTCACGGCTTCTTATGATAATCCGGGAGATGTTGGTTGGAGTGATGGCATGACCACCACCGATGAAAAGGGACAACATACTATTTCTTTAAACGCGTTGCCAGTTGATCTTGATTTTACAAAAACGTTGAAAATGAAAATGGTAGCAGGCCGTGATTTTCAACAATCTGATTTTGGAATGATGGATACTTCTCATAATAATGCCAACTACCGGCAACCTTACGTTATCAATGAAACTCTCGCAAAAAAAATCGGTTGGACTCCCGGGCAGGCAATTGGAAAGACCATCAATATGGGCGATCCGGGTCCCGTAGTAGGCGTGGTAAAAGATTTTAATTTCACCAGTCTTCATAATCCAATTGGTCCATTGATTGTTTTTTTAGACCGTGATTTTTCTCACAGTTTTATGCTTCGTATCAGCAGCAATAATATAAAAAGCACATTGGATCACCTGGAAACGGTATGGAACAAACGGATTCCTGATCGTCCTTTCAGCTATCATTTTCTGGATGACGATTATAATAAATTATATGCATCCGAACAAAGAACGTCTTCATTATTTTCAATAGCGGCGGGGCTTGCCATCGTTTTGGCTTGTCTTGGGTTATTCGGGCTGGCGGCATTTACAACATTGCAACGCACCAAAGAGATCGGAATAAGAAGAGTGCTGGGTGCTAATGTGAGCAGCATTACATTATTGATTGCAGAAAACTTTTTGGAACTGGTGGGGATAGCTATTCTCATTGCCGCACCGCTTGCGTGGTGGGCAGGAAATAAATGCTTGCAGGATTTTGCTTTCCGCGTTCCGGTTCATTGGTACATTTTTGTAGCCACCGCATTTGTTACAGCTTTCATTGCATTGTGCACGGTTGGGTATCATTCTGTAAAAGCTGCTTTGACCAATCCTGTAGAATCTTTGCGCTCAGAGTAGAGACGAAATACATTTCGTCTCTATAAAAATGCAAATGCGAAAATTAGAAAATGGAAATTTAGATTATTTATTGCTTTACTGTTAAGAAGTGAATAAGCAATTATTAAAATGTAACAGCAACCACCATATTCATTTGATCAAATAAATAAAAGTTCAGACAATGTTTAAAAATTATATAAAAATAGCATGGAGGAATGCTTTAAGTAATCGCAGTTATTCTATCATAAGCCTTACCAGCCTGGTATTAGGTATTACACTTTTTTTCTTCATTATTATATGGGCAAAAAAAGAATTTAGTTATGATAAAAGTTTTCCTTCTGCTCAGCAAGTCTATCGGGTAGAGACTAACCTACGAATGCCTGATGGTTCGGTCGGTTCGTTTGCTACGGTTGGATGGCCTGTTGGTAAAGTGTTGGGATCAGAATATCCGGAAATAGAGGGTGTGACTTACATGCGCGATTGGAGCCCTATCATCAATTTTAAAGGAACTCATTTTTATGAAAATGCTTTGTTTGGAGACGATGAATTTTTCAAGGTCTTTCAATATCAGCTTTCAGAAGGGAATGCAGCTACAGCTTTGAATGATCCTTACAGCCTTGTAATCAGCAAAAAATTAAAACAAAAATATTTTGGCAATGCTGCTTCTGTTGTGGGCAAAACGTTGATGATAAGTGATAGTATTTCGTACAAGATTACGGGAGTGTTTAAAGACCTCTCATCCCCGTCGCATTTAAAGTTTGATTTGATAGGATCGTTGGCCACTTATGAGTCATTAAATCCGAAAAATACCAAGGAGGAATATGCATCAGGTTGGTTCGATGTAAATATGTATAACTATATAAAACTGAAACAGAACGCATCTCCGCAAAACCTGGAAGCAAAAATTAAGGATATGGTTCTAAAAAAAGCAAGTGACCTTGTTGCTAAAACCGGTTTTAAATCAACACTTACCTTAGACCCGCTTACAAGAATTTATTTGAATTCAAATATGCCAACAGGAAAAGGCTCTACCGGTAATATAAAAACAGTCCAGCTATTTTTATTGATCGGAATTTTTATCTTACTCATTGCCTGTCTTAATTTCATAAATCTTACCACAGCGAAATCAGTTGAACGTGCAAAAGAAATTGGAATTAAAAAAGTGCTGGGAAGTAACAGAAGAAAATTAGTCTTTCAATTTCTAACTGAAACTGCTTTGCTATGCTTTATTGCCACGATAATAAGTTGCCTCCTGATGACGATTCTATTACCGGTATTCAACAGCTTTGCCGGCGAAGGTCTTAGCGCAAAAGAATTATTTTCCCCAGGAAATATCTTATTAATGCTGGCAATCTTTGCATTGCTTGTTCCTTTAGCAGGTTTTTATCCTGCATGGATACTTTCTTCCTTCAAACCTATTTCTGTTCTAAAAGGGAGATTCTCACATTCCGGGTCAGATGCGCTATTGCGTAAAGGATTGGTGGTAACGCAATTTGCTATTTCCATTGCATTTATTATGGGCACACTCGTTATCTGGAAACAAATGCAATTTATGGAAAATCAAAACCTGGGATTTGATAAGGATAAAATTTTGGTAGTTGATGTAAAGAAAGTTCCATGGAATTTAAGAACTAAGAATGCCGGTATTTTTGAGAATACTTTATTGAGTCAATCGGGGATTACAGATGTCACTGCATCTGCCGCCACACCGGGCAGAAGTGGATGGAACGGGCAGTTCGCATGGGCAGAAGGTAATCCAAAGGATGCACAATTAATTGTGGAATACATTCCGATAGACGAAAATTATATAAAAACACTTGGACTTCAGTTTGTGGCAGGAAGAGATTTTATGCCAGGAAGTAAGGTAGATTCAACAGAGGGTTTGATAGTCAATCAAGCTGCGGTAAAATTATTTGGATGGCGTGACGGAGATAATGCCGTTGGCAAAAAATTAACCACTTCAGGAAAAGAGGGAACGGTGATTGGTGTTTTAAAAGATTATCACCAACATGGACTACAGGAAAAAATAAATCCGATCGTATTAGGTGTAGATAACTATATAAATAATTATGCGCTTCGCTATAATTCAGTTTCTCCGAAACAAGCGGTAAACGCAGCACGGACAGCATGGAGCAAAGCATACAGCGGATATCCAATGGAATATAATTTCATGGATGAAGATTTCCAGCACCAATACGCAAAGGAAGAAAAATTCAAAACCCTTTTCTCAATTGCTGCCGCACTTTCTATTTTTATCGCCTCTATGGGATTGTTAGGATTGGCCATTTATACAGCAGAAAAAAGAGTAAAAGAAATTGGCGTAAGAAAAGTATTGGGTGCCAGTGTAACAAGTATTGTAAAAATGCTGTCAATGGATTTTTTAAAGCTGGTGATGATTGCCGTCGTTATTGCCTTACCCATTGCGTGGTTGGTGATGAATAAATGGTTGCAGGATTTTGCCTATCGGGCAAATATCAGTTGGTGGTTATTTTTGATTGCGGGTTTCGCCGCGATTATGATTGCCCTGTTAACCGTGAGTTTCCAGGCAATAAAAGCAGCGGTGGTCAATCCTGTTGAATCTCTACGCTCGGAGTAAGTAGAGATGAAATCCCGAACTCGTTTCGGGATGGAGAGTTTGAGAAGTGAATGATTAGCTAATGCGCTGATTAGCTAATTTGCTAATTAAGAGAACAGGAATATTAATTATTTATTGGTTTACTGTTCAGGAAATAGATAAGATATCAATTATGCCGACACGAAACTAAAAACTATAAACTAAAAACTATTGAACCATGTTCAAAAATTATTTAAAAATCGCCTTAAGAAATCTTAAACGGAATAAGGTTTTCTCCTTCATCAATGTTGTAGGATTGGCGTTGGGACTTGCGTGCGCTATGCTCATCATACTATACGTAAAAGACGAAGCAAGCTTTGACCGGTTTCACAAAAATGTAAAGAACACCTACCGGATCACGACCCAAATGAAGTTTGGCGGTGAGGAACGCAAAGATGGTAACACCGGTTTTTTACAAGGACCCAGATTTACTCAAAATGTTCCCGGCATAGAGGCTTATGTTAGAGTGCAAGGCGGAGCAGAAGATGTAAAAATGGGTACAGAAATCCAATCGAGAGACTTGCTGTATGTGGATTCAAATTTCTTTTCTGTTTTTACTTTTCCATTAATAAGCGGCGATTCTAAGACCTGCTTAAAAGAACCACATTCCATCGTCTTAACAGCAGATGCTGCTAAAAAACAATTCGGTACTGATGATGCAATCGGAAAAATAGTGATGATAAAAGAAGACAGTGCCTTCATTCCTTATAAAGTAACCGCCATAGCAAAAAATTGTCCCCAGAATTCTTCTATCCAATTTTCAACCTTACTTCCATTTAAAGAATCTGAAAAGGATGCATTAGACAATGATAACTGGTACA
>JBDTGA010000101.1:0-30300 GCA_039937655.1 Ginsengibacter sp.
ATTGTTTATGCACCAAATTATTGCTCGCAAGTTGCTCTCCAGCAGAGCTTGTTACTCTTCGTTTGGCAAGTCAAAAATCCTATTATTTTATCAGAAAAAAAGCACCATTTTTGACCACATTACCAAAAAAGTTAAAAGTGAGTTATTGAAAAAAAATAGCAACTTATGTTGTAAAGGTTGTTGCCTTTTCTTAATCAAATTTTTCTCTCCATGCAAGCATACCGCCAATGAGATTTTCTACATGGGAGAATCCCATTTGTTCGAGAAATAGGGCCGCGGTTCCACTTCTGTTTCCACTTTGGCAATAGCAGATTACCTCTTTATCTCTTAGCTCGTCAATATCATCTGTCTGCATACTCTGTATTTTTCCTAGTGGAAGTAAAATGCCGCCGATATTAAATGCTGTATTTTCCTCAGGCTGGCGTACATCTACAAGGTTTAAAGATTCTCCCGAATCCAATCTTTCTTTTACTTCTTCAGGTGTAATGTTTGTCATGATAAAATAATTATGGTTTTACTGGTGGTAAATTTTCTATTTTGGAAGTGTCGGCTACCGGACGTTCCACCTGTATCCATATATCCATTGTCTGGCCTGGTTGAATATATACAGGAGAATTATCAGCGTCTAATACACTTGGATTTTGTTTAAAGATAAATGCATTGGCTGTATCGGTGATATTCCCCGAGGTGAGGATTGCAGCAAGTAAGATTCCTTTATCTTTCAAAACCGCTCTGGCATCTGATACAGTTAATCCGGTAAGTTCCGGAACCGGGATTTTCTGAGCTTCGAGACCACCGCCTACAACGAGGTCTATAGTAGATCCCCACCGGATCTTAGTGCCTTCTACGATTTTAGTGCCTTTGTAATGCTGTTCCAATACAGACCCTTTCATGAAATTGGGCCGGTTGGTAGTGTCTCCTAATTTTAGATGGTTTTTGGATAGTTTGTCAGCAGCAAATCTGAAACTTAATCCCTCAAGATTGGGCATATCTATCATAGGCAGACTGGCGGGATTCACATTCAGGAAAACAGTACGGTTTACTTTTACAGTTGCATCTGCATCGGGTAGTTGTTTCTTCACAGTATTCAGCGGCATACTATCATTGTACAATGAATCTGTGATTACTACGTCAAATCCCTGCTTTTCCAGAAGGCTGATTGCTTCATTTACATTTTTTCCGGCAACGGAGGGTACTTTTAGATAATCACCATGATTGGTAATCCATCCAAGTGACTGGAAGAAAATGAAAGCCATCAATAAAACCAGAGCGATTGCCAACAGGAGATTTACGATGAGGCTTTGTCTTGCTATGAATTTAAACACGTTTATAGGATAAGTGAAAAAATAAAGTGGTGCAATTTAATAAAATTATTCAGGTAAACATTCTTCAAGGAGCGCAGTGTAGAAATCCATCAGGCTCCAGCCCATGGATCTTACCTGCTGTGGTACCAGACTTGCGTCTGTTTGTCCGGGTACGGTATTTATTTCCAGCATATAAGGTGCCCCTTTTTCTTCATTGTATATGAAGTCAATCCTTACAATTCCGCTGCAATTAAAGATTTGATAAATTTTTACTGCTTCTTTTTTTATTTGTTCTGTAATATTCTCCTCAATTTCAGCGGGAGTCACTTCAAGGCTTGCTCCGAGGTATTTTGCTTCATAATCAAAAAAATCTTTCTTGGTAATCACTTCTGTTATGGGCAAAGCGATTATTTTACCTTTGGATTTAAAAACGCCGATGGTGAGTTCTCTTCCTTTGATAAATTCTTCTACTAACACCTGTTCATCTTCTTTGAATGCTTTTTCTATGGCCAGGCCCAGTTCTTCTGAAGGTGAATTTACTTTGCTCATCCCAATGCTGGAGCCTCCGTTGTTAGGTTTTACAAATACAGGGAATTGTAAATTTTTTATGAGTTCATCAGGACTTTGGTAATTGTTTTTGAACAATAATATTGAATTGGCAACATGGATTCCTGAAAAAGAAGCTACGGCTACGGTGTATCTTTTATTGAAAGTGAGGGCAGAGGTTGAACAGTCGCATGATGTATAAGGAATCTTCAGTATGTCGAAATATCCCTGGAGTTTTCCATCTTCTCCGGGTGTGCCATGAATGCCAATCAGGGCCGCATCGAAATGAATTTTTTCATTCTTGATTAAAAGTGAGAAATCATTTTTATCTATTTCGATTTTTTCTCCTCCCGGGAGTTCGTGATACCATCCTTGCGGAGTGACATCTATTTTATAATAATCAAATCTTTCAGGGTCAATATTTTTTTCAATTGTTTTGGCTGAGAGGTAAGATATGGTTGCCTCACCCGAGTAACCACCGGTAACAAAAGCAATTTTTGGTTTCATTTTTTTATGATAGGGTTGTGTGAATATTCATTAAAAGATTAATGCAGGGAATCTTGTATTCCTTCGTTACCGCTTTCAAGAGCCAGTTTCCATGAACCATCATTCTGTTTTTTCCAAATACTCACATAAGTTCCTTTATAAACGGTATCCTTTGTATTTAGTTCATAAATCCCGTATGTATAGCCGATATCCCCGGATTGTGATATCTCCCCTCTTGATGGCTTCCAGGTGAGGGTGTAAGCAGTATCATTTAGCTGGCTTAGGAAATCTATTGCGTCTGCGCCGGAAAGAGGAGGATGGCCAGGGCGCAACAACACACCTTCGTTTCCAATGTATTCTAGGAATGCTTTTTTCATTCCTACCTGTCGGCTCATAGTGGAGAATGCCATGTCGGTATTTAGTATTTCATCAGAGGAGAGAGAAATTTTCTTTTGGTTATTAGCCGGTATCAGATTATCACAGGAAGCAACTATGAATATCATTATTAAAAATATCGTAGCTGGAAAAGCAAATTTTCTTTGGGTCATATTTTAATTTTAAAAAGGCGAAAGTATTTATCAATACTCTCGCCTGTGAGCGGGAAATATCACCCGCTTAAAAGAGGCTGTTACGCCTTTGAGAAAATTATACATGCAATTTATCCTTTTTTGCCAACAATTCATCAATAGTTTCCTGATATAATTCGTCCGGAATACAACAATCTACCGGGCACACAGCAGCGCACTGGGGTTCTTCGTGGAATCCCTGGCACTCAGTACATTTATCGGGAACTATGAAATAGGTGTCAACAGATACAGGAGGGTTTCTTTGGGTGGAATCCATTAGAGTACCATCCATTAGCGTTACAGGGCCTTTTACGGTAGTGCCGTCTTCCAATGCCCATTCTACACCTCCTTCATAAATTGCGTTGTTGGGACATTCTGGTTCACAGGCTCCACAATTGATACATTCATCGGTTATTTTTATAGCCATTTTATTTTAATTTGGTCAAGTTCAGCAGGCTGAAAGTTATTTCCGAATTTTGCCTGCTTTTAATTAATACAAATATAAACAGATAATTTTACCTCTATGAATTTAGAAGAAAGAATTGCGTTATTAGTAAAGCTGAGAAATTACCTGACAGAGGAGAGTGAAGAATTAAGTGCTGTAAAACAAGGAGCGTCCGAAAAAAATAAATGGTTCACAGAAGAATTTATTAACCTTTCATTGAAGAATATTGTTGATTACTTCTTAGATCCGGAAAAATTGAAAAAATGGGTTGGCCATTACAGGATAGATGATAATATCAATCCTCAGAAGATTGGAGTAGTCATGGCAGGAAATATTCCTATGGTTGGCTTTCACGATTTCTTGAGTGTATTTATAACAGGACACTGTCAGTTTATTAAGCTTTCTGAAAAAGATGATATGTTGTTGAAACACATTATTGATAAGATGATCCTTTGGAATCCGAAAGTTTCCGATGTTGTGAAAGTTTCTGAATTGCTTAAGAATTGTGATGCCTACATTGCTACTGGCAGTAATAATTCTGCGAGGTATTTTAATTACTATTTTGGTAAATATCCTTCAGTGATACGCACCAATAAAACATCCGTAGCCATTTTATCGGGCGAAGAAACACCGGATGATCTTATTTTACTGGCTGATGATGTCTTCACTTATTTTGGATTGGGGTGCAGAAACGTCACAAAGCTATTTGTGCCTGCAGCATACAATTTTGAAAAGTTGTTACGCACATTTGATAAATACAAATACTTCGCAGATATTTCAAAGTACAAAAATAATTATGATTACAACCTTGCCATACTTATAATGAATAATAAATTTTACATGAGTAATGAGAATATTATTCTTGCAGAAAATGAAAATATTTTTTCACCGGTGAGTGAACTTCACTATTCTTTTTATGATGATAAAAAGAGGCTTGCCGTTGAGTTGAAGACTGATGAGAATATCCAATGTATAGTAGGCGAGGGATATATACCTTTTGGCCATACACAACAACCGGGATTATTCGATTATGCAGATGGCGTGGATACAATGCAATTCCTTTTAGGCCTTTAAAAAAATGGCTATTCATTTTACGTCATTTCGTGTTTTTTGTCATGAAATTGTTGATTATGATTCCTCTTTTTTATTGATTAGTTTTACACAAGTGAAAATCATTTTTAATTTATTGTTAAAGGTAATCAAGCGGTAAAAAAGATTATGAACGTTGTTTTAATTTTATCTCCGATACAGGGACAAAGGGACCTGTAATCAAATGAACAATTTATAATCATTGAGTTTTTACAATAAAAATTTCCATAGAATGAAAACAAAGAACCTACTTTTTACTGTACTCATTAGTGCAGGTACGACTCTGGCCGTTATCTTCGGGTACAATACTTACCAGCACAATAATAATAATCCGAATTTTCAAGCGACCACTATTCCCTCTAATTATAAGTATGCGGGATTTCTTGATAATGGGAATGGCCCCGCTGGAGGCCCTGTAGATTTTACACAAGCTTCTGCAGCAGCGATTCCTACAGTAGTACACATCAGGACTAAAACAGATGCCAAGGTGGTGAATAATAATTTGCCACGTCAAAAGAATCCTTTCTCCGATTTATTTGGAGATGATCTTTTTGATCAATTATTGGGCGGGAACGGACGTCAGCGTATGCTTCCTGAAAGAGCTTCCGGCTCGGGTGTGATCATTAGTGATGACGGATATATTGTTACCAACAATCACGTAGTGGCCGGTGCCGACAATGTTACCGTTACCCTTAGTGACCGGAAGACATATACTGCTAAAGTGGTGGGTGCTGATCCTTCTTATGACCTTGCGGTCATTAAGATAGACGCTAAGAATTTACCTTTTATGTTGTATGGTAATTCTGCCGATACTAAAATAGGACAGTGGGTATTAGCTATTGGCTATCCTCTTAATTTGGATGCTACGGTTACTGCAGGCATTATCAGTGCTAAATCAAGAACACTGGGACTCAATCGTGATAAGGATGGTGGCAGAAAGCTGGCAGTGGAATCTTTTTTACAGACGGATGCTGCTGTGAATCCAGGCAATAGTGGGGGAGCATTGATCAATACAAGTGGGCAGTTGATAGGAATTAACTCTGCGATCGCATCACCTACCGGCTATTACAATGGATATTCTTATGCAATACCGGTTGATATTGTGAAAAAAGTAGTGAATGATCTGATAAAATACGGTACGGTACAAAGAGGGTTTTTGGGTGCCATGTATATGGATGCATACATGATGACGGATGATCAGAAAAAAGCAAACAATGTTCCTTTAACCATTGACGGGATCTATATCACCGATGTTGTAAAAGATGGTGCTGCCAAACAAGCCGGAATACAGGCTGGAGATGTGATTAAGCAAATCAACGGCATAACCGTTACTACCGGTTCTGAATTGCAGGAACAGTTGAGCAAATTCAGGCCAGGTGATAAAGTAAAAGTTACTTATAGCCGCAGTGGTTCTGAAAATACAACCGTAGTTACTTTGAAAAACAATGCTGGTAATTATGATATTGTGAAACCGGCAGGCATGATAGATAAGCTGGGAGCTGATTTTGAAAACCTGGATGCTAAACGTGCCAAAGAGTTGGGGCTGAGTGGTGGAGTGATCGTTAAGAAGATCAATGCAGGGGTATTGAATGATCAAACAAGAATGCGCGATGGCTTTATCATTACCAAGGTGAATGGTAATAATGTGAAAAGTTTAGATGATTTGAAAAACCAGATAGGTACACAGACAGATATCACGATTACCGGAGTATATCCCGGTTATAATGAACCTTTCGAGTATCCATTAACATTAAATAATTCTCCTGAGTAATGGATTTATCAATCTCGTTCTTAAAACGGTTGCTGAAACAGCAACCGTTTTTCGTTTATAGGTGCCCTTTATAATTGTTCGGGTGGTAGCTGTAAGTTTTCTGTAACCTTCCATTTTTCTTTCAGGGCTTCTAAATCATTCGCAGGCAGACGTGATTTTTCATAATGGCCTATATTGTCTTTTTGTCGGTAGGCTTCGTATAAAGTAACGGCACAGGCTACGGATATATTCAGCGATTTGATAATACCTACCTGTGGTATGATGAAATCTCCATCGGCGTATTTCCTGATCTCATCGCTTACCCCCAAAGTTTCGTTTCCAAATACGAGTGCTATGGATTCTGTGAGGTCGAGCTCATAAACATTCCGGGAGTCAGCGGTAAGATGTGAAGTGTAGATCCTTTTATATTTTTTTCTGAGTTCAGAAAAGCAAACTTCTATATCGGTAAACTGATAAATATTCAGCCATTCGGCAGCAGTAGAAGAGCTTTTGTATCCCCATTTTTTATGCGGAGGAATACGATTATTTAAAATATATACATCCTGAATCCCTACTGCATCGCAGGTGCGCATCACCGCCGATACATTGTGTGGATCAAAAACATTTTCTAAAACCACCGTAAGGTCAGGCTGCCGGTGATTGAGGACGGAAGTGAGGCGGTTGTATCGTTGTGGAGTCATAATATTTGTTTGGCAAAAATACCATTCATATAAAATATGGGGCTATTTCATTTTTAGCAGTCTTTCCTGTCCTACTTTTACTCTCTTAATTTTTACAATGAAAAAAATAATTTTCTATAGTTTTATTTGTCTGAGTATTCTTTCCTGCAAATCGAAAGCTACTGAAACGCCCAAAGACGTGTTTGCCGCAGACATTGATACAACCGTAAATCCCGGCGATGATTTTTTTATGTATGCCAATGGGAAGTGGATAAAAGATAATCCTATTCCTGCTGAGGAAAGCTCGTGGGGAATTGGATATATTGTAAATAATGAAAATCAAAAGCGTCTGCGTGGTCTGGTTGAGGAGGCTGCTAAAGAAGGGGGATCAAAAGGTTCTGCCTCCCAAAAAATAGGCGATTTCTGGATAGCGGCAATGGACAGCGTGGCCATTGAGAAAGAGGGTACCAAAAATCTTCAACCGTATTTTGACAAGATTAATGCGGTTGCTGATATTCCTTCTTTTATTACTACCGTAGCCGAACTTGACAAAATAGGAGTGAGCACCCTATTTAGTAAAGAAGTAGGACAAGACGATAAAAAAAGCGATGAGATGAGTCTCCGGATCAATCAGGGAGGGCTGGGACTTCCTGAAAGAGATTATTATTTCAAGACTGACTCTTCCACTGTTAATATCCGCAGAACCTATATCGCTCATGTAGCAAAGATTCTGGAATTTCAGGGATTTGACGCCGCTTCTGCGCCTGCAGCAGCTTCCGCTATGATGGCTTTCGAAACCAGACTTGCCAAAGTTTCCCGTTCACTTGCCGATTTGAGGGATCCTTATTCCAATTATCATAAAATGGCCATCTCTGATCTTAAAAATTTATCGTCTGCTATTGACTGGAAAAAGTTTTTAACAGAGGTAGGTGTTACCAAAATTGATTCGGTCATTGTAGGCCAACCGGAATTTTTTAAATCATTGGATGCTACTTTGCGATCTGTTTCTATCAATGATTTAAAAAATTATCTCACTTATCACCTTGTAAATTCTTTTGCAAATGAATTACCTGAAAAGTATGGGGAAGAATCATTCAAATACGGCCAGTTATTCAGCGGTGCCAAAGAAAGAAAGCCGAGATGGAAAAGAGTAATGCAGGAAGAAAATAGTGTTATGGGGGAATTGCTCGGCCAGCTTTATGTGAAAAAATATTTTGATGAAACGGCTAAGCAGCGCTATGTGAAAATGGCTGAAGCCATCCGTTCTGCTTACAAAGACAGGATCGAAAAATTAAGCTGGATGAGTGATAGCACGAAGCAAAAGGCAATTGTAAAGCTGGACGCTATTAAAAAGAAAATTGGCTATCCTGATAAATGGAAAGATTTTTCAAGAATGGATATCAGTAAGGAGAGTTATGTGCAAAATGTAATTAATGCCGGTATCTGGTGGCACAATTTTGAAATGAATAAATTGGGGAAACCTGTTGACAGAGATGAATGGGATATGTATCCACAAACCTATAATGCTTATTATAATCCGGCAAATAATGAAATTGTTTTTCCTGCTGCTGCTTTCATTGTTCCGGGGTATGCCGATAAGGATCTGGATGATGCTGTAATGTATGGTTATGTTGGTGCAAGTTATATTGGCCATGAAATCACCCATGGGTTTGATGATCAGGGAAGGCTGTATGATGCCGAAGGAAATTTACATAACTGGTGGACAAAAAATGATTCTGCGGAATTTGCAAAAAGAGCTGCTGTGATTATAAAACAGTTTGATGATTATGAGCCGTTGCCAGGTGCTCACATCAATGGAAGTGCCACGCAGGGAGAAAACATTGCTGACCTTGGCGGCCTTGAGATAGGCATAGATGCTTTTAAGAAATCAGATGCTTATAAAAAGAATGAAATAATCGGAGGGCTTACTCCTATGCAACGTTTCTTTATGGGGTATGCATTGAGCTGGTTGTATGAGGTGCGTCCTGAATCATTGAAAAGTCAATTGATGACAGATGTTCATTCTCCGGCAAAGTATAGGGTGAACGGGCCTTTCAGCAATGTGGACGAATTTTATCGGGCCTTTAATATTAAGTCTGGTGATAAAATGTACAGGCCTGATAGTTTGAGGGTAAAAATATGGTGATGAACTTTTCCTGAGTTTCTTTTGTTGGAGAGAATCTTTTATTTCTCTTCCATCTCCACGATCCCGGATTTATTATTGGAGATACCTGATTTGATGATTTGTAAAGTGTTTTCGTAAAAAAAACTGGCTGTATGATCGTCGGGGTTCACTCCTGTTACTTTTTGAAAGCATCATACGCAGCCATAGATATAATATAAAGTTTGAGAAGGTAAATCAGGAACGTTTCAAATACGGCGGCCATCAGGATTTTAAAACCGTGGAAAGCTATTTGTAAAGGATGCTGTTTTAAGGAGTAAAGGTTGTACACATAAAAAAACTTCTGCAGGATAAGTGCAGAAGCTTTAGCAATTTGTTCCTGGGGGTATAGTTTCGATCAATCAGGAAGAAATTTGTTTCGCCTTTTACGGCTTGTTTTCATTGGGATAATTATTTTTTCACAGATACAGGACAAAGAAAAATCGAAGTTGACTGATATCAGATTTTGTTTTGGTTTTTCCGGGATTATGGTCCCGATAACTATCGGATTGTTTTCAATGGATTTGGATAAGATCAATGTTTGTTGAACATCAATCAACTTCTGGAACAAAGGTATGGCTGAGAGAGGTTACTGGCAATAGCGATATTGCTCCTTTTTTTAACTGTTGTAATTACTATGTAAATCGTAAATAGACGATAAAAAAAATCGTATAAGTACTTTATGTTGATTCGTATAAATACGATATTTTTTGTGAAATATATGAGTGGAGACAAATCAACGACTGTTTTTTTCTTCGGGGGAAAACGATTTAAAGAGTGATTACCCGTAGTAAGTAATGAAGATTAATTCCACTACTTTTGTGCGCAAATACATCAAAAAAAATATTTATGGTAAACAGGAAAGTATTGACTCTTGATGAATTCACTATCAGGGAAATGCGCGCTTTTCCAAAAGCAACCGGTGAACTGGCGGGGCTTTTGAGGGATATTGGCCTTGCGGCCAAGCGGGTAAATGTAGAAGTAAATAAGGCAGGTCTTGTAGATATTCTGGGCGATACCGGGAATATAAATGTGCAGGGAGAAGAAGTGAAGAAATTGGATGAATTTGCCAATGATCAATTTACCGGTGTGCTGCGGCATGGAATCAGTTGTGCGGGAATAGCAAGTGAAGAGTTGGATGATGTGGTTATTTTCAATGATAGCATTAGCCGTAATTCGAAATACATCTGTATGTATGATCCATTGGATGGTAGCAGCAATATTGATGTAAATGTTTCCATTGGTACCATATTTAGTGTTTATCGCCGGGTTACGGAAAAAGGATCACCGGTTACCATAAAAGATTTTCTGCAAGCCGGCAACCGGCAGGTGGCGACGGGCTATATTATTTATGGATCTTCCACCATCCTGGTATATGCCACCAAAAGAGGCGTGAACGGATTTACCTTGGATCAATCCATCGGTGAGTTTTGCCTGAGCCATCCTGATATTAAATGTCCTGAAAATGGAAAAATGTATTCTGTGAATCACGGAAACTATTATGGTTATAGTGAAGAAGTGAAGAAATATATAGAAGTGTGCCAGCGGAAAGACAAGACTAACGGGGGTCCTTATACGCAAAGATATATTGGTAGTATGGTGAGCGATGTGCATCGCAATCTTATCAGAGGAGGAATTTTTATGTATCCGGGAACTAAAGAAAAACCCAATGGGAAATTGCGTTTGTTATATGAATGTAATCCGCTGGCTTATATGGTGGAAGTAGCGGGTGGGAAAGCGACAGATGGTAAACAAAGGATTCTTGATAAAGTACCCACTGAATTACATCAGCGCACCCCTTTTTATATTGGTAGCATTAAAATGATGGAAGAATTGGAAGGTTATCTGGGTAAATGAGCCTGATGGTTTTTGTCTGACTTATGGCAGCGGAAAAGAAATAGGATAAATCTTGTCTGATTTATAGAATTGTCCTTTGAAAATTGAGAACTGATTCACAACCTGGACGCTTTATTTCGTTAACTGAACAATTGGTGGCCGGTTTGATAGTATAACAAGGAAATTAAGTTCATATAGAACGATCCTTTGAGTTCGGTATTCTCCATTAGGAGAGAGGGATTTTGGGTGAGACTTAATAGATGAATAAAACTTAATAAATAAAAATGAAAACGATCATTTCGGTAAAAGATCTTACAAAGAATTATGGGAAGTTTGAGGCAGTAAAAGGAGTTTCATTTGAGGTATTCGAAGGTGAAATATTTGGATTACTTGGCCCAAATGGCGCCGGAAAATCCACTACTCTGGAAATAATAGAAACCCTTCGTGAAAAAACATCCGGGAAAATAATAGTGAATGGATTAGACCTGGATCATGATGCTTCGGAAATAAAAAAAATTATTGGTGTACAATTACAAACTTCGGGTTTCTATCCCGGATTGAATTTATTGGAACTGATTGATCTTTTTCGAGGGTTGTATAATATGGAAGTGGATTCCAATGAATTGCTCGAAATGGTGAACCTGAAAGACAAGGCAAAAAATAAATACAAAGAAATGAGCGGTGGGCAGAAACAAAGATTTTCTATCGCCACCACTTTGATTAATAAGCCTAAAGTGATTTTTCTGGATGAGCCTACTACCGGCCTTGATCCACAGGCTCGGCGCAATTTATGGGAGTTGATTCAAAAAATAAGGAAAGAAGGAACAACGGTAATTATTACCACTCATTATATGGATGAAGCAGAGTATCTGTGCGACCGGGTAGCCATTATGTATGAAGGAAAAATTATCGCTTTGCAATCGCCTGATAAACTAATTGATGATTTGGTAGCTTCGGGATTTGAAAGGCCTAAAGAAACCAAGTTGGCAAATTTGGAAGATGTGTTTATTAACTTAACAGGTAAAGATTTAAAGGAAGATTAAGCTATATTTGCCCGATTTTTTTATTCCGTCTTATAAGATAACCCAACAAAATAAAAATTAAATGAAAGCTATTTTTCTTGCCTTATTGTTTCCCGTTACCATATCGTATGCACAAACGAAGAAGCCGGCTGCAAAGCCCAGGCCCCACGTTCCTGTAAAAACAGTAAAAGCACTTACTTCAACCGATAGCCTCAGTTATTCTATTGGCGTGCAGGTAGCAGAATATTATAAAACACAGGGAGTGCAAAAAGTAAATGAGGAATATATAAAGAAAGCATTTAATGATGTATATAATAATAAACCATTAATCATTTCAGAAGACGCATGCAATATGAACATACAACAGAAATTACAGGAATTTATGACTAGTAAAATAAGTAAAGACAAAGAAGCCGGTATCAAGTTTCTTGAATCAAATAAGAACCGCCCCGGGGTGGTTACTTTGCCGAGCGGCCTGGAATATGAGGTCATCACTAAAGGAGATGGACCCATCCCCACTGCAGCAGATACCGTTTCTGCCCATTACATCGGCACTTTGATTGACGGGAAAGAATTTGACAATTCTTATAAAAGAGGAGAACCACTTACGATACCTGTTTCCGGCGTTATCCGCGGATGGACGGAAGCACTGCAATTGATGCCTGTGGGCAGCAAATGGAAATTATTTGTGCCTTCAGATCTTGGATACGGCGACAGAGGAGCAGGAGGTGTTATTCCCGGTGGTGCCGCATTGGTATTTGAGATAGAATTATTAAATATCGTGCATCACTAAATTATCTTTATGGCAGAAGAAGAAACGCTTCGTTATCCCATAGGAAGAGAGAATGAACAAGAGGAATATGGAATCGAATTCAATGAATCCTTGAAGTCGCCTCTTATTGATGAGATACGAATGCTCCCGTCTTCTCTGGAATATGCCATTCAGGATTTAGATGCAGTCCAATTGGAAACTCCTTACCGCCCCGACGGATGGACGGTTCAACAATTGGTACATCATATTGCGGATAGTCACATCAATGCATACACGCGGTTTAAACTTGGATTGACAGAAGATAATCCTGTTATAAAAACTTATGATCAGGATGGGTGGGCACAGTTGCCTGATACGCAAGTACTGCCGGTCAATATTTCCGTTACGCTACTTCATGCTTTGCATGTAAGATGGTGCCGGTGCTTAGATGAAATGAGTGAAATTCAATGGCAGCGGAACATCTACCATCCTGAGAGAGCGGTGAAAATTACTTTATGGGAGTTATTGAAATCGTATGCATGGCATGGAAAGCATCATACGGCACATATATTGAAACTGAGAGAAAGAATGAAATGGAATAATTGAGAATTGATCATTAAAAATTACAGTATGGGTGAGGATATGAAATGGAAAGTATTATCGTCGGAATATATTAGCAGGCACCAATATTTTACGGCGCGAAAGGACAAGTGTGAAACTCCTGAGGGAAAGATTATTGATGAATATTATGTAGTGGAATTGCCCACCACTGTTTGTGCGGTCGCCATCACGCAGGAAGGTGAAGTGTTGATGATAAGGCAATACAGGCATCCGATAGAAGAAACCCTTCTTGAAGTACCTGGTGGGTTTATTGATGAAAAGGAAACACCTGAGCAAGCTGTTAAAAGAGAATTGAAAGAAGAGACTGGCTATGAATTTTCTTCTGTTATAAATGTTGGGAAAATTGCCGCTAATCCCGGAGTGCTTAATAACTATACCTATCTTTTCCTGGCACAGGGAGGGGTAAGGACAAGTGAACAGAAATTGGATAAAACCGAAGAGCTTCAGGTAGAAAGGATTTCTTTACCGGAATTAAAAAAGCTTTTTCTTGAAAATAAAATTATGCAGGGTACCCATAACAGTTGTATTTTTTATGCATTGAAGCAAATGGGAGAGTTGTAGATTATTATTGAAAGAGGCTTACTTCCGCAACTACAAATACACTTCCACACACAATGATCATATCTTCCCGGGAAGCATTAGCGAGAGCAGTATTGAGCGCTTCTGTTACGGTAGGATAAGTGTTTCCCATGAGATCATACCTCTTCGCTTTTTCTGCTAATTCATCTTCAGATAGTGCTCTTGGATTTTGTGCTTTGGTAAAATAGTAAGTTGCGTGTTGCGGGAATTGTTCCAGAACCTTTTCGATGTCTTTATCTTTTACCATTCCGAAAACGATGTGCAGTTTTTTGAATTCACTTTTATTGATCTGATAAATCAATTGTTTTATTCCTCCTTCATTATGCGCTACATCCAAGGCTACAATTGGGTTTTGGTGAATTATTTCCCATCTTCCATGAAGGCCGGTAAGTCCTTTTACATTTGATAAAGCAGCTTTTATTTTTTCTTCATTTAGTGGAAAATGATCTTTTAATTGCTCAACTGCTGCAAGAACAGTAAGAATATTTTTCCGCTGATATAGTCCGTTGAGGTCGAGCCGGTAATTATTTTTTTCATTCTTTTCTTTGTCCAGGACTTCTACATCCAGGTGAGTTACTTCATATTTTGAAGAGATGAGCTCATAGTTTTTTTCTGCGAAAAATATACGGGAGTTGGTTTCTTTTGCTTTGTTTTCAAAAACAGGCTTTGTTTCAGGGATGCTTTCTCCAATCACTACAGGAATGGTTGGTTTGATGATCCCGGCTTTTTCATAAGCGATTTTTGCAAGCGTATCGCCTAATATATCTTTATGATCAAAACTGATGTTGGTGATGACGGATAAGAGGGGAGTAATTACATTGGTGCTGTCTAATCGGCCACCAAGTCCGGTTTCAATAATAGCAACCTCTACTTTTTCATGTGCGAAATAATCCAATGCCATTACAAAAGTAAGTTCGAAGAAGGAAGGTTTTATTTCTTCCGAAATATCTTTCGTTTTTTCTACAAAATCAATAAGGAAAGATTCAGGCAACACGCACCCGTTTATTTTTATCCTCTCTCTGAAATCTTTTAAATGAGGTGAAGTATATAATCCTGTTTTATATCCATTTTGCTGGAAGATGGCGGCAAGGGTATGACTTACAGAACCTTTGCCATTGGTACCTGCGATGTGGACCGTTCTGATTTTATTTTGTGGATTGCCTAAATAATTACACAGGGTAATGGTGTTTTTTAAATCCGCTTTATAAGCCTTTGCCCCACTGCGGCTAAACATGGGGAGTTTGTCATAAATGTAATGAATGGATTGCTCGTAGGTCAAGGAAATAAATTAGTTGATTAGTTAATTAGTTTTCCGATAATTATTGGAAGGTTAATTTGTTCGGCCTGCAATTTACATTAAACAGAGAATTGGAGAGTCAGGAAGATTGAGGTGACCGAATCATTTTTTATGAAGGCGGTTATCAATGCTGAGGTGTATTCTGTGGCTGATGGGCTGGGAGATGGCAGCGGATATCCTTTTTTTAGGATTGGTGGGTGTGCCAAAAAGATAGCAGCGGACAGCTCCATCTATGGTTGAATGATGTATCCGCTGTTGATAGCCCCAGAATATTTTTTGACGGTTTTATGAAGATTCAAAGGTTACAAAGAGTTTATTGGCACTGTGTATTTAAAAATCGGATAGTTGCTCTGTTGTAGTCGCTATAAATATGATGATCGGCTACGGATATATTAATCTGTGCGAGCATGGCCTGTAATTGAGTCAGTGAAAGGCTTTTTATCACAGGGAAATTAGTCGGATTACTTTGTACAGCACTGATGAGCGTATCTGAATACCCTTTGAAATAGTTTTTATTATCTAAGAAGCCTTTGGATTGAAGTTCATTAAAAATATTTGTTGAAAGTGTAGATGAAATTTCTCCGTCTCTTGCGAATCTTTGGGGATATAGTGGTGCCCTTTGATTGATGTAATATTTGCTGCAGACTCCCCTTGCGTTCATTGCTTTGGAATAAGAGAGTGCATCCGCGTTGCCTGCTGCTCCTACGCTGGGATTATCATCATTTTTAGCCATACAAAATTGAGTAGGAACAGAAGTTGCCGCCATAAGATTTGCGCTACTCTGCGAACAATATTGAACTCCTGCCTTGAAATTATAAATGGCTGAAAGGGCAGCGGAAAAGAAGCCGCCATCACTCATTCCAACGGAGTACCTTGGTTCAGAACGATTGGCTAATCCCCGGTTGTAGAATGTGTCTGTTATAATGCGAATGTTTGCAAATTCCACATTTGTTACAGAATCTGCCGGTAGCAAACTCCACCTTATTTTTCCATCTCCATTGGCGTCAACTCCCGTGGTAGATTCTTCCGATTCAGTAACGATGACTGCAAACTTATTGTGAATAAGATCCCTGATCATTAGTTGCCATTCATAAGCTCCTGCTAAGTTAGCTGCATTGCCGCCGGTACCGTGGAGTAAATACACAATTCCTTTCTGACCCTGCGGAAAATAGTAGTAAACGGGTTTTAGCCTGTCTCGCCCCATGATCTGTTCATATTGTAAACTGAATCCGGGGATACTTTGAAGGCTTCCTGTTACGGTTATATTTTTTGATGGCATGATGAACCATGTATGCCATTCATCAGGTGCTTGTAATAAGGCAATGTCTCCACTCCATTCACCAAAGATTTGATTGCCGGAATAAGTCTGAGAAAATATATGTACGGTGTCGCCGGTTTTATAGTTGCCACTACCATATCCATTGTTTACGGTAACTGCAAAACTATCGGTTGTAGATGGGGGAATGTTTGTGTCCGGATTTTTTTTGCAGGATAAAAAAGAACTTAAAAAAATAAAAATGGAGATTATAAAAGTAATTTTTTTCATAGAGGTATTGATGAATTATTGGTGAAAAAGTTTAACTGGTAAAAAAACGAGTAGGTATTAATCTATGATGTGGTTTTAAAATCATGTTTTTCGCTTGTATGGACATGGGCAGTGCGGATAATCATAATTAACGTAGGATGGTTGACAAATTGTATAGAGCACTGGACAGTACTGACAAGCAGGGGAATATTATTTTCTTACACTGCCTCTTTCTCTTCTTCGTTTTTAAGCACGAGGAATTTTGCAGGCGTAGTTAAGATGAAGCCCAAAGTGACGATGGCGGTAATCAGTATCCCCAGATATACATAGTGAGTAGCCGAATGGAATGTTTGTCGCAGGAATGATTGTATCTGAGGCGGTACCTCGTTGGATTGGAGAGTGGCAATCACTTTATTTACGCCTGGGAGATCGTGATGTAGTGCGGCGGGGGCTTTTTTCAGTGAGGAAACTACCACGGAGTTGAATATGGCAGCAAAGATAGCCGCACCCAGTGTTTGCCCAAAATATCTCGAGAACATATTGGCACCCGTTACTACGCCTCGCTTATCCCAGGTTACAATTGATTGAACCCCCACCAGCATTGGTGTGGAGATAAGTCCGAAACCCGCTCCCAGCAGTAATTGTGTGCTTACGAGTATCCATACAGGTCCCGGATAGGGGAGGAAAAGAAATAGGACGGCTCCCAGGATGGTGATGAATATACCTGACAAGGCCGTATTCCTGAACCCGATTTTGAGATACAGGCTTCCTGATATGGCGGAGGATATAGGCCAGGTAATACTCATGCTTGCCAGAATAAAACCCGCGGCGATAGGCCCACGCCTGTAACTGACTGAGCATATACCGGCAGGTACATACTTGGCGCCATCATGGTGGCTCCCATTCCTATCATGGTGAGATTGGCTCCGATCAATGCACGGTTTTTCCATACCCATCCGGGCATTATGGGTTCAGGGTTACGGCTTTCGATCCGTATGGTAACAAAAATCAGAATGGCAGTCGCCAGAAAAATAAGAATGCTGCTGGAGGAGAACCATGACCATGCCTGCCCTCCCTGTAATAATCCATACATAAGGAGTGTACTGCTGATAAGCATAAAAGCTACTCCGGTGAATTTTATTTTATGAGGAACAGGAAGTTTTTTCTCGTGCAGAAAAATATAAAGTAATGCGATGGCAACAATTCCCACCGGTAAGTTGATTAAAAATATCCATCGCCAGGAAGCATATTCTGCCAGGGCGCCTCCGAGCGCCGGCCCTGCGATAGCGGATACGCCCCATACACTTGAAAGCCAGCCTTGTATCTTAGCCCTCTCTTTGATAGAGTAAATGTCACCCGCGAGTGTATTTACTGTAGCCATAATAGCTCCGGCACCGATTGCCTGCAAGCCGCGAAAAGAAATCAGGGAATACATATTCCACGACATGGCACAGGAAACCGAGCCTACCAGAAATATAGTAGTACCTGTGATCAGAACAGGTTTCCTTCCATACATATCTGCCAGCTTACCGTATAAAGGAATGGTAACTGTTTGAATGAGCAGGTAGATCGAAAACACCCAGCTAAAAAGGGAAAAGCCGCCCAGGTCACCCACTATTTGAGGAATAGCTGTAGAGACGATGGTATTGTCCATTGCTGCAAGCATCATGGTCATCATGAGGGCAGCGAGAATCCATCCACGGCGCATTGGCTTGTCACTCTCAGAAATGTTTTCGGAGATCGAAACTTTTGAATGAAGTTGGTCTTTCATCATTTTACACTCAATGAATCCTAACGCCTCATTGTAATCTCACGTTGGCATTCAAAAATAATCCTTTTAGTTCTCCTTCAGGTCCTTCGTGATTTCTTTTTCAATTGTTCGGATAATGGTTTTTATTTCATTGGCTGTTTTAGCTTTGTCGTTTATAATGGTAATATCTACATCTTCTGAAAACCGCTCTATCAGATTGTATCCTTTTGATAGCGACGTACCACCTTTAAAAACCGATTCAGAAGCGTATTTACTTTTTGCCAAATGGCTTAACACCGGGGTTATCCGATAATCTTTTTCTACAAATTCATGTTTAATATGCAAATGTTCTGATGCTGACCTAAGGGTTACGGAAAATAGTTTTATGTCATGGTGCAGGTTCATACTATATTCCATTTTTCGGTGGCGGATAATACTTTAGATGCACCTGGCAGTTTATACTTAGTAATAGGATTCAATGATTTTAAAAGTGGCCCGGTAATCTTGCTTTGTTGCAATTGGTCTAATAATGCTCCTAATAAAGCCCGGGTTGCAGGTGGGTATTTTAAAACCAAACGAACCATTGTTTTTTTATCATTTTAAGAAATTTTTTTGAGAATGGCTATGATTCTATTACATGCTGACTTGATGCTGAAATCTGGTGTTTTTTTGATGTAACGAATGGTATCCAGGATTTGCAACAGTGGAATATTTTCTTTGGTGATGGTTTTTTTTGTTTGATAAATGAAATGGTATAGTATTCTGGAAAGCCCGGAAGCTTTAGCGATCGTTTGTAACTGTACTCCATTACTTCGAAGGCGTATAATATGTTTTAGTTTACTCATGATAATCGTTGTTCCAGCCATCTTGCAGTTTTAAAGGATAAAAACTGCAAAGCAAACGATTATAGAAAGGAGCAATAAAGGGTGGTCAACATCGCCGGAATGTCAGAACCTGCTTTTTTACAGGGTGGTCAACATTGCCGGAATGTCATTAAAAAAGAAACTTCCAAGGGTGGTCAAGATGAATCAGAATCGATGGTCAAGATGGATCAGAATATACATTTGGTACTTTTGCCTCAAATAAACTGAATCAAATTCCTGGACTTTTTTTAGGCTGCCTGGGTGTTAGGAAGCACACAGGGAAATTCTTGCGCGAAGAGGGGGTTGTTATTGATGCCTGGCTGCAAATCTATCATCACGAACACCCAAAAAGCCGAGTTTGAGAAACAGGCCAATGATTTACATCAAGAAGAAAGGGAAGTTCAAATTGAGGATTCAGTGAGCTGTTGCCAGTTTCTTTCGTGTGTTCATCATTTTTGCATCTTTGAATTTGGGGCTACAGGCACATGCAATTCATAGGGCCTGTTGAAAGCCTCCTGGTTAAGTTTAAACCTTTCGGAGAGGATGCGGATAGTATCTTTAGATAAACCTTTCTTGTAGTTGAGGATATCAGAAACCAATCCTTCACTTACATCCAACAGATGAGCTACATCAACTGCTTTCATTTTATGATCCTTCATTAAAGACTTTAGTAGTTCAATCGGATCTGCATCGTCGAAAGTGTTGTGTTCTGCATCATACTTCTCAATGAGGAGAGTAAGCAATTCTATTTCATCCTGAGCTGCTTTAGTTTTCTTGCCGGTTTCTACCAATAATTCGAGTGTGTCACAATACCTCTTGTATTGTGTATCGGTTTTAATGATTTTGTATTGTAGGGTTTTCATTGTAATTATTTTAGTAGCTGTTCACCGTATATTGTTTGTTATCATCGCAAAGTTTAGTGTATTCAGCATGTGTGCCTATCCACTTGATGTATAAATGAACTTTTGTTAATCCGAAATAATATTTGCATACCATCCTGTAATTATTACCGGCTATATCAAACACCACACTGTCACTCCCATTTCCTAATAAATCTGCCGAACCAAAGGTTTCGGCTATATCTCCCGGCTCAGCCCAATCTGCCATTTTGAGAAATGTTAACCACAGTTTGAAAGAACTTCTGCTCCTTGCATTTTGAATGGCGAAATCTTCAATTGACTTTCTCTTAATTAGCCTGACTTTCATTGATAATGATGTAAATATAGTAAAAGTTCACATAAAGTGAAGCTTTTACAGGATTATTATAAACTACTTATGACTTATTGAATGAATCAACGTTTGCGTAATATCCCTATTTATTAAATGATGCCTAAGTCATTTTAATAACTGACAATAATTGTATTAATGTTATTATAAGCAATAGTACAGAGAGCTTCTAATAATTCATGTCTTCCTTCCGGATTCCGAAATGAACAAATGTGGTGTCTAATCCTTTATTGGCCATGTTAATGATTTTATTATTGTGCTATTTCTTTTTTTTATCAGGCTTCCCGGGTTTGCTTATTTTTTTAACTTCCTGCTCAAAATCGCTTACAAAATTTTGATCCTGAATTACCCGGAATTTTTCGTATTCCTTGTTAGCTAATTTAACAGCTACTTCATGGCTTACTTTGCCGGCATCTTTCAAAATCTGGTATTCATTGAATTGCAGGAAAGTATCCATTTTTATAACCCAATCAGCCATCTTCATGGGGATTTGTCTTTCAGCCTGCAACTCGGCAAAATCCAGGTACATGGTAACAATACGTTCCAACTCCTACAGTTCACGAACAATTTCAGCAGATACTTGAATACATGCCTCTTCCGGAGATGTTATCACAACACCTGAAAGAAAATATCATCCTGCTACATATCAGAGAATCAGAACTGGAAGAGTCTTCTACAAAGCTCTGTAGTGTAGAAGAAAAGTGGATCAATAACCAAATGTCATTTGAAACTTATCAGCGCTGGTACAATGATCTCACTCAGAAACGAATGAGCCTGCGCGCACAAATAAGCAATCTGAGCCAGAGCCAGGATGAGACATGGGTACTTCTTTCGAAGCAATTTTACAAGCTCAATGATATGCGAAGTCTCTACAATGCCGCCAGTACATTACAAAAGCAACAGATCATCCGCATGGGGTTCGACAACCGATTGTACTATCAACAGCAAGTGTATCGAACCCCTTACATCATGCCGATATTCAACCACAATGCGTTGATTTTAAAGGAAAAGAACTTACTGATAATAGAAGAAAAAAAGGGATTTTCAAAGAAAATCCCTTCAAGTGGAGCTGCAGGGATTCGAACCCTGGTCCAAACACATCCGCCGTAAGCCTTCTACATGTTTAGTTTTGCATTTTGTGTCGGGAAAAAGCAGGGGCAAAACAAACCAACTTTTTCCTTAGAAGAATAGTCTTAAGCAATGGTCACATCATTCCATTACAGCAGCCCGTTTTTTGTTGAGTCGGCGGAAGAGCGTGGCAACAGGCCTGGCCAGCTCTACGGCCCTAATGGAAGCGAATCTATCGATTACGCAGCCATGGCAAATTGTGTATTGCCATATAAAGTTTTCGCATTCAGATTAAAGCGCTAATTACGCAACGCGCTACATGCTTATACCTACAAAGAACTATGCTGTCAAAACCGGTCAGCCCCGGGTAATATTTATGTGAATTTACTTTTATTTTTTTTATGCTGTCAATCCCGATAGCTATCGGGACGGTCAGCCCCGTGAGATCGTGAACCTGCAAATTTACAAAGAAACTGGTAATTTGTTTTAAGTAATACGTTATAAATTATTAAGAAATCAATATCAGAAATAAACAATATTCAATGTCCAATGCTCAATAATCAATAACACTTACTTTTACAAACTTTTTAAGCCAATCGAATTAATGGAACCAACGCAATTTTACCAAACAAGAGTAGAAGGATTAAAAGATCAGTTAAAAAAATTACAGCAAAGAAAATCTTCTTTTGCATGGCTTCGCCTCGGCGCTATCATAGCCATCTTCGCCGGATTTTATTTATTATGGTCATTGGGGATAGTCTATGTAATTGTTGCAACCCTTATTTTGCTGTTCATTTTTGTTCGCTTTATTTATGCCGATCTTAAAAATCAGTCTCAAATAGAACATACCACACGCCTTATTCACATCAATGAAGATGAATTAAAATGCCTTGCTGGGGATTATTATGATTTTGAGGCCGGGGCCGAACATATTCCCAAAGAACATCCCTACTCAAATGATCTTGACATTTTTGGACGGGCATCCATCTTCCAATATATAAATCGTACTACATCTGAACCGGGAAGTAAGCGGCTGGCGGAATATTTAAAATCGCCGGCAGATATTCCTGCTATTGAGCAAAGACAAAAAGCCATCAAGGAATTATCAAAAAAAAACTTGTGGATACAGGATTTGCAGTCTTTGGGTAAAAAAGATAAGATTACATTCTCTACAAAAAACAGGCTGGAATATTGGATGAAGGAACCTCTGGTGTTTTCGAAATTTAAACCCTGGAAATGGTTGAGATACGTATTACCTGTGATTATCGTGAGCATCATCGTTTTGTTTATTTTTGATTTGGTGAGTGCTTCTGTATTTCTCCTGGGGCTTTTGATATTTTTTGCTATTGCCTACCAGCTCAATAAATATATTGCTCCTGTTCACGAGCAATTGTCCAGTGTGGCAAAAGAGCTGAACACCCTTTCTGCGAGTATCTCAGCGATCGAAAGAGAGAAATTTGAAAGTCCTTTATTAAGAGAATTACAGTCGGTATTCCTTGAAAAAAATAAAAAAGCATCTGATGATATTTATAAAATAAAAAAGATACTGGACAAACTCGATACGAGGTACAACCTTGTATTGGCGCTCTCTTTGAATCCTTTGCTTCTATGGAATCTACAGCAGGTATTAGACCTTGAAAAATGGAAAGAATCCCGTCAGGATCATTTCAATTCATGGTTCGATACACTGGGGAATTTTGAAGCGCTGAACAGCCTCGGAATTTTATATTTTAATCAGCCTCAATGGGTATTTCCGACTGTACATGAAAATTATTTTTCTATTGAAGGAAAAGAGATCGGCCATCCATTGATATCAACAAATAAGAGGGTGAATAATTTTATTGATATTGACAGCAACTCGAAACTCATGCTGGTGACAGGTTCTAATATGGCTGGTAAAAGCACTTACCTTAGAAGCATCGGTGTGAATGTGGTACTCGCCATGTCCGGGGCGCCCGTTTGTGCACAATCTTTTTCTGTTTCACATGTGCAGGTAATCAGTAGCATGCGTATTACCGATAACCTCGAAGAAAGTACTTCTACCTTTTATGCAGAGCTTAAAAAATTAAAAGCCATTATTGAGAAGGTGAATGCAGGAGAAAAGGTTTTTATTCTTTTGGATGAAATTTTACGCGGAACCAATTCTCTTGACAGGCATACCGGATCAGGAGCTTTGATAAAGCAGTTGATCAAAAAAAGAGCAGCCGCTATCATCGCAACGCACGATCTTGAACTGGCCAATTTAAAAGAAGAATTTCCTGAAAATATCCTCAACTATCACTTCGATGTACAGGTAAGCCATGACGAATTGTTTTTTGATTATCTTCTGAAACCCGGCATCTGTACCAGTTTGAACGCTTCTATCCTGATGAAGAAGATTGGGATTGAGTTATAAATTGAAAGTTGAAAATGGAGAATTGAAAATGAGGTACTATTTTCGACCTGAATACACAACTAATTTTCAACTTTCAATTTCCCATTAATTTATAGGATTAGGTAGAATAGGAACATTGAAAAGCTGGATAAGGTCTTGATTTTTTTTGTTACTTTTTTGTATCAAGACAAAAAAGTAAATAAAAACTGAGCAAATGCCAGTAAGAGTTTGAACTTAAAATACCTAATCTTATTGATTTATCCTTTGGATGTTTTAACGATACTTGCTAATAGTTTGATCAGTTCAACATTTTCTTCATGAATAGATTGGAAGCTTTTCGCGTCTATGTAGGGTCTGCTGATTAAATGAGAATCTTTTACTGTCTTGCTTTCTGTTGAATTCCACCTTAATCGAGTGAAAGGAAATACTATGATTGCATCGAAAACCTTTGAACCTAATCTCAGATTATATATAGTGAAGATAATTTCTGAGGGTTTCGAGAATCTATTTTGTTATTGCTATTTTTTTGCTTTTTCTTTTGCCTTGATGCAAAAGAAACAAAAAATCAAGGACAACCTGATCGCTCTCCCGAAAGCTTTCGGGATTTGTCCAGCCCGCGCCACAGGGACTCTTAGATGAATAGCACGCTTTCTATCTTATAATACAAACTGTACCTTACCAAGGAATTTTAGGCCGTATTTTTAGCTTTCATACAACATAAACCAGACTATGTATAGTCTTTAGATCTTGATTCGTTTCATGTTTTTTGATCAGAATCCTTTATGTATTCAGCAGGAACTGTATCGGATGGGGCAATTGTTCAAGCTACCGAAGAAATCGCCACGAATGGTTAGAATCACTCACTGTTTTATCCTTTTAAGATTTTAATTACTTTTAATTAAATCCATTTTATTCTTTAGTTTGGAAGAGCCAACATCGGCTAATTAGCATATTAGCTAATTGGCACATTTCCTAATGTCCTCTCCCCCAGCCAAACCAGTCATTCCCGTTTGCAAAAATCAAGAGTGCGAATAAAATAATCATTCCTGCTATTTGCGCATATTCTAAGAACTTATCGCTTGGTTTTCTTCCCGTAATCATTTCAACCAATGTAAATACTACATGTCCGCCATCTAAAGCCGGAATGGGAAGCAAGTTCATAAAAGCCAGTATGATAGAAAAGAACGCAGTTATTTTCCAGAAGGCTTCCCAGTTCCATCCATAACTTGGAAAGATGGAAGCCATTGCTTTAAATCCGCCAAGCCCTTTGTAGGCACCCGTTTCAGGGTTTAAGATCATCTTAAATTGTTGGACGTAAAAATCCAGTTGTTGTCCGGTTTTCTTTACGCCTGCGGGGAAAGAAGCAAGGAACCCGTATTTTTTTGTTTCCTGTTTTAATATTCCAAGGCTATCAGCCTGGTTCTCGTTCAACACATAAAAACCAATTTTTCCTGCAGTATCCACCAGCACTTTTGTTTGGATGGACTGGCCATCTCTGATTAATGTGAGTGTGACACTGTCGCCTTTCTTCTGTTGTAGTAAAGGAGACATTTCATCAAAAAAACTAACCGGAGTAGAATCAACGGCTGTTATTTTATCGAAAACTTTCAGGTGGTCCCGATTGTAGTTGTATATATTGTCATTGCTGGTTTCATCGTTCTTTCTAAGAGGATTAGAGGCCCTTGTATCTACCGATAGGTTAGCATTTTTTGACAATGCAGCTATCTCTTCAGGACTCATAAAACCTCCGATAATAACAGGTATTCTTGGCTGAACCAGTGGAGTCCTCCTCCCTTTTTTCTCAACCAATTGCTCGATCATGTTTATGGGAATATTAATCGTCTGTTCTTTCCCATCTCTTTCCAGTGTGATTTGTTTTCCGAGTAAAATTTTTGCAGGTAAATCATCAAAATATTTTACAGGCTCTCCATTTACTGCTTCGATCTTATCGCCGTTTTGCAGACCGATCTTATTCATCAGGCTGTCGGTGACCCATATTCCATATTGCGCATTTTGAATAGGCAATTTGGTTTCGCCCCATTTATAAAGGATCATCGCATAAATGAAAAATGCAAGCAATACATTCATTGTTACACCTGCCAGCATGATGATGAGTCGTTGCCATGCCGGTTTACTACGAAACTCCCAGGGTTGAGGCGGTTGTTTCAGTTGTTCTTTGTCCATGCTCTCATCCACCATTCCGGCAATTTTTACATAACCACCCAACGGAAGCCATCCTACTCCATATTCGGTTTCACCTATTTTCTTTTTAAAAATAGAAAACCATGGATCGAAAAAAAGATAGAATTTCTCTACCCGGCACTTAAACCATTTGGCGGTGAGGTAATGCCCAAATTCATGAATGATTACCAGGATAGAGAGCGAAAAAATGAGATAACCTGCCTGCAAACCTACTGCAGGCCAATTGATTGCTAATATTGTCATGTTATGATGGATGTACGATGTTTGTAGTACGATGTTTGATGTTGATAATGAATTTTAGTGGTTAACTTCAATAGCTTGAAACATCTTTAGATTTTCACCAAAGAAGCCGCGAAATTACGAGCCTCGCCATCGGTTTCAAAATAATCTATAAGATTTGGCTTTTCTATATAATCTATTTTTTGCAATGCTTTTTCCACCACTGCGGTAATATCCAGAAAACCGATTCGGTTATTCAGGAAAGCCCATACGGCAATTTCATTGGCAGCATTGAGAATACAGGGGAAATTCCCTCCTTTTTCCAATGCCATAGTTGCAAGACTTAAATTGCGAAATGTTTTTATATCCGGTTCTTCAAAAGACAGTGTGGGGATCTTTTTAAAATTGGCCCTCTTGTTTTCGTTTCTTACTCTTTGGGGAAAAGTGATTGCATATTGGATTGGAAGTTTCATATCGGGTAATCCCATTTGCGCTTTGATACTTCCGTCTTCAAACTGTACCATACTGTGTACAATGCTTTGCGGATGAATGATTACTTCGATCTGCTCCGGTGTTAGATTGAAAAGCCATTTGGCTTCAATCATCTCAAGCCCTTTATTCATAAGGGTTGCAGAGTCAACTGTGATTTTGGCGCCCATTTTCCAATTGGGATGTTGCAAGGCATGGTCCCTTTTTACATTCACCAGAAAATTGGGTTTTTTCCCCAGGAAAGGGCCACCACTTGCTGTGAGAATGATTTTTTCAATTTTATTCCTCGTTTCACCTACAAGGCATTGAAAAATGGCCGAATGTTCGCTATCAACAGGGATAATAGGAACTCTCTTCTCCACCGCCAGTTGCATCACAATATCTCCGGCAACCACCAGGGTTTCTTTATTGGCCAGCGCAATGGCTTTGCCTTTTCCCACTGCTTTGAGTGTAGGTTTCAATCCGGCAAAGCCTACGATTGCGGCAATCATCATGTCGTAGGTGTCAAAATCGGCTACTTCCTCGAGGGCACTTTCGCCTGCAAATACTTTGATATTTTTGGGAATCAGCGCTTCTTTTACGGCCTCATACTTTTTTTCATCTCCTATTACCACCGCATTGGGCTTATATTTTAGCGCCTGCTCTATCAGTAATTTATCATTGGTTTGTGCGGTTAGTATTTCCACTTCAAATAAATCGGAGTGCGCATCAATCACTTCCAGCGCCTGGGTACCGATGGAACCGGTGGAGCCAAAAATGGCTATTCGCTTTTTATTTAATTCTGCCATAATATGTAGTCATTACAAAATTTCTTTTTTCTCTAAATGTTTCGTTGGGTGTAGCCTCATTTATTAGCAACACCAATGCATAGATATACAAATCCTTTAGGGCTTTGGGAGATATATACTAAATTTTCTAACCAGTCTAAACTATTCTAAACCACCTGTTTCGAAAGTATTCGGAACCAAGCCTGACTAAACTATCTAAACCGTGCCCAAGTGGCAATTTACTCTAATAATTTTTGTAATGCATCATTCACCTCTTTAAAATTAAATCTGCTTATTATGTTTTCCAACAATGTTTTAATAGATTCATTTTGAAGATTACCGATGGATCCTTCATGTGTGTGTGCCATTTCCCTATCGGTCCTGAAAGTATTGTTTTCGACTTCGGCACCTATTTTTCTGTAGGCATCCCTAAGTGGCATCCCTTGCAGCACCAGTTTATTCATTTCCTCCACCGTGAACAGGTATTTGTATTTTTCATCATGGAGGATATCTTTTTTGATATCAATATGCTCTATCATCAGCGTAGCCATTCTGATACAATCCTTCAGATTTTTTATAGCCGGAAAAAGAGATTCTTTCAATAATTGCAGATCGCGGTGATAACCGGATGGCAGATTAGAAAGCATGATGGAAATCTCGTTGGGTAATGACTGAATACGATTGCAATGCGCCCTGATCAATTCAAAGACATCCGGATTTTTTTTATGGGGCATGATACTGCTGCCTGTGGTGAGTTCCGGAGGAAAAGAGATAAATCCAAAGTTCTGGTTCATATAAAGACACGCATCCATACTCAAACGGGCAAGTGTAAACGCAATATTGGAAAGAGCCTGTGATAAAATCTTTTCTGTTTTTCCCCTTGTCATTTGTGCATATACTACATTGTAATTCAAATCTTCAAAACCTAATAATTGAGTAGTTAATTTTCTATTAATAGGGAAAGAAGATCCAAAGCCTGCCGCAGAGCCAAGGGGGTTTTTATTGGTAATATCCCAGGCTGCATGTAGCGTGATCAAATCATCAACGAGGCTTTCTGCATAAGCGCCAAACCATAAACCAAAAGAGGAAGGCATGGCAAGCTGAAAGTGGGTGTATCCGGGAAGCAGGTAATCTTTATACTTTTCGCTCTGCGATTGTAAGAGAGTAAAAAATCTTTGTACATCGTGAACCAGTACTTCAATTTCATTTCTTAAAAAAAGTTTGAGGTCAAGGATAACCTGATCATTTCTTGACCTTGCAGAATGAATTTTTTTTCCGGTATCACCGAGTTTTTTGGTAAGTATAAATTCTACCTGTGAATGAATATCTTCTACACCTTCCTCCAATGAGAAATTGCCTGATGAAATATCTTTATAAATATCTTTGAGTGCTTTCTGCAATTCATTCAGTTCTTCATGGGTAAGCAAGCCCACACTTTCCAGCATTTGAATATGCGCCAAAGAACCCAATACATCGAAGGGTGCGAGAAACATATCAAGCTCACGATCCTTGCCAACCGTAAATATTTCCACTTCTTTTAATGATTCCGTATTTTTTTGCCAGAGTTTCATGTAAATAATTGAATTCTTGTTGAATAATTTTTCTATCGCAAAGTAAGGAAGAATGAAATAGATATTTAGAATAAGGAGTGTAAAAGTGGAAGTTTTGAAAAATAATGAATAAAAGGATGAGTTGGTTCTGGTATTCCGAATCTTAATTTCTGTTACAAGTCATTGATTAATACTCTTCCATCCTTTTCCTTAATAAAACTTTTCTTTAGCGCTGTCTCAATCCCTTTTTTCATGGCAAGTTCCACCTGAGTACCGGTACGTGCAAAGCCAAATAATTTCGATGATTCACGGATCAGGTCTTCCGTTGGTAAACTAATTTGGTTGCCCAATATTTCTTTTACGCCATTTGCGATTTCATCTGCGGGGATATCTTCGGCATCCCTTTTTTGTCCATTGATGGTGGCAACTCTATATCCTTCGTAATTTTCTGAATTTAAAGTGTTGTTCCAGAAAATAACATCTTCACTTTTGTCCGTTTGTTTTATTTCCATTTGTGATAATAGCATCTCGAAGTGCGCCTTAATTCGAGATCCAAGTTTTGATATACCCCAGGCTGCCAGCACACGTTTCGCCAGCAGGTTTTTCTTAATGGGTGCTTCTATTTCCAGGACCTGGTTAATTTGATTTTTTATCTTTGATGTGTTAGCAAAATCAAGGAAATCGTTAGATGATGAAGACAACACAATTTCCAGATTGCAAATATTGTATTGGTTTACCGAAAGATGGTTTTCTGTTACTTTGGATGCTTCTCTATATGATGAATTGTTTAAAACAACTGGTTCGCTTTTTTCTGGTTCTGGCGACATGATTTCATGGACGTTTTTACTTATTTCTTTTCCTTCATTTGCTTCCGCATTTTTAATAGCTGTAAGAATATCCTCTATCACACGTTCGTGATCCTCCCACCAATCTGTTGACCATACTTTATGTACTGTCCAACCAAGTAATCTTAAAACATCCTGTTGAATGATCTCCCTGTCTTTGGCAGTTTTGGTAGCGTAATAATTATTGCCATCACATAAAATACCAAGAATGTACTGAGAAGGCTTATTCCTGTTTACAACCGCAATATCAATTTTATAACCAGAACAGCCAATGCTGGTATTCACTTC
>JBDTGA010000102.1:0-42818 GCA_039937655.1 Ginsengibacter sp.
AGAAATAGTTAAAAATAAAAACGAAAATTATATCTTCATAAAACACAAAAAGCTCTTTCACTTATTAGTTCCTCTTAAGGGGGGTTACCATCATCGTAAGAGGGGGTTACCATCATCGGTATAGACACTAAAATATTTTGAACACCTTCAATTACCGTAGATATGCAGCACGGCTTTTGTGAGGTTTTACAGAGGTGACACCTTCTAAAAAGGTGTCACCTCTGTACCCATAATTACTTTTTCTTTTTCTTCTCCTTGCCAAACACCCCACTCGTCAACTTATCATACGACCCAAATAAAAACTCAATTCTACTGGTGTTAACAAAGATCAACGGATTTATCCAATGCCTGGTGTATTTTAATAATTTTGAAAGTATGGTAGTCCATGCCAGAAACTATTCTTTCTTCTATCATTTGGAAGTCCTTCCAAATGATCCCCAAATAAAAATCATCAAGATTTATTGCTTTACTGATTCATCATTGTATTTTTTGCTCTCAGCAATGCTTTCTTCCATTCACTTGTGTAACTGTCTTTTTCGTAAAGAGGATTTTTGTTAAATAAATCTAAGAACAGATTAGTCAGTCCATCCCGATTTTCGAGTTTCCCTTTATTATACAATTCCCATCCTAGTTCTTCTATCGTCCAATTTGCTTTAGCTGAATTGCGAATCATAGAAGTAGTTATCCAATTGCTCTCTTCATCTTGTCCACCTCTTGTTACTGGAACTAAGTGATCAATGGTTGGAAACAATTCCCAATAATCCATGTGAGTTTCTGAAATCTTCCAGTTTCTGTGGTATTTAAAAATCTATGGGAGTTCAATGGTTAATAGCATGGTTATTCCCGGAAACAATAATTTATCTCCGGAGTAACCATCCATGAATCCATCCCTGAAGAAAACCTTGCACATCTGATATCTTGAATAAGTACGCTTAGAAATGGGATTGTTTGCAAATGGATAATGTGTCATTGAAAATTCACTACAATCTTGGTTCTTGTCGTCCAGCAAGAGTTCGCAAAGGTTTTTAATTATTAAAGCTTTGTCTATTTGTTAGTAAAAGTAATAGCTCAGCTTTTTCTTGAATTCAAGTTTAAAGGTGTCATTTTCCGCTAAAATGAAGGCCACACATAAGTCTCCTTTTCCTTTTCGGCCGCGTTTAAATCTTTCGGAATTTTACATTCCCGGTATATGGCCGCATCAGTAGTGTCAAGATTCTTTAATTGCTCTACAAGGCCTTCAGCCTGTTTGCTTTTTATAAAATATTCAAGTATGTAGGCAAATTTGCAATTTTGATAATAGGGTTCATAAATATTTAATTTACCGTCCCGTGATAAATCTTTATAAGCCATAAGGTCAGTTGCCGGATCACTTATGAATGCAAAAACCTTTCTTTCATTGGGACGGACACCAGTGAGCTGCTCGGCCTGTAAAATCGAATATCCGCCAGCTATATTTGACTTAATAGATTCCTGTGCGACGCGGGAGGAACGTTTTTCTTTTGTGAAAACAAATTGAATTCCATCGCTGTTAGAGCGGTGTTGGGCAATATACCTGAAGGTGCCATTGTGGTCAGATTGTTGAAGGGTAACATCTGCATCACTTTTTGAAGACCTGGTGTATTCTTTCCACCGTTTTATAAATGGCTCAACCGAAAGAATTGTTTCAAAAAGGACGAACTGCACTTTTGTATTTTGTGTCATCGTTACAAGATAAGCTTTTATAGTCGGCTTTTCTATTCATCTGCTGTAATGTCAGCACCTCAGAGTAGCCTGATTTAGGGATAGTCTGATTAGGTAATCTGAGCTCTGGTTGATACTGACCTGCCAATTGGAGATGTTATTGATATCAGGTGCCAAACTTTAGCTACCTTGATACAATATAAAAAACCACCTTAAGGAATAAATTCTTCAGAAGATTCTGGTATTAGTATGTAATAAATCATTTCAAAAATTAATTTTTTATGAAAACATTTATTCAAGGGAAACATCATCTATTGATTACCATCTGGTCGCTCCTTCGCAACGTAGGATACCTCTTCATCATTTTCATATTGGCTTTTGTATTATTTAGTATACCGGATCAATCCAAAGATTTTGTTATAGCTTTTTTAGACCATTCCGAGCCAACCTATTATGTTTCAGTGGCTGTTTTACTGTTTTTATGGTCTTACATAACCTGGTACAGCGCCTGCGTTATTTTGGAAATTAGCCCGGTAAATACTGAGTTTATTAATGAAAAACTTGCCGAAAACTTTTGCTTATCTATTGGCTTTATACCATCGCTAATAATGGCATTCACTTTTTTTAAATCTGAAATACATGAGCAGGTTTTACGGTCAATTGTATTTGGTATCCTATTTCTATTATTAGGTATTTTATTTCTGATATTTTTTAAATGGAGAAGTAAAATAAGTTTTCAATGGGGAAAGTGGCCTGACAAAGCTGCAATAGCAAAACATAATACAGATGAAAGAGGATACGAAAGAACGCCCACTTTTATGGAAGAGATTAATTTCATTCGCAAATATCCGAATGTGATATTTTATTTTAGAACTATTGGTATTGCTTTCATTTTACTGTGGGGATTACTTTGTATTCCTTCCATATTGATTCCGGTTAGCAGGATATTGAAACCTGCATCTGTAATTATTCTGATTTTGGCATTCTTTACCTACTTATCAACGGTAGTCTATTATTTTCATGATATTAAAACACGTCCTTTTTTATTTTTTATCCTTGGATGGTTGATTGTTTGTAGTATCTGGAACGATAACACAAAAATTCCGATCACTAATAATTTTAAAGACTTTAAAGACTTCAGGCTTACTCCTACGGATGCATTTGATAAATGGTATGCTATAAAGAACCATGTGTGGCTAACTCAACATGATTCATCCACCGATATGCCTGTCATATTTATCGCCACACAAGGTGGAGGCATAAGAGGAGAAATGTGGACGAGCCAGGTTCTCCATGTATTAGAAGATTCTTTGCCTGGGTTTTATAACCAGGTATTTTGCATTGGAGGCGCTTCGGGAGGAACTGTAGGTGCTATTTACTATAATACATTTGTTTATGATTCTTTACACAATGAAAAAGCCGACACGAGTATAAATTTTAGAAACTTTCAGAATTTTACAAAAGCAGATTGTATATCTCCGGTTACCGCGTCATTTGCATTTGGCGAAACCCTTCAACATTTTTTGCCGTGGCCGGTGGCTTCTTTAGAACGTTCAAAAATAATGATGAATGCCTTTAGCGACAGCTATAAGAAAAATTTGAATTCATCAATGGCCAACTCTTCCCTTCTCTCCATGTATTACCCAAATGATGATTCTACTCAATTCAATTGCGACATTCCCTCTCTTTTTATAAATGGCATGGTAGCCGAAACAGGGCAGCGTGTGATTACCTCAAACCTCAGGCTAAGTGAATCCAAAAATTTTGATGATGATGTTGATTTTTTTGCAAAAGTAAAAGGTCATATTACTATTGCAACAGCCTCGTTAAATTGTATGCGCTTCCCATTATTACTTTCAGGAGGTTTATTTAGCAGATGGATAAAGAAGGATAGTAGTTACACAATTGGCCATGTCGTTGACGGAGGATACAGGGAAAACACCGGCCTGCAGGCGATGTATAGTTTAATGAGTGAATTGAAAGATAAGTTTAAAGGAAAGCGCATAAAACCTATTCTTATTTATTTAAGAAACGGAGGCCTGGAGTTTGATGTTGCTATGGCTGATACCACCAATGAAGCGATACGGGTACTACACGACTTAAGAGTACCTGTTACTGGCTTGGTAAGTGTGAATGGTACGTCATTGCCATCGTTGGGAATAATGAAGATGATACAACAACAAGAGGCAAATGATAACCCGTTGGATATGTACTATAATCAGGTATGGTTAAAAGACCCATTGTACCATGATTCACTACAGAAGTTTCCTCTGGGATTATACATGTCGGATGGCGCGGCAGATAGTTTAAGAATGAGGGCGCGTCAAATAACGACCATTAACGTTGAATTGATGGATACTCTTAGGCACTACTACAAATAGATTATGATATCGGTTTTACGATAGAGGTGACACCTTTTCAAAAGATGTCACCTCTTTACATCAGAATAACGGATTTACTGATGACCTTTATGAAGTTTAGAAATCTAAAGAATTAATCCAATTGGTTTCAAACATTTTATAATCCTATTTTTTATCTGCCATAAGTGGCTCCGTCAGGAAGTATATCTGATAAGAAAAGAAATCAAGTGTGAATATGGTGAATGACAGTTATTATTGGTACTAATATTGTGTAATTTTATTCTAAAAAAATAAACCGTTATGGAACATACAAAAGAACTGGACGAACTGAACAAAAAATCTCTTGATAAAATTGATGAGTACCTTAAAACAAAAAAGAATTTAGGTAAGGAGCATCATGAGAAACTGAACGAAGCTAAAAAGAAATGGCAGTCCTCATGGTCAGATCTTATGGATGTATTGACGTATCTGGAAACTCTTGAAATTTAAGTTCTCTTCCTCTTTTCTAGTGCAAACGAGAAGTGTGGCCAGACAGGAATCTTCACGAGAATTTTAATAAAATGTTGGGTTGCTATTCACATTCCTGTTTTCCAAGACCTCTACCAGCGTAGGTGTATCGGATAACATCTGTTGGTTACTATAGACTGATTCCTGCCAAACTTCATTTACCAGTTTTTTACGTTTTAAAATAAACTCGCACAGGTATAGACTGTTGATTATTATCAACAATATTGATATATTTGTAGGTATTAAACAACATTATAATTGAGGACAAAGAAACAAATATTACTTCCTAAATTCCAAAAAACAATAGGGACAATGGGAGAAAATATTAAGCTGGCCCGAAAACGCAGGAACCTAACAACTATCCAGGTATCCGAACGGGCAGACATTGATCGTACAACCTTGTATCACATTGAGAAAGGGAATTCCAGCGTTTCTATCGGAGCTTACTTTAATGTGCTTAGGGTATTGGGATTGCAAGACGATTTTTTGAAACTCTCTGCAGATGATGAGTTTGGAAGGAAATTGCAGGATTTAAAATTAATAGGTAAGAATTCGAAACTAAAATAGGAATTTCAAGAAATGAGCAAAAGCTGATGAGCAGAGCATTCAGGATGTGATAGGTGTGAATCATCTGACTGGCGCAGGTCTCATATATGGAAACATAGTTGAGCAAGTGATTACTTTACAGGGATGTAAAAGATTTGCTGGAATTAGTATGATCGGATTGAGAGGTTATAAAAAAATAAGATATTTTTATTGAATGATGTTTATTAACATACTATCCTAGGTTAGGAGACCTGCGACAGCATACACCAACTGCCTTTATATCTTCCTTACTTCTTCAAAACCGTTTCAAACAAATTAAAAATCCTTTTGTATTCATCTGTCCAACTACTCGGTTCTACAAATCCATGATCTTCCATGGGGTAAACTGCCAGCTCCCAATTATTTTTTCCGAGTTCTATTAATCGTTGAGTAACTTTTACAATGTCCTGAAAATGCACGTTCTGATCTACCATGCCATGACACATTAATAAATGTCCTTTCAGGCCATTCGCATAATAAATAGGGGAACTTCTTTTGTAAGCGAGGCTGTCATTGTATGGATCATTTAAGATTTCGGAAGTATATCCATTATTATAATTGGCCCAATCTGAAACGGAGCGTATGCCTGCGCCAGCAGCAAAAGCATCAGGAGTTGTAAACATAGCCATCAGTGTAATGAAACCACCGTAAGAGCCTCCATAAATCCCAATTCTTTTTGGATCCACACCAAAATCCTTTACCATGTAATTAGCGGCATCCACATTGTCTGTGAGATCTTTTCCACCCATGTGGCGATAAATGGCAGTGCGCCAATCCCGCCCATATCCCGCACTTCCGCGATAGTCAATGTCCATTACATAATATCCTTTGTCAGTAAGAAGGTTATTAAACATGTATTCTCTGAAATAATAATCGCTCCACCATTTCTCAACGTTTTGCAGATAGCCTGCTCCATGAACAAAGATCACGGCGGGTTTATGTACATCGGGGTTTGCTGGTTTGTATATTCTTGCATGAACCATCGCACCGTCCCTCGCCTCAAAAGTTACTATTTCCGGGTCGCGCCACGAATATGATTGAAATTCTTTACTCTCTCCCTGGTGGGTTATTTGTTGCGCTTTTGTTCCGGGTTTATTTTCCTGTAAATAAAGTTCCCATGGTTTATTAGTGTAGGAATACAATATAGCAATCGTTTTTTCATCAGGCGAAATGGTTACTTCGTTTCCGCCGGTCATCGTAGTAATTCTTTCTGTCTTACTATCAGTGATGCGCAAACGATAATATTGTTGTTGTGCCGGTTCTATTTCATTGGTAGTAATGTAAAAATATTTTTTATCATTGGATAGATTCGCACCCAGTACTTCATATTTCCCGGAAGTATAGGTTTTCTTTTTCCCCGTTCCCACATTTACGGAATACAGATGTGAATAACCTGTTACCTCTGATTGGTACCAGAAATTATTTTCGTCTATCCATCCTGAATTCCATATTCCAGGCCCTCCGATCCATGCGTTATCGTGCTGGCGGTCTAATAACTTTAATTTCCTGGTGGTGGTATCCCAGAGCATGAGCCAGCGGTCTTTATGATCTTGTGAACGGATATCTACTACAAGATGTGATCCTATCGGTGACCATTGTACTAAACTGAAATTTACTTTTCTTACAGCATTTTCTTTTGTTCTTTTTTCCAGCTCTGTAGGGTAATCTTTTACATAATCGGGTAAGTCTCTTATTCCTTCTATAGAATCTGTTTTTATTTCCATTACACTATCGGCCTTCCTGTCATAGATAAAAAATAGCATGCTTCCCTGCGGCTGTCCTACTTTTTCGCGGCCGCGGATATCGGTGGTATAGCCTGATTCGGTGACGTAATTGGGTACGATCGTTGAATGTCTTTTTCCTTGTGCAGCATATAATTTATAACTGATGAATCTTCCATCAGGGCTTATGGAAAGATCACGGATGCTTTTGTCATCAATGTTTATTTTTCTCAAATCATTTTTGGGAAGGCTGCTGTCGTAGATCTCTCCCAGACGTTTTTTATCTTTTCTTTCTTTCAGCACTTGCAGGTATTCTGTTTGATCTTTCTTTAACCATTGGTCTTCAGGAGAGAGCCTTTCTTCTTTCTTCTCATCATCAACTTTTAAAATGTTGGTCAGTTGCTTTGTTTCGCCGGTAACAATGTTCCATGAAAATAAATTCTGATCGCGGGTGTAGGCAATTTCTTTTTCTCCAAATGCGAATTGTGGATTGTATTCTGTCTCTTCGGTTTGTGTAATGCGGCGGATTTTACCCGATTTAATTTCTTTGTAAAATATATCTCCATTTTCCTGATAGACATAAGCTGTTCTGTTTGTATTGTAAGTAAGTCCGTCCGCATGGATTACATTTTGTTTTTGCAAAACGGTGGCTTTTACGGGTATTTTATTTTCTGTAGTAATATAATATAATGAATCGGATGGTACTTTATCGGGGTTCCAGTTGAAGAAAAGTTTTGTTCCATCTGCATTCCAGAACGTTTCCGAGGGCGATGTCCCGATCCATTTAGAATCACGCATTATCTTTTCTACAGTGAGTTCACCGAGCTTTGGTTGTGCAAAAATGGTTACAGGGATAAACAGGAAAAAGAAAAAGAATAATTTTGACATAAAAAAAATTTGGGAATAAAGGTAAAGCAGAACATGTGGTTAAAGAGTACTCCGGTGGATAAAAATATATTTATTCTTCCTATAACGCTTTTCTTTTTGCGGATTACTACTCTTTAAGTAAATTACAACTATGGAATCATTTTTTAATAATATATGGTATAACCATTCTTATATAAAGCGTTTATATAGCATAATTCTTTTGTTATTTTTTATTCCTTCTTTTTTATTTGCACAAAAAGTAGTTTCTGTTACTGTCAATGAAGGGATTAATCCCTCTACAGCGGAATACATTCATCAGGGAATAGAAAAGGCACAGAGAGAAAATGCCCAATGCCTTATTATCAATCTGAACACACCCGGCGGCCTGCTAACTTCTACCAGGGAAATTGTTACTAATATTATGCAATCAACAGTGCCGGTTGTTGTGTATGTTTCTCCTTCAGGAGCTCATGCGGGTTCGGCAGGCGTTTTTATAACCTTGTCTGCAAATATTGCGGCAATGGCACCAGGAACCAATATCGGTGCAGCTCACCCTGTTTCTCTTACCGGGAAGTCGGATGCGATCATGAATGAAAAAGGAACGAATGATGCTGCGGCCTTTATAAGGACAATTGCAGAAAAAAGAGGAAGAAATGTTCAGTGGGCTGAGGAAGCAGTGCGCACCAGTGTGGCGATCACGGAACAAGAAGCGCTTGAGAAAAATGTAATTAATATCATCGCGGTTACTCAAAAAGATTTGTTGAATCAGTTAGACGGAAAACAAGTTCAATTGAATGACGGTTCCAAAACTTTGCATACAAAGGATGCTGAAGTAGAGTCGCTGGAGATGGGATTTTTTCAAAAAGTGTTGAGCAGGATCAGTGATCCTAATATTGCTTATATCATTATGATGCTTGGTTTTTATGGGCTTCTATTTGAATTATTCAGTCCCGGCGCTATTTTTCCGGGTATTATCGGGGTTATTTGCCTGATACTTGCATTCTATACTATGAGTTCCATGCCGGTAAATTATGCAGGATTGGCATTGATCGTCTTTGGTATTGTTCTTTATTTGCTTGAAATAAAAGTCATCAGCCATGGTATGTTGGCCATAGGAGGAACGATCTCTGTTTTACTTGGTTCACTGATATTATTCAGGAGCAGCCCTGCCGATAATTTTGTCTCTTTATCAAAAACGGTAATTTTTTCTGTTACTGCCTTTTCTGCGTTATTTTTTCTTTTCCTGATCACGATGGGATTAAGAGCGCAAAGAGCAAAACCGGTTTCAGGAGGAAGCGCCATGATTGGTCAGACAGCCGTAACCCTCGGTGTATTGAATCCTCGGGGACAGGTGAGTATAGTAGGGGAAATTTGGAGAGCTGTTTCACTTTCTGATGAAATAGGGGCTAACGAAAAAGTGGTTGTAAAAGAAATAAAAGAACTTACTTTATATGTAGAGCCGAAAAAATCTTAGCTTTAGCCAAAACACTGAATTATTATTTTTCAATTTTAAAAATAAATCTGACATGCAACAATTTCCTTTAGCTATTGTAATTATAGTTGTCTTAGTTCTTTATATCCTTGCGAGCGCCGTGCGTATTTTGCGCGAATATGAAAGAGGTGTAATCTTCCGCCTTGGCCGTGTACTGGATGGCGGCATCAAAGGACCGGGCCTCATCTTACTTATTCCGATCATTGATAAAATGGTGAAAGTTAGTTTACGTATTGTAGTGATGGATGTGCCCCCACAGGACGTAATTACTCAGGATAACGTTTCCATCAAGGTGAATGCTGTTATTTACTTTAGAGTAATTGACCCACAGAAAGCGATCATTGAGATTGAAAATTATTTGGTAGGTACTTCCCAGCTTTCGCAAACTACTTTGAGAAGTGTGTTAGGACAATCAGAACTGGATGAACTTCTTTCTCAGAGAGAAAAAATAAATGTAAGGTTGCAGCATATCATTGACGAACAGACCGAACCGTGGGGCGTGAAGGTAACTCATGTAGAAGTGAAACAAATTGACCTTCCACAGGAAATGCAGCGTGCAATGGCCAAACAAGCCGAAGCAGAAAGAGAGCGTAGGGCTAAAGTAATTGCGGCTGAAGGTGAATTCCAGGCTTCACAAAGGCTTAGTGATGCTGCGAAGATTTTGGAAGAACAGCCGAGTGCACTCACTTTGCGGTACCTGCAAACCTTGCGTGAAATTGCTACAGAAAATAATTCAACTACCATCTTCCCGATACCACTTGACTTTTTTAAGCCCTTTATAAAAGGAGTAGAAGATGCCGCGAAAAGAGGAGGAACCAATTTCCCCGGCCCCGTAATCACAGAAAATAAGTAATTTATTTTTGACATTAATCATGTTACTCAAAGGTCTTAAAGTTGCTGTTTTTTTAAGTGGCAATTTTAAGACTTTTGTTATTTTATAGAAAGACTTTTTTAAATATATTATTGATGAAACAAATTGAAATTGGAAGTTTGAAGTTTGAAGATTTTACACAACTATTGGTGGCTATGAAAGCCGCTTATCCTCTGTGGAGGGGAAATTACTGGCGGGAGGAAACGATTCAAAAACTAATCAATAAATTTCCCGAAGGACAAATTGTAATTAAGGCTGATGGGGTTGTGGTAGGATGTGCACTTTCTATTATTGTGAATTACAACAAATTTGGAGATGCGCATAACTATGCCCAGATCACGGGCAACTATTCTTTTAATACGCATGATTCTGATAAAGGAGATGTGTTGTATGGGATAGAAATTTTTATTCACCCTGATTATCGGGGACTAAGGCTTGGCAGGCGATTGTATGATGCCCGTAAAGAATTGTGTGAGCAATTAAACTTAAGAGCGATTGTTTTTGGTGGAAGAATTCCTGAGTATCATAAATACTCAGATACCCTTACTCCCAAAGAGTTCATTCAAAAAGTAAAGATGAAAGAAATTTATGATCCGGTACTTTCTTTTCAGCTTTCCAATGATTTTCATGTAAAAAAGGTATTGAAAAATTATATGCCGGAAGATTTGCAAAGTAAGGAATTCGCCACCTTGTTACAGTGGGATAATGTGTATTATTCCAGCAAGGAAAAGACTTTGTTCAATGCAAAAACATACGTGCGTTTAGGATTGATACAATGGCAAATGCGACCTTATAAAAACATGGATGAGATGTTTACCCAGGTTGAATTTTTTATAGATTCTATTTCTGCGTATAAGAGCGATTTCGCATTATTACCGGAACTCTTTAATGGTCCTTTGCTCGCCGAATTCAACAATATGTCGGAAGCTGAGGCGATGCGGTCGCTTGCTCAATATACTCCTGAATTCAGGAGACGATTCAGAGAGCTTGCTATCAGTTACAATGTAAATATCATTACTGGAAGTGTTCCGAGCATGGAAGGGGATACCTTAAAAAATGTTGGGTACTTGTGTCACAGAAATGGAACTATTGACCAATATGAAAAGATCCATATTACTCCTGATGAAGCAAAATTCTGGGGAATAAGTGGTGGTAAAAAACTAAATATATTTGATACAGATGCCGGAAAAATAGGGATTCTGATTTGTTACGACGTAGAATTTCCCGAATTACCGAGATTGCTTGCCGAACAGGGAATGCAGATTCTATTTGTGCCGTTCCTGACCGATACGCAGAATGCGTATAACCGTGTACGTTACTGTGCACAGGCACGGGCAGTAGAGAATGAATGTTTTGTCGCCATCACAGGCTGTATCGGTAATTTACCCAAAGTAGAAAATATGGATATTCAATATTCCCAGTCGGCAGTATTCACTCCCTGCGATTTTGCTTTTCCATCCAACGGTATAAAAAGCGAGGCCACTGCCAATACTGAAATGGTACTTATCGCTGACGTAGATCTTTCGTTGCTTGATGAATTACATGCGCATGGAAGTGTGCGTAATCTGAAAGATAGAAGAACTGATTTTTATGAACTTACCTTAAAAAAGCAGGTATCTATTTGAGGCCTTACAACTTAATCCGGGAGCCGATTTCAAATACTTTGTTATAAGGAAGATTGAAATAACTGGTGATGCGCGCAGAATTTCTTCCCAGATACTCAAACACGGTTTCTCTAAAAGGCGACATGCCTGTATGTTTTGTTACCACTACTGATTCTCTTCCGAGGAAATAGATTGCATTTTCAAGGTCAATTGTTATGTCCTTTTGGTTTAAGAGGTGCAGTGCCTCAGGAATATCAGTGGTATCCATGTAACCATAATGAATAACAATAAGAGTACTGTATTTATCTAATTTAGTAATGCTCGCTTTCTTCAATAAATCTACGTGAGATACTTGATCGAATACAATACTCAATATGATTATGTGTTCATGTAATATCTTATTATATTTTAAATTATAAAATAGCGCGGGAGGTGTTCCATAAGGGTTGCTCGTTAAATAAATTGCAGTACCGCTTACGATGGATTCCGCTTTTGTTTGATAATATGTTAGAAATTTATCCAGGGAATCAGTTGTTTTGTTTATTTGAATACTCATCATTCTTTTACCTATATGCCACGTGGTCATCATAAAATAGATACTCCCGGCTACAGCCAGTGGAAACCAGCCGCCTTCAGGAATTTTTACTATGTTGGCAGTAAAAAACGATAAATCAATAATTAAAAAAAATACGGTGATAGATATGGCAACGGAAAGCTTCCATTTCCACAAATTTCTCATAGCTACAAAAGCAAGTAGCGTAGTTATCACCATCGTAGTACTCACTGCTACACCATAAGCAGCTGCCAGGTTATCAGAGGTTTTAAAAGAACCAACCAACCAGATTGTGGCAAAAAATAGTATCCAGTTTAATTGCGGAATATAAATTTGTCCTCTTTCATCCGATGAAGTATGCACTATTTTAAAACGAGCCATAAAGCCCAATTGTATTGCCTGGTAACTGAGGCTAAACGCGCCGGAAATTACTGCCTGAGAAGCAATCACTGTAGCTACAGTTGCAAGTATTACTACCGGATATAAGGCCCAATGGGGGGCCAGATAATAAAATGGATTGGTTATAAAACTGTGATTTTCTAATAACAGTGCTCCTTGCCCGAAGTAATTTAGTAACAGGCAAGGCAATGCAACATAAAACCATCCCCTTTGGATTGGCTTTTTCCCAAAATGCCCTAAATCGGCATACAAAGCTTCTGCTCCGGTAAGTGCTAAAAAAACTGCCCCTAAAATAACCATGCCACTTAGTCCATTCACCTGAAAAAAATGAAAGGCGTAATATGGATTCACCGCATATAAGACGGATGGATCTTTTACAATTGAGTTAACTCCGAGAAGAGCAATGGATAGAAACCATAAAAGAATAAGAGGCCCGAAAATCATTCCAACACTGGTTGTACCTTTTTTTTGAAAGTAAAATAATACAAAGAGAATTATTATGGTGATTGGAATAATGAAAGGTTCAAAAAAAGGAGTAGCAATTTGTAATCCTTCTATAGCACTCAAAACGGAAATGGCCGGAGTAATCATTCCATCTCCATAAAGTAATGCTGCGCCAAATAAGCCCATAGTGAGAATCACTAGGTACTTCCTGTTTTTTTTATTGGGCAAAACCAACGCCATTAAAGCTAATATTCCACCCTCGCCATTATTATCAGCTCTTAAAATTAATAACAGGTATTTTACGCTGATCACAAGAATTAAAGACCAGAAGATTAATGATAAAATACCATAAATGTTTTGATCTGTAACTGCGAGGCCATGCGTACCTGAAAAACACACCCGCAATGCATATAAGGGGCTGGTTCCTAGATCGCCAAATACAACGCCCAATGCTCCTATAGTTAACTTTAGTAAATTATTGGACGGTTTGCTATTCATTTCGATCAACGGTTGCTAATTATTTATTTCTAAATAAAAGCAAAGTACCTAAAAAAAAGTTTCTAAATAATAAGTCTTACCCCACCGAGATCAGAAAGCCTGTGGGGGAAACGGTCGCCGGGCGAACCAATGAACATAAAGTTTTTAGGAATGTTCCATTCGTGGCTGAGTTTGTCTATTATATCCGGGCCAAAGACTCCGGGGATCTGAATATATTCGATTTTAATATCGGGGTAAGCCCGGTCGAGTGCCTGAAAATCGCGTTCAAATATCTTATTGAGCTTTTGTTCTTTTTGTAGTACCGTAACGATCTTTAGTATTTGAGTGATCTCATTTTCCTGCACATATTGGATCACTTTGTTGAGGATGGAAATATTATCGCCTTTGGTGAAATATACGAAAGGTTGTTTATTCAGCCTCCTCATTTCCTTGGTGAGATGAAACCTGCTGAAAACAGAAGCCTTTTGAATTTTACCGAAAAAAGAATTGGCATATAAAAGTAGTTGGTGGATTACTACTTTCCTTTTCAGGAAAACATAGATAATGAGGATTGCCGGGATAAAATACTGTAAAAAGACAACGAGATAATCCGGATGAAGTTTTATATTCCCATATAGAGCAAGAAGGATTCCTATTATCCCCAGCAACACTATAAATACTGGTGCACGTTCGGGTCGTGGTAATCTTCCACGTTTTATTTTTAGCAGCAAATTTCCAAATCCGAAAAAAGCCATTACCGATAGGAATGAAATAGTATATACTCCTGCGAGCGGCAACAGTTCACCTGCGGTTATAAAAAGAATAGAGAAACATAAGATATAAAATACGATCAGGATTCTTGGTGAGCTGCCTCTCTTATTTTCTTTTAGTAAAGCCTGTGGAAATATCCTGTCAAGCGTCATACGTTTCATAAGTCCGTTTACGCCTATAAAGGCAGTTAGCACTGCACCACTCAATACGAGTGCAGCATCAAACGAAACTACCGTGGCCAGCCATGAACCTGCTGTCTCACTTCCCATAAAAGAGAGGAAAGCTTCCTGGTGTCCTGCAACGGCATCGAGAGGCATAATAGACACAGCCAGTAAGGCAATTACGGGATTGATGATAATCACTAATATCCACATGTTCCGCAATGTTTTTGGAAATACTCCTTGTTTTTGTTCCTCAATAAAATTTGCGGAGGTTTCAAAACCAGTGATGCCGAGCATGGCTACACTAAAGCCGAGAAACAATGCGTGTGACAGGCTTCCTTTTATTGGAGCGTGGAAGTTTAATTTAGCGATGCTCAGCCCGTTTACTGCGATGAAATAGACAGCACTACCAATAAGCACGACCAATACAGTAAGATGGATTATAAATATGATCAGAGAAACCACAGCGGATTCACTGATACCCGCAATAGTTAAAAACAGAAAAATGGTAAGTAATACCATGGTGGCAACGATTACAGGAAATACCGGAAAAATACTGTGGAGATAATGCATAGCTTCTGAAGCGGAAAGTACTGCCGTGGCCATATATGATAATATAGTAAGGCACGCGGCTAAAGACGCGTTACCCTTGCTGGTAGTATTCAGCAGAATATTGTAAGCTCCTCCATTGAGCGGTAAGGCACCTACGGCCTCACCATATATTTTCCTGAAGAAGAATAATACAAGCCCTACAATTAATAACGCAATGAAAGCATACTGGCCTGCATAAGCAATACATAGTGCGGATACATACAGACAGGAGGAAGTGATATCGTTTCCGCAGATCGCTGTTGCTACGAGTTGATTTAGCTTTTTCGGTTGAGAGTGCGTGTCTTCGTTCATGATTAATGATAAGTAGCTGAACTGAATATGATAGGGGTACAGGTCGTTTTGAGACTTCCGGCTTTTTTCCTAATGATTAAATCGCTGCAATATATAAAAAAAATATTTTGGTACAGGTTATAGGTTGAAATCCATTTACATTGGTGAAAACATCTTTATTGGAATACCGGATATTTATTTTACTGAAAAGATTTTCTCAGCATTGTCTGTTGTCCGTAAGCCTACTTCTTCTATTGAAATATTTTTCACTTCTGCCAGCTTTTTTGCAATGTATTTTAAATAGCTGCTTTCATTTCTTTTGCCTCTAAACGGAGCAGGAGCGAGATAGGGAGAATCGGTTTCCAGTACAATATGTGAAAGATCAATTTCCTTGATTACTTCAGAGAGGTGTGAGTTTTTAAAAGTGAGGACACCTCCTATGCCGAGGGAAAAATGGAGGCCAATAACGTCTTTTGCATTTTGTAACGACCCGCCAAAACAGTGAAATATCCCGTAAAGTTCTTTTCCTTTATACTCTTTTACCACATCAATAGCTTCCTGTATCGCATTTCGTGTGTGAAGTACCAGAGGCCTTTTATATTGAATGGCCCATTCTATATGTGTGTGTAAGCTTTCGTATTGCTGCTCTTTAAAGGTAGTATCCCAGTAGAAATCCAGGCCGGTCTCTCCGATACCGGCAAATGGCCGCTGTGATAACTGAAGTTTAATTTTCTCCAGCTCTTCCTTGAAGTTTTCTTTTACTGAACAAGGATGCAATCCGGCCATCGCATGCATTTTCTCGGGAAACTTCTTTTCCAGATCCAATAATGCTTCCATTTCTGAACTGTCAATTGCGGGGAGGTAAAATTTTTCAACCCCTTCCTGCTGAGCCCTTTCTACCACAGAAAGGATGTCTTCCCGAAATTCCTCCGTGTATAAATGGGTATGTGTGTCAATTAATTTCATAGGAGCAAAGGAAAATATTTTTTTTAACTCTTAACTGATTTAACGACCGGTTTATAAAAGGGATACTTCTTAATCTGCTCTGATTGGGTTTCATGCTTTGCACACTATTCTTTTTATTTATAGGATTAAGCGCTTGGGTTGTAACGATAAGTAAGCAATCATTTTATGAGTCCTGCAGGGATTATTCGTGGGTAGAAAACCCTATCTCAAAATACAAAACGTTCCGAAGGAACGATTTGTGCGTCATTTAGTTACATTTCTACCCACCAAATGTACCTAACGGAACGATAAAAAAACTCGCGTAGAACACCGGATCTGATAACTATCGAATTGACATTACACTCTAAACGCCTGATTCTTTTTATTTATTCTGAATAGCATTTATTAAAATAATAAGAATCAAAACCATTCTTTCTTTTTAACAAAAGAAGAAAATGCTTTGAAAAAAAATGTTGACGGTTTGTTAAATAACAATTAACTTCACGTCAGTTTTCATAGGGTACGGATTAAAAACGGGCTTGAGTATCTACTCAGGCCCAATTTTTTTTTAACTGAAGTCTATGGGTAAAATTCGGAATTGAAATCCCTTTTCCGAATAGTAAGTAAGTACCCTTGGAAGCGCATATTGCAGGGAGTGTAATGATTTCTGACTGTCATGGAAGACAATAATTGATCCTGGTTGAGCATTGTTGATCACATTGAGATAGCAGTTTTCACCAGAAATACCAGGATCAAAATCACCACTTAGTACGTCCCACATCACAGGATTCAATTTTAATTTATTACCGGTTATAGCTTTCAACTGAAATCGGGTAATTCTACCGTAAGGTGGCCTGAAGAGGTTACTGTCAATGATCTTTGCCGCTTCTGTGATGTCATCAAGGTATTTTTTATCCTTTGTTTTCCATCCATTAAGATGATTATAGGTATGGTTTCCGGGCCTGTGGCCCTCATAAATAAGTTGTTGGTAGATGGCGAAATTTTCTTTTACGTTTTTGCCCACACAAAAAAAAGTAGCCTTTGCATTATATTTCTTTAATTCCTGCAATACAAAAGGAGTAGCTATGGGATGAGGGCCATCGTCGAAGGTGAGGTACAGAACTTTTTCATCTGTCTTAATATTCCAGGTGCAATCGGGATACATTTTTTGCAAAAGCCACGGTGATTTTTTGAAGTAAAACATATTATTTAAAATTAATTTTTTTTCAGTTACCTGCCTGTAAATTTTTTTGAAGAAACGCCTTATGAGTATTAAAGGCTTACCGTAGTCGGATTTGTAAAAAAACTATTTATTAAAACCAACAATTCGTTGTACCTTTGCAGCCTTAAAAAAAATCATGCCGTAACATGATAAATGGCCAATAGAATTTGGCATATATCTCTGTAACAACAGTAAATGGCATGTGACAATTAACTTTTAAAATTCTAATTGTACATGAAATTAAGTCAATTCAAATTTGACCTCCCTCTCAACCTTATTGCACAAAATCCTACCAAAAGAAGAGAAGACAGCAGATTAATGGTGATTGAAAGAGCTACCGGAAAAATCGAAAACAAGCATTTCAAAGATGTATTGGAGTATTTCGGCGAAAAAGATGTGTTTGTGGTAAACAATACCAAAGTGTTCCCGGCACGTATGTATGGGCGCAAAGAAAAGACCGGTGCCAAGATCGAAGTATTTCTTTTAAGAGAATTGCACAAGCAAAACCGCCTTTGGGACGTGATTGTAGATCCTGCAAGAAAGATAAGGGTGGGTAATAAATTATATTTTGGGGAAAACGATGAACTGGTTGCTGAAGTAATTGATAATACAACCAGCCGTGGCAGAACTATTCGTTTTCTTTGGGATGGAAATGAGGAAGACTTCAGGAAAATGTTACATTTCATGGGGGAAACTCCTTTGCCCAAATATATTAAACGCAAGCCTGATGAAGAAGACAGGGAAAGGTACCAAACCGTTTATGCTAAACATGAAGGTGCGGTAGCTGCTCCTACTGCCGGCCTGCATTTCAGTCCCGAATTGATCAAACGCCTGGAAATAGAAGGAGTGAGGTTTGCAGAAGTTACTTTACATACCGGGCTTGGTACTTTTCGCCCTATTGAGGTTGAAGACCTGAGTAAGCATAAAATGGATGCTGAGTATTATCACATAGATGAAGAAGCCTGTAAAATTGTAAATAAAGCAAAGGAGACAGGAAATAGAATTTGTTCTGTGGGAACTACTACCATGCGTGCGATGGAAACTTCTTTTACCGCTGAAAAATTATTGAAACCTTCAGAAGGATGGACTAATCATTTTATCCATCCTCCCTATAATTTTAATATAGCCGATTCGCTGATCACTAATTTCCATTTGCCCAAAACAAGCCTTCTTATAATGGCATGTGCATTTGCGGGATATGATCTTATGATGGATGCTTATAAAAAAGCGATTAAGGATAAGTACCGTTTCTTTAGTTACGGAGATGCTATGCTGATTATTTAAGATCAACATGAATTTACTACCTGACATTACTTTTTTGACTTCGTTTTGGTGAAAAAATCATTATCCCGATAGTTCGTAAGAAATTGTTTTTGGCCTATGCCGGATAACTGTAAAAATTGAGCCTCTTTTAGAGGCTTTATTTTTTTTGCCATTTTTAAGAATCTACCGATTTCTTTTACGGTGGTTAGTCTTTTTTTGTTACCTCCGCAGCATGGTTTTATACGCCCATTCACTTACCTTTGCAACCCATAAACAGGAAAATATATGAGTGGTGCATTAAAGGAAGTAAGAAACCGCATCAAAAGTGTTCAAAGTACACAGCAAATTACCAAGGCTATGAAGATGGTGAGCGCAGCAAAACTAAGAAGAGCGCAGGAAGCCATCGTTCAAATGAGGCCGTATGCCCAAAAGCTCCAGGAAATGCTGGGAAGTATTGTTGGAAGTGCAGAGGGAGATATTGACCTGGCCCTTGCCAAAGAGAGGCCTGCCGAAAAAGTGTTGATTATAGTGGTTACCAGCGATAGAGGATTATGCGGCGGCTATAATAGCAACCTGATCAAACTGACAAAACATACTATAGAGAAGAAATACAGCGCTCAATTTGCTAAAGGAAATGTAGAAATACTTCCTCTTGGCAAAAGAGGCTATGAACACTTTTTTAAACATAAATTTAAAGTAGTTGATAATTATTGGAATATTTTTTCCGATTTGAATTTTGAAAATGTAGCTGCTGCTGCAAAATATGCTTTGGATGCCTTTTCTAAAGGAGAAGTAGATGCGGTAGAACTGGTATATAGTGAATTTAAAAATGCTGCTACCCAGCGATTTATTTCCGAACCCTTTCTCCCGGTTAAAAAATCTGAAGATAAAAAAGGAAAAACAAGAGCTGATTTTATTTTTGAACCAGGGAAAGAAGTGCTATTACAGGAATTAATGCCCAAGATACTGAACACTCAATTGTATAAGGCGGTACTGGATGCTCATGCGAGTGAACACGGCGCCAGGATGACAGCAATGGATAAGGCTACTGAAAATGCGAATGAACTTTTGAAGACACTTAAGATAAGTTATAACCGCGCAAGGCAGGCGGCGATCACAACCGAACTCACAGAGATCGTGAGCGGTGCGGCTGCATTGCAGGGATAAAAACCTCATGCCTCTGAAGGATGGTAAAAACAAAGTAAAAATTTAATAAAACTCCATGGTGAGTTGGATATGGAACTTTCATTAGTAATTCCACATATTGAAGCCCTGATATTTGCAAGTGATAAAGCATTGTCTGTTTCCGACATCGTTGAATTACTAAACAATGCCATGGGGTTTATTGAAGACCGTGCTACCCCAGACCAGGTGGAAGCTGCTGTGAATGCCATCAGTGAAAAGTATGATTCCGAATTTTATTCCTTCGGGTTAGTGGCAAGCGGCGGTGGATGGCAGTTTCTTACCAAACAGGAATACCATAAAACGATAGCACAGCTCAATGGTGACAAATTTTTGAAAAAATTATCAGTCGCTTCAATAGAAACCCTTTCTATCATTGCATATAAGCAACCGGTGACCAAGTCGGAGATAGAATTGATACGGGGAGTAAATTGTGATTATGCCGTTCAGAAGTTATTAGAAAAAGAATTGGTCGTGATTTCCGGCAGGAAAGAAGAGGCGGTTGGGAAACCTCTTATCTATTCCACCTCAAAAAATTTCATGGATTATTTTGGCATTAATTCTGCCGACGACCTTCCTAAGATAAAAGAAATACTGGATCTGGAAATCATTGAAGCTACTAAAATAGAAAGGGGTGAAGATGTGGAAGCAGGTATAGTAACAGAAGAGCCAGTTGTAGAAACGGTTTCGGAAAATACAGAGGATCAAAATATTCTGTTACAGCCGGGTGAATAGAGAAGCCTCTGCGAAGAAACTGATTCTTGAAACACTTGTTTTTACTATGTTTTTATGTTGTTTATAAGTTCATTGTACGGTTTTATTATCTATAATCTCCAACCAATTAATGTCTCAGGTTTTATCTAATCAACAACTTACGGCAATAGCCGGGGAATTTGGCACTCCTGTATATGTGTATCATGCAGAAAAAATTGCGGAGCAATATCATAAGCTTAAAGAAGCTTTCTCGCAACAGGATGTAGTCATATTTTATGCCTCAAAGGCACTTACCAATGTGAGCGTACTGCGATATATAAGATCCCTGGGTGCCCATGTTGATTGTAGCTCTATTAATGAAGTGAAACTGGCTTTACACGCAGGTTTCACTCCTGAAAAGATTTTATACACTTCCAATGGAATTGCTTTTGCAGAAATCGAAGAGGCTAAAAGTCTGGGCGTTCATATTAATATTGACAGCCTTTCCAACCTGGAAAAGTTTGGGAAAAAATTTGGCCATACCTATCCGGTAGGTATTCGCCTGAGGCCTAATATTCTGGGTGGAGGCAACCTTAAGATTTCAACAGGTCACGATAAAAGTAAATTCGGGATTCCGGTAGATCAACTTGATCAAATTATAAAATGTATTGAGCAAAATGATCTCTTTATTCAGGGGTTGCATATACACACCGGTAGCGAAATTAGCGATGTGGATATTTTTGTAAAAGGGATTAAAAAGTTGAAAGAGGTGATCCCTTATTTTAAAGAACTGGAGGTTATTGATTTGGGTGGAGGTTTTAAAGTACCCTATAAAGCAGGTGATACAGAAACAGATATTCCGTTGCTGGCAGAAAAAGTAAGAGAAGCATTCGTTGATCTTCACAGTACAGGAAATAGGCATTTCCAGATATGGTTTGAACCCGGAAAGTTTTTGGTAAGTGCTGCGGGATATTTTATTACAAAGGTAAATGTGATGAAAAAAACTTCTTCTATTGTATTTGCCGGAGTGAATAGCGGGTTTAATCATTTGATACGGCCTATGTTTTACAACTCATATCACCGCGTGGAAAATATAAGCAATGAGGACGGTGCGAAAAATGTTTATACAGTCGTAGGCTACATTTGTGAAACCGATACGTTCGCACTTGATAGAGAAATCAGTGAAATAAGAGAAGGGGATTATCTTGTATTTCATAATGCAGGAGCGTATGGTTTTGAAATGTCTTCCAATTTTAACTCACGGCTGAAACCCGCAGAGGTATTGGTAAAAGATGGTAAAGCGATGCTGATAAGGAAGAGGGATGTATTTGAAGATTTACTAAAGAATCAGGTGGATGCCTAAATTTATTGTGTAGGCAGTTGGTAAGTTCGTTAATTTTGTATGTATTTAAAAGGTTGAAATGAAAAAAATAATTATTGTTGGCGGTGGAGTAAATGGTCTTTGTACTGCTTACTATCTGCAGAAGAAAAATTTTGAAATTACTGTAATTGATAAAGGTGACATTTCCAATAGTTGCTCTTTTGGTAATATGGGCTTTTTATCGCCCAGTCATTTTATTCCTCTTGCTTCTCCCGGGATCGTTTCTGAAGGGTTGAAATACATGTTGAGCAGCACCAGCCCGTTTTATATTAAACCGAGATTAAACATTCCTTTTATTCAATGGGCACTTAAATTTTATAAGAACAGTAATCAAAAAACGGTCGAAAAGCATGCACCTTCTTTGAGTGCCTTACTCAACCTTAGCCGGAGGCTTATGAGTGAGATCAGGGATGATATTGGAGATGTGTTTGATATGGAAGAGATCGGTTGTATGATGATGTGCCATTCCCAAAAAGCTTTTGAAGATGAATTGAAAGTGGCAGAAGCAGGCCGGAAATTGAATTTGAATGTTGATATTCTGAACAGAGAAGAATTGCAAAAACGCGAGCCTGATGTAGAACTTGATATTTACGGGGCCATATTATTTAAGGATGACGCACATATTCATCCGGGAAAATTCATGGTTGCTATGAAGAATTATCTGGAGAAGAATGGTGTTCATTTTCAGTTAAATACGACTGTTACGGGATTCAAGAAAAATCATAAAACGATTGTAGAGGTGCTTACCGATAAAGGAAATTTTGCCGGTGATGAATTTGTTTTAAGCCCCGGAAGCTGGTTGCCCGGTATAGCCAGAATGGCCGGTATTAATCTGTTGCTTGAAGGTGGCAAAGGCTATAGCCACACGTATGACCATGTAGAAAAGAATATCCGCTATCCTGCTATACTGGTAGATGGCCGTTGTGCCATTACACCGTGGAAACATTCTTTGCGTATTGGCGGTACCATGGAATTTTCGGGGATCAATGATAATGTTTTAGTAAAAAGAATGGAAGGAATTTATAAATCAGTCAAATTGTTTTATCCTGGATTGAAAATAGATTTTCCTCCCAAAGATGAAATATGGACAGGTTTGCGCCCTGTTTCACCAGATGGGCTTCCTTATATCGGTAAAACAGCACATTATGGAAATCTTCTTGTTGCAGGGGGTAATGCAATGCTCGGGATTTCTGAAGGAGCTGCATCAGGGCATATTATTAGCGATCTTGTTGAAGAAAAGAATCCACCTATTGATATTGCTGCCTTTAAGGTTGACCGGTTTTAAATCCTTACCGACATTGTTTGCGTGATTACGTTTATGCTTTACTGTTGTGGATGAATGGCTACCTGACCCAGAATGTGGAGCTAGCAACTTTTCTTAGTCTGAATGTAGTGGACAACCCGATCACTCTCCCGATTTTTTTGGGATTTGCCCGATTCAGCGGTAAGGGAACTCTCGGCTGAATATCACGCTTAGTAAAGCGTGTAACGCAAATGTTACCTTATCAAGGATTTTAGATCCTACTTTTTTAATTTTTTATGGTTACTCCTTGACATATACAGCAGGTCCTGATTATTTCAATTCATTCATGATTTCCTCCACGGCTTTTTCTATTTGAGGGTCCTTGTCGTTCATTCTGTCTTCAAAAGTGTTTTTTACATAGATGTCGGGAGATACGCCCGTATGCTCCAGGTTTTTACCATCTAATGTAAAGCATCCCCATGAAGGTAATCTTACAGAAGAGCCATCAACAAGGCCTTTGGCGGAAGTAAATATGATCCAGTGGTAGGTATCGGTACCAATGATCTTACCCAGTTTCAATTGCTTAAAACCTGCAGCAGTCATCTCCCCATCACTCAATGTTTGTTCATTAACGAGTAGAATAATTGGTTTCGCTGCAGGTGCAAAATCAGGCTGAGGACTCATTTTACCATCGCGGTATTTCCATTGCAGGTACGGCCGTTGTGATAAAAACTGCAATACTTTATCGTGTACATTACCCCCTGTATTGTACCGAAGATCCAGTATGAGTGCTTTCTTCCGGTTGATTGAATCAGAGACCATTTCTTGCTCAAATGTCTTAAGAGAATTTCCGCTCATGTCTTTCATATATACATATCCTATTTGTTCCTTGCTTAATTCATTTACTTGTTTGCGATTGGCATCTATCCATTCGTCATATAGCTTATTCGATATTGAATTGTAAGATTCGGGATGAATTTTTATATTAAATTCTGTGGTTCCACGTTTGAACCCAAGAGTCATTTCATCAGGGATTTTTGATTTCATAAAATAATATTCACGGCTCTGAGCATGATCTGTTTTTATTCCATTCACACTTATGAGCTCATCACCTTTTTGAATTTTATCTCCGGTAAAGTCTGCACAACTATTTTCTACGATGTGGTCAACGATATAAGAATTTTCATTGTTGAACATGATTCCACTGGCGGCAGTAGTGGTTTTATAAAAAGTATTTTCATCATTACCAAAAGTGGAAAATCCATAATGAGAGGTATTTAATTCTCCCATCATGTTGTTTAATAAAACCCTGAAATCATTGCGTGTTTGTAATTGCGGAAGAAAAGTAGCATACCTGTCGCGAATAGATTTCCAGTTCATTCCATTAAAATTCTCATTATAATAATTCTCCTGCAGATCGCCCCATGCTTCATAGAACATTTGATTGAATTCATCATTCATATTAATAGTAAAAGGATAGTCTATGTTTACCTTGTCTAAGGAATTTTTATCTAATTCAAGTTTGCTGATATTTCCCCTATTGAGGGCATAATAATGATCTTTGTAACCTTTAACCTCTACGTAACCTTCGCCATCTTTTATTTTTTCAGTCTTTGTTTTTTCAAATGGTTCAAAAGTTAATTTCCATAAGGAAGGTTCTCCGTTCTCGTGATCGGAAATAAAGAGGACAAATATTTTATCTTCCTTTTTAATTACAGATACCAGATTCTGCTCGCCGAAGTCGGGGCCTATCTGCTCAATCCTATCCATCATATTTCTGAAATCAATTTTGATGACAGGTTTTGGAATTGCTGTGCTTTTGGCAGTTTCGCTTTCTTTCTTTTCTTTTTCTTTTTTGGCGGCCTTTTCCTTTTTTTCTTTTGTAGAAGTATCTGGTTTTTCAGTCTCGGTCTTCTTTTTCACAAACATGGAATCGTACATATCTGAGCGGTAGGGCTGTGTTATTTTTTCCAAAGGCATCCTGAATAATTTTTGATCCTGAGGTCCGTAAGGATAGGAAGGATGGGTTCTATCGGAAGCGAAATAAATATATTTTCCATCAGGAGACCAGAAGGGATTGCTTTCTGAAACGCCTGTATTGGTAATATTAAATACCTGGCCATCGTCGAGACGGTAGAGAAAAATATCTTGTTCAAAATTTCGGTATGCTGTGTACATTACGTATTTGTCATCGGGTGAAAAATACGGACTGGAATTTTGCAATCCCCATATTTCATCTTTCACCATTTGTGAACTTTTCATGGTTTTAAGATCAAGTATGCGCACTTCATCTGAGCCGCAGAGATAAACGGCTTTTGTTTTATCACTATTGAAAGAAAGAGCACGGCTGTTTTTTGCAAAATCTGTGATTTGTTTTTCATCATTATTGTCTTCAGCACTCTGGGTATAAAGATTTTCAAATCCCTTGTAAGTTTGGCCAAACAAAAGAGTTTTGTTGTCTTTTAACCAATATACCTCTACCACTCTTTCCTGTGGCAATGTATTTATCTGGCGTATAAATTTCCCCTTATCGTCAGATACAAACAATTTTCCGCGAGATACGAATGCGAGTTTTTTCCCATCCCCCGATACATCAAAATCGGAAATCTTTCCGCTCACATTAAAATCCTGTAATGAGGACAAAGTATTGTTTTTAGAAACTTCCAGAGGTATTTTGGAAGATTCTTTGGTTAAAATGTTATAAGAAAATAACTGAAAATCTTTTTCGAATACTACTCTGTCCCCTTTGGCATCTACAAAAGGGTGCATGATAGACGTGGTGAAATTGGTGAGTTGTGTTTTTTTACCATTTATAAAAGTGTATAAATTGTATTGACCGTTAGCTTCGTCAGAAATAAAATAGATATTTCCTTTTCTGTCAATACTTGCCCACATATCTTTTCCTTGCCAGTTGGTGTATCGTTTGTATTTTTTTGTGGTGGGGTTATAGGATTGTATATCCGGATTGAATGGCCCTTTATATCCGATTCGATTGGCAAAATTGGCACTCTCCCAGGTATCGTCGAAAAATATTTCACCTGTAATAGGATCCTCAAAAGCATTGTGTGTGTAATCGAAATAATTGTTGCTAAATATTCGAATGGGAGTTCCACCTGAGATGTTTACTTTATAAGTTGACATGCGATCATACCGGTTGGAGGTGAAGTAGATGGATTTGCTGTCCCATGTCCAGGATTCTACCATGTCATTGGCTGCATGAAAAGTTAATCGTTTTATATCGCCGCCTTGCAATGGCATCAGATAAATATTGTAATTACCAAATTGCGAATTGCTAAAGGCGATCCATTTCCCATCAGGCGACACTCGGGCATTGGTTGTATTTCCCTGCATGGCAGTGATTCGTGTGGAGGTGCCTCCATCGGCAGCGGCTTTCCACAGGTCCCCGTCGTAGCTGAAGATGAGCGTTTGCCCATCGGGAGTGAGTGCAGGATAAGAGGCAAAATAGGGATTGGCATTTTGCGCCATACCGGATTGTTGCACACCAATAATTATGAGCAAAAACACAATAATCTTTTTCATTTGAATAGATTGATAAAAGAGTGAGATGGAATGGTAAAAAATAAAAATAAGGGAAAAATGGATAAATCTTTTTAAAAAATGATGAATGGAGGGCATAACTCCATTCTCTTTTATTTTAAAGGAAGGCAAATGTTTTGTATATTTTTGTGCCGAAGAAAAATGATTAAAAAAGGTAAGTACTATGGAAAAAGTTCAAATTTTAAGCATTGGCCGTGATGCGGAGTGGCTGCAAAAAATATCACGGTTCATTAATGAAAATCCCGGATGGGAGAGTACGGCAACAATAGACGATGAGACAGCAATAAAAATTTTTCATCAGAGGAGATTTGAAGTTGTACTATTTATTGATACTATTGAAGGCGAATCTGAAAAAAAACTTCGTTCCATTTTTCTTTTCCATGAGCCGGACATTGTTTTTGTTCAGCATAATGGTGTAGAAACCGGATTACTTGCTTCTGAGATCCGGGAGGCTATTGATAACAGAAACTATACGCGAAATAATATTATAGATGATGTTTTTGAAAAAAACGAAGATGAATGATTTATGAATGAGCCGGCCTCTTTAGCTTGCTGGAGTAGATATCTCTACCTGTGATTTCTCATTACTCAACTCTTTCGGGATTTTGTTTTAGTTCCGATTATATATTTGAAATCTTTACGGGAAAATTTATCATTCTTTTTGAAAAGGTGGTTCCCGGTGAGTTTTTCTCTTTGCGTACCTTTACAATAAAAATAAAAAAATGAAAACATTTTTGGGAATAGGATTATTAGGCAACGGATTCGTAAGAGCTATGATCAACAAAGGTGATAAGGTGCAGGTGTGGAACCGCACTGCTTCAAAAGCAAAAGAACTGGAACAATATGGTGCCAAAGCCTTTGATAATATTGAAGATGCGGTACGTGGTGCCGACATTGTGCACGTTGCTTTGAAAGACGACTCGACAGTGGATGAGGTATTGGCTAAGGCGGAAGCGGGGCTTAAACAGGGAGCTATTATTGCCGACCATACCACTACCTCAGTAGAGGGAGCCAGAAAAAGAACGGAAGAATGGAAAAGAAAGGGCTTTTATTACCAGCATGCACCGGTATTTATGGGACCAAAGAATGCGCTGGAAAGCACAGGCTACATGCTGGTTTCAGGCGATCAGGATCTTATAAAGAAAATAGAATCTCAACTTTCTGCCATGACAGGAAAACTGGTAAACTTTGGTGAAGAGGTGGGTAAGGCTGCTATTATGAAGCTGACAGGGAATCTTTTTCTTGTGGGCTTCAACGGAGCAGTTGCAGATACTATTGCGTTTTCACATGCTTTAGGTATCTCTACCAACGATCTTACACAATTATTTGCACAATGGAATCCAGGTGGTTCATTATTGGGAAGATTGAAACGCATGACCAGTGATGATTTCAGTGATCCTTCCTGGAGACTTGAAATGGCGAGAAAAGATACGGGCTTATTCCTGAGCGAAGCGGAGAAAAAAGGAGTTGACCTCAATGTGATTCCCGGTGTTGCAGCTTTAATGGATGAATGGATTAAAAAAGGACATGGCAAAGAAGACTGGACGATTATTGGGAAGTTAAAATAGATGCGAATCAAAAATTATCAGGATCAATTTAAGCGTTTTCATCAATGTTGTTTTCCATTCCATATCTAAAACACTTCCGGTTCAGCATAGACACTTATGACCCCGGCGACGGAGATTACAAAAACAAACTTATTTCTCCCGTGAAATACAGGAAGTATTAGATAATAAGGAAAGCTCTTTGGATATTATGGGTTATTTTAAATAATGGTACAGTTGAGTGGCAGCATAGAGTATTTTGTGGTAACATATTTGCAGTACCTTCTTCAAAGTAAATTATGAAAAGACTTTTCCCTTGTTTAGTAGTCGCTGTTTTTCTTTTTTCATGTAATAAAGAAGTTACGGTGGTAGCTCCGCCACATTCTTTTCCATTGGCAGATACCGTTATTCAGAATGTATCTTATGGGAATAACAATGCCTATAAACTTGATTTAGGCCTTCCGGGAAATAGATCCAACGAAACAAAAATGGTAATTGTAATTCACGGAGGTTCATGGAGCGGAGGAGATAAAGGTGAATTGAACTTTATGACTGTCGGTTTAAAAGCCAGGGGATTTGCAGTAGCCAATATAAACTATCGCTTGTCGCCACAGAGTGATGATAATTATGCGATGCAATTAGACGATATTGATTCTGTAGTTTCTTTTTTAAAGAAAAACGCTGCTTATTATATTTTCAATCCGCAACATTTCTATATAACTGGTCATAGTGCGGGAGCTCACTTGTCATTATCTTATGCATACACAAGAAACCAGAATGGAACTATTGAAGCAGCTTCAGGGATGGCTTCTCCAACAAATCTTTTCAATGCAGCTTATTATAATACGGTGATTGACGGGCCGTTAATCACTCCCTACCTCGGAGCCCCTCTTAACAGTACATCGGCACAACGGTATAAAGATTGTAGCCCTTATTATCATGTCAATAAAAACACCGTTCCTACTATTTTATTCCAGGGTGATTTGGATTTTGTAATTCAAAAAGAACAATCTAATGATCTGGGATATTTATTAACCCAAAATGGCGTTGCCAATAAAGTGATTATTTATCCATTTGTATTTCATGACTGGTGGTCTAATGGGGATCTTGTAAAAAACACATTGGATGAAACTGCGGCGTGGTTTAATAAATATTAGAAATGCTTTTCAATATTGGAATAAAAGGGAAAAACCCTTATCTATAAGCATAATAATGCATTTTTTATAATAACAATTATTGGTTTAGCCCGCTTTTGAAGAGAAAGGGGCTTTTAACCCAACCCAACCTCCGTGTGTCTTGCGGGAATTTCTACATCTAAAAACCCTTTATTGATAAGGCGGTTCCTAAATTCTTGTTGCACATCATAATCGCCATGAACCAGAAATAATTTTTTAACCTGTTTTGGGTCCTGGCAGGCAAGCCACTGGCTCAGATCATTATAATCTCCATGTGCGCTCATGCTTTTTATATCTCCGATCTCAGCATGTACTTCATGTGGTTGTCCGAAGATGCCTACTTCTTTGGGATGCAATTTCAATCTGCCTCCGAGAGAGTTAGGCTCACAATAGCCGCTGAATAAAATGGAATTACGGCTGTTCTCGATGTTGTTACTGATATGGTGTTTCACTCTTCCCGCATCGGCCATTCCGCTTGCAGAAATAATAACCATGGGATCAGAACGGTAATTGAGGGATTTACTTTCCTCGACTGATTGTACAAATTTTAATCCTTTGAAACCAAAGGGGTCTTTATCGGTTAATAATAATTTTTGTACTCTGCTATTAAAATATTGAGGGTAACTTTTCATTACGTCGGTAGCTTCCACGCTGAGCGGGCTGTCAACATAATAAGGAAGGTCGGGAAGGCGGTTTTCATTTTCCAATTGATTCAAGGCATAGAGCAATTCCTGAGTGCGGCCCACGCTAAATGCAGGAATAATCAGTTTTCCTTTTTTTTGCAAACAGGTTTTTGTGATCCATTCCAGAAGTTTGTCGGGTGTGCCGGTGATCTCTTCGTGTAGCTTGTTACCGTAAGTAGATTCCATAATGATATAATCGGCCTGTGGAAACACCTCGGGTGATTTTAAAATAATATCCCTGTATCTTCCCACATCTCCTGAAAAAGTAAGATGAGTCTCTTTGCCATTCTCAGTAATTTTTAAATGAACTGTTGTGCTTCCAATAATGTGGCCTGCATCGAGGTACATGAATTGTACATTTTCATCAATAGTGAACCACTTGCCATAATCTACCGTCACAAAATGCTGAACAGCATTAGTAGCATCTTCCATTACATACAGAGGTGAAATATAGGATTTGCCTTGTGCAGCACGGGTTTTATTCACAAACTGTAAATCATTTTCCTGTATGCCGGCACTGTCAGCCATTAAAATAGCAGCCAGGTCTTTTGTCGCGGGTGTTGCATATACTTTGCCTTTATAGCCATCTTTAATTAATTTAGGAATCAATCCGCAATGATCCACATGCGCATGAGAAAGGATCATGTGATCCACTTCAGCCGGATCAAATCCAAATTCACGGTTCAGTTCATCGGTCTCCTTGCCCATGCCTTGATACATGCCACAATCGAGTAAATATTTCTTTCCATTAGTAAGGGTAAGCAGGTGTTTGGAACCGGTAACAGTACGCGCTGCACCATGAAAGGCAATTTTCATAAATGAAATTTATAAATTGGTTAATGGAATTAAAGTTAAGGACAAATAGTTATTTTATTGCATAATCATTTTGAAGAGTTGAGTTTTAGTTCGCAAAACTTAATGTTTTTTTGACATGGGAAATACTGCAAAATGTGAGTTGTTGGCCTGAGCCTTTCGTTGTCAGCTTTTTAAAATGGGACCTGCTAATAACTACCATGTCTTCGCAATTTAAAAGTGTCACGAGGTAGTGCCATCAGTAAAACAACATAACGATGATACATACACGAAAGTGGCTGTTGAGGCAATGGTTGGTCTGCTTACGATTGAGCTTTTGATTTAAAAGACCATGTAAATAAAAATTCGGCGATCAGGTCGCCGTCCTTATTTCTTCCGGTTGATTTTACCATGATGCTTTTCCCTTCGGTACTGTTGGCTGCAGTGGAAATTGTCTCTGCAATTTGAAGTCCTTCGTGACAAGTAAAATAGGTAATGCCGATTGCTTTTTTGAAATAATGAGCTTCCATTTTAGTAACCAACATGGAGATGGCAGGTTTTCTTTTGTAGATATTGCTCAGTGATAGAATACCGGTACTCATTTCTGCGGCCATGGCGAGCGATGCAAAATAAGTGGACCTGAAAGGATTTTGTGTAAGCCATTTATAAGGGACAGAAGTCGTGCATTTTTCTTTTGTTATTTCTTTGATCCTTACTCCCGAAAAAAAAGCAGCTGGCAATTTATACAGAAGATACATCCTGAATTTGAATGAGGATTGTGCAAGAGCAAAGAGTTGATTGGTTTCTTCCATTTATTTGGGTTATGGAGGTGTGTTTAAATTTTCAGAATCATCCTTTTATCGAAAGATGCCTATGCTTGTTTGTGTGGTAAAGTTACTGGAATTGCGTCTATGAGGTTCGTGTTTTTAGTATTATTTATGGGACTCTTTATTTTCTGTATGTATGATGAAAAAGGGCGGACTGCTCTAAATACTACAGAGCGTAAAAATGTGCACGCCGTAAAATGATTTTTAAAAATGATGTTTTAATACGACTTTTATAAAAATTTATTATTGAATGGAAGCAAAAGCAAATCGTAAAAATTTAACTGCTGAACATATTGAACTTTTTAAAAAGATATGTGGTGAAAAAAATGTGGTTACCTCAGAAGAGGAAATGAATAATTATGCTCACGACCAAACGGAAAACCTTCACTTTCGGCCGGGTGTGGTTTTGAAAGTGCGTTCGGCGCAGGAGATCAGTGAGATATTTAAAATTTGCAATCAGGCCAAAATACCTGTAACACCCAGAGGAGCAGGTACAGGCCTCAGTGGCGGTGCTCTTCCTGATCTGGGAGGTGTATTGATCTCAACAGAACGTATGAATTCTATCCTGGAAATTGATGAAAAAAATCTCCAGGTAATTACAGAGCCTGGTGTGATTACCGAGGTACTTCAGGATTCAGTAAAAGAAAGAGGGTTATTTTATCCGCCTGATCCTGCAAGCCGTGGTTCTTGTTTTATCGGTGGAAATATTTCTGAAAACAGTGGTGGCCCCAAAGCTGTGAAATACGGAGTAGTAAAAGATTATGTTTTAAATCTTGAAATTGTATTGCCTACCGGTGAGATCATGTGGACAGGAGCGAATGTTTTAAAAAATTCTACAGGATATAATTTAACGCAACTCATTGTGGGTAGTGAGGGCACGCTTGCCATGGTTACAAAAATTGTTTTAAGATTAATACCACATCCCAGGTATGATCTGTTGATGCTGGTGCCTTTTAAGGATGTTGCCAAAGCGGGGGAAGCTGTGAGCGCTGTTTTTCGTGCAGGCTACACTCCGAGCGCACTCGAACTGATGGAGATAGATGCTTTGAAAATTGTGAGCCGTTTTGTGGGGTCTTCTATTTCAATTACCGATGATATTGTAGCGCATCTGATCGTGGAAGTGGATGGAAACCATTTGGATACTTTGATGACGGAGATGGAGGCCATATCGGAGTTGCTGATGCAATATGATTGCGGAGAAATTTATTTTGCAGAGGATAGTACACAAAAAGATGAGCTATGGAAATTGCGCCGCCGTGTGGCGGAGGCTGTAAAAAAGGATGGCTATACGATTGAAGAGGATACCGTAGTTCCCCGCTACCGGCTTCCCGAATTAATAAGTGGTGTGAAAAAACTAGGAATTCAATATGGATTCAAATCCGTTTGTTATGGCCACGCGGGTGATGGTAATTTACACATCAGGATAAAAAAGGAGGGGACTACCAACAGCCAGGATGATCCTGAAATCATTCAATCGCTTCGTGCTTTGTTTACTTTGGTAAAAGACTTGGGCGGCACAGTAAGCGGGGAACACGGGATCGGGCTGGTACAAAAAAGTTTTATGGATATTGTTTTTACTGAAAAACAATTGGATCTGATGCGGGGGATAAAGAAGGTTTTTGATCCCAATGATATTTTGAATTCAGGTAAAATTTTTGACCCGACGACTTAGGTATGATATTAACGAATTATTAGAAAAGGGTTGGCTTACATTCGTTTGTTAAAAGTACTTTCAGTTGGTTTCAAACCTAAAATAAATAACATGAAGAAAGCAATCGTCCTCTTATTATTGCCATTGTGTTTTCATGCAAAGGCACAAGATCAGAGTGAGAATACTGAAGTGAAAAAAGGAGGTTTTAACAAAGAAAAATTATTTACCGGAGGTAGTGCCAATATAGGATTTTCCAATGGAGCTACTATGCTCGGTATTACACCACAGTTGGGATACAGTATTACGGATTGGGCAGATATGGGAGTTACTTTCAATCTCAATTACATCTCACAAAGAGATTACAACTCCCCGGATAAGATCAGGCAAACGACTTATGGCCCCGGTGCTTTTGTACGGCTGTTTCCTATCAATTTCTTATTTGGAACTGCACAGTATGAATATAATTCCATTCATCAGAAACTTATTAGTGGAAGTTTACCCACACAAAAAGGAAGCATGAATGTGGGCAGTTTTCTGGTTGGCGGAGGATATGCCGGAGGAAGAGAGAAGGGGAGAAATACTTATTACTATTTATCTGTGATGTGGGATGTTTCCGGAAATAGGAATTCACCTTATGTGGATCAATTTGGACGTGCTACTCCCGTGATCAGAGCGGGCTACAATATTGGTTTATTTCAGAACAGGCGTAGTGGTGGTAAACATATTGACAGAAATGGCGCGTATGATTAATGTATGTGTACTGTAATTGTATAGGAGGTTTATGCTGCTCAAGGAATAAAACCGTGAATTGTTTGGCTTGAAAAAATTAGCTGATTTTTCCCTTACAAAGTATATGGGTTGGGTGCAATAATGTCGCAGTTCCTTTTATCCTTATAAAGCCTAAATTGATCATGAAACAAAAGAAATTATCCTTTCTGATTGTAACTTTTGCATTTTATCTTACTGCTACGGCCCATACGTATGATACTCGAGGCTTGCTCCAAATCATTGAGTAAATTGACGATGGTAGATTCACTTTATTTTATATTGGCTCAGGCAAGAGATAGTTGCTTAACAGGGGTTCAGGCACCGTACTTTCAAGCTTACACACTTGATGGGAAAAAATAGAATCTTCCAAAATGAAGGGACAAGTAGTGGTATTAAATTTTTGGTTTACCGGCTGTCAGCCATGTATTGAAGAAATACCGGATCTTAATAAATTAGTTGACTACTATACCGGTAAGAAAGTGACATTCATTTCATTTACCTATAACAAATCTATAGTAGTAAAGAAATTCCTTACGCAACATCCGTTTAAGTTTAAAATAGTAGCAGACAACGATACAGTCCGAAGAGAAAATTTTAAATTATTCAGTGCATGGCCTTATACTATTATTATAAGTAAGAAAGGGAAAATAGTAGATATGCATCTCTGCTCAAGGGTGTCTGAAACATTTGCTTATTTCAAGGAGCAGATTAATAGCTTGCTATAATTGCAGTTCCTGAATAAATGGTTATCAGTTTTTTTTACCGGATAATCCTTATCTTTTTTCAAATAAAATAGAAAAGGAAAAGAAGGTTGTGCTGTATTGTGCTATCGTATTAAAGTAACTACTCCCTTTTTAAAAATTATTTTCCCCAGATAATCTTCTCCTTCTGCTACCCATACAAATACACCCGAGTCTTGAGGGGATCCTTTGAATGTGCCATCCCATCCTTGATTTTGCACGGTAGTTGAAAATACCAATTGCCCCAGACGGCTATAAACTTTGAAAAAATTTAAAGATCTCATACCGATGGGTATTGGTTTGAAAGTGTCGTTTTTACCATCCCCGTTAGGCGTGAATGCATTGGGAACAAACAGATCGGGTTTTACTTTGTAAACGAGTACATTAATGGTATCGGTGGAGGAACATCCTGTGACGGTGGACACTTTTAATACGTATTCCATGCTGCCAGATAGGAGCGCGACCGGATCGGAAAGGGTAGGGTTATTGAGTCCTGTGGAAGGCGACCACAAATAAAATTCAGCGCCTGTACCATTTAATTGCAGAGGTTGATTAAGTACGATAGAAGTATCTCTCGGACCCGCATTGGCTATTGGGTTTTCTACCGTGATAATAACAGAATCGTAGCTGGGTTTGGGACATCCTAATACATCATTTACCTGTACAACATACCGAATAGATTCCTGTGGTGTGGAGATGGGATCAGGAATGTCCGGATCATTTAAAAAAATGGGCGGCGACCACGAATAAGTACTGCCACCACTTGCATGAAGCTGGTAACTTTTAGGGAAACAAATCGAAGTGTCTGTTCCCGCATTTGCATTGGGATAAGGAATTGCGGTTATCCTTATGTTTCCGGCAGCATTACATTTACCTATACTCGAAACTACATGGTAGGTAGTATTGGCTGTGGGTATTACTGATGGGGATTTTGCCGTATTGTCAATAATGGAATTGGCGGGAGTCCATACGTAATGAAGCCCATCACTCATTATATTGATGATAGCCGTATCTGTGAGACAGATGGTGGTATCGGGTCTTACATTTAAAGTAACCTTGCTCACTACATTTACAAATACGGAATCTGTGGCAATACAGCCGCGGCTTTCAATAAGAGTGGCATAATAAGTTGTAGGCACATCCGGGCTTACCAGGGGCGAAAAACTGTGTATGTTATTGATATTATAATTGGGAGTCCAGGAGACGGATCCTTTGCCAATCGAATTCAATTGTAATGTATCAATAGTGCAAATGAGCGTATCGTTAGATAGAGAAAAGTCGGGTTGAGCCTTTATACTAATGGTATCCGTTATAGATTTGGCGCAACCCTTATCGCTTGAGATTGTTAGCCTTACAGGATAATCAGATGCATTGGCATAAACGTAAGAAGGATTTTTAATATTAGAAGTGTCGGAGAGGGTAGCTGGATTTCCAAAATTCCACGACCATCCATTTATCCCTCCATAACGGGTTGTACTTTTATCAGTAAAGAATATGGAAGAATTGATACATTCTCCATCCACACTAAATGAAGGGAAAAATCCGGGATACACTTTTAAAACCTGTGTGATGGAATCAGAGCATTGTTCACCACGATTCACTACCAGTTTATAAATATAAATACCCGAATCAGAATAAACATGGGTAGGATTGGATAAGGTAGATGTATCGGAAGTTCCGGTGGATGGGTCCCCAAATATCCAATAAGAAGTATGATTGAGTGGAGACGTATTATCATTACTGAAAGCAACATTAAAACTATCACATACCGCAGGGCGGGGATTCAATTGAGCTCCGGCGAAATTGCAATCATTCACATTTAGAATAAAATCTTTCCGGTGATCATTGATCAAAACTCCGTTTCTATAAGAAAGTACCTTTACCCCCAAAACATACTTTCCTATGCCTGGTGCTATACCGCTGATGAATCCTGTGTGAGGGTCAATAGTGGCTTGTGTCCCCAGAGGGAAATCGGAAGAATAACCATTAGTATAGTTTACCGAATTGTATGATGGAGGTGCCGGATTCGCATTTTGGGCGTCTCTGAAGGAGCCCCCGTCGTAAGCAGGAGCGAATGAATATACCAGTGAATCACCGTCGGTGTCTGTGGCATTGAATTGTAAATTAAAAGGTTTACCTCCGCAGATGACGTCAATACTTGTTGAAAATTCCGGAGAATTATCGGCAAAGGATGCCGGAGGAATATCACAACTAAAGGTAGATCCCGTTTCACTACCACCTGTATTTCTTACATTACTTAAGTTGTCAACCCTGCAACAAGTTTGAAAGGCGGCTGTATATCCTTTGGTATTATCGGGCAAATCAACCGTAAGTAAAAAAATCCCCACATGATAATTCAAGTTAGGCGCATTATTAATACAAGGCGGGAAGGGATTTACAGTTACGGAAGTTTCACTGCTTTTGGGCACTACATAGTAAGGATTAGGACCTGGGTACTGCTGGCCATTATCGTTGTTGAATATTCCTATATAAACTTCCGTAGGCATAGGGGCTGTAGTGGAAGATGAATTTTGATCCCGGAAAATTTTGAGTGTGATCAGATACCGGCTTGTATTAGGCGCGCTGCCTTTGCCCACATAATTGTAAAACATCTCACCTCCTATAATATGATGAGCCTCACAGGTAAAAGCCGCCAGCAGAACCAATATTATGAGTAGTGATTTCTTCATAAAAATAATGTGATTGCAAATTACTTTTAATCATTGATAATACTAAATGGAAGGGCAGAATTGTACCATCCAGATGATATTCTTTTTTGTATTATATGAGGTCTTCAAGGAATTTTTTTAAAATAGAATTGGATAATTCTTCTTCTTCCCACATGCCAATATGGGCAGAATGTTGCAAAATATTTATAGAAGAAATTGCCGGAAGATGGCACTGTTGCATAGATAAATTGAAAGGAATGGTAGTGTCGTGTTTTCCGATGATGAACAATATTGGACGGGGGAAAGATTGAAGAGTGGAAATCCTGGCCGGGCGCAATATCATCGCTTCATAATATTGTATCAATGCTTCAGAAGCAATGTTTTTGGAAATATTTAACAATTGATCAATTAGTTCAGGCCTTTCTTCTTTTGATTGATTAGAAAATAGATTAGGGATAACTGTCTTTAAAAAAGTTTCACTTCCATTCTTTGTTATGAAATCAATCGCTTTTTTGCGGGTGGCGATTCTTTGCTCTTCGTCAGCGAAAGCAGATGAATGAAAAAGCCCGAAAGAGTTTAATAATTGTGGATATTTTTCTGCAAAAGCAACTGTGATATAACCTCCCATACTATGCCCGATGAGGGAGAATGATTGGTAGGAATCTTTATTTTTAAAAATGGTTTCGTCGGCTACTGCTTTTACTACTTCTGCATAATCGTCAATCGTATGTTTTCCTTCAAGCATTTCGGATTGACCGCTGCCTGGGATATCGGGGATTATCAGGGAATTATTTTCTTTGAGTAGGTTGATCTGCCGGTTCCAGATGTTGCCGTCTTCACCAAAGCCGTGCAATAGAATCACTGGTTTCCCTTTACCTTCTGTGCGATAAAATATTTTTTTATTTTGAAATAAAAGATGAGGCATGATATTATCTTTTTCTGAAAATGTAAACTAAACTTCTAAAAATCAGAATGGCAATTATAGGGATTAGTGCCACATTCAGGTGCTGCGGGACCAAAGCCCATCCTGCAATAAGAATGATATTAAATACAGCATAAATACCGAAATATATTTTGGGCCATTTCTTTTTAGAATGAATGTAAAATGCCGCAATCACATTTATGGGCCATGCCCATAGTAGATTGAGATTGTTGCGGCACATCATGTGATCGGTACCAAACCACATGAAAAATAATAGTATCCCTAATAATCCGGTTACGAAAAATAAAAACCCATCCAGAGAAAAAAGTGTCTTTTGTATGAATGAATTTTTGGAAAAGCTTAAAAATGCGATCAGCACAAGAAGGCAAACGAATAAGAAAAAAGGATGCGTTAAATTATCTTTTTCATTCGGTATGTGTTTTATTTTGAATAGAGAATGGCTGTCACTCACCAGAGGCTGTGCCCCGAGGGTAGAACTGTCCAGTGTTTTCATGAGATAGTCGGGTAGGAACATGGTTTGATAGGGAGTCATTACAGCATCTGTTTTACTGCCGAGTAGAATGTCAATTCCCAGTTTGCTCCATTGCTTATCATTGCGATCGAGGTATTCATGAATAAGGTCCCGGAAAGAGGTTTTCGTGTGAAGCACTTCTCCGAAATGAACAGTGGAGTCTGTTGCATCTTCAATAAGGTCTCTCAGGCGTGTGGTGCAGTTGTCAAACAAAAAATCGTATTTATAAAACCTGTTTTGCCCCATCATATTCCTTTCCAGTAGTGAAATGACATTTCGTTTTTCCTGGCAGGAGAGATTGAGTATCTGCTCAGTAATTCCCCTGTTGTCCATCTGGTTTTCGTATTGGAAAGACTGAAAATCATCTGTGGATAAGTAATACATTAATTTGCCCCTTACAAATTTTGTATAGAAATCAGGATCATCAAAATTGAATGTGCCATAATTATATACAATATCCTGGTGACTAATGGTATCAGTTATACGTATTGCACTATGGCCGAAAGTCGAGTAAAGTTCTTCGCCAGGTTCTACGGTTAAAAGGCTTATCTGCAGATGGCAGGAATCCTGTGCATAGATTTTTTGAGCAGATAAGCAAAATAATAATCCAACCAGTGTTGCTACTATCAGAAATTTTCGATTTGCAATTATAGATTTTGAGAACAAGTAGATAAAAATTATAGAGTAAGAGTTAAAAGGCTTAAAAATAGAAAATCATTTCACCTTCACCATTTTCAATTTTCTACTGAATCATCTGCTGTAATTCGGTGCTTCTTTCGTGATCTCTACATCATGAGCATGACTTTCGCGCATTCCGGCATTGGTTATTTTTATAAAAGTAGCCTGTTGTAATGCTGCTATGTCTTTTGCCCCACAGTATCCCATTCCGGCACGTAAGCCGCCGGTAAATTGATAAACAACTTCCTGAAGGGTTCCTTTGTAGGCTATACGGCCTTCAATCCCTTCCGGTACAAATTTCTTTGATCCGTTATCACCACCATCCTGGAAATAACGATCACTGCTACCCTGTGCCATAGCACCCAGAGAACCCATGCCGCGATACTGCTTGAATTTTCTTCCTTCATAAATAATGGTTTCACCGGGGCTTTCTTCGGTGCCGGCAAATACTCCGCCCATCATTACGCAATTGGCTCCTGCAGCGAGTGCTTTCACCATGTCGCCGGTATATCTTATACCGCCGTCGGCAATGATTCCGATATTTCTGTTTTTTAATGCGGCGGCTACTTCGAGCAACGCTGTTATCTGCGGTACACCGGCACCTGCCACTATCCTTGTGGTACAAATGGATCCTGGGCCAATCCCTACTTTTACGGCATCTGCACCTGCATCAGCCAATGCTTTGGCACCGCTGCCGGTTGCAATGTTTCCGGCAATCACCTGTAAATTTTTAAAATCCTTTTTTATTTTTTTCAATGCATCAATTACGCCTTTGGTATGGCCATGGGCACTGTCGAGACAAATAATGTCAACGCCTACTTGTTGCAAAGCATCTACTCTGTCGGCGATATCTTTGGTAATACCTACTCCTGCGCCAACGAGCAGTCTGCCAAAGGAATCTTTGGTGGCATAAGGATGATTATGCACCTGCAAAATGTCACGATATGTGATGAGCCCCTTTAGAATTCCTTTCTTATTTACAACGGGTAATTTTTCAATTTTATATTTTCTTAAAATAGCTTGTGCTTTTTTTAGATCGGTTCCTTCAGGGGCTGTTACGAGATTTTCGGAAGTCATCAACTCACTTACTTTTCGCTTTGGATTATCTTCAAATCTCAGATCCCGGTTGGTTAAGATCCCTGCTAATTTCCCCTCTTTATCAATGATAGGAATGCCGCCGATCCTGTTCTCTCTCATTAGTTTTAGTGCGTCGGCAATCGTGGCATCCAGGTTTAGAGTGATCGGATCAAGAATGAGTCCGCTTTCACTTCTTTTTACTTTTCTCACTTGTGCAGCCTGCTCTTGTATGCTCATGTTTTTGTGCAAAACGCCCAGGCCGCCTTCTCTTGCCAAAGCGATGGCGAGGTTGGCTTCTGTTACGGTATCCATTGCTGCACTCAGCATGGGGATATTCAACTTAATATTTTTTGTGAGCTGTATTGTAGTGTTTACATCCCGCGGTAATACTTCGCTGTAAGCCGGGAGTAACAGTACATCATCGAAGGTTAATCCTTCACCAAAAATTTTCTTTGAAGGAATGGAAGAGTTATTTATTGTTGCCATGCGCAAAGATATGAATTACCGTTAAATCCCTGCATCAGAAATTTTATTTTATGGAGTGACCTTATAAATTTTTCCGGGTAAAGAGGATACAATTCCCTGCATTTCCAGCATCAACAATCCCTGTGCTACAGCGCTGCTGCTCAGTTTGCTTTTGAAATACAATTCGTCAATATGCACCTGCTCCTGTGATTGTAAAATGTCAATAATTACTTTTTCTTCTGCAGAAAGTTCAATAAATAATTCCTTCTGCTTTTTATGGCTTGCCTTTTTCTGCTTTTTCCATCCCATATTTTCCAGAAGATCATCAGCACACGTAATGAGAGCTGCCTTATTATTTTTGATGAGGTAATTGCATCCTTCGCTTTTGGTATCATCGGCGCGACCGGGAAAAGCAAATACATCTTTATTGTAGCCATTCCCCAATTCGGCAGTAATTAATGAACCACCCTTTATTCCTGATTCAATTACAATGACGGCATCACTGATACCCGCAACGATCCTGTTTCTTCCGGGAAAATTTTGGCGATCGGGTATGGTATCACTTTTGAACTCGGTAAGCAATCCTCCGCAAGAAACCATTTGTCTTGCCAGAGAAGTATTTTGAGAGGGATACACCCTGTCCAGGCCATGTGCTAAAACCCCGATGGTTTTTATATTGTTTTTTACTGAGGCCCTATGTGCGATACTGTCAATGCCAAACGCAAGCCCGCTCACAATCACCACCTCTTCATGGATCAATTCTGTAACCAGCTTTTCACAAATATTTTTTCCATATTCATCATGGTTCCTTGTGCCAACGATGGCAATTATCTTTGAAGAGTTCAGATCTGTGTTTCCTTTATAGTACAGCAATGGGGGGCTATCATAGCAATTCAATAATCTTTGAGGATAATCTTTATCTGTGAGGAACAGCGGGGTTATTTTATATTTTTTGATGAATTCGATTTCCTCTTCAGCCCTGCTGAAGTCATTGAAATTTTTTATGGAATTGACCCGAATGGTTCCGATCCCTTCTATCGCTTCCAGTACTTTTTTAGAAGCCCGAAAGATTCCTTCTGCATTCCCGAAATGATTCACCAATGCTTTCGCGTTTACATCGCCTATGTTGGGCACAAGTGTTAATGCTATTTGGTAAAGAAGGTCTTTTTGCATGATAAAAATTACTGTTGTAAAATAATTAAAATTCTCTTTCAAATTTCATTAATTTATCCCGATGTTTATCGGAATACAATGGATTTATAGATTGTGGAAGTACCTCTTTCTTAACATGTTTTATTTGTTTCGTTTAAATAGTCGACCCTTAAAAACTCTGTAATGGTTATCATTAAAAGGTTATATTAGAGAATGTGGAGATAAAGATTACAAGTTATTTGTAAAATCACTAAAAAGCCTGCAAATTTATGTATGCTTTCT
>JBDTGA010000103.1:0-7520 GCA_039937655.1 Ginsengibacter sp.
TGGAATTGGAAGTTACCGGATTAAATGACGTAGTAGTTGTTGGTTATGGAACACAAAGAAAAAGTGATTTGACAGGAGCCATCTCAACAATAAAAGCAGATGATTTTTCCAAAGGAGTAAATGCTTCTATTGATGATTTATTGAAAGGAAAGGCTGCCGGAGTTCAAGTGGTTCAGAACGGTTCACAGCCTGGCGGCGGGGTATCTATCAGTATCCGTGGTGCCAGTTCTATCAATGCAGGAACAGGACCATTATTTGTGATCGATGGATTACCGATTGATAATTCTCCGGTTGTAATGGGTACAGGACAGAACTATGTGACCACACCTTCTCCTGCTAATCCATTAAGCATCATAAATCCGGGCGATATCGCTTCTATTGAAGTACTTAAGGATGCTTCAGCTACTGCGATTTATGGAGCCCGCGGAGCAAATGGCGTTATCATGATTACTACCAAAAAAGGTGTTAAGGGTAAAATAACTGTTAATTACAATGGATATGTAGGTATTCAGAATATTTCGAAATACCTGCAATTGATGAATGCACAACAATATAAAACTACCCTTAATGGTATCATTGCTGTTGGTGGAGGCTCCACAGGTGAAAAAGTAAATGAGATTCAACAGGGAGGAACTGACTGGCAAAAAGCACTTTCTCGTTCAAATGCGCCGGTACAAAACCATGAGTTATCTTTTTCCGGGGGAAATGAAAAAACTACTTACCTCGTTTCTTTGAACTATTATGACCAACAAGGAGTCGTGATAAGTTCATCTTATAAGCGTTATAATGGACGTTTCAATTTGGCGAGCCAAATATCGGATCGATTTGATATAGGCTTGCATTTGGCGAGCAGTTATAGCCAAAATGACCTGGTGCCTGTGGGCTTTGGCTTCAATGAACTTGCAGGAGTTATGTATGCAGCTTACAATTTTGATCCTACTTTGTCAATCAGAGATTCATTGGGAAATTATGAGCATTCACCTTATATCACAATTGATAACCCAATTGCATTGGCACTTGGGAAAAACGCACTTTCTCAAAACAACCGTACGTTCGGAACCATTTTTGGCAATTATAAAATTCTTCCTTCATTGACCGCTAAATTAAATATCGGAGCAGATATCAATACCGAACAAAGGAATGTGTATGTTGATAAAACGACACTTGATGGGTTAGCAGCAAACGGGACTGCTTCTATCTTAAATGGCCAACGTAGCAACTATCTGATTGAGGGTACTCTGGCTTATGATAGGACTTTCGATTCGCACCACCTAACCGTTCTGGCAGGTGCCACAACTCAGAATTTTACAAATACGGCTAATAGCAGCAATGCCAGTGGATTCCCATCTGACGCGCTTGGAACCAATAATATGGGATCTGGTACACAAACCACGTATCAGGTAGGAAGCAGTAAAGCAAGTAATAGTCTATTATCTTATATTGGCAGGGTGAATTATAGCTTTAAAAGCAGATATCTTTTAACCGGTACATTCCGGGCAGATGGTTCCAGTCGCTTTGGCGAAAATAATAAGTTTGGGTACTTTCCATCAGTGGCTGCCGGATGGAAAATAAGCCAGGAAGATTTTATGAAAAATATTTCTGTGATAAACAATTTTAAACTTAGAGCCAGCTGGGGTCAAACAGGTAACCAGGAGATCGGAAATTATCAATCAATAGTTACTTTTGCCTCCGGACCAAATGGTGTTTTCAATGAAGAGCAAACAGCAACCCAGGTACCAGCACGTTTAGCAAATCCAAACTTGAAGTGGGAGACTACAACTCAAACCGACATAGGTATTGATTTTAGTATTCTGAATGATAGGCTTTCGGGTTCAGTAGATTATTATCAGAAAAAAACATTCGATATGCTCGTTGATCTCCCCGTGCCAACCTCAACAGGATTCAACTCAATCCTAAGTAATGTGGGGAGTATTCGGAACGAAGGTTTTGAATTTTCACTACAGTCTTTGAATGTAAAAGGAGACTTCAGTTGGAATTCCAGCGTCATTTTCTCCACTTTGAAAAATAAAGTTTTGAATCTGGGAAGTATTCCCCAGATCATTACGGGTTCTGCGGGAGTGGTAAGTCAAATTTCTCTTATCCGGCCAGGTTTGCCGCTGCAATCATTTTTTGGTTATAAGATTATTGGAGTATGGCAAAAAGGTGATGATTTCTCCAAAACGAAAGACCCTGTGGTTCCTGGTGATCTGAAGTATTTGGATGTGAATGGAGATGGAACCGTCAATGCAAACGATCGGGTTAATCTTGGCAACTCCTTTCCAAAATTTTCCTGGTCTTTTGGCAACTCCTTTTCTTACAAAAGAATATCGTTGGATGTGTTTTTTCAGGGGGTGCAGGGATTTAAAATGCTCAACAATAATTTGGTAGACACCTACTTCCCTGTCAACTTCAGAAGAAATAAGTTAGCAGAACCGTACATAAACCGATGGACTACTGAAAACCCATCCAATAAATTTCCGTCATTTGTAACGCCGCTTGATCAGGGACAGAAACCAGTGAATTCCTATACCGTTGAAGACGCATCATACCTTCGCTTGCAAACAGCGACTATAAGCTATAATTTCCAATTGTTGAAGAATACTCAGACGGTTTATTTGACCGGCCAAAATCTCTTTACAATTACCAAATATGATGGAATAGATCCCGCTTTAAATCCAAATGGTACCGCTAATTTTCGTGTAGATTTTAATGCATACCCGTCTGCCCGCGTTTTCATGCTGGGAATTAAACTTCATCTTTAAAAAGGAATAATCATGAAAAAAATAAACACTTTTATAATAGGTACATTAGCGATAGCCTGTTTTTTATTGCTGAACTCGTGCAGCAAATCGATTCTCAAGGAGAAATTATATTCTCAGCTGGCGCCCGGAAATTTTCTTACTACCAATGATGGTATCAGGTCACTACTGCAAGCTGCTTATACCGAAGAAGGCCAGGTGTCGGGTCAGAGCGCTGGTAAAGAAGTAATCTCCATGGAGGAATTAACAACGGATATTATGTATGAATATGGAGGTAGCGATAATCGGTTCGCCATCCAATTTATAAACTTTACCTGGGACCCTTCTGTAAGCGTGATATTCAATTCCATGTGGAGCCGGCCTTATCGGGCTATCAGAAATGCGAATACCTTACTTGATAATATCGCAGCTGCGAAAATTAGTGATGATCAGAAAAATGAATACATTGCTGAAGCACGGTTCATAAGAGCTATCTCTTATTATCATCTGTACATGTTATTTGGCCCGGTTCCTTTGAGAAAAAGCACCAAGGATTCTTTACAACTTTCCAGGGCTACCAAAGAAGGAATGGAATCATTTATTGAATCCGAATTACAGGCAGCCATTTCCGTATTACCTGATCCGGGGAAAGAAGAAGCTTATGGAAGGGCTACCAATGGTGCTGCCAGAGCGTTTCTGTGTAAATTTTATTTAAATACCAGGCAATGGCAAAAATGTGTCGATGCCGCACAGCAGGTAATGGACATGCATAAGTACCAGCTTTATCCTGATTATTTCAAATTATTTCATGTTGAAAATGAAAGAAACAGCGAATTTATTTGGGTAAGACAGGCTACACCTCTCGATCCCGGAACCATGTGGCCGAATCGTACTTTGCCCCCCGCTTTTGCCAAAGATCCAGTTACAGGATTATTATTTCAAAATAATTTTCGAAATTTTGGCGCCCAATTCACCAATCAGGATGGATTCTATAATTCTTTTGATGCAACTGACAAAAGAAGAACTCTGATGCTCAGTAAATATATAAATACGAAAGGCGACACTATTTCCTTGTTGAATAATAATAATAATACTCGTTCTCTGAAATACTGGCCTGATCCAAATGCTATAGCAGGTGCTAATGGCAACGATATTCCAGAGGTAAGATATGCAGATATTTTACTTTCACGCTCAGAAGCATTAAATGAATTACAGGGCCCCAATCAGGAATCAATTGATCTGATCAATATAATCAGAGAAAGAGCTGGGCTTGCTGATCTGTCATTATCTGATATTACATCAAAAGACGAACTAAGGAATCACATCCTCGATGAAAGGTTATGGGAATTCTACTCAGAAGGTTTGAGAAGACAAGATCTGATCCGGATGGATAAATTTATACAGAACGCACACGACCGTGGACATGCTAACGCCAAGGATTATATGAAAGTATTTCCGATACCTCAACAAGCAATGGATGCCAATCCAAAGCTGGTACAATCTCCTGGCTATTAGTAGAAAATTATCTTAAAAATTAACCATAAACTATTCTATGGAATTTAATTATATCACCCGAAAAGAAGCCCTAAAAACAATGGGTGTATTAGGGCTAAGCCCCATGCTGCCTAAATTTGTGAAATCATTCCCACAACAAAAGAAGCCAAACATTATCCTGATTTTATGTGATCAGTTTCGTGCAGATGCCTGCAAGAGAGAAGGGTTTGCATTGGATACTACACCTTTTCTAGACAGCCTCGCGCAGTCAGGCACCTGGTTTAATAAATCCTATTGCGCCGCTCCGGCATGTGCTCCGAGCCGGGCTTCTTTACTGACAGGAAGATTCCCGAATGCTACCAAGGTGAAATCAAACTGGAATATTCAGGATGCTGTCTATTCGAAAGACGTTTTTGATGCTGTAAAAACTCAGGGTTATATGACGGGAGTTATTGGTAAAACTCAACATTCATTCCTGAAATTCCACCCGGAAAGATTTGATTATTTCAAGACCTTTGGTCATTTAGGAGAACCAGGGACCGAAGATGAAGAGGGAGAAAAATTTAATGCCTATTTGAGGAGCACTCATTTTTACGCTGATCTGAAACCTGCTCCTTTTCCCTCTGAGATGGAACAACCTTACCGCATCGTTTCTGATGGTATAAAATGGATTGATTCAATCAAAAACCAGGATAATCCATTTTTCCTATATCTTTCTATTCCTGAACCTCATAATCCTTACCAGGTGACTGAACCCTATTATTCATTATTTCCTCCAGATAAATTACCTTCTTTGCAAGCTGGCCCTGAAGCATTAAAGGCTAAAGGGAAAAAATTTACAATGCAGCGCCAGCTTGAAGATATGGGTTACCCGGGTTTCGAAAAGCAAATTCCCAGAATACGGAGTAATTATTATGGCATGTTGAGGCTAATTGATGACCAGATGAAAAGACTGGTCGATTCGTTGAAAGAAAATAATCAGTATGAAAATACTATCCTTTTATTTGTGGCTGATCACGGTGATTATACCGGTGAATATGGATTGATAAAAAAAGGAGCTGGTGTGCCTGAATGTCTTACACGCATTCCGATGCTTTGGCATGGTCCGCAAATCGCAAAAAATAAATTACCACATGATGCGCATGTTTCAAACGTAGATATTATGCCCACTATCTGCGATATTGTAGGATATCAACTACCCGAGGGCGTCATAGGAAGAAGCCTTTGGCCATTGTTAAAAGGTAAAGAATATCCCCGGGCAGAATTTGCAAGCATAGTTGTGCAACATGGTTTTGGAGGAAGAGATTATACGAGTATTGATCAAATCGATCCTTACAAGGAGGGATGCCTGGAAAAGGGGAAACATGAATTTGATGAATTGAACAGTTATTCCCAAAGCGGTATTTTACGTATGCTTCGAAAAGATGACTGGAAGTTGGTTTATAATATGCAGGGCAATGGAAAATTGTATCATTTATCAGAAGACCGCGCCGAAGTAAATAACCTTTACAACGACAAGAAATATGAAAATAAAAAGCTGGAGTTATTGCAGGATATGATGTCGTGGGAATTACGTACTCAGGATCCGCTGCCACTTCCGCGTCAGCGATATATTTACCGTGGAGACAAACACAATTACTGGACTCCTTATAGTGATCCTGATGTGATGTAAAGCAGTTTGTTCAGATTAAGCTACTCTTCAATATGCAGATAAAACGGGTGTTTCCAAAGCCAAAGGAATAAATTTAAAATGTATGGCAGAAAATGTGATCAATAGAAAAATGGGAATTAAACGAATTAGTTCGTTTACTGTAATTACTTCAATTTTATTTTTGTTTCAACTTGCCACTGCGGCACAAACAAAAACTGTACATCAGACGACTAAACCAAACGTCATCTTTATCTATATTGATGATATGGGATATGCGGATTTAAGCTGTTATGGCAATAAGGAAATAGAAACGCCAAATATGGATCGCCTTGCAAAGGAAGGAATAAAGTTTACTGATTTTTATGTTTCATCTCCTGTGTGTTCTCCTTCCCGCGCGGGTATCGTTACCGGACAGTACCCGGGCCGAAACAGAATTTATGGTTACATAGATAGCCGGTGGAAGAATGAACAGCGCCATATGGCCAACTGGCTTGATCCAGGTGCACCAACCATCGCAAAAACATTTAAAAAATCAGGTTATAAGACCGCGCACATCGGTAAATGGCATCTGGGAGGAGGAAGGGACATTGGTAATGCGCCATTGCCTGAAACTTATGGGTATGATAAAACATTGGTAGCTTTTGAAGGATTAGGAAACAGGGTATTGATAAAAAACTTTGATTTATTGAACGATGCCAGTGCCAATCTTGGACAGGGGCACATCACCTGGGTAGATCATGACTGGCAGAAAACACCACTCTTTGTCGATACGACTATTTCATTTATAGAAAAACATCAGCATCAACCGTTTTATATAGAACTCTGGCTGAATGATGTGCATGACCCTTTCGATCCTAATCCTGAGTTTTTGAAAAAATTCAAACGATTTGCTAACGATAAGTATAAGCAACAATATTACGCAACCATCTACGAGGTGGATCAGGAAGTGGGGCGTTTATTAAACATATTGGATCATTCAGGCTTGTCGAAAAATACGATAATCATTTTTTCCAGCGATAACGGTCCGACTGACTGGCCAAGATACTACCGGGATGATTATTGTCCTCCGGGAAGTGTAGGATATTTTCGTGGGCGTAAATGGAGTCTTTATGAAGGTGGAATACGTGAACCATTACTCGTTCGATGGCCGGATCATATTACTGCCGGAAAGATAGATTCAACAACGATAATCGCAGGAACTGATCTTTTACCAACACTTTGCAAACTTGCGCAAGTTCCGTTACCAGTTGCAAACCTGGATGGAGAAGACATGAGTAAGTCATGGAAAGGAAATCCACAAGAAAGAACAAAACCTTTAATGTGGGAATATGGACTTAATGATCAATTTCTAAAACCCGGCAATCCACGTTACAGAAGTCCAAGTCTTGCCATACGTGATGAGCAATGGAAATTACTGGTCAATGCAGATGGGTCAGATATGGAATTGTATAATCTGCAGGAAGATATTGCGGAGTCAAAAAACATTGCAAGAGATTTTCCGACGATTGCTAAAAAATTATCAAATGAAGTAATTGACTGGTGGAAAACTATGCCTGAAAAATGATTGATTATTACTTATCAAAATTATTAGATGGATCGATTATTAAACAAAAAATTATGAAAAAACGAATTTTTGA
>JBDTGA010000104.1:0-15916 GCA_039937655.1 Ginsengibacter sp.
ATAGTATGACAGTTACTGCCGGGCTTTGGGATGAATTGGATTTCATTGACCACGTGTCGAAAGGGGTGAATTTTAAAACAGGAACTATAGGAACACAGATCAATTTTTTAAGTGCATCCTATTATGATCTCAGTCCTGGTGTGGCTATTGCACATAGTCTTACTCTAAGCAACACGATCGGTAAGCTCCGGGACAGGGCAATGGCAGATGGCTTGAAAGATCTGAAATATGGTATTGATGAAGGGAGAATATGGGGTGGACCGCCTGACGATAACAGGGCACTCGTTTCAAGGATTGTTGCTCATAGTTTTCAAGGTGCTTCCGATGCGCGGATGTTTAAGATGATGACGGATATGAATGCAGATTGGTTCTCGACCTGGGGGTTTACAACAGAGGGGGTTTGGGGAGGAGTTCCTTCGGTAGGGTATCATATTGCTTCATTAGGATACAAGATGGCGGGCGATAATAGGGTAAGCTTAACCGTTGGTGGAAAAGCAAAAGATTCAACTGATGAGGTGAATGGTATAGGTAGTATCAATCCTGATTCCAATGTGATTCATTTAATGGTATATAATTACAATAAGAATATGAATTCGATTACTGGCGAAACACCGGCTATTGTGATTAATAATATTTCTAAAATTCCCGGGGCCACAGTTTCAATAAAACAATGGACTATAGATGACACACATGGTAATTTTTGGCCCACATGGAGGGCAGACCAACAAGCAAGGGGACTATCGAATAAATCTTTTACCTGGTCAAAATACTCCCTGGATGTACCGGGAAATCTGGTGAATAAATCTGATAGAGACTATTGGTATTCGAGAGAGAGTATTTATAAATCTTTGGCAACAATGCATCCGGTTATATTTACCCGAAAGATTATTGATAATAAATTGATATTGACTCCTGCGCTTTCACATCATGGTGTGGTGTTTTATGAAATTAGAAATGTAACGGTTGTAAAATAACAATACGATTTTTTTGAATATGGTGACTCATTATTTTAAGAGAGAAGAGAAATGCTAGTATAGTTGCTTTTGAAGCATTATTTAATAAAAACAATTCCTATAATTAATAGGGTAAGGATTTAAAAAAACAATTTAATTAATGCGGAATATTCTCCGTATAAAATATTAAATTATGAAACACAACTTTACACATTTTATCCTTGGACTATTTCTAATTTTTGGGGGAGTTGTAGCTTCCGCACAGGTGAAGTCACTGAAGATTATTTTACCTCTAAAACCCGGAGCAATTACGCTGCATGCCGGACAAATCCTTGCCCGTGAAATAACGAACCGATGTGATACAAGAATAGTGGACAGAAATGCTACCTATAAAATTGAGTTGTTAATAGATAAGAAATATGGCGATGAGTCATTTCATATCGTAAATGATGGAACTAAGGGGGTTAAAATTATTGGTGGAGATGAACGTGGGCTTATTTATGGCGTTGGCAAATTTCTCAGAATCTCACGCTTCGAGCGGGGGTGGTTTACTCCTGGTTCATGGCGGGGCAAATCTACACCAGTGGGTAAGGTTCGGGGAATATATTTTGCTACACACTTTAATAATTTTTATGAAGCTGCGCCCATAGAAGAGATTAAAAAATATCTGGATGAACTTGCTTTGTGGGGAGTCAACTACCTGGTTATTACTTTTCCTCAGTTTCAATTCACAGGGTTTACCGATATTGCTGCGCAGCAATCAATCTCCCGTCTCAAACAAATCATGTGGGCTGCAAAAGCCAATGGAATGAAAGTAGGAATTATTCAAGTACCAAATGGAGGCTTTAAATCAACAATTAAGGAATTTTTGAATGTGCCTGTGCCAGATGAGTTACATAGACGTGGGCACTTTGGGATCAATCTTAATCCAAGTAATTCGGGTGCTCATGAGTTGCTCATGAAAAATTGGATGCAAGAACTGAAAATATTCAAAGATGTTGGGTTGGATGCTATTATCTTTTGGCCTTACGATGAGGGTGGGTGTGGGTGTAGCCAGTGCTGGCCATGGGGTGCAAGAGGCTTTCCTAAATTATGCCAGGATTTTTCAAACATAGCAAGAGATGAATTTCCTATGATTAAAATTGTACTTTCAACCTGGATGTTTGACACGCCGCCGGCGGGTGAGTGGGAAGGCCTCTCGAAATTTCTGAAGAAAGAGAAAGGCTGGGCTAATTATATTATGGCCGATTCTCACGAGGAATTTCCGCGTTATCCTCTTGATATAGGAGTTCCTGGCAATCTGCCTCTTCTGAATTTTCCGGAGATTAGTATGTGGGGACAGACACCGTGGGGTGGATATGGCGCTAACCCTTTTCCTAATCGTTTACAACGTCTGTGGAATGAGACCGAAAATAAGGTTTCAGGAGGCTTTCCATACTCTGAAGGTATCTATGACGATATCAATGAAGTGATTTGTAGCCAACTTTACTGGGATGGAAACCGTTCTACTGAGGATATCGTCCGTGAATATATAGCTTATGAATTTTCACCAGAGGTGGTGGACGATATAGCTAAAGCTGTTAAAATTTTTGAATCAAATCAAGATAGAAAGCATATAGACTCAGGTGCTATAGTGGCGTTTCATCTGGTGAAGCATGCCGAGCAAAAACTAACGTCGCAAGTTCTCAAATCATGGCGTTGGAGAATTGTGTATTTACGTGCGTTGATTGATTGCGAAATGTTTAAAACAAAAGGTAAACTTGAGGGAGAAACTCTTAGACAGGCTTTTAATGAATTGACTCATATTTATCATGCTGAGCATAGTCATTCGATGCCTATTCATCCGCCAGTGATTAAATAATATGGAAATTTCTTTTTGATCTGCATAAAAAAAATAATCTTATCATGAAACTCCATCTATTTGTTTTAATACTTCTATCAGCATTTCCCTTTTCAGGTGCTTTTGCGCAACCTGTTTCTCAGCAATCAATTTTTAATATTGTTCCGCAACCGGTTAAGGTACAACCTGCACGGGGAATATTCAAATTGAATGCTACCGTGAAAATTGAAGTACCTTCTTCCGATAAAGAAGTCTTGGAAACAGCACGCCTGTTTTCAAAGGAGATATCAATTCCTACGGGTTATCATCTGGAAGTAGTAGGGGCAGTTGCTAAAAACGAAAAAGCGATTTGTCTTATTTTGAACACAATACCTGATGATGTACTTGGAAAAGAAGGATATATGCTGGAAGTAAATCCTACCCGTATCAATATCCGGGCAAACAAACCTGCAGGAATTTTTTATGGCATGCAAACTTTGATGCAGTTATTACCACCGGTTATTGAGAATAAAACCAAAATTACTCATGAGAATTGGAATATTCATTGCGTAAGTATCATGGATTATCCGCGCTTTGGCTGGAGAGGACTAATGCTCGATGTGAGCCGCCATTTTTTCTCAAAGGAATTTGTTAAGGAATATATTGATCAAATGGCAAAATACAAGTACAATATATTTCATTGGCATCTGACAGATGATAACGGATGGCGGATTGAAATAAAGGGTCTCCCCAGACTAACGGAAATTGGTGCATGGCGTGCACCCCGTACTGGAAATTATCGCAGTTTTAAAGTTGCACAACCAGGAGAAAAAGCAACTTATGGCGGCTATTATACTCAGGAAGATATCAAAGAAATTGTAAAATATGCTCAGAAGCGGTTTGTAACTATTTTACCTGAAGTGGATGTACCAGGACACAGTTTGGCATTGATCGCTGCCTATCCGAATCTATCCTGCACACAGTTGCCATACCCGGTAAGAGTAGGCCGTTTTAAAGTAAAAGTGGATAATGTATTGTGTGTAGCCAATGATTCTACGTGGCTGATGTTAGATAAAATATTCACTCAGATAGCTACCTTATTTCCTGGTCAGTATATTCATGTTGGTGGCGATGAGGCATACACTGGCTTTTGGGATAAACATTCGAAAGACCAGGCTTTAATGAAAAGGGAAGGGATAGAAAATACGAAAGAATTGCAAAGCTATTTCGAAAAAAAATTGGAAAGTCTCATCATTTCTAAAGGAAAAAAGATGATTGGATGGGATGAAATATTGGAAGGAGGTCTGGCTCCTGAAGCAACTGTAATGTCATGGAGAGGAATGCAGGGAGGGATAGAAGCTTCTAAAATGGGCCATCATGTGATTATGACACCAGGTAGTAATTGTTATCTGAATGAATACCAGGGAGATGCTGTTGTGGAACCACCTGCTGAGGCAACTCTTCGCCTGAGTACCTGTTATGAATTTGAGCCGGTACCGGATGGTGTTGATTCGAAATTTATTTTAGGAGGACAAGGGAATCTTTGGACAGAATTTGTGGCTAATGAACGACACGCAGAGTATATGACCTGGCCCAGGGGCCTTGCTCTTGCAGAGGTATTTTGGAGCCAAAAGGACAGGCGCAACTGGCCTGAGTTTATACATCGTATGGAAGCTCAACTGCCACGCTTTGATGCAGCGCAGATAAAGTATGCCCGCAGTTTTTATCAGGTAATTATTACTCCAGTAAAGGACGATATGGTTAACGATAGTATGCGGGTACAATTAGATACGGAGATACCGGGTCTGGATATCTATTATACTTTCGATAATTCCAATCCTGATCAGTTTTATCAAAAATATAATGGACAATCATTGATTATCCCTGCGGGTGCTGAACAGATAAATGTGGTGACTTACCGGGGTGGTAAACCAATTGGTGAACAGATCAATATGCCTTTGGAAGTACTGAAAAAGCGTATGAAGTAGAGCAGGTATGGTGATACTGAGTTCTGAATACTTTGTACAAGTTATTGTCTAAAATTAAAATTGAACCGTTGTATTATTAATACTGAAACTAAAGATATTTTTAATGGATAAATTATAATATTTAATGACTAAAATTAATATTTTCAAAAAAATCTTACCACTGATAATTCCGGTGTTAATAGTAATGAGTGCAAAAGCTCAACTCTCTATAAGAAACGGATCTCAAATTAAAGTAGCCAATACAGTCACAACATATAGTGATGGTCGCCCGTCTGCATTGTACCGGTTAGATGCTCAGGATTATGGTATCGTTTTTAGATATGGAGAGGGTCCGGATAGCTGCGATTACCTTGGCGCGCGTGATGTGTGGGTATATGAATATAAAGGTATGTATTACATGAATTACGATGGATCTGGAAAAAAGGGTTGGCTCACATGCCTTGCAACAAGTAGTGATTTGTTGGAATGGAATCGTAAAGGCCCTCAATTGGATTATGGAAAACCCGGTAGTGCAGATTCAAGGTCTGCCTCTTATGGAACAGTTTATTTCAATGGAATCAAATGGCACATGTTTTATTTGGGAACCCCAAATGTGAGTCCGGCGCCCAATTTCATTCCTTCCTTTCCTTATCTTACCATGAAAGCGGAAGGTAATTCACCGACCGGCCCGTGGGAGAAGCGTTACGATATTGTTCCATTTACTACAAAACCTGATACTTATTATAGCACCTCTGCGAGTCCCGGGTATATTATTAAAGTTGGAAAAGAATATAGAATGATATTTTCTGCCTCCACCAGCAGACCTATAAAACGTACTTTGAGTTATGCCCGTGCTAAGAATCTTGACAGGGCGTGGATGCCAGATAAAGGGCCTATGTTACCACTTGAAGAGCAAATTGAAAATTCTTCTGTTTATTACCAACCTACTAATAAAACATGGTTCGTTTTTACCAATCATGTCGGAATAAAGAACGGAATGGAATATACAGACGCAATCTGGGTTTATTGGACTAAAGATCTGAACCATTGGAATTCTAAGAATAAGGCTGTAGTACTTGATTCAACTAACTGCAGTTGGAGTAAATATATTATCGGGTTGCCATCAGTAGTTAAAGTGGGAAAAAAACTGGCCATATTTTATGATGGCAATGAAGCCGTGGAATTCCCTAAGGGATTAAATAGCCACATGCGTCGGAATATTGGATTAGCATGGCTGGATCTACCGATTCGTTTGCCTAAAGGAAAATAAAAATGAAGTGCGATTTTATAATTAATGGCATTAATTTTTTTGAATTAATTAAAGGCTTACAGAACTCGATTCATTGGTTATTATAAGGTCATACGGCTTTTAACTTTTGAATTGAAGAAGACGAATTCTACTTGTCCGTTTGTACATAAGCAATTGGTAACGATTAGCAGTTTTAGACTAAAACAAAGTACTGAGGATAATGACTTAAAAATCTGTAAAATCTGTTTACGTTAATTACTAATCTTAAGATAGAAGATGTGGAAAATAAAGCTCATTTTCTTATCCTGTAATCTTTTCAGGACAGTAATAATATTGTGATGTATTACTTTTAGTAGAAGGAGATTTAAAAGTGGTATAGTTTAAAGGTATTAATAGCAACATAAACAACATTATTAAAAGTAACCCTGGGCTTTACGTGTTATATATTCTTCGTTTGCAATCACTAATAGCAGTAAGTTATGGGTCAAATTTATTGCAGCAGAGTGTGATGTGTTTTTTTAATATTTCGTGTAAATCTTGATTCTGAAGTTTAAATCTTGACTTGAGGAAAACATTCCTTGTTAGTTCCGATGGTATTTTAAATGATAGAAAAGGAGGAAATTAGGAGGCTAATAATGTTTTAAAGAAGTATTATATGCTTGAACCCATTCTTAAAGAAATACACAAACACAAATACAATGAACAAGAGCTATAAAATAAATGAAGAACAGCTAACTTTTTTTAATCTTAATGGATACCTCGTAATAAAGGATGTGATTGATTTTAAAGAAATTCAGGAGTACAGGTCTATGTATGATTCATTTCTTGATGGAACTATAAACACGGGGAAGAATCGTTCAGATCTTGGCATTGGGCTTGGAAGTAATAAGGGTATTGAAAATATCACTCAGATAATGTGGCCCAGTGATTTTGTGCCTGAATTGCCGGGCATGCAATATCATCAGCGAATATTAAGTTTAGCGAAATCATTGTTAGGTCAGGATATTGAGATGGATTTTGATATGTTGATCAACAAAGCTCCTCATACAAATACCCCGACTCCCTGGCATCAGGATGCTGCTTACTGGATCAGTATGCCAGATAAAAGAGCAGTTAGCTGCTGGCTTGCTCTGGATAAAGCAACCCTCAATAATGGCTGCATGTGGTATATACCTGGTTCTCATTTGAAACCATTACGTCCTCATAAATCAATTGGAGGAAAAGGAGGTGCTTTGACATGTGAAGCTACAGAAGAAGAAGGGATTTATGTAGAAATAGAACCTGGGTCGTGTGTTTTACATCATGGCGGAACTCTACACTATAGTCGTGGAAATACAACAGACGGAAAACGGCGTGCATTTATTATTAATTACAGGCCAAAATCAATGATAGAACTTGAGAGATCTATGGGATTTGATCATGGGAAAAGTGGAAATGCTGCCGAGCGGAAAGTGAGGAATGAAGAAACAAAAGACAAGAGTAATATTCTCTAAAGGATAGTTAGACGAATACCTTAAACTCATTAGAGTGTAAAAACCTGATTACGGAAGAAATTAATTTTTTTATTTATGGTCGGATCTGATCAACCATCTGTTTCGAAGGATAAACCTAAAGCTTTGGGCAATACGGTTTACCCTCTAACGATTATCGCAGTGCTATTTTTTTGCTTTGGACTTGTTACTAATTTGAATGACATCCTTATACCTCATTTGAAGAAAGCTTGTGAACTGAAATCAGATTTTCAATCTTCTTTAGTACAATTTGCTTTTTATGGTGCCTATTTCTTAATGTCGCTCCCTTCGGGAATGATATTGCAAAAATTGGGATATAAAAACGGTATTGTATTAGGCTTATTAATTGCTGCTTTAGGATCTCTTTTATTTATTCCTGCTGCAAACACCAGATTGTATGGTTTATTCCTTGTGGCATTGGGCATATTGGCTGCGGGCATTACCATATTACAGGTAGCCGCAAATCCTTACGTTACGATGCTTGGTCCTTCCTCTACAGCAGCCAGCAGGTTGAGTATCATGGGTACCTTAAATTCACTCGGAGCTACACTGGGTCCATTTATAGGAGGAATTCTGATATTTAAAGGAGTGGATTATACAATAGACCAACTATCCGTAATGGATCCCGGAGCTCGTAACCAATATTTGAATTCAGAAGCATCGTTGGTACAACTTCCTTATTTATTGTTGGCATTACTTTTTGTATTGCTATCAATCCTGGTCTATAAATCAAAACTCCCGGAGATTATTGAATATGGTAAAGATGATATTACTGATGAAGAACCTAATGCCAGGTTTAATCCATTAAAGTATCGGCATCTTTCTTTAGGGATAATAGCTATTTTTATGTACGTAGGAGCCGAAGTGGCAGTGGGGAGTTTTATTATTCGTTATGGACAGTTTTTAAATATAGAGGGGTTTACGCTTAAAATGGGAGCGCGTTTCGTTTCCTATTACATGCTTTTTGCCATGATTAGCAGATTTATAGGAATTTTCATAATCGGTAAATATATAAAGCAGGAAAATATACTTAAGTATTATTCAACGATAGCATTTATTTTGATATTAATATCCGCTTCAAGTAACGGAATCTTTGCCTTATGGTGCATAGTTGCTATTGGGGCATGCAATGCAATCATGTGGCCAACTATTTTTCCTCTTGCCATTGCGGGCCTTGGCAAGCATACAAAAAAAGCATCATCATTCTTAATTATGGCAATTTTAGGAGGGGCAATCATACCTATGCTCGTCGGATATTTTTCGGACAAAATAGGAATACAACATGCTTATCTTATAAATGCAGTTGCGTATGCCTATGTTGCTTTTTATGGCTTTGTTGGATATAAAAAGAAAAATGTTAATGTAGGCGTTAGTATGGTTAAAATCGTTTAATTGATGGTAGAGGAGATAAGCAGGAATTAAAATAGAATGTTTGTTATATAGGAAGTATGAAGGTTGATCCAACGCCTTCAATGTTTTTCAAAGAGTTATATAATTGAAATGTGGGGGATTAAAAAAATATTACTTATCCTGCTTATGATTCAGGACAGTAGAAAGATTTTCGTGTATTACTTTTATTGTGGATTCTTAGCGTAAAGTTTTAATAAAATAACCACATGCAAATAATTCTCGGTATCTTTTTTCACTTTGTCGGGGGCGCTGCTTCCGGAAGTTTTTATGTGCCTTACAATAAAGTAAAGGGCTGGCACTGGGAAAGTTTCTGGATTGTGGGCGGACTATTTTCATGGTTGATTGTTCCACCAATCGCTGCATGGCTTACCGTGCCCCATTTTGTTGAAATTATTTCAAACACACCGGCTTCCACCTTTGGGTGGACTTTCTTTTGGGGCATTCTTTGGGGGATTGGTGGGTTGATGTATGGACTGGGAATGCGCTATCTTGGTATGTCGCTCGGCAATTCAGTATTGCTCGGCTTTACTGCTGCATTCGGAGCATTGGCTCCTTCTGTTTATTACAATTTTCATCCTCAGGAAGGTAAGGTTACTTTCACTGATTTGCTTAATAACCACTGGGGGCAAATTGTTCTCGTTGGTGTGGTTCTATGCTTACTAGGCATTTTTATTTGTGGTAGAGCCGGTGTTTTGAAAGAACATGAACTGTCGGAAGAGAAAAAGAAAGAAAGTGTAAAAGAATTTAATCTGGTGAAAGGGCTTATCGTGTGTATAGTTTCAGGCATTCTCAGTGCATGTTTTAATTATGGTATAGAAGCCGGAGCTAAAATGGCTGAAGTGGCCAACGATACTTGGAAGGCTGCTAATCCGGGAGAAACGGGCAACTTTTTGTATCGGAATAATGTTATCTACATCGTATTATTGTGGGGTGGCCTTAGCACCAATTTTATCTGGACAATGTTTTTAAATATCCGGAATAAAACTTTTGGGGATTATACTAATAAAAAAACACCTCTTTTACGCAATTATCTTTTCTGTGCTTTGGCTGGTACACTTTGGTTCCTTCAGTTTTTCTTTTATGGAATGGGAGAAAGTAAACTCGGGAACGGTGCAAGCTCATGGATACTTCACATGTCATTTATAATCTTAGTAGCCAACTTATGGGGCTTTGCATTGAAAGAATGGAAGGGTGTTAGTACGAAAACAAGGACGACAATAATAGCAGGAATTATTACCATCATTGCATCTGTAATATTGGTAGGATATGGAAATGCATTGCATCAGTGAGAAGGATGTGTTTCGATAGCTATTGAAAAGTGAATGATCAAAGGAGCAGGCGGTAAATAGCAACTCCTGATAAAAATATAAATTGATATATCTCTTTAATAAGAATTTTATGAATACAAATTTTGAAGCAGAAAAAAAGGTTACAAAATCACGGGAATTTAAACACGTGAGTTATTTATGGGACAATGAAAAAGCAACGAAGCTTGCGGGTGATGAAGTAGCACTATTAGTGTATCGCTCCAATTTACTTGGAGCCGATCTGCGAGTGACAAATTATGGCGGAGGGAATACTTCCTGCAAAGCGATGACACAGGACCCCTTAACCGGTAAAGAAGTGGAAGTGATGTGGATAAAAGGGAGTGGGGGAGATATAGGCACTATGAAGCGTAGTGGCCTTGCTGCTTTATATGTTGATCGTTTACGATCGTTAAAAAATGTATATCGCGGTATAGAACACGAAGATGAAATGGTGGAATTATTTAACCATTGTATTTATGATCTTGCTTCAAAAGCACCATCAATAGATACACCACTACATGGATTCCTTCCCTTCAGGCACATTGATCATTTGCATCCTGACGCAGCCATAGCAATAGCCGCAGCCAAAGATGGCAAGAAAATTACACAGGAATTATTTAATGGAAGTATTGGCTGGGTAGAATGGCAGCGCCCAGGATTTGATCTTGGATTAAAATTACGGGAATGCTTAGACGAAAATCCGGCTATTCGCGGAATTATGCTTGGTTCACACGGTTTATTTACATGGGGAAATACGGCTTATGAAAGCTATGTCAATACCTTAGAAGTTATTGAAACATGCGCTCAATATCTTGAAGATAATTATGGAAAGAAGGGCGAAGTATTTGGTGGTGAAAAAATTAAATCATTATCAAAAGAAGAAAGAGTGAAAAAGGCTTCTTTACTTGCCCCCATATTAAGAGGCTTCTGTTCTTCTGACACCAAAATGATTGGGCATTTTACCGATGATGAAAGAGTGTTGCAATATATTAACTCAAATGATTTAGAACGATTGGCTCCGATGGGGACAAGCTGTCCTGACCATTTTTTAAGAACAAAAATTTCTCCACTGGTTTTGAACCTGATGGCAAACGAGCCCACCCTGTCGGCAGACAAAGGATTGGATTACATTTCTGGTTTAAAGGAAAAAATTGAACCACAATTTCAGGAATACAGAAAGATGTATGCTGACTATTACAATATTTGTAAACACGCCGATAGCCCCACAATGAGGGATGCAAATCCGGTAGTGATTTTGTATCCGGGAATAGGCATGTTTACTTTCGCAAAAAACAAACAAACAGCACGGGTAGCAGCAGAGTTTTATGTTAACGCAATCAATGTAATGAAAGGCTCAGAGGCGATTTCTGAATATACCTCATTGCCTCGTCAGGAGGCATTCGATATTGAATATTGGTTGCTGGAAGAAGCCAAACTTCAACGGATGCCCCGTCCAAAATCTTTGAATGGCCGGGTAGCGCTTGTTACCGGAAGCGCCGGTGGTATTGGAAAGGCTATTGCCAAAAAATTTGCGGAAGAAGGAGCCTGTGTTATTATCAATGATGTCAATGAAGAAAGATTGTCGGGTGCTACCAAGGAATTTCAAAACCTCTTTGGAAAAGATAATGTTGCATCAGTAAAACTGGATGTAACCGATAAGCAAACGATTGATGAAGCGGTAAGAAGTACTGTGCTTGCATTTGGAGGTGTGGACATCGTTGTAAACAATGCTGGTATCAGCATCTCAAAGCCGATAGAAGAACATACAACAGCGGATTGGGATAAGTTGTATGATATTTTAGTAAAAGGTCAATTCTTAGTATCACAGTCATGCATAGCGGTAATGCGTAAACAAGGATTTGGTGGTGATATTATTAATATCGTTTCGAAAAATTCCATTGTGGCAGGGCCTAATAACGTGGCTTATGGTTCTGCAAAAGCAGCCCAGGCACATCTTTCTAGATTGATGGCTGCAGAATTAGGTGGTGATAAGATTCGTGTGAATATTGTAAACCCTGATGCGGTGATTACTGATTCTAATATTTGGGCTGGTGGCTGGGCAGAAGGACGTGCAAAAGCTTATGGAATAAAAGTCGAAGAATTACCTGCTTTTTATGCTAAAAGGTCTTTACTCAACGAAACGATTTTGCCGGGAGATATCGCCAATGCCTGCTTTGCTTTTGTTGGTGGATTACTTAATAAATCAACTGGCAATATATTGAATGTAGATGGGGGCAATGCAGCTGGATTTGTAAGATAAAATTTTTCTCATAATCAATTAATCAAATCGTTAATGACTTTCCAGTCTGTTAACCTTTTGATTTTTTATTCAAAAAATTGGAATGTGTTTTTATGCAAGAAAGTAATAGTCCTGAATCCGACTCGTTACCTGGTACTCCTTTGGTTCCAATCACTATAGGGACAGAGGAACATAGAATTGCTTTCAAAATGAAGTTGTACAAAGGGTTTGAAGCAGAATATAAAAAGCGTCATGCTGCTTTATGGCCCGATTTAAAGGGGCTGCTGAAATCAATAGGTATCAGTGAATATTCAATTTTTTTTGATGAAACAACCGATGATTTATTTTGTATAATGAAAGCAGATAATCCAGATGCCCTGAAAGAGCTACCTTTCAATACCGTTATGAAAAAATGGTGGTCTTACATGAAAGACATTATGGAAACAAATGATGATGATTCTCCTGTAAGCATACCTTTAAAAGAAATATTTTATTTGCCGTAAATTCAACCATAATCTATTGTAATAAATTTTTAAAAAATGATACTCAGTAAAAAATTAATTCAAAAGAATAATGATGCTTATCTGGCCGCTCACAAAAAGAGTTTTGCATTTGTCGCTGACGCAGTAAGTGATACTGAAAAGCTGTTAGAAAAATTAATAGACTTTCAGATAGCAGTACCCAGTTGGGCACTGGGTACCGGTGGTACGAGGTTTGGAAGGTTTGGTGGAGGTGGCGAACCACGCAGCCTGGAAGAAAAGATAGAAGATGTCGGGTTATTACACGTGCTCACTTCTTCAAGTGATGCGATCTCTCTTCATATTCCGTGGGATATTCCTGCGGATGCAAAAAAGATTAAAGCGTTGGCTGTACAACATGATCTTCGTTTCGATGCAATGAACTCAAATACTTTCCAGGATCAGCCGAATCAAAAATTGAGTTATAAATTCGGTTCTATGCAAAACGTGAATAAGGCAGTACGCAGACAGGCAATCGAACATAATATCGAAGTGATAAAATATGGAGTGGAACTTGGTTCAAAATCTCTTACTGTCTGGTTAAGTGATGGCTCTACTTTTCCGGGTCAGTTGAATTTTAGAAAAGCATTTCAAAATACTTTAGAAAGCCTGCAGGAAGTGTACGCAGCATTGCCCGGTGATTGGAAAATGTTTGTAGAATACAAGGCATTTGAGCCTAATTTTTATTCAATGACGGTAGGTGATTGGGGGCAATCATTATTATACACCAATAAACTGGGCCCAAAAGCGTACACTCTGGTTGATCTGGGCCATCATCTTGCCAATGCAAATATTGAACAAATTGTGGCTTTATTGCTGATGGAAGGAAAGCTTGGTGGATTTCATTTTAATGATTCAAAATATGGTGATGATGATCTCACAGTCGGAAGCATCAAGCCCTATCAATTGTTTCTCATTTTTAGTGAGCTGGTAGAGGGTATGGATGCAAAAAATATGAATCATGCAAAAGATTTGGGCTGGATGATTGATGCATCGCATAATATAAAAGACCCGCTGGAAGATATTTTGCAATCCCTGGAAGCGATCATGATCAGTTATGCAAAAGCGTTGTTGGTTGATAGAAAAAAACTGGTAGAAGCGCAAAATAATAATGATGTGGTAACCTCACAGGAAATATTGCAGGAAGCATTTAGTACTGATGTGCGTGCGCTTGTTGCGGAGGCGAGGTTGCGTGCCGGAGGAGCACTGAATCCTTTAGCTGTTTACAGGAATGAAAAAGTAAGAGAGAATCTAATTAAAGAAAGAGGAAGTAAAACAGTAGCTACAGGATTGTAGGGACAGGTCGTGCCCCTTTCTATGAGGAAAAAAATACTTTTCATGAGCAAACAGAATGTCATAGCAATATTCGATGTAGGTAAAACCAATAAAAAACTATTCCTCTTTGATGAGAATTATAAAATAGTCTTCGAGCGGTCTGCCCGTTTTTTTGAAACGGTTGATGAAGACGGGTTTCCTTGTGAAAATCTGGACAGCTTAAAATTATCGGTATTTGATTCTTTGCGTGAAGTATTCAGGATAAAAGATTTTGATATCAAAGCCGTTAATTTTAGTAGTTATGGTGCCAGTTTCGTTTATCTCAATGAGCAGCTTCGCTCATTTACGCCATTATACAATTATTTGAAACCCTTTCCGGAATCTTTAGAGCAACAGTTTTATAATACCTATGGGGGTAAAGAAGATTTTGCTTTTCGTACAGCATCACCTGTCTTGGGAAGCCTGAATTCCGGAATGCAATTGTATCGGATAAAATATGAAAAACCAGATCTGTTTGGCCAGATTAAGTATGCATTGCATTTGCCGCAATATTTGAGTTTCCTTATAACCGGAAATGTGTGTAGTGATATTACCAGCATTGGCTGCCATACCAATCTTTGGGATTTTCAAAAGAGCGATTATCATTATTGGGTGCAACAGGAAGGCATACTCGAAAAGCTGGCGCCCGTTCTCCCATGTACAAGCGTTGCTCCTGCATCTTTTCCTGGCAATAATTATTCGGTCGGCGTCGGGCTACATGATAGCTCGGCAGCGTTGATTCCTTATCTCTTAAATTTCAGGGAACCATTCGTTTTGATATCTACCGGTACCTGGTGCATTTCGTTGAACCCCTTTAATCATACGCCGCTCACAAAAGAAGAACTAAAAAATGACTGCCTTTGCTATATGGATTACCAGGGTAAACCAGTGAAGGCTTCCAGGTTATTTGCCGGAAATGAACATGAACAAGAGGTAAAAAGAATCTCTGAATATTTTAATCAGGATGCAGCGAAGTATCGCGAGTTGGAGTTTAATCCTGAAATGGTTACTGCGCTTCAAAAGAGAGACTTTTCTGCAGGTCAGGCAAGTTCATTTGCCAGCAGAGAGCTGTCGGGATTTAAAAATGATGAAGAAGCCTACCATCAGTTGATGCTTGATATTGTGTCGCAACAATATGTATCTACACAATGGGTGTTGAAAGAAACAAAGGTTAACAGAATTTTTGTAGATGGAGGCTTCAGTAAAAATGCCATTTATATGAATCTGCTTGCTTCCTGTTTTCCTGATATAGAAATATTTGCCGCATCAATGGCACAGGCCACAGCTATGGGCGCAGCACTTTGCATTCATGAATCATGGAATGAGAAAGAAATCCCGCATGATATTATTGAACTAAAATATTTTTCATGAAATTACCATATAACCCGAGATACCCTTCTGTAGAGAGTCTCAGGGAGAAAGCGAAAAGGAGGATTCCGGGATTTGCATTCGATTATCTTGACGGAGGATGCAATGAAGAGATCAATCTTCGCAAGAATACATCAGAGATCAGAGAGATAGAACTTCTTCCTCAATACCTTAAAAAGCATGCCGGCTCCGATATGAAAACGGAACTTTTTGGCCATGTATATGACGCTCCGTTTGGAATTGCACCGGTAGGTTTGCAGG
>JBDTGA010000105.1:0-33318 GCA_039937655.1 Ginsengibacter sp.
TATAAGCATACACGTCGTTTGAAGAACTATGGGTGTTATGAAAAGACGGTGATAAAGCTCCACCATGAAACTTTATGATTCGCCCTTCATCGGCCAGCTGCTGAATGTCTCTGCGAATGGTATCGTCGGACACTTTTATCTGCTTGCTCAAATCTGCAGACAAAACCTTGTTGTGCAGATTCACCTGGTGTAGAATAAAAGCTTGTCTTTCGATTTTAAGCATTAATTATCGGTTGGTTAACAAACGTATAACAAAAAAAGGATTAAAAATGCAAATACCGCAATATCTTTTTTCTATTTACCGCATAAAATAACAAAAATGAATAATAGATGGAGAATATTTTACTACATTTTCTTCGGAAAAGGAATTCTGTATAATTAGTATTGGATAGTGTTACAAGAGAATATTGGGTGATTACACTGAAAGTGCATCATTTGCGGTTTTTGTTGAAAGAATGTTGATAAAGTAGTTCCTTCTAGTTGCCTAAATAGTCAATATTAAGATCAACATTATTTTTCGTGGGTGATACGTCTTTCTTCAAATTATTCTGATAAGAAAGATACCCGTACTTTGCTGACACAATTATACAAACAAAAGTATAACACACATGGTCATACGAAATTATTCATGGATGTAAAAAAGAGGAGGATCGGTAAACCTTATCTCTGTTGATACTGCAAAGAATGAGTTTAGTATGATAATTGAGAACGGGTGTGCTATTAATGTTGGAACCTTCAGCTTATCTTTTTCTTCTTACCGGAGCTTTTTTTATCGGTTTCTTTTTCGAGATGAATTTTAGTTTTTTGGAGAGGATCGAGTCAGAGTTTTCATTGGTATTAATTTCTTCCTTGGAAATAGCGGCTTTGTCCTCTCCGTTTAGTAATACGTCTCCTGAAAAGAAACCTTCCATATCTTTTGCCTCATAAATATTTTTGTTGAATTTGTTTCCCAGCACAATGATGGTCACAGAGTCCTCTATCATCCTGATGAGAACCGTATTATTGCCATGCCACCATCCGTTATGATAGATTACTTTTTTCCCGTTAGGATATACATTCATTCTCCATCCATATCCGTAATTCCTTATACCATGCTTTTCATTACTATAAGGTGTGAAGGCTTCCTCCAGTGTTTCTTTTTTAAAAATTTGATTGGTGTATAAAGCCTGGTCCCATTTCAACAGATCTTCGGGAGTACTATAGATGTTCTTATCTCCAATACCACAGTCAAGATAAGTGAATGCTTCCTGCCTGCCTCGCCAATCGTAAGAAGGCATTGCTGTAGCACTGTCTTTTATGTTGAAAACATACGTATCGTTCATATGAAGAGGCGTAAAGATTTGCTGCTGTAGGAAATTAGCATAAGATTCACCCGATGCCTTCTCAATGATCAGCCCCAATAGTGCATAGTTGGTATTGCAATAGGTAAAGTGAGTATTGGGCCTGGTAGCTGCGGGTTTAAATTTAATCATATAATCAAGTACATCTTCATTGCTGCAAGGCTGCTTTTTATCCCATCCCAATTTTTCCATGAAATAAATATAATTGGGCAATCCGCTTCTGTGGCTTAATAGTGAACTGATGGTAACACCTTCGTACGGAAAGGCAGGAAAAAATTTCCTCACATCATCAGTGAGTGAAAGCTTGCCCATCTCCATCAGTTTTAAAGTAGCCATTGCCGTAAAGGTTTTGGAAATGGAAGCCAGGTGGAAAGCACTGTGTTTGGTAAGGGAATCTTTTTTCTGAAGATTGAAAAAACCGTGATAGTCTTCAAAGATCACTTCTCCGTTTTTGGCTACCAGAAAGGCTCCATTGAACCCTCTCGCTACTAATTTTTTTTCATAAAAATCTTTTACTTCATTATAATAGCGATCGAAATCCTCTTTGGGAATAGAAGGAGCATGACGTATATAACTAACAGAATCAACGACATGATTTTTTACTTTAGTGGTACCTGAGTGGCAGGAAAAAAATCCGGTAAAAATTAAAATTAAAATTACGGGAAGGAAATTATTGGGTTTCATCAAATAATATTAGGGACTATATTTGCAATATTACATTACAATTTTAATATGCCAGAAAAAAAAGTTACCAGTTATCCTAAAGAAAAAATAAATATTCTTTTTTTGGAGAACATCAGCAAAGCCGCTTCGCAAAAATTTCTTGATGCAGGATACTCTTCTGTAAAAAGAATACCGGGCGCATTGAGTGAAAGCGAATTGATCAAAGAGATCAAGAATGTTCATTTAATAGGGATTCGTTCTAAATCAAAAATAACTGCAGAGGTGCTCAGGAATGCCAATAAGTTGCAGGCCATTGGATGTTTTTGTATCGGAACCAATCAGGTTGATCTGAAAGCCGCAACCAATGATGGGGTTGTGGTTTTTAATGCACCGTATTCCAATACCCGCTCTGTCGCTGAATTAGTGATCGCTTCTTCCATCATGCTTATCCGAAGAATTCCTGATAAGAACCGGTCAGCTCATGAAGGAATATGGTTGAAAGAATCAGCCGGCAGTCATGAACTACGAGGTAAAATTTTAGGAATCGTGGGCTATGGAAACATAGGATCACAAGTGAGTGTACTGGCAGAATCGTTGGGTATGAGGGTGGTTTTTTATGATACGGAAAGCAAGATGCCTCTCGGGAATGCAGAAGATAAAAAGTCGTTGAGGGAATTGCTGAAAGTAGCTGATATTGTTACACTGCATGTCCCTGATCTTCCTTCCACCAAAAATCTGATCAATAGAAATAATTTGAAGTTTTTTAAAAAGACAGCTATTCTTATTAATTATGCAAGGGGTGGGGTGGTAGATCTGGTAGCATTAAAAAATGCTTTACAAAATGGAGAGATGGGAGGAGCTGCGGTGGATGTATATCCTGAAGAGCCTGAGAGAAGCGGCGATAAATTTTTTACTCCATTGCAAGGATTGAGCAATGTGATCTTAACTCCCCATATAGGCGGCTCTACCGAAGAAGCACAACAGAATATCGGGGAGGACGTAAGTAATAAATTATTTAATTTCCTTGAGAAGGGTATTACTACCGGGTCTCACTCGGTGCCTATGCTGAATCTTCCTCCTCATGAGGATACCCACCGTATTCTTCACATTCACAAAAATGTTCCCGGAGTTTTATCTGAAATAAATACCCTTCTTTCGTCTCATAAAATAAATATCCTGGCCCAGTATTTAAAAACGAATGAAGATATTGGCTATGTGGTGCTCGATGTAAATAAAGGTCTTTCGAGGGAAGCACTTGAATTGCTAAAAACCGTGAAGGAAACAATTAAGGTAAGATTATTGTATTGAGGTTAAGGAGACTATAAATTCTCACAATATGACAACACATTTTCTGCTCGCAGAATGGAACAACCTGATTATGGCAAATTATGCTGTTCCTAAGGAGCTTCTGCTTCCTTATGTTCCTAACAAAACCCAGCTTGATTCTTTTGAGGGAAATACTTATGTAAGTCTTGTGGGGTTTATGTTTTTGAATACCAAGGTGCTTGGACTGAGTGTTCCTATGCACGTAAATTTTGAGGAAGTAAACCTCCGTTTTTATATAAAATATAATGATCGCGGTGTGTGGAAAAGAGGAGTAGTTTTTATCAAGGAGATTGTGCCCAAAATGGCCATTTCTTTTGTAGCCAATAATGTATATGGTGAAAAATATGCCACCATGAAGATGAAACATTTTCATAGTGATAATGGCGAAAATTTTGAAGCCGGTTACGAATGGAACTATAAAAATAGATGGAATAAAATAAGTGCTGTAGCCGATAAGAGGTCAAGGAAAATCATTCCGGGTAGTCGTGAGGAATTTTTTGCCGATCATTATTGGGGCTATTCAAAATACAATGACACCAAAACGTATGAATACCATGTGGAACATCCTCTTTGGGAGACACTCAAAGTAGTTTCCTCTTCGGTAGATTGTGATTTCGGTGCGGTATATGGAGATAAATTCTCCTTCTTAAGCCACGAGAAACCGCACTCTGTGCTAATGACGAAAGGATCAGAGATAAGAGTTCATCATAAAAAGTCTTTAGAGTGATGGAAACTCTTTCAGTATCTTTTTGGCCCTTCCTTTAAATGCTGCAGTTTGATGAGGAGCTTGATCTTCAATCAGAAGTTTTATTTCCGGGATTATTTCGGGATATTTCTTTGCGAGTTTTCCTAAGATGGTTAATGCAAATGCCTTGATGGCGACCGCTTCCCGGGGTGATTCTACATATTTAAAACAAATGTTCATCACACGGCCTTCCAGTACTTTAGGGATATCTACCGACTGCAAAAGCCTTACGGTATTTCTTTTTATCGAATCGTGGATTCCTGGTTTTTGTAGATTGCCGATTAATTTTCCAAAATTTTTTTTCATAAATTCAGGATATGCTATTGCGCAATAACTCATTGGCCATGCGGCTCTTTGAGTTACCCTGTATTCATCATGGAGGAACAGATTGAATAGTTCGTTGAATCTTGATAGGTCATTCCCTACCCAGGCTACAATTGTTTGACAATTTCCTTTGGTGTGCTCTTTTAATATTTGATCACGAAGATGCATATTATGGAAATGACTCTTTTAACTAATGCGTTTTTTCAATTCATATTCTTTTAGCAAATCCACCATCTTTTTTACTTCCTCTTTATTTACTGTCACGTATTCCAAAGATTCGTTCATCCCACCATTGGTAAATTCTATTTTACTCTCTTTTAAAATACTTGCAGAACTGTGAAACTCTATAGCATCAGTACTTTGAGCGATCGTGATGATATTTTTTGAATTGATACCCGATCCTGGCATAATGATAATTCTTTCGTCAGCTTTCCTGACTAATTGCGCAATCAAATTGGTACTATCAACGGCTTTAGGTTTTAGACCTGAAGTTAATATTCTTTCAAATCCAAGATCAATGATGTCTTCCAGTGCTTCAAAGGGGTCATTCACTCTATCAAAAGCCCTGTGAAAGGTTGCCTCCATAGGATAAGCGTACTCAATCAATTCCCTGCATCTTTCTTTGTCCACCCTTCCATCCTTTTTTACAATACCGGTTACCATACCATTACAACCCAGTTGCCTGGAGATGGCGATATCATTTTTCATGATTTTAAACTCATCATTACTATATAAGAAATCCCCGCCCCGTGGGCGTATCATTACATAGAGATCAATGTACAGTTTTTCTCTCGCCGCTTTTATAAAAGAGTAAGAAGGAGTGGTGCCACCTTCTCCGGGGCCTGCACACAATTCTATTCTGTCGGCACCTGCTTCCTGCGCTGCAAGACAGCTCTCAATATTGAATCCGATTATCTCTAATTTCATGATTTTTTAAATGGCTTCTGCTGCAAAAGTAACTATGTATCCATATATACAAATCATGGTATCTTTTTATAGATTTTCAATGAAGATATTTTGTCGCCGGAGTAATGATGGGTTTTATTATTTGATGATATTCCTTTTAGGTTACTCCCAGGTCAAAGAAATATTTTGCAGGGATAATTTTTTCTTCGTGATTACTTTTTATCGCAAATACAAAACCTTTTTGAACAGCATAAGCACCGTATTGCCCTTTTTTATTGAGTGCCAGAAATGCTACTTGTAGTGTTTTGGCCCTTTGCATATCCCGGTTTATAATTCGTTCTATTGCTTTGCGGCAGGCAGCTTCGGGTGATAGGCCATGACGCATATATTCGACTACTACATGGCTGCCACAAATGCGAATTACTTCCTCGCCCAGACCACTGGAAGTGGCGGCACCTACTTCGTTATCCACAAAAAGCCCTGCTCCGATAATAGGAGAATCTCCTACACGTCCATGAATTTTGAAAGCCATTCCACTGGTAGTAACTGCTCCGCTTATATTGCCCGATTCATCCATGGCGATGGTTCCCATCGTATCGTGGTTTAATGTACCATCGTCAAAAAAAAGAGGAGCAGAAGGGCCTCCGGCTTTTTCGGGAGACTTATCCGCAGCACGATTTTCAATATTGATCTCGGGCTTGTATTCACTTTTCTTTAACCAGGTTTTATATGCTTTTTCAGCGTCGGGAGAAAGTTCTTTTGGTTCTTTTTTGAATCCGTTTTCGAGGGCAAATTGCTGGGCACCTTCTCCTACGAGCATAATATGCTGGGTAGTTTCCATTATTTTTCGTGCTACGGAAATGGGATGTTTTATTTGCTCGATTGCACCTACAGATCCACAATTAGCATGTTCATCCATTATACAGGCATCAAGTGTTACAATACCGTCTCTGTCGGGATAGCCGCCAAGCCCGATACAGCAGTCTATGGTGTCTTCTATGTATCGTGCCCCCGTTTCTACAGCATCCAGCGCGCGGCCTTTATTTGATAAAACTTTCCAGGCTTCCGTGTTTACGTCTTTTCCGTTATTCCATGTGGAAACGATAATCGGCTTCGTCTGTGCATTACTGTTAGCAAGCACACTCTTTACTGACAGTAATGGTGTTGCCAGTGTAGAAAGTTGTAGGAATTTTCTTCTATTTAGCATAGGCGAATTTTTTGTCAAATGTAATTAACTATGCGAAATAAAAAGACGGAATAGAAAGGTGGAATATGATTTTACATGGAATGGAGCGATTATTTTCGTTCCAGGGAATTGATCAAAATGATGAAATTAGTTCACCCTTTTTACATTAAAATCACCTGAAAAATTGATAGGAGAAGTGTTGGTTGCAAGCACATCATATATTTTGCCGGAAAAATTCCCCTTTATGGATGTGCCTGACAGTGCTGTAATGGTAACAGTGTTAGTAACATTGTCTTTATAAAGGCTGCCGAATGTTTTCCCGTTTTCGTCTATATATGCAAAGAATATAGCCGGAGTAGTTCCACCTGCCGGGGTATTGATTATTCCTGAATAAGTTTCTTGTTTTATAGAAGAAAGGCTGCCGATGAGTATTGAAGCTACATTTTTTGTACCAACACCCTGTTCCTGAAAAGATCCTACACCACCTGTATAAATGCCGTCTGCCTGAGAAAGAGTCGCATAAGGATATCCTTTGAAAGTATATGATTTTCCCAATACGGTAAACTTGATGTAATAATCTGTATCTGATGAATGATCGCTGTCTTTCTTACCGCAACCGGCAAATATGATTGTTGCAATTAAAAATAAAAGAGTGTAGGGGTTGAATTTATTTTTTACTAATTTTTTCATAGGTTTTACATTAAAACAATTTTGAGAGTAAAGTAAAAAGCCAGGAAGATCCCTATTGGTGAAAGATACCAGGCCAAAGCATCTTTGGTTCCTGAAGCACGTAATGATTGCAGCAGAATGTTGATACATAATAGAATAATGTAGAAAACAAAGACAAGAAAGATTCCTGCCTTTGAAAGGATCTGGCTGTATCCACCGAAGGCAACGCTGCTGATCATTTGTTCATCCATCATTATTTTGGAAAACAGGAACAACAATAGTAACAATGCGGTGAAAGGTATAGCACATAAAGCTCCGGTAAGTAATTCGTTTTTGAAACTCGCTTTTCCTGAGATCATTTTAATCCCAAAGGATATAAGTGATATCAGCAATAAAAATACGATGGTGAAGATGGCCGACTTTACCATAATGGAGAACCACGGCGCATATTGTCGTATTTGTGAAGGAATGATCAGAAATACACATATCATAGATACGATTGCAGCAGAGGCCATCAGGATGAGTGATTGGTTAAAAGATTTCTCTGAACGGTTTACAAAGAGAGAGTATGTTCCGTTTACAGGTTCGAGCAATACTTTCCTGATGATCGCGGGGACATCTTTTTTATAGAAATTTTTGATTTCTTCTTTTACAACTGGTGTTGTTTCCTTTTGTGCGGGTATTGTGCTTTCTGCTTCCATTTTTTGATTTTTTAATGTGATTGGGTTTGCCGAAACATCTTTGTGCTAATAAAGTTATGTAGTATGTTATGGTATGTGCAACCTGTATTTATTATTTGTACACAGATTTTTATTATTTGTTGCAAATCGGAGGGTAAATGTTTGAAGGGTGAAAAATCACTGAGTTGAAAAAGGCGTTGACTTTGGTATCTTTGAAACCAACTGAGTTTTCATTTGAACCTGTTAATTATGAAACAGCTCTTCTATCTTTTCCTTTTTGTTTGTATTTATTTCAGAGGCATTGCAGAACCTGCGACTGATTCGTTGAAAATTCTTCTAAATCATCACAAGGCTGAAGATTCCATACGCGTATCCCTTTTACTGAGGTATGGCAAGGCATCATTTTTTACAAAGGCCGACAGTATGATGTATTATGCGGATGAAGCTTTGCGTATTGCGAGAAAGATAAAATGGGCTGCAGGGATTGCAGAGTCCTATCAACTCAAAGGAGTGAGTTATTCTTACGTTTTATCAGATCCTGTAAATGCCCTCGATTATTACCAGAAAGCCCTTGTGACCAATGAACCCTTGAATCGTAAAAGGTTTGAATGGCAAACACTGGCTAATATTGCTCTTATTTATTACGACCAGGAAGAGTATCTCCAGGCACTGGGGTATTATCAAAAAGCAAAAGCAGTACTGGCTACAATGGCTGATAAAAGTGGTGAAGGGCGGTTGCTGATGAATATAGGACACTTAAATTTTGAAATGGGGCATGTGGATGATGCCATGCAGGATTACAAACAAAGTCTTTCCATTTCGGAGAAAAATGGCGATAGCCTCGTGGCTGCGAATGTGTTGAATTCGATGGGGTATATTTTTATTCAAAATAAGAATTACACCGATGCAATGGATTATATCACACGAAGTATTCTCATGGCGGATCGCTCCGGTAATAATTTAACGAAAGCATCTGCGATAGTAAATATGTCTTTACTTAGTTTACAAACCAAAGACTTTGCGCTGGCAGAGAAATATGGCAAAGAAGGATTAAAATTATCAAAGACAGTAGGCAACCTTCAGTTTCAACGGCAGGCGTGGGATGCCTTGCAGAAAGTGTATGAAAAAACGGGTAGATATCGCCAATCGCTCGATGCCTATAAAGAATTTATTTTATTGAACGACAGCCTTATCAGTTTCGAAAAAAAGAAAGAAATCACCCGTAAGGAGATGCAGTTTCAATTTGATAAAAAAAGAGCATTGGATCAGGCAGAGCTAAAGAGGCAGCGTACTATTAAAAACGCCTTAATGGGAGGTACTGCTTTTTTACTTCTGGCAGCTATATCAGGAATCGTACTTTATAAAAAGAAACGTGATGCGGAAGAAGAAAAGAAGGAAGCCGAATTTAAGTCATTAGTTTTGGATACCGAGATGAAAGCACTTAGAGCTCAGATGAATCCGCACTTTATTTTTAATTCCCTTGGTGCCATCGGCGATTATATGATGAAAAATAATGCGAGACTTGCTGATGAATACCTTAGTAAATTTTCAGCATTGATGCGTATGGTGCTTGAAAATTCGGAACAAAAGGAAATTCTTCTTGCAGATGATATTAAAGCTCTGGAACTTTATATGGAGCTGGAGGCATTACGATTGAATCATCACTTTACCTTTGAAATTAAAACAGCAGATGACATGGATATAAAGAATATACTGGTGCCACCTTTGCTGTTGCAACCCTTTGTGGAAAATAGCATTCAGCACGGACTTCCGGCCAAAGACGGAATTGGAAATATCTCTATTCAGTTCAGGGTGGAAGGAGAGTTGTTGATCTGTAATATTGAAGACAATGGTATTGGTATTGGGAGAGCCAAAAAGATAGAGAGCGTCTATTCGGAAATCCATAAAAGATCGTTGGGAATTAAAATTACCCAATCTCGTATCCACATCCTTAACCGGCATAAAAAGGAACCGTTCGCCTCTTTGAAAATTCACGAACTCGAAGAAGGAACCAACGTTGAAATAAAATTACCTTTAGCCCTAAACTTTTGATTACGGATATGATACAGGCCCTCATTATAGACGATGAAACACACAGCATTGATAGGTTGTCTTTGCTGCTTCAGGAAAATTGCAGTAAGTCGGTAAGGTTGGTGGGCACCTGCGGTTCGGTAGAAGAAGGTGTACAGGCTATCCATAACCTGAATCCCGGTCTTGTTTTTCTGGATGTACAAATGGGAAACCAAACAGGATTTGATCTTTTACAACAAGTGGACGAAATTAATTTTGAAGTGATATTCATTACGGCTCATGAAAAGTATGCTGTGCAGGCTTTCCGGTTCAGTGCATTTGATTATCTTTTGAAACCAGTTGATCGCAAAGAGCTGGTTACCGCTATTGATAAGCTGAAAGAAAAATTCTCCAAAAATGAACAGTCGAGGAAAATAGAGATTCTTTTTCATAATCTGAAAAGTCTGAACGGCTCATCCAGAAGGATCAGTATCCCTACCGGAAACGGATTATTATTTTCTGAAGTTAATGATATTGTGCGATGCGAATCGTATATCAATTATACTCATATCTTTTTGAAAAACCGTCAAAAGATTACAGTGGCCCGTACTCTCAGGGAATTTGAAGAGTTGCTTGCTGATTGCAATTTCTACAGAATACACAATTCTCATCTTATCAACCTTTCTTTTATAAAAAGCTATCAGAAGGGGAAGGGAGGAGTAGTTACGCTTACCGATAATACGCAGATAGAGGTTTCTGTACGCCGCAAAGAGCAGTTTTTGAAAAAAATGATGGAAATGTAAAAGATGATTTTGATATATTAATTCTTCTTTTTCATCTTTGAAAAATCAACACTGAGGCCCAGGGAAGAGTTGAATGCTCTTATAGCCAATCAGGTATCATATAAAAAGTTGTTGGAAGGGAATGAGATAAAAATCCTAACTAAAAGTTTCCCTTATTTTTTCCCAGAAGGTCTTTTCATTCTTATCCGGTTTGGGTTTAAAGTTTTCACTTAACTGTAAATTTTCGAGAGATGTACGTTCCGCGTCAGAAACATTTTGCGGGGTCCACACATTTACCTGTATCAATTGATCGCCTTTTTCATGGCTGTTTACAGAGGGAAATCCTTTTCCTTTGAGCCTGAATATTTTTCCGCTTTGTGTACCGGCAGGGATTTTAATTTTTGCACGCCCGTCAATAGTGGGTACTTCTATCTGCGTACCGAAAACGGCATCGGGAAATGATATGTGGAGGTCAAATGCCACATTCAAACCTTCCCTGTGAAGATAAGGATGAGCTTCTTCTTCAATTAAAATTACGAGGTCACCGGGTCCGCCGCCACGCTCGCCGGTATTTCCTTTGCCACTCATGCTTAGCTGCATTCCTTCCTGCACGCCGGCGGGTATTTCAAGGGTTACGGTTTCTTCTCCATATACTCTTCCTTCACCTTTACAGGTAGTGCATTTATTAGTGATTACAGTACCTTCTCCGTTACATTCGGGGCAGGTAGTTACTGTTTGCATTTGCCCTAAAAAAGTATTTTGTACTCTACGCACCTGGCCGTTTCCACCACAGGTTCTGCAGGTTTGAGAGCTGTGCTTATCTTTGGCACCCGATCCATCACAGGTATTACAGGTGATATATTTTTTTACTTTAATGGTCTTTGTAGCTCCTTTGGCGATCTCCTCATAATTTACTTTTATTCTTACCCTCAGGTTGGTGCCTCTTACCCCCCTTCTGCCCGATCCGCCACTCCTTCTTCCTCCACTAAAAAAGCTTCCGAACATATCATCCCCAAAAATGTCGCCAAACTGGCTGAAGATATCGTCCATATTCATACCCTGTCCTGAGAAGCCACCGCCACCGCGTCCCTGCCCGAAAGCATTGTGTCCAAAACGGTCGTACTGGGCACGTTTATCAGAATCACTTAATATTTCATAAGCCTCTGCAGCTTCTTTGAATTTTTCTTCTGCTGTATTGTCCCCGGGGTTTCTGTCGGGATGAAACTGCATAGCCACTTTTCTGTAAGCCTTTTTTATTTCATCAGCAGTTGCGTTTTTATTCACGCCTAATACTTCATAGTAATCTCTCTTTGTGGACATAGTATTTGCCATACTGTTTAGTGAACTGCCATTATTTAAGCCGCCGGCAGTTACGGCTCTTATTATTATTTTAGGAAAAATTATTTACCTACTACTACCTTGGCAAACCGTATAAGCTTATCGTTGAGGTAATACCCTTTTTGTAGCTCAGCTACTACTTTTCCTTTTAATTTTTTTTCATCTACATGAATTTCAGAAACAGCCTCATCCTTTTCTACATCAAATTCAGTGTGCAGAGTATCAATGGATTTAAGCCCTCTTGCCTGTAATATCTTTCTGAATTTGTCAAATATCAAAAAAGCCCCTTCTTTCAGGGAGCTTTCGTTGGAAGTTTCCTTCATTAGATTCTCAGCCCTTTCCATATCGTCCAATACATCAAGCATGGAAATGATAACTTCCTTTCCTGCTGTTTGTCTTAATTCTATCGCTTCTTTTGAAGTACGCCTTTTGTAATTGTCAAATTCAGCAAAGAGTCGAATATATTTATCCTTTTGCTCATCCAGTTCCGCTTTAAGTTGATTGATTTCATCTGCTGAGTGGACAGCGTCTGCTTCTTCTTTTCCTGATGGATCTATTACAGGCACATTATCTTCGTCAATAGGAGAGGTGAAATCATTTTCTGGCATGGGTTCCTGATTTTTATTCATTATACAAAATTGTCTGCAAAGGTAGTACAGTCAAACTTTTTGCCAATAACAATTATTAGACAAAATGACATAATAAAATAAAGAGGAAAAACGAAGTGAACTGGTGTACTATTTGACAACCTGAAATTTACCGGATTCTACAATGCTTCCCTGCTTGTCACGAAGCTGAAAGACATAGATACCGCGGTAATAATCGGAGAGGGATACCGTCATCTTCTTATCGGTAACCTTGATCTCTTCAATCTTTTTACCTATAAAATTAAAAATAAGGAGGCTATAGGAATTGTCATAATTTTTATCAAACTCAAAATTGATAAAAGAAGTAGCGGGATTGGGATAAAACTTTACGGTTTTTGTTATATCATTAGCTGTACGAACAGTTTTTATCTGAGCATTGCTGTTAAACTGAAATCCGGCAATAAATAAAAGTATGTAGAGAATTTTTTTCAATAGGACAAAAGTATTAATAATATTCAAAATTACAACTATCTGATACCTTTTAAATGGCATTATTGAATTATAACATTTTGTAAAAGGCCGATAGTTGAATAGCAAAACGTACGGTAGTTATCTAAAATTGTGTAATGTGTTTTGAATTCTTTTATTTTTTTAATTCCTTACCTGAAAGTAGCTGAAAATGGTTAGCTTTTTTTATGAGTAAAATGATCGGCAGCTTAAAATTATTTATTTACCACTGGACTGCCATTGTCGGACACGTTTTCATGTTTGTGTGCATTGCAGTACTCAAGTAGAGATTTTACAGATAAATCCATGTAAATGCGATAAGGTTATTTAATTTATCTGATGGTTTTGACCCGCTAAATCGTTCCGACCGGCACTTAGGGAATCCTCGAATTTATTCCTCGTGAACGTTACATTCACCTTTTTCGGATGGTTTGGTAATTAAGGACCGCTTTTCTCTCGCTATCAATTTATTTTTCTTTTTCTGTAACATTTTTGTTTTCCCTGTATCCAAAAGAAAATAAAAACAAATAATTATGAAAAAGTTGTTGGTATTCATTTTGGCAATCACAGGTTCCAGCCTGTGTGTAAGAGCACAGAACTCTTATCCTTTTGATGTGAAGATCTCCGGTACAGGGAATCAAAACATTATTTTAATTCCGGGGCTTTCCTGCTCGGGTGATGTATGGAACGAAACGGTTACCCGCTACGATAAAGAGTATCGTTGTTATACACTTACCTTTCACGGTTTTGCAGGCATAGCACCTGATGACAGTGTAAGTTTCAAAAATTGGGAAACTTCTGTAGCCAGGTATATTCATGATAAAAAGATGTCTAAACCTATTATTATCGGGCATAGTATCGGGGGAGGAATGGCCTTAATGCTGGCAGCAGATTATCCTGAATTAGTTTCTAAGATAATTGTAGTGGATGCATTGCCTTGTCTTGGTGCTATTCAAAATCCCGCTTTTGTAGTAAACCCTCATCCTGATTGTACTCCTTTTGTAGCGAATTTCCAATCCATGGATGACCGACAATTTTATCAGATGCAAAAACGCACTATGTCTTCTTTAATGGCTGATACTGTACATTTGGAAGAAGTGATTCATTGGTCTGTAACATCGGACCGTAAAACACTGGCTGAAATTTATTGTCAGTTTTTAAATACCGATATGAGAGAGCAACTTTCAACTATTCAATGCCCTTCACTGATCTTAATGGAAGGCGCTTTTTCCAGGATAAAGCCTGACATTGCGGAGCAATATAAGAATTTAAAGACTGCACGATTGGAATATGCCACTAAAGGATTGCATTTTATCATGTATGATGATACAGACTGGTATTTTAAACAACTTGATCAATTTTTGAAATAGCGGATATGGAATTTGATGAGCTATATAAAACATTCAGCCCTAAAATATTTCGTCTATGCATGGGGTATGTGAATGATAAGGATTGGGCGAAAGACCTGGTACAGGAAACATTTATCCAGGTATGGAAGAACCTGCATACTTTCAGAAACGAGGCTGCAATAGGTACCTGGATATTCCGGATCGCTTCCAATATATGTCTTCGGCAAATTGAGCATTCTTCACGGATGCCGAAAGCGGAGATTCCTTTTCAGGTAGAAGACAGAACGGAGGCTCCTTACGATGCACATATTGAACTCCTGTATAAATGTATTGCAACACTGAAAGAAGCGGAAAGGCTTATCATTTCTCTCGTGCTTGAAGACTTGCCGCAAAAAGAAATAGCAGCCATTACTGGTATTCCTGAAGGGAATATACGGGTCAAGATACATCGTATCAAACAAATTTTAACCCAACGATTTAATGAGTATGAAAAACTTTGACGACATAAAAAATGTATGGCAAACCTCCGGAGAAGAAAGTTTACCGGATGCGGGAGAAATTACTTTGCGCATACAAAAAACCAGAAGAAGAATGATCCGTAAAAATATTATTGGAGGAACTATTTTGTGTTTCACCTTTTTCTACATTTGTTTCATTGGCTGGTATTATCATTTTGAACAGTGGACCACCAGGGCAGGAATAGTAATCATCCTACTTGCGATCTTGCTTGGAGTTACTTTCAATACAAGGCTTGTACAATTGCTTTTAAAGCATGGAGACCTAACACTTGATAATGCAGCATATCTGCATCAGTTAATTCATCTTCGCAATACGCAACGTGCCATTCGCACCAAGGGTATTTCGTTATATTTTTTATTGCTTACTCTCGGAATCGTTCTTTATATGATGGAATTTGCACGCCGTAGCCTTTCTTTCGGAATCATCGCTTATACGCTTACCCTTGCCTGGATTGCCTTTAGCTGGTTTTACATCCGTAAAAAAACGGTTGCACGACAGGAAAGAGAGATCAATGAGCAGATTGACAATATTGAAAAATTAATAAAGAGAATGGAGAAAGAGTAGAGATGATACAATATTGTGTTAGGAATTAGCATTACTGACAGAAAGGCTTATGTGCTATCTCAAAAACTGTGATCCTCAATAGCGATATTGCTCAAAATTATAATTTTATAAACTACATTAGCGGCCTGGGCGTATTTGATGGCGCTCTTTGTAAAATGATCAATTTAATTATCAGCATTCTTTGCAGCGTTTCTGTGGGTGTTTTATTTAAGTATATTAAAGCCAGGACATCTGTAAACATTCTTTTAATAACCATTAATTACCTGTGTGCCGTTATTGCAACTTATATTAGTTTTCGCCCGGAGATCAATATTAGCAGCATAGCTTATGATCATTACACTATTTTGCTTTCTGTATTATTGCCTTCAGTATTTATTCTGTTGAGCCTGTCTATACATTATTCAGGAATTATAAGAACAGATATTGCCCAGCGCATATCATTGGTGATACCTATTGCCTGCTCTTATTGGATATTTAATGAAAGCATTTCATGGTTTAGATGGGTAGGGCTTGCCACCGGATTCATTTCTCTTTTTTTTATTTTGAGTAAGAGCCAGAAGTCTAACGGGAATAATTCCATCTATTTGTTGTTTGTATTTATTGGTTATGGAGTGATAGATGTATTATTTAAGCAGGTTGCGTTACAAAAAAATATCCCTTATACCACAGCATTGTTTTACATTTTTTGTGGGAGCTTTATTTTTTCGCTTATGATTACGGCTGTCTCTCTCTTTAAGAAAAAATTAATTGTGCAAAAAAGTACCATTTTTTATGGGGTGTTGCTTGGTTTGTTCAATTTTTTAAATATCTATTTTTATTTAAAGGCGCATCAAAGTTTTGCAAAAAATCCAACGACCGTTTTTGCAACCATGAATTTTGGAGTGATCCTTTTAGCAACTTTGATCGGAGCATTTTATTTTAAAGAAAAATTATCAAGAAAAAATATACTCGGATTGATATTGGCTGTAATTGCCATCCTTTTTGTAGTAATCTCGCAGGCAGAACAGTTGTGAGCAGAATGGTTATGGTGGATAAAGAAAAATGAGTTTTGTGCCGTTTACTTCTTTTGAAATCCTATAACTATAGGTGTGATTACTGAGTTCTGGTGAAGATGAAAAGGAACCCTTGCGGACCAACTGTTTTTGCAAGGAGTGAAATGTGGTGATAGATAAAAAAAAGTCGGGATGACTGGATTCGAACCAGCGGCCTCTTCGTCCCGAACGAAGCGCGCTACCGGGCTGCGCTACATCCCGAATCTTTTTTTGTATGGTATGGTTCTGTATCGTACAAAGAGAATTTGCTGCAAACCCACTTTTGTGTTAATGCGCTGTCTTTGCCTTGCCGGATAAATGAACTCTGAATTTTATAATGGACTTCGGGATTGTGTTGTTTTAACTTCCAAAAGGTGCCAATTCTACCCATTCTCTTCTGAAAAAGAACTGGGGGCGAAGGTATGAATTATTCATATTTTACTACCATTATTTCAAGAAGAAGAGAGAGTTTTCGGGAAGTCTGACCTGTTTTTTGAGTATCAGGTATCTGTAATATCGGGATTAAGTTTATGCCTGATTAATTGCCGGTTTGTTTGATATATGTTATAAATAGCACTGTTGTTTTTTATTTTTATTTTTTATCCGGTAGCTTTGATGGCGTTTTTTGGGGAATGCTGTCAATGATAAAATGTTGGCACCTCATTACAAACTGAAGAAGTATGATGAATTATAATTGAAGGATATTTTTATAAAATGAATATATGGCACTATTGGAAAAGACTTTGTGTATTAAAAGATCAAAAATTCCCCGCGCTGGAGAAGGACTGTTTACCAAACAGTTTATTCCTAAGGGAACGCTTATTGTAGAATATAAGGGAAGGGCGAAGAAATGGAAAGAGGTGCTGGAAGGGAAAGTTTTTAATGGATATGTGTATTACATCAATCGGAATCATGTGATAGATGCAATGACTTTTAAAAAAGCACTTGCACGGTTTGCTAATGATGCAAAAGGCCTCACTAAAGTGAAAGGCCTTAGCAATAATTCCATATATGTTGTACAGAAATATAAAGTTTTTATCAGGGCGGCAAAGAACATTTATCCGGGCGAAGAGATATTGGTTCCCTATGGTAAAGAATATTGGGAAGTAATTGCCGAAAACATTCTCTGCAATAAAAGTTGATGGATAGAGGAGTGGTGCCAGATGATGTGAAATGTATTCTTTTATTGAATTATTTTCCTGTTACACAGAATGGAAAGAGATTATTTTATTTTTTCTCTATCCTTTTTGATGGGCAAAAAAGGTCCGTACTTATGTTGTCTTTGTGAAAATGTATCAGTGTATGGACCAAAAGGAAAATCAACCGGTTTCTTTGCAATGTCTTTCCAGTCCATGCTCTGGTTTTTGTGCGGACGAGGTTCACTGTTTACGAATGCTGCTACATCCCACGCTTGTTGATCGCTCAATACCGGATGCTGGTAAGTGGTTCCAAGAGGCATATCGTTTTTTACAAACTCGGCAAAATTTCCAAGCCGGTAAAATCCCGCTCCATCATTGAAGCTGTGTTTCCCCCACAAAGGAGGAAAGGTATATCCGATTCCATTTAGGTTCATTACTCCTTCACCGTTTGCACCATGACAGCTCTGACAATAGATTTCAAAGACTTGCTTTCCTGCAACTGGATCGGCAGCTCTGCTCATATATTTTAATTTCGGGATAACGGCCCCCTTCGGCGGATTATCCTTTGAAACCCCCTCTCCGAGCCATTTCATATAAGCATACATTGCCTGCATTTCCCTACTGGAAGTATCCAAAGGTTGTCCATTCAGGCTGCGTTCGAGACATTCATTGATCCGGCCATAAATATTTTGTATTGAATTGTTGCGTGCTATGTATTTGGGATAAGTGGAATACACTTCGGCAAAATTATTGGCGAAGGGTTTAGTGCCACCCTCAAGGTGACAATTTTCGCAATTCATTCCATTACTTATGTGGGCTATAACCCCTTTGGGACCGAGATACCTGGCCGTGTGAACTATAAGCCGATAGCCATACATGATCAGTTTTCCGCTGTCACTATCCGTTGAAATCTGAGTTGTATCCTTTCCTCTCCAGAGTGTATCTCTGTTTTGTGTATTAGTTTGTAGTTCCGGTGATTTTTCCTTTGTATGTAGATCTCTACATCCTATAAATATTTCTCCGGCAATTATGATTGCCATTGAAATTAATAAGACGATAAAAATGGAATCCGTTCTTATTATTTTCCCTCTGATCTTTATAATCATCGGCCTTGGTTTTGCGAAAAGAATGTATTCAATTCATTCTTACAAAGCTACAAATATCATAAACAGAATAAAAATGGTTTCCTTAACGGCCTATAATTTCCCTGGGATAGTATCCTGAGAAGTAATGCCTGCATTGTTGGTTATAGTAACAGTTTTTTGAAATCAAAATGAACGGAAACAGTAAGTCACCATGGTTTATTCTGAGTTGAGGATTTTAGGTCCGGCTTTGAAACGCCGTACGTAATATTGTGCCCGTCAGCATTTCCCCAGGATTATTTTTTAAGATTTACTACTTCAAATGTGTAGCTTTATTCCTTCAAAAATATAGTATCATGAAAAAATTACTGTTTGTTGCCATTAGCTGTGCAGCATGGATAGTATGTCTGTCACAATCAGCCAATATAAATCTTCTGGCTGCCAGAGATAGTACTTTGCGGGCCATCATTCATGCGGATTCGGTGAAAACGGAAAAGCAATTTGAACAAAAAGCGAGATGGGCAAAATTGATAAGTGAAGAAAAGTTTCCTGCAGTCAATGCCGGAGCTCATTCCGGTGTTTTCCCTGTAAAAAATATTACGGAAATCCCTGATCCCAGCATGCAATACAAGTTATTATTTGAAATTCACGACGAAAATCCAGATTCTGCTTTGAATGAATTTGATTATAATCTGGTGGAGGTATCCAGAATTATCAATCTTCACGTAGCGTCCGGGATTCCGTTGAAGAATATATCGGTGGTGGTGGTCGCTCATGGCCCTGTGCTCAATTCTCTTTCTACCAATCAGTCTTATCAGAAAAGGTTTAAAATGGATAATCCCAATCTGGAATTGATCAAAAATCTCGAGAAGCTGGGAGTACGTTTTGTTGTCTGTGGGCAGGCAATGGATTTTGGTAATTTTACAAAAGAGGATATGCTCCCCGAAATGAAAATATCCCTTACGGCACAGACTGCCTTAACGGGCTATCAACTAAAAGGATATGTACTGAAAACAATCAAAGATGATCGTGAAAAGTAAATATACAATCCTTATGCTTTGTTTATGTGCGAATAGGGATAGTATCTTTTCACGGAAGAGGGGCGACGATTGTTAGATGTAATAAAGATGCTTGAGAGGTTGCATCTAAGATATTTGTTGTCGTGCATCGTCTTCCAAAGGGGACGATGCTGGTCGAAAATGATGAATGATGAGACAAATACCGAATCATATTTGGCAATATTTTTTGATGGCATATTATCAAAAGAGAAGAAGGGAAGTCTCATTTTTATTGCCGAATTTCACCGGACGATAGAGTAAGGATTAGAGTGAAATCTATCTTGAATCTAAAATACCGGTTTGAGGATCAGGATCGTTTTATTTTAATTGCGGCTCAAATCTGATTTTACTTATTTATTTTAGTGAATGAACGTTCAAAAATTATTATACCAGAAAAACATTTTGTGGCTGGTGAGCTGGTATCCTAATGCCTTGAATTTATATGAAGGAGATTTTATACAAAGGCACGCCCGTGCTGTTTCTCTTTTTCAAAATATTACGGTGATTTTTATTAAGAAAGATGAAAAAGGAATCGTTACCAAAGATGTGAAAATAGTTTCTTCTTCAGAGAATAATCTGAATGAGGTGATTGTTTATTATCACTCCTTACGAACAGGTGTACGTTTTATTGATCGGCTGTTCTCAACTGTAAAATATAAAAAAGTCTATCGTAAAACCTTCGAAAATTATATTCACAAAAAAGGAAAGCCAGATATTGTACATGTGCATGTGGCCATGAAGGCGGGGTTACAAGCGCTTTACCTGAAAAGGAAATTTAAGATTCCGTATATCATATCAGAGCATTGGTCTGGCTATTACAAAGAAGCAAAAGAAAATTTTTATAATAGTAGTTTCTTGATCAGGCGTTACACAATAAAAGTCTTAGCAGAAGCTTCCCTGCTTTTGCCGGTAACCAAACAATTGGGAGAAGCTATTAATGATATTGTAAAGATCCCTTTTGAAGTAATTGCCAATGTGGTAGATACACGATTATTTTCTTATCAGCCTCACCTAAGTATAACTTTCAGGTTTATACACGCTTCTTCTCTCAATTACTATAAGAATCCCGAAGGGATAATACGTTCAGTGGCACAATTGGCAAAGGAAGGATTGAGGTTTGAATTATTATTGATTGGCGAGACATCTTCTCATTTGGCCAACCTTGCTGACGAATTATTACTGACTGATAAATTTATTTTCTTCAAGCCTCCGGTATCGTATGCGAGGATTGCAGAAGAAATGAATCATTCATCGGCGTTGGTTTTATTCAGCAGGGTTGAAAGCCTTCCATGCATTATGCTGGAAGCGTTATGTTGCGGATTGCCGGTAGTATCTTCGGATGTGGGAGCAATAAATACAGTAATAAATGAGACCAACGGGTTATTGGTGGAGAGTGAAAATGAAAAACAATTGGTCAATGCGATGAGGAAAATGATATTGGATTACGATTCGTACAATAAGATAGCCATTGCGGTAAGCGCGACCAATAAATTTAATTATCAAACGGTCGGTGAAAGAATTATAGAAGTGTACAATAAATTGGGCAAATAAGAGAACGGGATGTATTGACAGAGATACTTAAAAGGGTTATTCTTGCAAGTACATTTTTAGTAATTGCCTCATTGTTGAAAAGACTCTATAAAAGTCTGTTTTGGTATTGTTGAAAGATAATCTGCAGGATTTATAAAGATGGTTTAACCAGATAGCTTTGCAAAAAATGGTTAATATTATTCATTGATTAATTTTTTGGCTGTTAATAAAATAAAGATGACTTCGGTGCAAAACATATTTTACTCATTGTTGATCGTTTTATAATTTCGTCGTTAAATGAATTCTTCTACGATGGTCTCTGTCCTCTTATTATCATGGAATCATGAAAAATATATTGAGCAATCTGTCCGGTCGGTAATTGGCCAGACCTATAGAGATATTGAAATAATATATGCGGACAATAATTCTTCTGACAATACTTTTATAATAGCTCAGAATATATTAAAAGATTCCGGCTTGAAATATAAGGCGTTTAAGAGAGAGAAAAATTTTACTATTTCACAGAATCTTAATTTTTTATTTAGCAAAAGTTCGGGTGAATTCCTTTGCGTATTATCGGCTGATGATTGGCTCCATCCTATGAATATTGAAAAAAAATTAAATCCTTTTGCAAAAAATGATCTTGTAGGGCTTGTTTACAGCAATGGTTTTATTTATTATGATGATATTAATATTTATGAGCCGGAGATTGCGACCATGTCCGGGGCGGATCTTGTGCAGGAATTATTACAGAGAAATTTTATTCTGGGAACAGGATGTGTCATCAGGCGTGAAGCAATTTTAAGTGCAGGCCTTTGGGATGAAGATTTATTAATAGAGGATTGGGATATGTGGATCAGGATTTCCATGAATTCGACTATCGAAACAGTGGATGCATTTTTGTTCTATTACAGAAAACATGCAGCAGCAATATCGGAAAATGCTGAGTTTATGTATAAAGCCAAAAAGCATGTTCTTGATAAGTACAAAGAAATAAATAATAATTGCGATCAAAGTGATAGAAATATCTGGGAAACCAATATTTCGCAAATAGTGAGAGGGTATTCTTCTATAGGGTTAACCCTTCAAATCTTTAAGAGAGCCAAACCTAATGTGTTTTATGTGAAGCTGATATTAAAATCGTTGATACCCTTTTTCCTTAAAAGAAAATACTTTATAAGATCTCTGAAAAAGAAGTATGCGAAAAATGGAGCGCCAGACCTTTTATAGAGTGCATTAAATAAATACACTTCTTCCTTTTCCTTATCTTCGCCGCCTATTATGAATCACATAAGGAATTTTTGCATTATTGCCCATATAGATCACGGTAAAAGCACTCTTGCCGACCGTTTGTTGGAACTTACCCACACAGTGACCGACCGTGAAATGCAGGCTCAGGTTCTTGATAATATGGACCTGGAAAGAGAGAAAGGAATTACCATAAAAAGCCATGCCATACAGATTGATTATAAGTATGAAGGAGTAGAATACACTCTAAATCTGATTGACACCCCTGGTCATGTGGATTTCAGCTATGAGGTAAGCCGGGCACTGGCTGCATGTGAAGGTGCATTGCTGCTTGTGGATGCTACACAAGGTATTCAGGCGCAAACGATTTCTAATTTATACCTTGCTATTGATAATGATCTGGAGATCATTCCTGTACTGAATAAAATAGATATGGACGGGGCTATGATAGGAGAGGTAGAAGATCAGATCATAGAATTGATAGGATGCAAACAGGAGGATATTTTACATGCCAGTGCTAAAACAGGCGAAGGTGTCGAAGCTATACTTTCTGCGATCATAAAACGGATTCCACCGCCTAAAGGCGATGATAATGCTCCTTTGCAGGCATTGATATTTGATAGCGTTTTTAATAGTTTCAGAGGAATCATAGTGTATTACCGCATCTTCAACGGTATTTTGAAAAGTAATGATAAGATCAAATTTTCCAATACAGGGAAAGAATATTCAGCCGATGAGGTAGGAATACTGAAAATGGGAATGATACCCAAAAAGGTGGTGAAGTCTGGAGATGTAGGCTACGTAATTACCGGAATTAAAGATGCGAAGGAAGTAAAAGTAGGCGATACAATTACCACTACTGCTAACCCATGCAAAGAATCTATCAAAGGTTTTGAAGAAGTAAAGCCGATGGTTTTTGCGGGAATATTCCCTATAAATACAGATGAGTTTGAAGAGTTGAGAGATTGTATGGAAAAGCTTCAGCTCAATGACGCTTCACTTACTTTTGAGCTGGAGACCTCGCAGGCATTGGGTTTTGGATTCCGCTGCGGATTCCTAGGAATGCTCCACATGGAAATAATCCAGGAACGGCTCGAACGTGAATTTAACCAAACGGTTATTACCACAGTTCCCAACGTGAGCTTCAAAGCATATACTACCAAAGGCGAAAAAGTTATAGTGAACAATCCTACTCAAATGCCCGACCCAAGCAGGATTGAGAAGATCGAGGAACCTTACATAAGAGCACAGATTATTACCAAGCCTGAATATATCGGGAATATCATGACACTCTGTATTGGTAAAAGAGGGATACTCACCAATCAGGGATACCTTACTCCGACCCGCGTGGAGCTTAGTTTTGAGATGCCATTGACTGAGATTGTTTTTGATTTTTACGACAGGCTGAAAAGCGTTACGCGTGGATATGCTTCGTTCGATTACCAACCCATTGAATACCGCCAAAGCGAAATTGTGAAGATGGATATTTTGTTGAACGGTGATAAAGTAGATGCATTGAGTTCATTAATTCATCGCGGTCGCGCCCAGGAATTCGGAAGAAAACTTTGTGAAAAATTAAAAGAACTGGTGCCTCGTCAGCAATTCCAGATTGCTATACAAGCTGCTATTGGTGCTAAGATCATTTCACGCGAGACCATCAGTGCTATACGAAAGGATGTAACGGCTAAATGTTATGGAGGCGACATTAGTCGTAAAAGAAAATTATTGGAAAAGCAGAAAGAAGGCAAGAAAAGAATGAAGCAGATTGGAAATGTGGAAGTACCGCAGGAAGCATTTTTAGCCGTTCTAAAACTAGGCGAGTAGTTCTATTCAATCCAAATTTTGAAATGAGTTTTGGAATTAGTGTTTAGGCTATTAACTAAACATTATGCAAGCAAACAATTCCAAATACTAGCTTACAACCGGTGACCCATATCTTATAAGACATTTCCACTTTAGATACCTGGCCCTGCCACATTGTAAAAATCCTTTTTTTTGATGTTTATTGATTTTATGAGCTGATAAAGATGGCTTTTTGATGAAGATTAAAAAATCTTTTTTTACCGAAAAGTAGTGTATGAATTCTGTAGAATTGAGCAAACAAGTGAGTATTGAAGTGAAAGTACGGTTGATCGGAAAAGGTAATGATGAAACTATGGCGGGTAATGCAATATCAGTAACACCTTACGACAAAGATGGGGTTAATGATGATTTTCTGGAAGGGAGTATGCCCGATGAGGAAGGCTTAGCAAAGTTTGTAATATCGAAAAGTGATTTTTCCGGTACGTTGAATGTGGATGATAAGCCCGATTTTTATTTTATGGTGTAAAAGCCCAAAAGAAGATATTTAAAAGTAAGAGGATGTCCAATGTTGATCTTTCTGACCTGAAGCAGCTAATGAAAGAAGGAGATGTGATAGGCCTCGGTACTTTTCTGATAAATACTGAGAATCCTTGAGAAGTTTTCTGATAGTCACTTTAAAAAGGATCCATAGGATTGTTGTCATCCTTCTTTGGGATACTGTCAACCTGTGGAGCTCTTTTACTCAATTTTGATTCATCAATATTCCCTTTTTCATCGAGGATCGGAGAGGGTGTAGGTGGTTTCCCCTCAGGGGTTACCTGGTTGAATATTTTTTCTATGTGTACCCATTTACCATCTTTCCATTTTAATCCTTCATAATCGCCATCAGGGATATATGTATATTTCTTTTGAGGTTCGCCGGTTTCTGAGATCAAATGTTCATAGATAATGATATCCATATTATTGTCGTAATTAAGGCGCGGAGCTGCTTCTTTTTTATATTCAAGAATGTACCGTGCAAGAGATTTGGGATGTACGCCATTATCCTGAAAACTAAAGAATGGTCCCCCGAATACAGGTTTCCCATCACGGAAGGTGAGGGGTTCAATAATTTTCCTATCGCTCACGAGATTATTATCATCAAATCCAAGCAGGGTGTAATAATTCTTTCCGAAGGATTTTTTTTCAATAATCTTATAATAAATTGCTCCAATCCATGCGAGGTTGCTGGTGATGGTGTCGTTGATATTTTGGATCAGATCACTCTTATCAATCAGTGGAAAAAGCTTTAAAGATCCGTCAGAAGTGCGCATTTGAATGGCACCGTGCTGCCTGATGATTTCCCCGTTAATAACCAGTTGCCATGTGAATATCCGGAAGGTGCTATCGGCCGGGATGACTTTTGCGATAGTTACCAGTGAATCAAAAGGGTAATAAAATGAATTTTTCATTTGTAATGCCCTCACGAAAATTTTTGTGAACTGGCTGTCGGCCATGAACCGGTCTTCGGGGTTTCTGCCGTGAATAATTTGGGGAGCAATCAATTTTAATGAATCCTCTTTTTGTAGAAGGACCCTCTTTTCAGATGTTGATAAATGCTGTGCAAAACAAGCCTTTCCCCCGAAGAAAAAAAGTGCTAAAAAGAGTATTGACCTGTTCATTGAAATTGATTTGAGCAAAGAAAACTTTTATTCAGGTGATTTATTGCTGGCGGTATTATTTTTAACTAAGTTATAAAGCTTTGGATACCGAAAAAAGATCTGTAAATACCAGATCAATATCCTCGTGATCGTAAGGTATCTCTTTACGGGTAGTAGGTAAAAAAATATTGATTGTCACGCCGAGATTTCTCCCAAATTTCATGTCGCTCAATGTATTGCCGATCATGATACTTTTAGTGAGATCAATATCAGGGAAATCCTCCAATGCCTGTAAACCCATGCCGGGATTTGGTTTCCGATTAGGACTTTCCATCTCGGTGCATACATAAATTTTATCAATTCTTCCTCCTGAGTCGATTATTTCCTGCAGCATATTTTTATGAATAAGTTGAAGATCTTCCAGTCTGGTAAGCCCCCTTGCTACTCCTCTCTGATTGGTTACCATAATAATATGACTGAATTTACTGTTGAAAACAGCAAATGATTCTTTTACCCCTTTATAAAATGTAAACTCTTCCCAGGTATGTATGTAATCGAGGTGCTTTTCGTTATTAACCACGCCGTCACGGTCAATAAAAAGTGTCCAGGAAGGAGTAATATTTTTTAAAATTGTTTTTTCCAAATGTAAGACCAATTAAAGGGTAAGACAAGAAGTCTAGAGGTATTGAAACTGATAAACCTCAGAATCGTCTGAAAATAAAGCTAATTCGCCAGCTCTATCTGCGCTTTTGCATAATCTTTCGGTATTCCGATGTCAATAAAATACTTATCCTGAATAATGCCGTATAATTTTGATTTTCCTTTTAGCGGTACATTCACATTCTTTTCAAGATAATCCTTTTCAAAAGAAAATTTTTCAGGTAGCCTTTCATTTATAAATTCAGCTACCTTGAGTGCATATACTCCTCCGTTTATTAACCCCGACTGATAAAATTGTTTTTCTTTGAATGATCTGATGGAATGATCTTCATTTACTTCCACTACACCATAACGATCAAAATGATTCATCGGTTTTAAACTCAATGTGCACACAGCGTTTGTCTCTTTATGAAATTTACTGAGGGCATTACAATCAATTTTATAAAGTGTATCACCATTGCAGATCAATATATCTTTTTCGGAAGCTTTATGACAGGCCAGTTGAATCGCACCTCCGGTGCCCAGCGGTTCCTTTTCTAAAGAAAGTGAGTAATCTAATAGAGGATAATCTTTTTCAAGGTATTTTACAATTACTTCATGCATATAACCAACGCTAAAAATGAAATGACTAATCCCGCTTTTCTGCAAAAAATCAATAAGATAAAAAAGAAATGGCTTATCTGCAACTGAAGCCATACATTTCGGTTTGTCAGATACCACGGACCGTAACCTGGTGCCCAGGCCACCGGCAAGAATAATGGCTTCTTTAATCATGGATTTTTGCAAAATAAATTTCTTCTACAAGCTGACAAATGATATGCCCAAGCAGTATATGGCTTTCCTGGATGCGCGGTGTATCTTCTGAAGGTACATTGATCAAAAAATCTGAAAGAGCTTTTAATTTCCCACCGCCCGAACCTGTGAAAGCGATGGTGGTTATTTTTTTCTCACGGGCCATTTCAAAAGCATTTACGATATTTTTACTGTTGCCCGAAGTACTTAATCCCACAAGTACGTCGCCTTTGTTCCCAATTCCTTTTAATAATCTTGAATAAATAACATCATAGCTGTAATCGTTGGCTACAGCAGTTAAGTAAGAAGTGTTGCAATGTAAAGCTTCTGCCGGAAGCGCATCACGGTCGGTATAAAACCTTCCACTGAATTCGGCAGCAAGATGCTGTGCATCGGAAGCGCTGCCACCGTTGCCGCAGAAGAAAACCTTATTCCCTTTCTCAAAAGTTGACACAATCAGGTTTACGCATTCATTTACTGTTGTAAGTATTTTATCATCATCAAGGATCTTTCCTTTTACGTCTATTGATGATTGAATGATATTTTTTATTTTGTTCATTTAGGTTTTTTCTGATTGTTCAAAGGTAAAAGCAATTGATATAACTTCGCAGAGGCAAAATGCAATATGTCTCATGCACACCAGGTTGACAATCCATTTTTTGTAAACGTATAATTTTTCACCTCTCCTCCAAATTGATTCAGTTTTTTAATCACCGCATGGCGTGTATTTCCCGGGCAGTAGAGGATCATAAATCCGCCGCCTCCCGCACCACTTATTTTTCCTCCGGTAGCACCGGCTCCCTTGGCTGCTTCATAAATCTCTTCAATCCGGCTATTACTTATATTATGTGCCATCCGGCGCTTTTGTTGAAATCCGAAATCCAATATGGCGCCGAATTCATTCAGCTTCCCTTTTAATAGTGCTTCTTTCATCATTCGTGCCTGCTCCTTTAGTTGATGCATAGCTTCAATGCTTTTCTCATTTTTATTGTTCACATTTTTTACCTGCTCGTCAATGATGGCAGCACTTTCACGACTGGTAGAGGTATAATACAGGACAAGGTTATTTTCCAGCTCGTACAGGTATTGCGATTTGATACGTAAGGGATTTACAATCACTTTATCAGCTTCGTAGAATTCCATGAAGTTTACTCCACCAAACATGGCTGCATATTGATCTTGTTTGCCACCGGTGAGTTTGAGATCCTGCCTTTCTATCTGATAAGCGTAATGCGCAATATCATAATCGCCCAAAGGAAGTTTGAGCCATTCAACAAATGCCCCGATGATGGCAACTACCAGCGTAGAAGAAGTTCCCAGTCCGGACCCCGCGGGGGCATCTACAAAAGTGGATAACCTAAATCCGGTAGTGGGCAATTGGTAATCTTTATAAATCCGGTTATAAACACCTTTCAAAAGATCAAGTGTGCCGTTAATGGGTAATTCGGATTGCCACTCAAAATGTTGTTCTTCATTTCTATCCAATGCCTGAACGATTATTTCATTCTCTCTGAGGGGTTCTATATTGGCATACGCGAATAATGAAACGGTCGCATTTAAAATAGCACCTCCAAACTGGTCGCTGTAAGGGCTTACATCGGTACCGCCACCGGCAAGGCCAATGCGTAGCGGGGCTTTACTACGGTATATCATGTGCTATAGGTTTGCGTTAATGAATTTAATAGGTTAAGAAATCTATTTTGCGATAAAGTTACTTTTTTACGATTGCTTTTACCATATTTTCCCAGCTATATTTTTTCTTTTCTTCACGAAGGCCGAGAAGAAAAAATTCTTCCCCCAGCTCAAAATATTCCGTAATCTTTTCCGCAATATTTTCTGCATTAGGTTCGGCTATAAGGCCTGCCCTTTTATCAGGAACCAGAGAAGGTAGCCCTCCCACGTTGGTAACGATCATTGGTTTTTCAAAATGATAGGCGAGGGGTGTAACGCCACTTTGGGTAGCACTTCGGTAAGGTTGCACTACACAATCTGCGGCACATAAATAATATTTTACTTCGCTGTCGGAAATGAAATGAGTATGAAGAATCAGGCTGTTATTTATTATCGGATTATTTAATAATTGTTCATAATTTTTTTCATCTTCATAAAATTCTCCTGCAATTAAAAGTTTCAAATTTTTAATTTTTGATTCTTCGTTTAAAATGGTAAATGCATGTAATAAAATATCCAATCCTTTGTATTTTCTGATGAAGCCAAAAAATAAAACGACTTTATCTTCAGTGCTAATACCCAGTTTGTTTCTCGCCTCTTCTTTGCTGATAATCTCTCCGAAATTATCGTATAAAGGATGTGGTACCAGTTGAATCGGTTTGTTTTTCGTGAATTGTTTTAAATCGGTAAGAACTTTTTCACTCATTGTGATAAAGGCGTCAACAGGTTTTAGAAAATACCGGGTAAATATTTTGTCACCCGGACGTTTTTCATGAGGTAAAATATTATCAGCAATACAAATAACCTTTGTGTGGTGATTCTTTTTTACTCTCCTCAAAATAGTGCCGAGACAAGGGCCCATAAAGGGTAGCCAGTATCGTACTACAATTATGTCAGGCTTTATTCTTCTCAATTCATTTCCTACAGATATCCAGTTGAATGGATTTATAGAATTTATTTTTATTTTGATAGGGATATTATCCGGTGCGGGTTCTGATGAGTATTGCGTGCTTCCGGGAAAAAGGAATGACGGATACTGATAAGAAAAAGTATAGATCATAGTGTCAAAACCTTCATCAATAAATTCTTTGGCAAGCCGCTCATTGAAAGTGGAGATACCGCCGCCACGCAAAGGGTAGGCCGGGCCTATTATGATAATGGAAGATGTCAAAAATTGTATTTATTTGTGAGCTGATTGGCTAATGAGTTAACTATCTAATTAATCTTTTCCTCAATAAAGTAATGATTTCTCTCAGGCCCGTTTCGCGAAATGAGTTCTCCCAGAAATCCTGCAAGGAAGAGTTGTGAGCCAATGACCATTGCCATCAGTGCTATGTAGAATAGAGGCCTTTGTGTCATTCCTGTTTGATCAAAGAAAAACTTACTGATCGTGAGATACAAAAAAACGACGAAGCCGAAAAGGAATGAAAGTGTCCCCCATAAGCCGAAAAAATGCATGGGGTTCTTTCTGAATTTTCCTACAAACATGATAGAAGCTAAATCAAGGAAGCCATTTATGAAACGGTTCCATCCGAATTTAGTAACCCCGTATTTTCTCGGGTGGTGTTCTACCACTTTTTCACCGAATTTCCTGAACCCCGACCATTTTGCAATCAATGGAATGTATCGGTGCATCTCACCATATACTTCTATACTTTTTACTACTTTATTTTTATAAGCTTTTAGCCCGCAATTAAAATCGTGCAGATAAATTCCACTTGCTTTTCTTGTAGCCGCATTGAACAGTTTGGAAGGTAAGTTTTTTGAAAGTTTGCTGTCGTATCTTTTTTTCTTCCACCCGCTCACGATGTCATAACCATCGTCCAGCACCATTTTCCGAAGCTCGGGAATTTCATTCGGGCTGTCCTGCAAGTCAGCATCCATGGTGATCACAACCTCTCCTTTTGCCATTTTGAAGCCTTCATTGAGGGCAGCACTTTTGCCATAGTTACGCTGAAATTTGATTCCTTTTATCAATGGATTGGCAAGATGTAGCTCCTGTATTACCTGCCATGAATGATCAGAACTTCCATCATCAATCATTATGACTTCATAGCTGTACCCGTTTTCATCCATTACACGCCTGATCCAGGCTTCCAGTTCGGGCAAGGATTCTTCTTCGTTATAGAGTGGAATGACTACAGAAATGTCCATTATTAATGATTTGAATTAATTACCATCTGTGAAATGTTCAGGATCTTTTTTAGTAATACCTGCCCCGATCAGTGCACCGATGGCTCCGGAGAAAAGATAAAAAATCAGAGATCCTCCGATCACGAATACCATAAAGAATTTTTTTGAAAAAGAAAGCGCCTGATTGATTTGTTCCTGAGTCATGCCCCCTCTTTCTTCCATACTTTTCCTTGCTGCTTCCATCCCTTTTTCTTTCATCTCTGGAAAGAGGTTAACGAATAATACCAAAAAGATAATCATGATAGCTGTAACAATAGCGGTTACTTTGAATCCGTGTGCAAAATAATTTCCGAAAGTTGAATTATAATCAATTTGCTTGCCATACGAACTTACAGACCAGACAATACCGACTATGAAAATGATATATCCTGCATATTGCATTGCTTTATTCTGGTCCAAATCCATGAAATAAGTTATCAATGACAGCACAATGAGAATTAAAGCTATAGCAATACCTTTAGTAGCTGGTGTTGTTATTTTTTGTTCCATATTTTTTTTATTTATTCAAAAATAACCTGTCTGCATTAATAATCCCAATTACTTTTCCTTTGAACTTTTTACCAATAAAAGCATTGTTTTTACTTTTGGATAGAATATTTTTTTCTTCGAAAACATATTCTTCATCCGGAATAAATAAACTGAGATTGGCTTTTTGACCTTCTGCGATAGTGGGTGGTGTAAGATGGAAGATGTTTCGGATATTTTCCGTTTGCATTTTTATGAAAGTATCTGTTGGAATACCACAAATACCGGCTGCGCCAAAAACGCTTTCCAGTGTCTCCATTCCATTTTTTGCATATTGAAATTCGCAAGTTTTATGATCCCAATCCTGTGGCTGATGGTGGGATGCGATGAAATCTATTACTCCGTTCTTAATTCCTTTGCGCAAAGCATCCCTGTCTTTTTGGGTGCGTAGAGGAGGGTTTACCTTTAGGTTGGTATTGTAATCCTGCAAATCCTCGTCACAAAAAAACAAATGATAAGGAGTTACTGAACAACTTACATTCAGTTTTTCTTTTTTGGCAGCGGCAATCAGTTCCAGTGATTTTTGTGTGGAGATACCGGTGAAATGGATCCTGGAATTGGTATAGCGTAATAGCTCTATGTCCCTTGCTATCATTAGTTCTTCAGACAAGGCGGGTTTGCCTTGTAGCCCTAATTTTACAGAAAACTTTCCCTCGTTCATCAATCCATAAGTACCTATAGTTTTATCATCAGGCAATTGAATGATTGTGCCGTTGATAGCAAGAATGTATTCAAGTGCTTTCTGTAAAATGCCGGAAGATTGCACCGGATTGATCCCGTCGGAAAAGGCAATGGCCCCTGAATGATACATATCAAACATTTCGCACAATTCTTTTCCATCAGCATTTTTTGTAACTGCACCAATCGGATGGGTAGTTACAGGTAATGATTTGCCTTTTTGAATTATATATTCCACCTGGCCCTTGCTAAACACTACGGGTTGTGTATTTGGAATTAGCATTACTTCTGTATAGCCCCCTGCTGCTGCTGCATTTGCACCACTCTCAAGCGTTTCTTTAAATTCTTGTCCCGGATCACAAAAGTTAGCGAAGCAATCCATCCACCCCACAGATACACAGAGGCCTTGTATGTTTATAGTTTTACCAGTAGTAACTTTCAGGTTATTCCCTATTTTGGAAATAATACCGTTGTCAATAAGAATGTGTTTGTTTTTTCCGTGAAAAGGAGAGGAAGGGGAAAATATCGTCGCGTTTTTTATTAAAACCTTCATTAGGTTTAGAGTAAAATTTAGTTGTGCAAATGTAGGATGAAAAAAGATAAAACCGATGAGATTAAATAGGTGAGGCGATAAAAATAAGCGGATCCGATAGTATTCTAGGTTTATTAGATTACCAAATTTTATTTTTTTAAGCCACATTTTGATAGTTTTCAACATAGTTTTCCCCACGTTTTATCAGTGAAAACATTCTTAATATGAGTTTGTATTTTAC
>JBDTGA010000106.1:0-23311 GCA_039937655.1 Ginsengibacter sp.
ACTGATAAAGCCAGATTATTAAACGGGTCAGTGACTTGTGTCCAATGCATATATTATTTTTTTGAAGTTTTGCTTGACGATTAACAACAATCATACAGAGATCAATGAAAATATTTTTTAATTAAAAGCCGAATATTCATTAAAAACTACAGCTCCGCTTTATAAAGGAAATAGGCAAAACAACTTCAATTATCAAACAACAAATACCGCTTAATTCAGGTTTCTGAAATTGCTTTTAACAGCGATATCTTCGAAGATAGTAGCTATTTTATAGTTAAACAAAGTATAGGCACATATCAGAAAATAGAATTACGTAGAATAGTTGCAAATTTTTTTTAGTAAAGGATAAGGATGAGGAATTTGGTTCATCATTCTTTTTATAAGATTATCAAAAATGCTGTTTCGATGCCCTCTGCTGTTAAACCTGTAACAATACTCATCTAAGTATGCTTGATAATGTTGAGGGGAACATTTGTGATGTATTCTTCTTAACCAAATCTTGAATAACATAATCTGTTCATGTAGTTGTTTAAAATTCTTTCCTTTATCGGATGGCTGTGTGTCTAAATTCTCCATAACTGATTTCAAAGATTCATAAGAAGGATATTGATCCGTAGTTTCAGCAGCATTATCTCCTACATGCTCTTTTATAGCACATTTCAAGGTATCTGACTTGTAATTTTCTATTTGTTGCAGGTAAACCCTCCCCACAGTCTTTTCATCTATCGTTTCCATTATTATCATCGTTGCTTTTTTAGCCGACAAACTGCGTCCAGGCTTGCCTTGTTCCATTCCTCCTGTTACAAGTTCATCAACATGTACCTGTGTTTCTATTTTGTTCTTTTTATCAGATTGCATACCTACTTGGGCCTTTCTCTTAAATAACCAGGCAGATTACTGCTGAATCCCTACTTCATTGCCCAACTCTACTGTTGACATCCCTTTCTTTTTGGCAGAAATACGAAATGCCAAATGAAATGTCTTTAATAAAGACATCTTCATGCCATGAAATAATGTATTGGCTGTCACACTTTCTTCATACACACAGTTTTTACATCGTCTTGAAAAAGCATGCTTGCCTTTATAATATTGATCATGTCCGCAACGGCTGCACCTGAAACCTTTCCCCCACTTTATTTCCTCCAAATATTTATAACAACTGCCTTTATCAGGAAATTTCTCAGTAAACTCTATTATATTCATTCCCTTAAACATAGCTAATTATTTTAACTATAATTAACTAATTTAATCAGCCATAAACAAATCCTATATTTGCATCGCGACTATTCTACCTAATTTTATCAGAAGAAATAGTGTATCAGTTATATGTTCACTATTATCTATCCTTTCTATTCGCAATACTCCTTAACCTGGTCAGGGCCTCCCTGGAAGCATCCTTGAAAAATTTTGAATCATAACTATAAGTTACAAATAGCATTCCTTCGTTTACCCATTTATCTACATCTGTCATACTGTTAAGATGAACACCAGGAGCTACATTATGCTTATTACAGTGTTTAATAACTTTCCGGAATGCATCTTCCATTCTAGGATGTTGTAACTGGCCCGGAATGCCCATATCCCGACTAAGGTCTGAAGGCCCTATCATTACTGCATCAACTCCTTTTGTAGATACGATCTGGTCAATGTTGTTGACGCCTTCCTCGCTTTCAATTTGGACAACAATCATCAGCTCGCGGTTCGCCCATTCAGTGTATTCATTGATGTCATAATTTCTAAATAAAGTAACAGAAGTTGACATGCTTACTCCTCTTTTTCCAATAGGTGCGTATTTGGTACATTCTATAATATGCCGGGCTTCCTGCATTGTTTTTACCTGCGGTAATATCAATCCTTCTGCTCCTATGTCTAACGTTTGAGCCATTTGATGATACAACTTATCTGGCACTCTTACGTAACAACCTATGTCTTCATATTTAGATATCAATGAAAAGTTGCTCAACGTTTCATAATTATAATCATTATGCTCGGTATCTAAAATAATATAATCCCATCCTTCAGATGCACACAACGATATTGCCTGCGGAGACTTAAGTATGCGAAGCATAGTACCGAAGCAGACTTGCCCGTTTTTTAAACGGGCCTTCACTTTGCTATTTTTTAAGTTCATAATTCTCGGCATGATAGTTACATTTTCTTTATAGGTAATCGTATATAGTCTATCGTTTAAAACAGTCTCCTATTATCATAACATTCTTTTATCACAACTTCTAAGGTTCCAGAACGCCTCTACTACTAACAATCACCAATGGCCATAGTAACGATTGGCTACAGGTACATAAAAATTTAGTTAGACATTGGGCAGAGCCAAAGCAGATGTAGCTATTAGCAGACGAAAAATATGGCACTCTTTCTGTTACTGGTTAGAGCCCTTTATTACTATTTAAATAATTCCATAAAAAGTAATCAATAATATTGTCCTAATGCTTCAGCACTATTTGGATCAACCTTTTCGTTCCAGTATAAGGCTCGTTTCGGATCAAAATTTGGATTTTTAGTCATTTCCTGAGCTCCAACTGTATTACGCCAATCTCTCAATTTCTTCCGTAAGCTGTTTGCCAGATCCGGCATTTCTTCAGCAAGATCATTCGTTTCACCTATATCTTTTTTTAAATTAAAAAGCGAGACCTGGTGAGGCTCATTAAACATCGATCTTTCATACCACTCAATTAATTTAAAATCTCCCTCACGTATGGCTCCCGAAGGCTCATAGTTGAACCGGTGATAATGAGGATAATGCCAAAATAAATCTTTCCTGTCGAGTGTGCCATTTTGTTTCAATAATGGTACAAGACTCACGCCATCAATTTTGTTAGTAAATTTATCAACACCTGCAATTTCTGCAAATGTTGGAAAAAAGTCGCACCCAATAACCGGAACAGTGCAAACAGAGCCCGGTTTTATAACCCCTGGCCAATGAATAGCCATTGGGGTTCTTATTCCTCCCTCATACAACATTGACTTTCCGCCCCGCAACGGTTCCTGTGATTGCAGTCCCATATAACCACCATTATCAGAAAAGAAAATTACTATAGTATTATCAGTTAACCCGAGGCTATCTAATTTTTTCAATACTCTTCCTATCTGAGTATCCATTCTTTCAATCATGGCTCCCATTATAGAATTATTGATTGCCAGATCGGAGTTTGGTTTTTCTTTATATTTATATATCAGATCTGCGTGCTCCATGATAGGTCTATGCACAACGTGATGAGCGATGTAAAGAAAAAATGGGTTTTTATGATTTTCATCTAAAAACTTCAACGCTTGGTCGGTAATTTCAACGGCATGATGCGCATCATCGTTTGGATTGGCATCTTCGGAGGGTTTTACAGTCGTGTGAACAAAATCGAATCCCTGAGATTCCGGATCACCGGGTCTGCCACGTTTATAATTTTTGTCCTTATTTAAATGCCATTTGCCAATCATTGCGCTGATATAGCCTTTTTGCTTCAACATTTCAGCAATAGTAACCTCTGAAAGAGGCAGCCGATCCACTTCCTGTGGCGTTGTTAGTTTTGCCCATGGATACGGGTCACCAGGTATATACTCCGTAAGATGGATCCGTGCGGGATACCTGCCTGTCATTATTGAAGCTCTTGACGGAGAACAGGTGGGAGCACCTGCATAGCAATTTGTAAAGCGCATGCCGCTATCTGCAATTTTATCAATATTGGGAGTTTCATAAAAAGTCGATCCTCCATACCCTGTTTGATTCCATCCCATATCGTCAGCAAGTATGAAAACAAAATTCCATTTTTTTTGCTGGTTTTTAACCACATTTGAAGTAGTTCCCAGAGTCATAAACCCCGTTAGAGCCACGCCTGCCACACCTACTGCGCAAATGTAAAAAAATAATTTTCTTCTTTTCATACTAAAACAATTAATCGTTAAAAAATAATATTGCTGGTTTATTTAATTCATTACTGCATCTAAAATCATTGATAGCTCATTTAATTTTTTGCTGAACACATCCATCAGCCATCTTATATTCGTGGATAACATTTCCGGCTTCATCCCATGCTGTTGTAATTCCTATGCACTCTTTATTTTTCCATGTTGATTCGGATTTTTTTCTACCGTTTTTATACCAATGAGACCATATGCTTATACCATCTTCTCTGTGGTTCCACGACCATGTTTTATTTTGATTTTCATCCCAATAAATTTCATCACCTGTTTTTTTGCCTTTATCGAATACTGCTATCCACTGTTTATTCCCATTTGGATAATACCACGTTTCTGTATCGTTTAAAAGATATCTGCCGTCATTCCCTATCCCTGCATACCACACAGCTTTAAGCTGGCCGTCCGGATATTTCTCTTCATATTTCTTTATGTCTTTTATTCCGGTCGCGGTATTTCTCAATAACTTGTTTTCATCAATATCACTATCTCCCCGCGCCATAATCCACGCTTCGTTAAAAGCAAATTCTACGCAAGGCATGTTCACTGATGTGATGAGATGAATTACACCATCCTGCCCCTGACGTGCAACTGAATATCCTAATGTACCTCCTCCTAATTCTTTTGCTTTCTCAGCATCTTCATGAGGCTGTACTCCTTGTATGCCTTTGATATGCCACGTTTTACCGTCATCGGTGGAAAGTGCTACATAACTACCTTTTTGATGAAAAGCTTCGGGTTGATATCCGTCTTTTCTCTGAAAATCACCTGCAAAAAAGAGCTTGCCATCCTGAAGTCTTATCAGAGTTGGCCGTTGGTTGCTTCCAAGCGATGGAAATGGCGATTTGACTACTGTCCAGGATTTTCCTTCGTCATCTGAGATGGACTCCGGCATATACCCGTTGATGTCCGAACTTTTTCCGCCCATCCCCAAAATCCGGCCGTCATTTAACAAAGCAAATGATGTATGCCTTCCACCTGTTCTGCCACCAGGATCAATCCATGTTTTGCCATTATTAGTACTTAACCAGAGTACAGATTCGGCGCCTATTGCATCACTAGCTATGTGGAGGAAACCCTTTTTATCACGAAATGCTGAATTGATAGGTTGAGCAGAATAACCACCAAGCAATGTTTCAAAAACCGGAAAATGAACTTCACTCCATGTGGCTCCATTATCTTCAGAATTTATCCAATGAAATGGGAAACCAGATTCCAGTTTATTTGCTCCCCAAAAAAGTCTTAAAGTATCACCATCTGTCCAAAGCAGTGGAGCATGGTCGTCCACGTCCGGAAAATCAAGAAACATATCCGGCATATCCCACTGGTCGGCGCCAAACCTGAGACGTGCTGCAATTAAAGCAACATTAGGATCCGTTTCAGATATGGAAGTAAAATAAACTGCAATAAGATCTCCATTGGGGCAAACACCTAATGAAGGACTGTGATTGTGTCTCAATATGCCAGGATGGAAACCTGCTGTTGTAATTACACCAAGGTCCTCAATATTGATATTCCCATTGCCGGGTGGAATAGGTAGAAGGTTCCTTTTCCTAAAATATGGTGTTTCCAGGTCGGGGCCTATTTTAGCTAAATTACTATTTTGGACTACACATTGCGCTACAAAGGGCTTTTGTGATTGTAATGGTTTAGTAACCGGCATCGGAGCCTGAACGATTCTGAATCCGATATTATGATTTCCTTCGTTATTAGATTCTTGCCTGTAAAAATTCTTATAATGTTCCGTTGCCTGTAGACCATTGCTACTTTTTTCTTTTATTTTTAGATTGGATGAATCCTTCTTCAAAGAATGCAGTTTTCCCAAAGGGATAGGAGGAAAATCGGGCGCAATTCCGGCACGATTAGCCGCTCTGGAATAATAAGGTGATTGTCTGTCCAAACCAGCTCCCCGCACAACACGCGCGAACCCATGATCTGGGCCTACAGGATCAACTTGCTCATTCTCTGGATAATCACCGTACCAATCACATACCCATTCGCCTACCTTATCTTCCATATTCTCTAAACCCCAAGCATTAGACTCTAAGGAGTCAGGCAGCTTATTGCCGGAATAAAATAAGGTATTTGTTCCGGCACGGCACGCGTATTCCCATTCGGCCTCTGTAGGAAGCCTGTAAGTTTTTTTTTCTTTCTTACTCAACCATGTGCAAAAGGCAATCGCATCATTCCAGCTAATGCCTGTTGCATAAGGATAATACCTTTTTACTCCCTCATAATCAGGACGAAATTTCTTGTATTCCTCAACGGTTACCTGGTTTACAGACATATAGAAAGGATGAGTGATTTTTACTTTATGAACCGGATGTTCATCATAATCTCCATTTGTCAGATATGCAGGACCGCCGAGTTCTTTTGCGTTCACCTGATTTGCTTCACCCATCATAAATTCGCCATCGGGAATTAAAACAAACCTAACTCCGATTGAATTGGAATAGGACTTTTCTTTAACTGAACATCGAAAAAAAGCTGTGCTTAAAATCAAGGTGATGATTAACAAGAATCTTATGCGCATTGGTTTAATTTATTTTAATTTAAGTTTACTTGTGTTATCCTAGTTTATTATTATTTTTTGATCCTTCTTCTTTAACTTGTCGTACCACGCGTATATCGTTAGGTCTTTATCAACTTCTTTTGACTTAAAGAATAAGCTGGCAAAATATCCAACAACAATAATGATCAGATGTGTATAAACCCCCAACATGTATTTGTGCTGATGAAAGCTGAATTTCCCAAAATCAAGCAGTAAATTACCGTTCCATTTAGTCGATGTTAAAACAGCCCAGGCAGTAAATAAAATGCAGACTCCGATACTAATATATAACCCTTGTTTGTTCGCTCTTGTGCTGAACATTCCCAGTAGAAAAATTCCAGCTATTCCACCGGAAAAAATTGAATACAAACCAAATACGACTTCGAGTACTCCTGTAGTGCCTGCAACTACATACAGAGAAGCAATGACCAGGGAAAGTATTCCGGATATTAAAACAATTATCCTACCCATTTTCAGACGTTGTCTATCAGTACTATTCGGTTTAATTCTTACATAATAATCCTCGACTCCAACAGCTGCCAGACAATTCAGATCAGAATCGAGACTGGAAATAGCCGCCGCAATTAGTGCCGAAATAACCAACCCGGTTATACCAGCGGGTAACTGTGTCATGATAAAATATGGGAAGACTTCATCAGGATTAATATGAGGGGGAAGTGTATAGCCCGTAACTTTATAAAAAGCAAACAACCCCGTGCCAATGAACATAAATAACGTCCAGATTGGCAAACTCAGAAGAACTCCCATCAATGCTGCCTTCACTGCTCCCTTATCTGATTTGGCAGTTAAATATCTTTGAACAATAGTCTGATCAGTTGCATATTTTTGAATTCCATAGAAGATACCATTAAGAGCCATCACAATGAAAGTGAGTTTTGTAAAGTCCCAGGCGTACGGACCAAAATTTATCTTGTGATGCTCCATTGCAGTATTAATTATTGAAGCCGGGCCACCAGGTGGAATAAAGAGAATCAGTCCCAAACAAAGCAAGGCTCCCCCGATAAGCAAAAATCCTTGAAATACATCCAGCCAGATAATTGCTTCCATACCACCCAAAAGAGCAATAATAATTATAATAATTCCTACAATCCATATCAGACTATAGGGATTCATTCCTGTCATACTTGTTATCGCAAGAGCAAGTAAAAAGAATACCGTACCCATCTTGGTAAAATGAGCGAAAGCAAAAGCTAAAGAACTGTACATTCTGGCAAAGAATCCAAATCTTTTTTCAAAATATTCGTACGCGCTTATACCAATCACTTTTCTATACAAAGGAACCACAAACCAAACCAACCCCAATAAAACAATTACCACCATAAGACCTTGCACCAATAATATCCAGTTTGATTTAAATCCCTCGCCAGGGTAAGCCAAGAAGGTTACACTGCTAATAAGGGTAGCCATGATAGACATTCCGACAACCCAGGTTGGGATGGACCTGCTACCGGCGAAATAGTGATCTGTATTTGTTTGTTTTCTTGCAAAATAGAATCCTACCCCCAGAGATACCAGTAAGGATATTGCAATTACTATATAATCTAGAAGGTGTAGAGATTTACCGTACATTTTATTTTCTTTTATTAATTAAATAAGAAGCTGCATTCAATCCATAGATGATTGCATCGCGTATAATTTGTTTTGATCTGTCCAACAATTAGAGTCACCTCGGATTTCATTATCATGGTCATATTTGCATTCGATATTTGGCTTTAAAACGGCATTTTCCTTTTAGAATACTTTCGACCCACTTTGGCAGCTTCCTCATTGCTCCCCGCACCTATATCTACGCCTTTTTTTATTTTTTCGACTACATTATTCGGCAATACATTATCTAAAAAATAAAGATGATTTTTATTACATAGCCCCAGTACTTTATCACCAGCCGCCTGTACTTCCGGTGGCACAGGAGGGTCCGCCCTACCATCAAGATAACCGTAGGAAAGCCCCATATCCCTGGGTCCGTGTTCCGCAAAACAAATGCCTGGCACCTGCAAAGTGGTCGCCGCATTGGCCAGTGCGATTTCATCTTCTATTTTTACTCCCAACATTATTTCACCATTCGGATTAAGCGGCCATACATCAGCCCTTTTTAAATATTCCTTTTCCGAAATGCCCCATACCCAGGCAGCATATTTTTGACTACCCCAGCCTCTGAGGCCGGAACCTATTATATCAGCCGCTTGTTTGTGAATAGTATACCTGGCCGCCTGCACAAATTTTTTAACTGCATCTGCATTACGTGCCCGGCATAAGTGTACGCCATGTACACCCTGAGCGAGTGCTTGTTCTATCATCCAACCATTGGCTTTCACAGTAGTGGAATCCAGGCCTAGCAGTGGTAAAACGACTATTACTGCAGGCGTACGGTGTCCGCTTGGCGTAGGTCCACCATCAACTAGTCCACGCATAAACTCATGCAGTAGAGTAAAATTTAAGGGTTTGTGTTCTGTATTATATACAATATAATCAGCCCAGGTTTTAGCGAGCTTTTTACCTTCGTCATAACCTCCATAACTATCTATGTAATAAATGGGCTGTCCCTGTTCCAGAAGTTCAATGCATTTATTTATCCTGTGTGTAACAATACTGTCTTTTTGTGCAAAAGTGTAAACAGGAAAAACGGTGATTAAGGAAACAATTAAACCGAGAAGTATTTTCATATATTTTCTATTTTTTTGTCAAAGTATAGGTAGGCAAAATAAAAACTTCAACAGCTCCGTTGAGGTCACCCCAAACGGTAAGAATATTTCCCTGTTGCCTGTCCACAATGCCCCATTTGTCATTAGACACTATAGTTCTTCCCACCAGATCTTTTACTGAAACTCCTTCCACAATAATTCTCGTTTTATAGGTATCTTTGTTATAAGAAGCGGCATAAGGATGAGTGCTGATCCCATCTTGGACTATACGTGGTGGAATTAACTGCAGATCTTTTTGAAAAGCTTTTGCTCCTTCGAAAAAGTTGTTTTTCACTATAGCAGGTGTTTGTAGACTAAATGACCCACTGATTAAGTTGTTAGCAATTGTACTTTCCTTAAGCCCCTTTTTTGTTTCAATGAATAAAAAATTATCCATGATTACATTGTTTTTTACTTCTACCTCACTCCGTTGAAAATAAACTCCGGTATTAAATGCGGTTATATTATTATTAAAAGCACCCCGGCTTTCCATTGTAAACCGCATTACACCTGAATTTGCAGACGAGTTGCTATTTCCAAAAAAAATATTTTCTTTTATATCCACGAAAAATTTCGAAGCTGACGGTAGTTCATCCAGCGGAGCATCATACCTGTGTTCCTGGCCTCCGACAAACAGAGATCCGGCATCGTCGCCACTTTTTGAGTGTATGAATAAGTTGTCATATATTTTGGCAGAGCTCCAGAGAGCCACAAAAACAGCGCCGCCATCATTTTTGCTCAGAGCTGTGTTGCTCAAAAAATAATTACCTTCTATCGTTGCATCGCACCAATTAAAAATGGATATGGCTCCCCCATCGCTGCTACGCATTGGATCATTCGTGCCTGTGGTATTTTCTAAAAAAACATTGTAGTTTATTTGCGGCTTGCAATGATTTGCACAAGCGACGCCGGCACCACGGCCATTCTCTGTACTATTCTTAGTAAACAAATTATGTGATATAACAGGTGCGGCGTTGTTTTCTGCATAGATAGTGCCGCCATCATTAGCAGTCCGGTGCATATATTTTGGCGCCCAGTTTAATGGGTTTAAAGTTTTGTTGTTTATAAAAATATTGTTTGTAATTACAGGTGAAGTGCCACCACAAAAAATGGCTCCGCCTTTACCCCGGTAGGCTGCGTCTCTTATAATAAAACCATCTATTACAGTTTGATTTTCCGGAATAAAAATTCTATCATTTTGCGAGGGTTGGACCTGAGACGGATATTTTTCTATATCTCTCTCCATATCAGGAAAATGGAAGCCTCCATATAGAGAAGTACCTGTTGGAAGTTGAATCTTATCTTCTTTATAAATCCCTTCACTCACTACAATCGCTTTGCTGCCAACCATAGCGGTTGTCTTATCAACCGCCTTTTTTATAGAACTGTATGGATGCCGCAATGATCCATCCTGCACACCTTCTACAGTTGCAGAAACATACAAGATGTTTTCATATTCATTTGCATTAAACCTTGCAGTATGTGGTCCAGGAGCTATTTCATTTTGCGCCATCACTCCTGTATGATATAACAGAAAAAGAACGGTAATAGAAAATAATCTCATGTGCTTTCATTTTATTGTTACATTAATCTGAACATGTGAAGATTGCCTACTCAAAATTTCTTAAGCCACTTCACAAAATGTTTTAACGGGTCATGATTTATTTGCCCCCGAATAAAGCTTTTATTTATTTCACCTTAAGGTTTCATCCGTTTTATTATCCGTAAACTGTATGGCAAACAACCTGCTTCCTCTCATCCTTATTTGCAATTGAACCGTTTTGCCCTGTAGGGCAGAAACATCTGTTCCTTTACCTAACCAAGAAGCTTTTGCATCTACAAAATCACCATTGATATATATTGAACTGTCTAACGAAAAGCCTGAAACAGATTTACCTTTTTCATCTAAGAAGCCTACCTGCGCATACCCCGCAGCATCTGTATCTATATTCAACACCAGCGTATTGCCCTTAAAAGTAAAAGGCTTAGTAAGCAGCGTTGCCTCATGATCATACGGACTGTTTACAGATACAAAACCATCCAACCTTTGTACCAGCCGGTAAACGCCGCGCCCTTTAGTATCTTTTATAATGGGCGAGTGATACTGTGTTTCCCCAAAAAAATATTGCCATATTTCGTTACCTCTTCTTACCATGCCATCTGCGATGTAGGCCGTTTTGATATCCCGTCCCAGGTAAGGGCCAATGCCTACATACACCGGACGCGGCATTCGCTGCCAGTTCAATCCATCTCTGCTTACGGCAAGTTGCGTTTCCAGAGGGCCGGAGCCCCGGCCATATTTTTTTTCTCCCAATACGCTACGATTCCTGTTTTCCGCATCTTCGTAGTGGAAATAAACTACAGGAAAGGCTAAATATGTATCTGGCGCCCATGGATATTTCTGGGCTTTAGTAATATAAATATCTGTCCCAGACGGGTCTGCTTTTACAGGATCGAAGCGGTGAGGGAACTCTAAACCAAACCCGCCCGGAGTAAGAGGTCCGTTATCCATAAACCATGGAAGCGGCCTTCGTAGCGGAATGCTGTCTGCCATGCCATAATATTTTTCTTGAGAAATGGGATTAAAAGGAATGGGTTTATAAAGGTCATTTGTTTGCGTAACGACAGAACTGCGAATCCCACTTCCATCTGGCATGGCCATAACATCGGAGCGATGGTAACTTACATACATACCCCGCTGGTCATCGTAAAACGTACATGATTGAGAGCCGCTTCTAAAAGGAAGTAAAGCGGTCTTCTGCCTGTTCCATTTATATCCGTCCGGCGATGTATAAAGATATACACCTCTCCTTTTATAATCAGAAATATATTTCCACCTCTCAGCCGGAGGTCCATTTTCATCAATAAAAGGGTTGCCCAAACCTCCATTCTGTGCCGCAATTACAATGTTCTTTATGCCTTCGTAATTTCCATTATTCATATCGGGAGCGTCAAAATGAATTCCATCCTGAGAGGTAAAAACAGCCAGATAATCATTTACTGATCCATTGTAAATACGTATGAGCCCCGAATCATCCTGCACCACAGTAAGATGCTTTCTGAATGAACCTCCGATATGATCAATGACCCTTTCCGTTTTCAATGGAGGGTTCACATTAAATGTAAGGCCACCCATTTTTTCTATCAAACTGTTATCAATAAAAAGATGTTTACGGTTGCCCAGATTTACGACTTCTTTTATGGGTTTATTAAAAAGAAGTGGTTCAGTTATTTTTAATGAAGGTTTTTTGTAGCCTGGTTTATAAATTTCATTTTCTGAAAGCGGTGGTTCGAAATTTTTAGTATATAGGCTTTCCGATGAAATTTTTAATTCATCTATACTACCATTCAATGGATTTTTCCAAAGTCCATTTCTGCCTATAGAAAAATAAGCTTCATTGCCGTGTGGCAAAGGATCAATTTCAAAATCAGTTTGTTTGCTCCTGAACTTTCCATTTGCAAAAAGTGTAAGTTCATTTTTCTGTCGCTGATACACCAATGCAATAAAATACCAGGTGTTTAATTTATTCACGTTGGTACCTTTCAAAGAGGCTACTTTGCCCATATTATAAAAATAGAAAGTACCATCCGGTCCGATGCTCAGCGTTGTAGTTGTATTTTTTTCCATCAGAGGACCAGTGCCTATTTCTAATACTGTCCTATTGCTATCATCAACTTTATCTAAACGAAGCCAAAATGAAATGGTGAAATCCCCCATCCCAAAATTTAATTTGGTATCGGTGGCATTTGCAAAACCCACTTGATTTCTCAGATGTTTTTCACCCGAAGTCATAAGGCCGGCAAAAAAAGCATTCCCCCAATAAAGAGGTGTATGATAGCTCCCTTTAGGTATTGGCAATTTCATTAAGCCGAATTCTGGAAGCCCCCTAGGAACCTTTATGTTCCTGATGTCGGTAATCTGAAGGCAATTTCCAAACTTCCCGGGAACAATTTCACCTCCCAAACCGAGGACAAGTGGGTAATCATTTTTAGAATTGTCTTCCATTACACTGCTGGGATACAACCCGACTGGTTCGTCAAAAAACCATTGAGCTTCAGTTTGAGCTTTTGCGGTTGATAAAATACAAGATAAAAGAATCATTAATATCATCTTATCATTTTTCATTCTTGGGCTTATTATATTTTACTATTGTGTTTTCGAAACTCCGCATTCCTTCCAATCCAAATACAATTCTGTCTCCGGCTCGTACTACGAAGGATTGTGATGTACCCGTAAAAATGACATCACCAGGATGCAGCGTAAGTACAGAAGACAGATCACTCACAATTTTGGCGGGTGGGTATAACAGATCGTTGGTCGAATTTTCGTAATTAGCTTTTTCATTCCCATTTATATCATAGATGATTAGGCTGCGCATTTTATTTTTCCACTGGTAATTTTTATAAATGAAAGGGCCGTAAGGAGCAAAGCGGTCTCCTATTTTTAAGCCAGGTGCCAGAAGCGGATCATTTTCTGTCATATCATCACCGGATATTTTATAATAGGAGTCCGTTGTACCCACCACATCATTACCAACCGTATATCCAAAAATTGAATTCTGAGCAGTTGTTTCATCCGCATTTTTTATTTCTTTTCCAATTACTATAACTAGTTCTACCTCCACCTTCAACGAAGTGAGTGACAAAGGAATGGGTATTTCATCGCCAGGATCCGCTGCGGAGGCCACGGGCTTTATAAACCATCTTACATTGCGAAAAGGAGACCTATCCTTCCAGTTTTGTTTGTAAGATTTACTTAGACCAATAATTACTGTAGGCTCAGAGGGGTGAAGAAATTTCACTCCGGTTGTATCTATTAACTCTACCTCTGAGTATTGAATACCTAGCCAGGGCGCCTGTTTAAGTATTTGTAATTTATTATTGACCAACTGAGCATACACAGGTTTTTCATTATACATGAGACGGCAAAATATTTCTTGAGCATGAAGAGTATGAGTGATAATCATTGATAATAGAATTATGGATATTGTTTTAAAGAGAAACATGTATTTCGGTGATCATTTTAGTTTTTTGTATGCATATCATTTATCCAGTAAATATTTTTAAGCATTTTTTATAACCATGGCCACATTTTCCTAAGAAGCTGTTTTCCAAATGGAGGAGGGCCAGGCATAGCTCCCGGGTTTAAGTGTAATATGAAGGCCATTTGCATGTCGAACCTTCATGCGTATCACCCCTTGCGCCAGCTCCTGTGACGGGAAAAATTGCTTATAATTTAAAATTTCAGTAATTGCAAATGCTGTCGCACCTCCTTCAATCATCAATTCATCTATATTTATTTTTTGCATAACTCTATCTATGACTGTTGCCATTATCTTCCTTATCTGTACCGGAGTTTCATCATTCGTGAAACAGTTTAAATTGTTTACAGCCATGATCACCTTCTTTGATGAAGTGATCCTCTGTAATATTTCATCAGACCATTGTATGATGAAATCTGGTATTGACGCATCTTTACAAAAAATGTTTTCGGGCATATAGGAAACAAGGGTACCTGCAGTTTGCGCATCAATTACACTTTGTTTACTTTGAGGATAAGGACTTCCACATACATATAATATATTTTTCCCCAGGAAAAAGTTTGTTTTTGCTTCTTGAGAAGTTGCATTTGTATATCCGGCCAATACTGCGTCAAAGAAGCCGCCACTACCCGAGGGTATTAAATTTTTGTTGAGACATTTAGCCCAAGCTTGCAAATCTTTCTCATTGACTGTGTTACCTATAACAATCGGGGCGTGATCAAAATTCTCTCCTATAGAAGCCACCGAAGTTTTATTTTGCCATTCTTCTCCCATTAATTTCATTACTGAAGACTCTTTTATTTTTATATGAGAAGCGTCTGCTAATTTTGAAAGATGCAACGGGAAATCGTTATAATAATAAACTCCTTCCCTGACAGTGCGGCCTAAAGCCGGATTTGCAGGAATAAGCAAGGCCTGTTTTTTTCCCTCAGCTTTCAGTTGAGCTTCCAGTTCTGCACCTACATTTCCACGCAGTAAAGAATCTGTTTTTTTAAAAATAAAATCTGGTTCAAGAAGTATTAATTCTTCCGTTACTTTAACAACCGTGTTAAACGCATCACTTTGCGAAAGCGATCTGGTATTGGTAGCTATTACTACTACATCCTCTTCTGCAAAAAAAGGCACTTTAGTATCCATAACCACTGTCAGGCCATAACGCAAGGCTATTCCTCCTATCTCTGCCGCACCCGTAAAATCATCGGCTATTACTGCTATCATTAACCTGGGCTTTTTTTGATTTACATAATTGAATGGCATATTCTATAGCTAACTTCATTGCATCAGCACTGGCAATACCTTTGCCGACGATTTCCATCGCGGTTCCATGATCAACAGACGTTCGAATAATGGGAAGGCCCAATGTAATATTTACGCCCCTCACCGATTTCATTTTCCTTTCTTTTTTATCCCAGTTAAAGCCTACCATTTTAAATGGGATGTGACCCTGATCGTGATACATAGCTACACATCCATCATATACTCCTCCAACTGCTTTTGGAAATAATGTATCTGGAGGAACAGGTCCGTCCACAATGTATCCCTGAGCCCTTGCTTCCACGATAGCTGGCAATATTTCTTGCCTTTCTTCATGTCCAAAGAGCCCCCCCTCACCTGCATGCGGATTAAGTCCGGCGACACCAATCCTGGGGTTTTCAACTCCTAATCTTTTGCAGGCTGTAGCCAATAATTGAATGGTGTCCAAAATTCTATCTTTTTTCACCAGGTCGCAAGCTTCTCTAAGTGATACATGAGTAGATACATGAATGACCCGAAAATCTTCTTCTACCAGCAGCATTGCATATTTTGTCGTATTGGTAAAGTGGCCGTAAATTTCTGTATGACCCGAAAAGTAATGGCCTGCCATGTGCAAAGCTTCTTTATTTATGGGAGCCGTAACAGTAGCATCAATTTCATGGTTCATTGCAAGTTCTATCACTTTCTTGACTGAAATGAATGCGGCATGGCCACCCATTGCTGATATTTCACCAGGTACCAGATTCTGAAGTTCATATCCAATATCTAAGACGTCTATTGTACCGGGGATAAATAATGCCTCACTTACCTGATCAATTTTATTTACAGACATCTTGAGATTTAAATTGTCGGCTACCGTTTCAAATATAGCAGCATCTCCAATTATAAAAGGATTGCATTGATTATAGATTTCAAGATCAGAAAGTGCTTTTAGTGCTATTTCAGGCCCAATGCTGGCAGGGTCGCCCATAGTAATCCCTAAAATATATTTTCTAGAACTCATAAATTTAATGTATTGATTTCGTTAAGCGAAGGATACATCTTCAGTATCTCCTCTTTAATGTTTTCCTGTTCTTCTGCAGAAGGTTGATAGAATGGTGGTAACACGTGGGTTTCACATAGCCGGTATGCAGAAAGCATTACCTTGAAAGCGCTTATAGAATGGCTTAGACTTCTCCCCTTCTGATAAATACTGCTAACTATATTTGCTCTTTCCTGTGCCCGTACGGCAATCTGCTCATTTTCTTCCAGTACACCATCTATTATGGCTTTATATATTGCCGGTATTAAATTCCCGCTACTGGGTACCAACCCATCAGCTCCAATCTTTACGGCACTCATTGACTCTGAAGCCCAGCCAAGTAAAAAAGAAAAGTCTTCCCTATCTTTCCACATAGACGCAGCGACTGCAAGCCGTTCTATACTTTTTTCAGAATCTTTCAGTCCCACTATATTGTAATGATGACTTAACTCATCTATAACGATCAAAGGAATGGAAAGATGTGTTGTAGACGGTATATTGTAAATAATGAGAGGACAGGGGCACGAATCTGCAAGGGTGGTAAATAATTTCTTCATCTGACGTTCATCTACCGGATAGTAATATGGCATGGTAGATACTACCACATCCACACCTTCCCCAGCATATTGTTTTGCATTCTCAATCATTTCCCGAAGGCAGGTTCCCGAGATCCCAGCGTACAAGGTAGTACGACCATTAACTGCTTTCACAGTTTCTTTTACTAAAGAAAGTTTCTCAGTCTGAGTGATGGATGTTGATTCACCTGTAGTCCCTAATATAAAAGGATGAGTTCCTGAACCAATAAGATGATTAACGATGTTATTAACCCCTTCAGGGTCTATCCTGCCTGCTTTTAAAAAAGGCGTAACCATTGGTACAACGACTCCACTATATATTTTTTTAATTCTTTTCATGTCTTTTTATTGTTTTTAATTAATCTTCTCTTGCTGAAATATCTTTAGTTTTAACCCTTTGTTCATTTAATTCAATTATAGTCTGCTCATAGTTTTAACGCATCTAAACACATGCTTCACGGCTAATTATAAGCTGCCTCATAAATCTTTTTAGCATCCTCTTTTGTAATCTCCCGTGGATTATTTTTTAATAATCTCTGCACTTTCATGCTTTCTTCTGCCATTACAGAGATACTTTCACGGCTTACTCCATTTTTTTTTAAAGAAAGCCTGATCCCACATTGAATAATTAATTTCTCTACAGCGTCAGCAACACTCATAGCGGTTCCGTAATCGCTACCTTCTGTGGATACACCGGCGTAAGTATGGAGACTTGCATATTTTTCAGGTACAGCAACCGCATTATATCTCATCACTGCCGGTAGTAAAAGCGCTATAGATAAACCATGAGCCATTTTATATTTTGTGGCAAGTGGATAGGCAAGCGCATGGGCTGCAGCTGTATTTACCGGCCCCAGGCACATGCCTCCATACATACTTCCCAAACTAAGTGCAGCACGGGCTTCTATATTGTTACCATTTGATATGGCATTGGACAAATTTTTAAAGATTAAGCCTATGCCATTTAAGGCAATTGCATCAATGAGCGGATGAGCGAATTTGTTAGTGTAAGCTTCTATACAATGACTCAAAGCATCTATTCCTGTGATTGCCGTAACAAAAGGAGGTAGAGTAAGGGTAAGTAGAGGATCTATGTAGGTTGCATCAGGTAAAAGAAACGGGCTGATGATCCCTATCTTCTCATTTGCGTCATTGAGCATTATGGCATTGGGTGAAACTTCACTACCTGTCCCGGATGTGGTAGGCAGGCAGGCAAGGTAGGTGTCTCTTCTTTTTAAATTTCCTATCCCACATATATCCTGGATGGACTGGTCATTATATAACTGAACTGAAACCAGTTTGGCAAGGTCTAATATACTGCCTCCTCCAATTCCGACAACGCTATCTGCCTCAAATCTTTTGGCCTTTTTCAAAATAATTTCTAAGTCCTTAAAGGTCGGTTCACCTTTTACTTCTGTATAAAATTCTATTTCAATACCTTGTCCGGTTAGCCGGTTCCATTGCAATGAAAGTTGCTTTTGAATAAGCGGAATAGTAACAACATAAACCTTCTTGAACCTCCTTTCTGCTATATCGTTAATAAATACGTCTAGAGCGCCTTCGCCTGCTACGATTTTGGGTGGTTGCAAAAGTGTTATGTTTTTAGGTGTATATGAAGACATTTAATTATTTTTTCAAGATTTAATCACGCTTTTTTATTCAGTTGCAGCCAATCTTTTTTGGCAGAATACTAACTATCAATGTCATTAGCTATATTGGGCGTTTCAAAAAAAGTTGTACGCTTAATAAAGCCGACCGGATCTCATCCCCAGGCATCAGCCAATAGGAAAATGATATTATATTTTTTGATTTCTCCCTTTTTGTTGTATAGCAACTACGCAAAATTAAAATGGCTAATGTATAATAAATGTATGGTTTCATTTTGTTTAAAAATTTCTAACAAAAGAGAGAACTAATTTAAAGACCATTTTAAACCTCCATAAAACGTAGTGCCAGTATAACCAAATTTACGAGAGCGATATTCATGGCCTGTATATGTATAATTGGGCTGGTTAAATATGTTTTGCCATTGTACGAACAAGTCAATTTTTTTAAGAACGCGCTGACTCGCAGAAAAATCGAACTGTGTGTAACTTTTTACGATCTCATCGTACTCTGAACTCACTCCCACTTTATTAATAAATTTTCCACTAAAACTGGCGGCTACCCTAGCGGTTAGTCCATATTTTTCATAAGTAAGAGCTAAGTTGCCTACATGCTGCATTTGCCCCGGCAGCAGGCTAATATCTTTTCTGTCAACTCCTTCACCAAGATCTATGTCTTTAGAATAGGTATAGGTATAATTGGAATATATTCCAAACCCGTTTAGGAAGCCGGGAAGAAAAGTAAACTGTTGCTGCCAGCTTAATTCAAAACCGTAAAGTTTGGCACCGTTACCATTCACAGGTTCAGTGTACCTATATCCTTGATATATACCCGTATCCTGTGTGCCAATATTGCTAAAAATAAAACGGTTCAGATCTTTGTAAAACATACCGGCAGATAAAATACCTATACGTCTAAAAAAGTATTCTCCCAGTAAATCAATATTTTTAGTGGTGGTCGGTTTCAGATAACCGTTACCCCGGGTGATCGTTTGCGCACTTGGGTCCATGTCTGTAATTGAATAGGGTGTCAGATCATAAAAATCAGGATATGCCAAACCTTGACTATATGCTAATCTTAAATTGGTAGCAGGAGTTATTCTATACCTGAACTGAAGGTTAGGGAAAAAATGATAATAGGATCTTTTTACGTTCTGGGACACTGCGCTTACAAAGTCTTTATTATTGAGAACAAGATTATTACCAGTATAATCTGTATTTACAAATTCTGCTCTTACGCCAGCCAAAACCAGCAATTTCCCAAAAGTCTGGGTACCCATAACATAAGTGCTTGTAACATCTTCATTCGCAGTGTAGGGCTCACCGAAATTTACGTCTGGCCGGTCTGTATGCACAAAGCCGGTATCTGATTGGTGGTTAAGAAAAAAGTTACGGAATTTATCAGTACTTATTTCTTTACCCAGATTATAGTGTCCATCCTGAAAACCATCAATGGTGCGGTTGTCTTCAAATTGTGACATATGTAATGAGTTTGAACCTTTCCATTTATATTGTTGGCGAATGTCTTTACGGTCTTTATTATTCGCTCTGTATTTTACACCGAATTTGATATCGCCGGTAGATTTTTCTGTAAAATTCACAGGGAGTGAAAAATTTACTCTACCTGAATAAATTTTATCATTGGTGTTTTCAAAACGATAATCTGTTTGATCAAAGATATAATTGCTTCCCTGCAAGACGTTTTTATCATTAGTAACTATATAATTCGGATATCTTGTATCCAAATCTGTGAGAGTAAGATTAATATTATTGTAATCAAATTCTGGTGCCAACTGCCCATCACTCTTCTTTGTATACGCTTTGCTGTAAGAGCCGCGATATTCTATTTTCAACTTACCGACCTGGTTCACACCAAAAATTTCAAAATCATTAGCAATCTGTCTTTCCACCCTGTCCTGTGTAGCTTTTATAAAACGGGCACCGGTAACATCTGTGTATGAAATATATTTCCCCTTGTCTATTTTTGCGTTGAGGTCATTTCGCCATTGATCGTCCCAGCGCTTGTTAAATAATGCACTGATCCCAATTTGATTATTTTTATTGAACTTGTATTCCATTTGCCCCGTGAGGCCCAGCCTGTCACGAATGTTATTTGATTCACGGAGCGTAATACCTCTGAGTGCCAATGGAAGACTCTCATTTGTAGTGGACTTTCTGTCACCCCAGTCTTGCTCATCAGACGTTTCTCTTCTATTAGTGCGGTTATATGAAGCCCCCAATGTAAGACCGAGATTTCTTTTCTTTCCATAGCGTTCTGAATAATTTATACCGCCTCTAAAACCTGCACCAGCAGCGTAGCCAATGCCGCCTAAAACATTTAAGACGGTTTTTGTATTGTCGAAAGCGCTCCTGGTTTTCAAATTTATTGAACCTCCGATTGCATTGGCATCCTGATCCGGTGTTATAACTTTAGAAACTTCTATACCACCTAATTGGCCGGCGTTGATCACATCAAGCTCGACAGACCTGTCAGAACCATTACTCGAAGCAAGTTGGGACCCATTTATAGTAACATTCGTGAAAGATGGATTAGTACCTCTGATTCCTACAAATCTGGCCTCACCCGCTGATCTTATTACGGTTACTCCAGGCACCCGTTGCAATACTTCAGCCGTGTTTATATCCGGAAAACTTTCAATCTGTTGCTCGGAAATTACATTCTTAATATTAACAGCTTCCTTTTGCGTGTTCAGAGCCTTAGCCTGACCAAAAAGGTTACCAGCCACAGCAATAGGACTCAACACTTTGAACAAACTCTCCATATTAATGTCCTTCTCTATTGAAGTGTTGTTTCCCCCGGCGATAAATTCGGTGGTATATTCTTTGTAATTGACATAAGTTATTTTCAATTTGTAGGTACCCGTCGGTAAATCCTCAAAATTGTAATATCCATGATCGTCTGTTACGGTTTTGTAAGTTGCTTTGCTTTGCAATTCTACTACAGCACCAGGCAACAATTGGTTCAGTTCTGCATCTTTTACGGTACCATATACATTTATTGTTTTTTGAGCGTTAGTTGAAACCGTAAGAAAGGTTACTAAAAACAAAGGCAGAAATCCTTGAATAAATTGTTTGAACAGTTTCATATAATTGTGTTTTAAATTATGTAAACGATTACATTTATTATAAAAAAATATTTTTAGCTTCCGCAAGATTTTCTCACCATTAATTCTGTTTTTAAAATCACCCGGCTCGGTTCTCGCTCAGGATTTTCTATCTGCCGATATAACATTTCTACTGCCCGCCTACCTATTGCAGTACCGCTTTGCCTGATAGCTGTGAGAGGAGGGTTTAGAGAAGTAGCCCAGTACATATCGTCAAATCCTACAAGGGCTAACATTTTGGGGATCTCGATTTTCATCTGGTAGCTTATGTCAAGCAAACCTAGTGTGAGAAGATTATTTCCCGTAAAAATAGCCGTAGGGGTATCCTGCATAGTCATCAATTTGCGGGTATAAAACTTACCGCTTTCAAAATCGGAACTCATCCCTACAATCCATTTATCATTGACAGGAATATCATAAGATTGCAGAGCCAATTTATAACCTAATATCCTTTCATTTGTAGTTGGGATTGATTTATCACCATGGATATGTGCAATCTTTCTATGCCCAAGTTTTATAAGATGCTCAGTCGCTTTGTAAGCCCCTTCCTGGTTATCTACAGTTACTACATCTACATTAAGGTTTGTAAGACCCCGATCTATGCAAACCAAGGGATATCCTTCCATTGCCAATTCTTCTATATAGTGATCGCGACCATGCGCAGGGGCTACAATGAAACCATCTACTGATTCCGCGCGAAGAATATCTATGTATACTCTTTCTTTATCCTCATCTTGGGAAAAATTACCTATTACCATAGCAGAACCATTAGCATAAGCAATTTCTTCAATTCCCCGAATCACATCTACATAAAACGGATTTTGAATATCTGGTATTAACAGCCCTATAAGCCTTCCTGTCTTTTTTTTCGTTCGGAGCCTTTGCGCCACCCTGTTTAGTGAATAACCCGCTTTTTTGATATTTTTCTGAACGAGTATCCTGGTGCTTTCTTTTACAGCTGGGTCGGCATTTAGCACTCGTGAAACCGTAGCTGCAGAAACACCTGACGCTGTCGCAATACTTTTAACGCTGGCATTATTTTTAATTATTTGACCCAATTCAATAAAATTTAATAGATAGAAACAAATTGTAATCGATTTCAAATCCGAAACAAATATAGGAGATTTTTTTAAAAAAATTATTATTTTCTGAATTTTTTTTTAATTGTAATTCGCTACAGTGTATATTAATTAAAGACAGGAATTAAAATTATCTATAAAAATGTCTATACCGATGATGGTACCCCCCCTTAAGAGGAACTAATAAGTGAAAGAGCTTTTTGTGTTTTATGAAGATATAATTTTCGTTTTTATTTTCAACTATTTCTTTTCCTTCTGGATTCACCTTTCAATTCCAGGCGATGACATCTGGCTGTCAGTCTGCCAAGGATTGCATCAGCCAGGCTCGGTTCCTCCAGGTATTCATGCCATTTGGAAACAGGTAGCTGAGAAGTAATGATGAGTGATTTTTTTTCATACCTGTCCTCCATGATTTGCAACAAGGCAAGCTT
>JBDTGA010000107.1:0-49720 GCA_039937655.1 Ginsengibacter sp.
CTCTAAAGAACACATTTTCGAAGATGAGTATGTGCTATCATTTACTAAATTTTCAGATTCCTTTTTTCCTTGCAGAGCCATAATTGATTATTGTGCGGGTATATATTTAATTCTATTTTTCAGTTTGAAAGATTATGTTTAAAGCCCCTCATTTAAAGGATCGACTATGCTGTCAACAATAACCTCTGGAATAACAATTTGTGCTTCTGCAGCTGGCAATGTTTCTACATTTCTCAATTGTCTTTGTATTGCCCTTGTACGGGTACCCACAACATCATCTAATTGACCAAGCCCTGTTTGTATATTTTTTTGCGCCTTCTCTAATAAGCCACCGAATACTTCAAATTCTTTTTTCACAGTACCCAACACTTTCCAAACTTCGCTACTTCTTTTTTGCAAGGCCAATGTTCTAAAGCCCATTTGCAAACTATTTAAAATAGCCATTAAAGTAGTGGGCCCTGCAACCGTTATTTTAAACTCGGATCGTAACTGATCAATCAATGAGCTACGCCTTATTACTTCTGCATAAATACTTTCAAATGGAAGGAACATGATAGCAAAGTCGGTAGTATTGGGAGGGTCAAGATATTTGTCTCTAATATCCCTTGCCATTTTCTTAATTACCGTTTCTAAATTTTTTGTCGCTACTTCAATATCGTCAGGTATTGCATTTTCATACGCCGCTATTAAATGCTCATAAGTATCTTTTGGAAATTTGGCATCTATCGGTAAATACACAAAGGCGTTTTCGTCTTCACTACGGCCTGGCAGTTTAATTGCAAACTCTACAGGTTCATTGCTGCCTTTTTTTGTTCTTACATTGGCGTCGTATTGGTTGGGTGCTAAAATCTGCTCCAGTAATAATGCCAATTGAACTTCACCAACACCACCTCTCAATTTTACATTGCTCAACACTTTTTTTAATCCTCCCACATCGGTTGCGATGGTTTGCATTTCTCCCAATCCCTTTTGTACCTCAAGTAATTGTTTTCCTACGGTTTCAAAACTCTGGCCCAATCTTTCACTCAATGTTTTTTCTAATTTTTCTTCTACGGTAATCCGGATAGATTCTAATTTCTTCTCAGTGCTTTCTACCAGCTTGTTTTGCTTCTCCTCTAACTGCCCAAATTTTTCACGTTGCAAATCATTAAAAGATTGTACGCTCCGGTCAAAAGATTCATTGAAATCTTTGAATGCTTTTACCAATGCTTCACGAACAAGATTATTATCTGTTTTTGATTGATTATTAATTTTATCTAATTGAAGAATGTTGGCAGATGAAAAATCGGTAATATTTTTCGTAAGTTCTTCACGATTATTTTTATTAATTTCTCCAAGGTTTGTATTGAATGCACTTGTTTTTTCGTCAAGGGTCTTATTGATTTCTTTCAGAGCATTTTGGCTTTGTTCCCTGATGTCTTTTAGCGTGTTATTTAGTTCATCACGGTTATCTTTTGCTATGGAAGTATTTTCTTCCCGATTGCTACGGAAGTCTTCTTTGAACCCGGACTCAATTCGGGAAAGACTATTTTGAAGTTCTGCAATTTTACCCTGTATGGCATTAAAATCAATTTTTGATTTCGGCCTAAAAGCAATACCAAGTGATAGTATTGTGATTAGTAAGACACAGATTATAACCAATAATATAGTTTCCATTTACTTCATTATTTATTTGGTTCTCGTGAGTTTGCAGGCAGCAAGTGGCAGCAATTTAGAAAATAAAAGAAGATAAAAGAAAAAGGAGTTTGTTTTCAGTGGTTTAGTATATGAATCGTAAAAATAATTCTGCGATAATGATAAATTGTATTCGTGAGAGATGCCAGCAGTGCTTAATGCTAAACCTTGATGGAATGTTTTTTTCTCCTTGAGGCTTTGAACTTGTGTGATGACAATGGCCAGGTTAACCGGGCGAAGACGCTACTGATTGGGGGATATTTTAAATTTGGTGAAAGGAACATCCACGACGAAAGAAAATGATTCTTGGAAACAAGAACCATAAAAGAGAGTTCGAACTATGATAAAAACCGGGGAGAGACAGGTTGCGACCTGCCCCTCCAGGGACAGGAGGTTCGGGAGTTAACCATGGAAGGGGATTATACAAAGACATACTAGCCTGTGCCGGTGTTCCTATTAGACAGGATACCGCCGTATGACCCTATGGTCAATGATATCAATGGGTTTGCGCCTTTGTTTTTGTCTTTGTAGATGTACTCCTTAGAGTGTATGCCGCGTATCCGGCCGGCCTCCCGGCAACATCTTTTTGAGTAAAGAAAAATCATTATTTTGATTAAGATGAAATCGTGTTATTTTTTTTATGTATTGTATTTTCTTTAATCTATATTTACTTCTTAAAACTTATAAAAAAATGGCAACAAAAAATGCAAATGCCCCTGAGGCATCTGTTAATGCAAATGAAGAAAAATCTACACTCACAAAAATTGCTGAAACCATTGGCGAAGTAGCCGCTGAAATTTCTGTAAAGGCAGAAGAGGTTACCGGTATGGCTTCCAGTGCAATTGAGGTGGTAAAGGCTAAAATACATACGATCACCGCACCGAAAGTAAAGACCGTAAAGAAAACTGCAAAGAAGGTAGCCAAAAAGGCTGCACCCCAAAAAGTAGTAAAGGCGGTACAAAAAAAGGTGAGTAAAAAAGTAGTGAAGCCTGTCGTAAAAAAAGCGGTTGCTGCCAAAAAAGTGGTAAAGGCTCAGGCAAAGAAAGTGAATAAAAAAGTAGTGAAGCCAGTTGTGAAAAAAGCGGCTGCCGCTAAAAAAGTGGTAAAGGCTCAGGCAAAGAAAGTGAATAAAAAAGTAGTGAAGCCTGCAGTTAAAAAAGCAGTTGCTGTTAAGAAAGCAGTAGTTAAAAAAACTCGTAAGGTTGCTAAAAAAGTGGCTCCGGCTAAGAAGGCTGCGAAGAAAGTAGCTCCTGCTAAGAAGGCCGCAAAGAAAGCAGTAAAGAAGACCGGTAGGAAGAAATAAAATTACTGTTTCGGATTAATCAGGAATAGTTACTATCCATTTTAAAAAGATCGGGTAGAGGTGACACCTTTTTAATAAGGTGTCACCTGATTTTGCAGATACACTTGTAATGTTATTAATAAGGCATTTGTTCAGGCGTATGATTTTATTATTCTCCTTTTTCTAATTTTAAAAATCGTAGGAGGGGTTGTTTGTAATTTCTTCTACTGCAGAAAAGAATATCTAACCAATTCGCAATTTAAAAACCGGGAATTTACATCTGGTGAGTTGAATAGAATTCAAGCCCAAATGAAATCCCGGTTTTATATCCCCCTTTGTTATTGTTTTACAAATTGAAGTGATTTCTGCACATCGTTTCCTGTCAGGCGAAGTATATAATTTCCCGAAGCCAGTTTTTTAATATTGGTAGATACCTGATTATCAGAAATTTTTTGTTGATACACAATTCTCCCGGATGCATCTATAATCTGTAATGAAGAATAAGGCCGCACATTCAACACTTGTAATTCATTACCAACCGGATTCGGATAAAGCTTTACCTGCCCACTGGAAGCAAAATCTACTTTTTTAATAGTGCTATAGGTAAAGTTGCCATCAATGTCTATCATTTTTAAACGATAAAAATTGGTTCCCTGCAATGGTAGCTCATCAAACATTTTATAATGGTGCTGGCCTGCTGTGTTGATGGCAGTAACCTTACCGATTTTTGCAAAGTCTGATTTGCCTGCTCTTTCAATTTCAAAAACAGATGTATTTACTTCGTTGGTGGTTTCCCACTTCAATGCTACTTTGTTATTATCCTTTTGCGCTGTAAAGTTTAAAAGATTAAGAGGCAATGCAGAGGCACCTATTCTCCACATTTCAAATCCTTTATACAAATCGTCGGCGGTAAAAATCATCATATCATTCACAACAGTCATCTCAAATGGATTTGATCCATATAAGGGATTTAGATTTAAACTCACCGTACCGGTCTCTGTTCCGTCACTTTTCCACAATTCCAATTTTGTATATGCATCCCGTGCTTTAAAATACAATGTACCTTTAAAATCAGTTAAATAGGTTGGCGTTGACCCTTCATTAGCTGGAAAAATATTTTTCACGACGGTAGTACCCGCTTCAGTACCGTTAGTTTTCCATAATTCTACACCGTTGAGGTCCAAATCAGCAGTAAAGAATACTTGCCCATTTGATAAGGTGAAATCATTTGGAATATATTTAGCACTATTAATAGAAGTTGAAAGTTTTATCTGTTCGGTACCATCCTCAGTCCCGTCACTTTTCCAAAGGGCAATAACTCCTTCTCTATTCACACCAAAATACAGCGTATTCCCAATTGCTGTCATATTTTGAGGATAGGTGCTGGCAGCGCCTGCGGAAATATCTTTAACTACTTTAGTTCCGCCATCTGTACCATCACTTGTCCACAGTTCATAGCCGTAGGTTGGATTGTAAGCCGAAAAGTAAAGTTTATCTTTAAAATTAGTCAGGCCGCTGGGTGATGAAGTGGCCGCACCAGGATTGATGTTTTTTACCAGTGAGGTATTACCCTCAGTACCATCCGTCTTCCACAACTCAATACTATTCGTTCCATCATTGGCAGTGAAATACACGATTCCATTTACTAAAGTGAAATTATAGGGGTTAGAACTGGTACCTGCAGGATAAATGTTTTTCACCATTGCCGTTCCATCCGGCGAACCATCACTTGTCCAAAGTTCCCTCCCGTTAAATTGGTCTGTTGCAGAGAAATACAAGAGTCCATTTACTGCTGTTAATGACTTTGGATCTGACCAGGCTGAAGAGAATAAAATGTCTTTTACCATCACTGTACCATTCTTTGTACCATCAGATTTCCAGAGTTCAACTCCATAAGTGCCATCATTCGCTGTAAAAAATAGAGTGCCATTTACATTGGTTAATAATGAAGGATTACCATTATTCGGCCCGGGATAAATATCTTTCACCATGATCGTTCCTGCTTCGGTACCATCTGTTTTCCAAAGTTCATATCCGTTAATGCCATCAAAAGCTCTGAAGAAAATCGTGTTGCCTACTTTGCAAAATTCAAAAGGATTGGAATGGTTATTCCGGGTATTGATATCCTTTAATATAACAGTGCCGGCATCTGTACCGTCGCTTACCCAGGGCTCTGATTCTGTTGCGGTTGATGGAATACCTTCTTTATAACCACTATATACAAAATAGAGTTTGTTCGGACCTGCATAAAGACCGGTGATATAACCTCCGGTAATTGTTGCATCATTTAAACTTTTAATTCCATTGTTTGTTCCGTCTGATTTCCATAAGGCATTGCCATTCGGACCGGCAGCGCTGAAATAGAGTGTATTATTAAAATTCCTCAATCCCAATGGGGCAGACCCCGCAGGCCCGGGATTTACTTCTATTAATGAAGTTCCTGTGGTACTACCATCCGTTTTCCATAGTTCAATGCCCGCAACACCATCATTTGCGGTAAAATACAAAGTACTTCCTACACCCACAAAAGCAGATGGATTTGAGGAACCTGTCGTATTTATATCTTTTAGCATTGCCGTAGCTCCGGTACTAACAGTTAATTTCCAGAGTTCAATACCATTGGTGCCATCATTCGCTTGAAAATAAAGATTGCCACCAAACACATAAAAACTGTTTGGGGAAGATGAACTTGCACCGGAATTAATATCTTTTACCATTTCAGTGCCATCCACAGTACCATTACTTTTCCATAATTCTTTGCCTGCTATACCATCTTCGGCACTAAAAAATAAAACGCCATTTACATTCGTTAAATTAGAAATCCCCGAAGTCGCACTCCCGGATCTGATATCTTTTACCATTTCTGTCTTATTTGAGATACGGTCACTTTTCCATAGTTCTAACCCGTGAACACCGTCATTAGCTACAAAATATACGGTATTGCCAATACTTGTTATTTGACTTATTCCTGAACCGGAAAACCCGGGATTGATATCCATCACCATAGTAGTTCCGGTCGCTGTTCCATCACTTTTCCATAATTCAGACCCAAGTCCGTTTGCACCATCTGCTGCAAAATAAAGAACACCGTTTACAGGGGTAAGATACCTGGGAGCAAAACCAGCTCCACCAGGAAATATCGTCGTTATCATTTCTGTTCCTGCATCAGTGCCATCACTCTTCCATAATTGATAGCCATTGGCCACGTTAGTAGCTGTAAAATACAAGACACCATTCATTTCAGTAAGATAATCCGGGAATGAAGAAGCGGTACCGGGATTAATATCCAGTACTTTAGTTCCAATTGTGGTGCCATCTGTAACATATAGTTCTTTACCTGCAACGGGCTCATTTGCTACAAAAAAGACTTTACTTCCGACGGTAGTATAATTTGGATTACCTGAAAATGAAAGGGAGGGTAAATTAATCAGTTTATTAATATCCTTATACATTTCGGCAGTTTGGCTATTTGCTGTAAATACAGTTATTACAGAAAGTAGAAGAAAGTAAATTTTTTTCATGGAAGGGTTTTAAAAAAATGAAAATGATTAAAAAAATATTTAAGGAAGCATGGATTTTCTGCGGTTTTCATTTGGATGGGTATTTTTTTATAACATTATTATACGAATTCTATGAAGAGGTCGGCTTCTTTTATTGTCTCGGGGAAGAGCCCGGTTTTAAAAAATGAGGTTCGGCGATCCATATTATGTGAAGTCTTTTGCAGGAGAATAGCAATGTCCATAATTATTAAATTTATATTTTATCAATCCTAATTTACAGGCATAGAAGGAAGAAGCATGATCTGCTTACCTGCCAATCCAGCAAACTATATCTACATATCGGATGACCTTTCAAAAGGTCATCATGTAAATAAAAAAAATAGAGGAGGATTTTAGATTCAACTATAGTTAAATCCTTTAAAGCCAGTTGGGGAGGAGTGGGAGAGAGTACTACCTTGTTGTAAAGTTGTTTGAAATTGCTTTTGATGCAGCAAATCAGTTACTACAAGGCAATATAAAAATCTCTTTTAGATTTAGTGAGTATTGAATAGAATTTTGGTAATCACAACGAATGCACGGTATATACCATAACATAAACAAAAGAGGAAAGGATTGCAATTGTGAAATATAGTAGAATAATGACTTGCCCGGCCCTTATCCTGGAAACACATCAAAACACAAAAGCAGAGAGGGTTTACTACTATTTTTGATAGGATGTAATTTGTTTCCGTATAAATATAAATGCCAATGCCCGGAATAATTTCCGGGCATTGGCATTTAGTATCAAAAAATTATTTTACGGGCACCATGACTTTCAGGTTATCCCATTCGAATGTGAAGCCATTTTTGACTATAACAAACTTCATTCGTTCATTAAAAACGGCTGATTTTCCTGGTTTTACAGTCACCCTCAATACATCATTTGCCGGGTCATCGCTCGCAGTTCCGTCTCTGTTTATCCCCCATTGACCGGTTTTTGAATTAAAGATAAAAATCCATTCTTTTTCTCCGGGAATGGCATATAAACTATATTTTCCGGCTGGCAGTTTTTTGCCGGCTACTTTGATGTCTTTGCTTGTTTCGAAGGTGGTTGCCTCGTTGGCTCCCAATCTCCACATTTTATCATAAGGAACCAGGTCGCCCCATATTTTTCTTTCTTTTACAGCAGGGCTACTGTAATTAATGGAGATGGTTGCACCGGATACAGTGCCTGTGGCTGTTTCAGGCGGGCTTGCTCTCTTTGATTTATCTGCCTGTGCATAAGACAGTGAGGTAATTAATATTGCGGCCAATGTAAGAGCAAAGCCTTTGGAGATCAGAATTTTTCTCATTGTTATAAAGGGTTTAAAAAGGTTAAAAATTTATTTATGAAGGGATAAAATTAATGATTCTCTCCGACGGAGAAGCAAAAAAATATTTATTAACAAAAATGTTTCTTCTTATTAAAGGATTGGTCACCGGAGCATGCAAATTTCGTTTCAGGTTTTAAGATGGCAATACAGATAAATAGGATATAGAATATGAGTAATGTAATCCCTGTTTGATAGTCATCTTTATTGATTTGGAATTTTGTAAAATCTTTATTTTGGGTTAATGAGAGGCCTACGGAATAATGTCATTTTTGGTGGCCAGTGATTCTTCTCCGTACCAGTTTATTTTTCTACTGGCATACATTGCCAAAGCAAGAATAATAAAGAGTCCGATACTTCCTAATAACAGTGCCGTGTCTTCTAATCTGATCAATACAAAAGTGAATCCGTAAAGTAAGGCTAGTACGCTTCCAAAAACGGATGCAGTTTTTCCGCTCCTGAAATGGCTGCATGCATACAAACTGATAACAAGAGTGTAGTTCGTAAGCAGACGTTCGCTTTGTTGTGACGACAAATTTATCAATTAAAAAATGTGGGAATTTGCCTGGATTTGTCGGCAGACAGGTTGCTTTACAATATTTTTAATTTCTAACGGAGCTTTGGAAACGAATGAATTAAATTTGAGTTATAGATTAGGAATGGCACAGGCGGATGCACCAACACAGGTAAAAAAATAAAGGAATGACGCGATTTTAACCTGGCTCATCTAGGATACTTAGTACCAGCTATCATCTGTCTATACAGTAAATATTTAAAAATAAACGACCAGCCTAAAGGAATGCTCAGTTATAACCAGGTAACGGCTATAGTAATTGCTTATTATGAAAAATATGACTTTATTTAATCGCTGAATCTTTTAGTTTAGAAGCTTTACCATACTTATCAAGCACAATAGCTCCCCACATTGCAACACCAAATAAAATAAAAATCGCCAACCAAATTAATGTCCCCCACATTCCATTATTTGGGTATCGTGACAGTCCTTCCGGAACAGTTACTCTGTCATTTTTTTCGCCACTATCCATCAGCGTTTCTCTTAATTTCATCAGGAGATTAGTCTTTTCCAGTATAGAGGCCGTGCTGTCAACCCGAGACAATTCATTTTCAGACGCTTTTAAATTTTTATACCAAAACTCAATATCTTCATCAGGGGTTTTGTAGAATACAGAAGTGTATCCTTTAGTGAGGTTATTGGTTTCTAAATACTGAAGTGATTTTTGTAATTGCTCTTTTGCTGTTTCAACCGTATTTGCATCGGCTGCCCTTTTCAAATATCCTGTGCAATTTTGATTAAGTGACACACTTTTTTTAATGGTGATCCCAAAAATGGTTAAGGAAAATGCCGTTAAAATTGTTGCGATAAAAATTTTCATTTTTTTCGTTTTGTTAAATGAACACTAATTAATTTGAGTACACTACAGCAAATAGATGCCTGCCAAAAGATTGGCGAAAACACCTTTCCTTAGCACTTGTATTTTTTATCCCGTCGCTTATTCTATTGACAAAGGTTATTCTCCGCCATTTCATTTAGTAAAGTCAGAATACGGAACTTTTGATTTCTATCGTAATGTATGCAATCTCCAGGTGAATATCGCATTTAGTTTCACAAATACATAAAGCAATATTTTCATCACAAAACAAACCACGGTAGATAACTACCAGGCACTTTAGAAAAACTGGTTTAACGTCGAATAATATGTAGAATACTCCGGTTTTATTTTATCTGGAATATTACGACGATGACTGAGTTTACGAACTTATGATTATCGTATCGCCCATTACATGAGACGATGCCCGACGCTAAATTATTTTTTGAATTTCAAAACAAATCAAGCCTTTTTCGAAGGAAGGCTTGAATCAATTATTTTTACCCATTACGGTGGTTTATTCAGATTGGAATAAATTTGCCTGTTGGTTACTATTTATTAATAAAGACATAAAGAGTAGTAAATTCTAACAATCAGGCATTTTAAAGATAGTAAATGACAGCAGAACATCAGAGGCTTATAGACAATTTACCCAAAAATGTCCCCCTGGAAAAATGGGGGCCTTATTTAAGCGAACGTCAGTGGGGGACCGTACGTGAAGATTATAGTCCAACAGGTGATGCATGGAATTATTTTCCTTTTGAACAGTCACATTACCGATCCTATAAATGGGGAGAGGATGGAATTGCAGGGATATCCGATTTATTTCAAAACCTCTGTTTTGCTATTTCTTTATGGAATCGTAAGGATCCTATTTTGAAAGAAAGGTTATTTGGGTTAGGAAATAAGGAAGGAAATCATGGGGAAGATGTGAAAGAATTGTATTATTATTTAGATAATATTCCTACGCATTATTATATGGAATATTTATATAAATATCCCCAAAGGAAATTTCCTTATGAAGATTTGAAAACACAAAACAGGAACCGTTCAAAAAATGAACCGGAATATGAGATTCTCGATACAGGAATTTTTAATAACAATGAATATTTTGATGTTACGGTCACTTATGCAAAATTGGATTCGAACGATATCTTCATAAAAATTAATATCCTTAACCGTTTTACGGAAAGTGCTGGTATTACTCTGCTTCCCACCTTGTGGTTTTACAACCGGTACAGCAATGACAGGCTTTCAGAAAAACCCATGATCGTTAATCATGGTAAAAATTCTGTAAAGGCAAGTCATGAACGTTTGGGAACTTATTTTTTATATTATCCCAAGGCGAGAGGAACCTATTACACTGATAATGTTACCAATACCCAAAAAGTTTTGGGAATCCCTAATGAGACTCCTTTCGTTAAAGATGCATTTCATGATGCGATCATTAAGAAAAAAAATATAAAGGCGCTTAGAGCCAAAACTTCAGGAACAAAATTTGCCCCTATATATGATTTTACGATCGAAGGTGGTGAATCTAAAACTCTCTACCTGCGTCTCTCTGATAAGGAATTGGGAAATGGGTTTGAAAAAGGGTTTGAGAAAATTTTTGACCTGCGCAAAAAGGAAGCAGATGATTTTTATAATGCTATTTTGCCAAAAAACAGTACTCCTGACCAGAAAAATATACAACGGAAATCTCTTGCAGGATTGCTATGGAATAAACAGTTTTATCATTATGATGTAGAAAGATGGCTCACTACCAGCGATGGAATTACGCCGGTAAATGATGGTAAACTCTATGGCCGCAACCATGAATGGAAGCATTTGAAAAATCAGGACATCATATTAATGCCCGATAAATGGGAATATCCGTGGTATGCTGCCTGGGACCTTGCATTTCATTGTATTCCTATGGCCATGATGGATGCGGGATTTGCCAAGCATCAGTTGATCCTGATCATGCGGGAATGGTTTATGAAACCGGATGGACAACTACCTGCTTATGAATGGCATTTTAGTGATGTGAATCCTCCGGTGCAGGCGTGGGCTGCATTGCAGGTATATCATATAGATAAGTCTGCTACAGGAGTGGGAGATATTAAATTTCTGAAAAGAATTTTCCAAAAACTGATTATAAATTTTACCTGGTGGATCAATAGAAAAGACGCCAGTGGAAATAATATATTCCAGGGCGGTTTCCTTGGCCTGGATAATATCGGTGTATTTAACCGGAGTATTGAGATGCCCGGAAACCATCGGCTGGAGCAGGCTGACGGAACCGGATGGATGGGAATGTATGCATTGAATATGATGGATATGGCTTTAGAAATCGCTCTTTCTGACGAAACTTTCCAGGATACCGCGACTAAATTCTTTGAACATTTTATATTAATTGCCGAAGCTCTAAATCAATATGGATTATGGAATGAGAATGATAAATTCTTTTATGATCTTCTTTCAAAAGATGGCACTGTTTCCATTCCTTTGCGTATTCAATCTATTGTGGGGCTTACTACATTATTTGCCGTTTCTGTGATTGAAAAAAGCGTGCGCGATAAATTGGCTGATTTTAAGAAAAGAACCATTTGGTTTGAAAATTACCGTAAGAAAAATAATCGTTTCTGGCCCAACGAAGAACAAACCGATGGTGAAAAGATTTTGCTATCTCTCATTAAGAAAGAAAGACTCATAGAAATTCTGCAACATTTGCTTAATGAAGAAGAATTTCTTTCGCCCGGAGGTATCAGAGCTTTGTCTAAATATCATTCAGAGCATCCCTTTGCGGTTACGATAGAAAATGTTGAATACCGCATTAATTATGATCCGGGCGATTCTACTTCTGATTTTTTTGGAGGGAATTCTAATTGGCGCGGGCCTGTTTGGGTTCCGATAAATTACCTGATAATTCAATCCATACGTAAACTGGGAGTATTTTATGGTGAAGACTTATTAGTGGAATTTCCTACTGGTTCAGGAAATAAAATGAATCTCAAGTGTGTGGCAGATGAACTGACGAAGAGAGTAATTTGTTTATTTGAAAAAAGCCCTGAGGGAAACAGGCGGGTCTTTGGTAGGGATAATTGGTTTTATAATCAACCGGGAAATGAAAATCTTCTTTTATTTTATGAATATTTTCATGGAAATGATGGAAATGGTTTGGGTGCCAGTCATCAAACCGGATGGACGTCGCTGGTAGCACAACTTATAAGTGAACTGGAATAAGGGAGTTGAGTATTTGCTTATTTAAAAAAAATTGGTACCGGAATAAATAATGTTGCTACAATTATTTAGTAACTGAAATAGAGAGATGAAATACTGACCCTTTTCCAATTTTACTTTCAGATTGAATTTTGTCTTACTATCTTCTACGGTCTTCTGGTTTTGTGATGAGCTATTCATACAAATTACTTTGAAACACAACGTGGGTAATCAAAATATATGTTTCCACATTTTTGTTTAAAGGCAATAGAATCAGGCTGGCAATTTCATGCTTGGGCTCATAGCTGAAGTCTCAAAACTCATAGCTCACTGCTGATTCATCTCGGCAAAATATTTATGAAAATAAGGAATGGTCTCTATGCCTTTGTTGAAATTCTCAATCCCATATTTTTCGTTAGGTGAATGAAGATTGTCACTATCAAGCCCAAAACCCATAAAAATTATTTTCACATCCAGTTCTTTTTCAAAGAGAGAGCAGATAGGAATACTGCCTCCGCCGTGTACCGGAACAGGGATTTTTCCGAAAGTGGTTTTTATTGCTTTTTCTGCAGCTTTATAACCAATGCTGTCAATGGGAGTAAGGTAAGGTTCACCGCCATGGTGTTCGAATGCCTTTACAGTCACTGATGATGGTGCGATGGATTTAAAGTAGCTAATTAGTTTTTGAGTGATCTTTTTTGAAGTTTGGTTGGGTACCAGCCTGGCGGAAATCTTTGCGGTAGCCTTTGATGGCAATACTGTTTTGGATCCTTCCCCTATGTAGCCTCCCCAGATTCCATTGATCTCTAATGTAGGACGTATGCCTGTTCTTTCATTAGTGGTGTATCCTTTTTCTCCCCACAATTCTTTTATACCTATTTCTTTTTTATAGGCATTGGCACTAAAAGGAGCTTTATCCATTAAGGCTCTTTCTTTTTTAGAGACTTTCAAAACATCATCATAAAAACCAGGGATCGTAATGTGATTATTCTTATCATGACAGCTTGCTATCATTTCTGCTAAAACCGTAATTGGATTGGCTACAGCACCGCCATACGTACCACTGTGTAAATCTCTTTGAGCTGCCGTTACCTCAACTTCTATATAAGATAATCCGCGGACACCCACATCTAGTGAAGGATGCTTCATACTCAACATAGAGCTATCGCTTATTAAGATCACATCGGCTTTTAAAAGTTCTTTGTGTTCTTTTACAAATTTCCCAAGATTGGGGGACCCTACTTCTTCTTCACCTTCAATTATAAATTTAATATTAGTACTCATGGTATTTGTCTTTACCATGGTTTCCAATGCTTTTACGTGCATGAAAAATTGCCCTTTATCATCGGCAGAACCTCGTGCAAATACTTTTCCATCTCTTATTTCAGGTTCAAAAGGCTTGCTGTGCCATAGTTCCAGAGGCTCTGCGGGTTGCACATCATAATGGCCATATACCAAAACAGTCGGTTTATTCTTATCAATTATTTTTTCGGCGTAAATAACGGGAAATCCCTCCGTCGCCATCACTTGTGCTTTATCGGCACCGGCCTCCAGAAAACTTTTCTTTACGGCTTCTGCACATTTTTGCATATCGTTTTTATGTTCTTTTTTAGCGCTCACTGAAGGAATCCTGAGTAGGTCCATCATTTCATTTAAAAATCTTTCCTGATTCTTTTCCTGATATTCTTTCCATTCTTTCATAAAATTGTATGTATTTTTTTTAGGATATTATATAATGAATACTTGCCTGTTAATTTTGAATGTATGTTGATTTGCCTTTTTTATGTACTATGTAGTACTGTATAGTATTTTAAAGAGAATTGGCATGATTCGAGCCGTTATGTATATACCTCCATTTCCTTTTTAATTATTGATATGCGAATATAAAACTTTTTAAAAGATATGTGGGTGAAAAAGAAACATCAGTAAATTCATCGTTTTTACTAAAGTGCCTTTGTTAATTTCCTTTCGAATAAAATCTGATTTCTTAAAAATAGCCTAATTCGTAAATAAAATTTTTAAAGATTTTGGTTTTGAACATAAGTATGTTTTACATTTGCACCAGATTGCTTTTCAATTTATCAGCCTTTGTTTTAGTTGTATCTTATGGATGCTTCTATTGCAAAGGCTGAGTCAATTTAAAGAAGGTGAGGCGGAGATCTTTTGGGATTTGGTGAGGGTTCTTTAAATTGTTCTGATGATCTTTTTGGTCACAGGTATTGTTTAACTTTTTACACTGCCGGAGGAAGATCCGAAGGTGCGTCGCATCGCCTGTCTCAGGTTTTTGAAAAGCCGGTAGTAATATTCTTTGTTGAATAATTGCGAGTCGTGCATGGCCTTGTAAGTGAGGAAAAACCCTATCGGTGAAAGTACGATCACGGGAAGCCACATGCCCACAATAGGGATCAGTACATGGTCCTTGGTGAATTTTTCTCCAAAAATATTCAGGAGGTAAAAAACCATGAAGAAAAGCAGTGCGGTTACCAGAGGCAATCCCAGCCCACCTTTTCGAATGATTGAACCGAGTGGGGCACCTATGAAAAATAATACGAGGCAGGCCACAGAGAGTGATAATTTTTTTTGCCATTCGATCTCATGAAGTGTGGCATCGTCTTTTAATTCTTTGTATTCCACGCTTGCAATTTCCATCATATCGCGCGCATTGCTTACATTATTCAATGTTTGTTCAAAAATGGTTGTCTTTAAACTATCGGGAATCAATGCTTCAAAAGAGGTTATTTTTTTAGAGGGCGTAATAGCTTTTGCTTCAGCTATTTCTTTTGCGGGTACCAGACTGTCTTTGTATTTGGAATATGTTACGTATCTCGCGAGTTGCATGCGATTCTTTTTGAAGAGGGAATCCGGTACCTTTTTAAGGGAATCAAGTTCTACACCCAGCTGGCGCATTGTTTTCATCCTGATATTATTCATGAAAAGGCTGTCGGAAGTTTTTTGAAGATTGAGCTGGCTCAGATCAAATAATTTATTGTATTCCTTAAAACTTAAATTGATAAATTCATTTTTTAGGGAATTGTAGGTTCCGTTCTCTTCATATCTTTTTCCGTTTTCTAATTTGAATTCAAGAAATTTTTTATCATCGCTTACTCTCATCTTCCCACTTTGAGAAATGATGGTATTGTCCTGTATGCTATTATTTTGCTCGTAAATCAATACATGATGGAGGGTACTTTTATCTTTGTCTTTTTTATCTACCATGATGGAAAAGCCACTGAACCCGTTATAGAACACGCCGTCTTTTAAATCGAAGGCAGGACTTTTTTCATAAATATCGTGATAGATTACCGTAAACTTTAAGTTGGCCACCGGTGCAATATAATTGGCAAATAGGAATGCCACGCCGGATAGAAGAATGGATACAAAAAACAAGGGGCGCATGAACCGGAGCAGGGAAATTCCCGAAGATTTTATTGCTACGAGTTCAAAATTCTCACCCAGTTTTCCAAATGTCATGATAGAAGAAAGCAGGATGGCTACAGGCATGGCGAGCGTTACCAATGTGGCGCTGGCATAAACTAAAAATTGGGTGAGCGTCAGCATATCCAGCCCCTTTCCCACAAGGTCATCAATATATTTCCACAATATTTGCATCATAAATACAAATAAAGTGATAAAAAATGTGGCAATAAAGGGCCACACAAAAGCTTTCAATATGAGTATGTCGAGTTTTTTGAACATCTAAAATCTTCGGATTCGGTTAATCTCTTTTATCGTACATTTCAAATATGGACAATGCGGCAAAAATACATCTTTCAGCACTTGAAACGGAACTTGTAAATAATACAGAATGGATTTTCACAAAACAAATGATTATTGAAAAAGTGTATAATCTGCTCGGGCAATTACACAACCGTTATGAAGAGATGATTTTAAGTGAAAAGGATTTTCTTCCGGACGAATTGAAAAAACCCGGAGGTAAAATAGCAAGGGGCGAAAACTACAATGGGCTTCCTTATCTCATCCTCGACTATCCGGCTACATTCAGTAAAGAAGGTGTTTTCGCAATTCGCACCATGTTTTGGTGGGGTAATTTTTTCAGTGTTTCCCTTCATCTTTCGGGCCCACACCTTCAGTCGCGTAAGAATGTTCTCAGTGGAATTGATTTCTTACGGCAGCATGATTTTTTTATTTGTATCAATGAAAAGGAATGGCAACATGATTTTAATTCGTCCAATTTCATCCCTATAAGTGCGATAGATCAAAATGAAATAGAAAGCGTAAATGAAAAAGATTTTTTTAAGATTGCGAAAAGAATTGAACTGGTTTATTGGGAAGAGGTACCCCGATTTTTAGAACATACATTCGCACAGATCATTCATTTTGTAAAGATTAGCTACCCAGACGGTAAAATAGTTCTTTAACCTGTGTTTCCCATAGCTGGCTTTGGTCTTTAATATCTTTTTTTTCTGCAAAGTCATGGATCGTTAAAATGGTTTGATTGGTGACTTCAGACCTGTCTATATTGAACTCGAAAAATTCGTCTTGCGGAGAATCTACCCAGTGAAAACGAATCATTTTGTTCTCTTCCATTTCCATTACTTCTGCATTTTCAGCATCCCCCGACCATGAAAAGCTGAACAGCCCATCTTCATCTTCTACTTTATCGGCAAACCATTCTTGCAATCCGGATGAAGTGGAGAGGAATTCATATAGTATGGAAGGAGAACATCTTACAGGGTATTCAACAGTGTATTTTATTTTCTTACTCATCTTATAAATTAAGTTAAACTAAAGTCAATATCTGCAATAATAGAAAATAAATTAACTATGCAGCGATATTTATCTTTTTTTTGGTGATTTATTTTAGAAAATCGGTGTTTTAAAGCTAAAAACCAGTTTTATGTAATAAAAATGAATGATATTTTTTGGAAACATACTTTTCCGGATTCGATTTACGTTTGGTATGGCAATAAGGACATTTAAAAACTATAAAAGGTCTTTTGCCAAATTAAATAATTTCTGTATGAGCATGCGACAATTAAAGATTTCAAAATCTATTACCAACCGTGAGAGTGAGAGTTTAGAAAAGTATTTGCAGGAAATAGGAAAAGTAGAGTTAATTACTCCCGAAGAAGAAGTAAAATTAGCCCGCCTTATAAGGCAAGGTGATCAGAAAGCATTAGACAGACTTACAAAAGCCAATCTTCGTTTTGTAGTATCTGTAGCAAAGCAATACCAGAATCAGGGACTTACCCTTCCCGATCTTATTAATGAAGGAAACCTCGGATTGATAAAAGCAGCTCAACGTTTTGATGAAACACGTGGATTTAAATTTATTTCTTATGGCGTTTGGTGGATTCGCCAAAGTATTATGCAGGCGCTTGCGGAGCAATCGCGTATTGTAAGGCTGCCTCTCAATAAAGTGGGGCTTACCAACCGCATCAGCAGGGCTTATTCACATCTTGAACAGGAATTTGAACGGCCTCCCACCACTGAAGAACTGGCAACTTATCTTGAAGTGGACATCGAAGAAGTGGCTGCTACCATGAGTGTGGCATCGCGACATGTGAGTATGGATTCACCACTTAGCGATGGAGAAGAAAATACGTTAATGGATGTGCTGGTAAACGGGAATGCAGATAGCGCCGATAAGCAAATTACATTCAATGATTCTTTACAGCAGGAAATTCAGCGCTCCTTGTCACTGCTTACGCCACGACAAAAAGAAGTGATCTGTAATGTATATGGAATAGGTCTTGATGAACCCGTGAGCCTTGAAGACCTCGGAGTAAGATATGGACTCACCAGAGAAAGAGTAAGACAGATAAAAGATAAAGCACTTGAAAAATTGAAAACTTATACCGGCTCCAATTTATTAAGAGATTATATGGGTGTGTAAAAAACTTTTCTCATAGTTGTAACGTAAAGTGAATGTCTTCTTGATGTTCACTTTTTTTTGTAGTAATGAGGGCTGCAACTTCCTGATTGTTATAAAGTTGAGGAATAAATGTTGTAGATAAAATGAGTGGGTATGATAGAAAAAATCCTATTGCCTGATGTTTTTTGCAGATAGGAGATCATATCGTTGCTCGGTTATTTTTTTACCAAAGGCATTAGATGATTTTTCTGCGGCTAACTTAAATCTATGGCGCTTGTATAGTGAAGCGGCTGCGCCTAATTCATCGTTGGTCCATAAATAGCACGATTGATAATGGGATTGATAAAAGAACTCCATAGATAATTCCATCAATTTTTTGCCCAGGCCAAGGCCGCGGTAAGCAGGCTCTATTAAGAAAAACCGGAGCTGGGCCGAATTGTTTTTCCGGTGTACCAACACAAGAGACCCAATTATTCTATGTTGATGCTCACATATCCATATCCTGTCTTTCCTGGGATCATATTGTTGATAGAATTCCAATAGTCCTGATGCTACATATATCTCAAATTCTGTTCCGTAATTGTATTCCTCCTTGTATGAATTTCCGTGTAAATAAATGATATAGCCTATATCCCCGGGATTTAGGTTATTTCTGATCGTGATTTCGTTTATCTGTATCAATGGTTTTAAAAATTATTGGGAAAGGGGAGCCCGTTTATCTAACCTAAAAATAAGTTTTTAATTGAAAATCCGTACTCATTTTATTTCTGAACTTCCCAACCAATAAATCAATTAAATTATATTTGCCCTGATGGAACAATATTTTAAGATAGGAAAGTTGGCAGCCACTTTTGGTGTAGAGGGCCAATTGGTACTTGAACACAGCCTTGGGAAAAAGACATCTCTCAAAGGACTGGAGACTATTTTTATGGAAGAAAAAAAAGACAGCTTCCTTCCCTATTTTGTTTCATCGGCCAAGATAAAGAACGAAAAGGAAATTTTCATTTCACTTGAAGAGATACAATCCAAAGAGGCGGCTCATATATTCGTAAAGAAAGAAGTATGGCTGAGTGAGGAGGATTTTAAAAAATTCGCTGCGGTGGCGGCCCCCATTTCTTTTCTCGGGTTTACCATTGTCAGTGATCATGAAGAATTAGGCGAAGTAACCGAAGTAATAGAGCAACCGCATCAGGTATTGTGTGCCATTATCATTGAGGGGAAAGAAGTACTCATCCCGATACATGAAGATTCATTAGAAAAGATTGATAAGAAAAAACGTAAACTTTATGTAAGTCTTCCCGATGGATTACTGGATATTTATAAGAATGCCTGATGAAATGGAAAGTGTAAATTTACAGTTCTTATGCCTGCTCCTTCTACCATAATAGCTCATCTTGACCTTGATTCTTTTTTCGTATCCGTAGAGATTTTAAAGAATCCTTCGTTGAAAGGGAAGCCTGTGATTGTGGGCGGCCACAATGAAAGGGGGATCGTAACCACCTGCACTTATGAAGCAAGAAAGTTTGGAGTACACTCGGCGATGCCTATGAAAACCGCTATGCGGCTATGCCCTCAGGCGATTGTGGTTTCAGGAACTTATTCAGAATATTCACGTTATTCCCAGTGGGTTACACAGATCATTGCTTCTAAAGCACCTCTTTTTGAGAAAGCATCGGTAGATGAATTTTATGTTGATCTCAGCGGTATGGATACCTTTTTTGATCCGCTGAAATGGACGATTGAATTGCGCGAATTGATAACCAATGAAACCGGTCTTCCTATTTCTTTCGGTATCGCAAAAAATAAAATGGTCGCAAAAATGGCTACCAATGAAGCCAAACCGAATGGATTTCTCCAGGTCCCTTTAGGAAAGGAAAAAGAATTTTTGGCACCGCTTGCTGTGAATAAGATTCCGGGGATAGGGGAGCAGACAGAAAAAATATTGAACTATCACGGGTTTAAATTAATAAGAGATATTCAAGACAGTACTCCCGAAAACGTAGAAAGGATTTTGGGTAAATGGGGTAATGAACTTTGGAATAAATCGCAGGGCACACATACCTCTGTCATTACAGAATATCGGGAATCGAAGTCCATTTCGAAAGAAAATACATTTGAAGAAAATGTTTCTGATGTGGAATTCCTTATGAGTGAAATTGTTCGTATGGCCGAAAAGATTTGTTTTGATCTTCGTAAAGAAGAAAAAGTAGCAGGATGTGTTGCCATCAAATTGCGATACCCCGATTTTGAGACCACTTCCCGGCAGGTAAGTATTCCTTATACTTCTGCCGATGACGAGATTATACCGGTTGCCAAAGCTCTTTTTCATAAATTGTATAAGAAAGGAAATCCTGTAAGGCTATTGGGAGTGCGGCTCAGCGATTTTAATAATGATTCGGTACAAACCAATTTGTTTCATGATACGCAACGAAGAAATGTTTTGTACAAAGCGTTGGACGATGTAAAGAACCGGTTTGGAAAGAGCAGTGTGGGAAGGGCATCAGGAAATGTATCTTTACCCTCCAAAGGAGGAGTTTGAATAATTTAAAATTCTAATTTAAAATTCTAATTTAAAATTCTAGATTTTTATTTCCTCTTTCATCATATCATACAATGTCCTTTTTTCCAAGACTTTCAGGGTGGCATCTCTTGCTATGATCATCATTTTTCTCATACCACAGGTTTCTTCATTGCAATCCTTACAACGCTCATAAAAATTTAAACTCACACAGGGCAGCAAAGCGATAGGGCCGTTGATAACTCTGATAACGGTAGCAAGATTTATTTTCTTCGGAGATACTTTCAGGCTATAGCCGCCACCTCTTCCCTTTCTGCTTTCTAAAAGATCTGCTTTCTTCAATTCATTGAGGATATTCTCCAGAAATTTCAAAGGGATTCTTTGTTGTGAAGAAATGGTAGAGATCCCTATCGGTGATCCGCCATAGTTTTCTGCAAGGTGAACGAGTGCCCTGAAAGCGTATTGAGTTTTTTTTGAAAGCATATCTTTTGCAATTGTTTTAGTTTGGTAGATATTTCTTTTCCACAATTGCAAATTTATTAAATTAATCCCTACTAAATTAGTAGAGTATTACTATATTCGCGAAATCTTTTAATAAAAAAATACAAATATGAGTTTACAATTAGGCGACATTGCACCGGATTTTACCGCAGAAACAACAGAAGGTAAGATTAATTTTTATGAATTCCTCGGCAACCATTGGGGAGTTATTTTTTCTCATCCTGCCGACTATACTCCCGTATGTACTACTGAATTGGGTAGAACAGCAGCGCTTCAGAGTGAATTCGATAAGCGTGGGGTAAAAATAATCGCCATAAGTGTAGATCCATTGGATAAGCATCTGGGATGGAGGAATGATATCAACAAAACACAACATGTAAATGTTGAATTCCCGATCATCGCAGATGAAGACAAGACTGTAGCCAACCTTTATGGAATGATTCATCCGAACGCTTCTACTACTGCTACCGTTCGTTCTTTGTTCATCATTGGGCCTGATAAAAAAATAAAATTAATGCTTACTTACCCGGCTTCTACAGGTAGAAATTTCACGGAAGTATTGCGTGTGATTGATTCACTTCAACTTACTTCTAAACATAGTGTCTCTACTCCGGTAGATTGGAATTATGAAGAAGATGTGATTATTCCCCCATCATTAAGTCTGGAAGATGCGCAGAAAAAATTTCCGAAAGGAGTAAAAGTGGTAAACTCCTATTTACGTTATACTCCACAACCTGAATTATCCTAAAGCAGAAGTATGATATTGGATTTGTTTGTAAAAAATAAGGTACAGGTATCAAAGAAAGGAAAGGATCAGCTTATTAGTTTCGGGAAAGGAATTTCGTGGAGGCTGGTAGGTACAATAGATACGATCATCATTTCTTATTTGATCACCGGTCAGTGGAAATTTGCCCTGAGCATTGGCTCGGTAGAGGTTTTTACCAAAATAATCCTTTTTTATTTTCATGACAGGCTGTGGGCCTATTTTACCAATAAGGCATGAAAGATTTAAAACAATTAGAAGAGTTTTTAAGGAATGTTTCTGTTGAAGAAGGATTGCGGAAAATGACGGAATTATATCCAAGCAAAATAAAATTCTCTTCTTCACTGGGGCAGGAAGATCAGGTACTGACGGATATTATTTCCCGGAATGCTATTGACATTTCCATTTTTACACTCGATACGGGCAGGTTATTTAACGAAACGTATGAACTGATTGAAAAAACAGAAGCCTGTTATAAAAGAAAGATTGAGATTTATTTTCCACGGGCAGAAGCAGTGGAGAAAATGGTCAATGAACGGGGCATTAATCTGTTTTATAATTCGGTGGAAGAGAGAAAATTATGTTGCAATGTGAGAAAGGTAGAGCCTCTTAACAGAGCGCTTGAAGGAGTGTCTGTTTGGGTAACGGGATTACGATCTTCACAAACGGCATTGCGTCACGATCTTCCAGTGATCGAATGGCTTGCAGACAAACAATTGTACAAATACAATCCCTTATTGCATTGGAGCTATGATCAGGTAATAGAGTATATAAAAGTTTATTCGGTACCCTATAATACTTTGCATGATAAGGGGTTTGTGAGTATCGGTTGTGCTCCGTGTACCCGTGCCATAGAACCCGGTGAAGATGCAAGAGCAGGCCGCTGGTGGTGGGAAACTTCTCAAAAAGAATGTGGTCTGCACATCAATAAATAATTAAATTATGAATCAATCGAAGAATTATTTTCCGCGTGAGCTTGAACATGAAGCTATTTATATAATGCGTGAGGTGGCGGCTCAGTTTGAAAATCCGGTATTGCTTTTTTCGGGAGGAAAGGACTCTATTACTCTGGTTCATCTTGCCCACAAAGCATTTTATCCGGCTAAAGTTCCTTTTGCGATGATGCATATTGACACTGGCCATAATTTTCCTGAAACAATTGAATTCAGAGATCATTTGGCAAAAGGAAAAGAAATGAGGTTGATTGTGCGTAATGTGCAGGATTCTATAGATCAGGGAAAAGCAAAAGAAGAAACCGGGAAATATGCAAGTCGTAATGTGTTACAAACCGTCACCCTGCTTGATGCGATTGCTGAATTCAAATTTGATGCTTGTATCGGCGGTGCAAGAAGAGATGAAGAGAAAGCGAGGGCCAAAGAAAGAATTTTTTCAGTGCGTGATGATTTCGGGCAATGGGATGCCAGGAAACAACGTCCCGAATTATTTGAAATGTTGAATGGACGTATTCATGTGGGAGAAAATGTAAGGGTATTTCCTATTTCCAACTGGACCGAACTGGATGTATGGAATTATATACGGGAAGAAGAATTAAAATTACCCTCCATTTATTTTGCGCATGAGCGGGAGATCATTATGCGCGATGGTTTTTACTGGCCTTATTCATCTTTCCTTAATACCAGCCAGGATGAAATTCCATTCACAGGAAAAGTCAGGTTTCGTACCGTCGGCGATATGACCTGTACTGCCGCAGTATTATCTAATGCAGATACACTGGATTTGGTGATTGATGAGATCATGGAAGCTACTATCTCTGAAAGGGGTGCCCGTATTGACGATAAGCGTTCTGAGGCCGCAATGGAAAAACGGAAACAAGTAGGTTACTTTTAGAAGTTGTCAGCCTCAGCCTAACGAAGGCAGGTATCTGTTGGGAGTTGCCAGCTTCAATGTCGGGTTAATGAATTAAACACCTTATTCTATAAACAAAGAAGCTTAAAATGATGTAATGCTTTTTAATTATTTCTTTTAATATAAAATCACCAAATTGATACTATGGATGTTTTAAGAATTGCAACCGCAGGGAGTGTAGATGATGGAAAAAGTACATTGATCGGGAGATTATTACATGATACCAAATCAATTACCAGAGATAAACTCGATGCTATAACAGTAACAAGTAAACGAAAAGGCCTTGACTTTACCGACCTTTCTTTATTAACGGATGGTTTAATTGCCGAGAGGGAACAGGGGATCACCATTGATGTGGCGAATATTTATTTTTCCACTCCTCATAGAAAATACATTATAGCAGATACTCCCGGGCATATAGAATATACGAGAAACATGATCACCGGTACTTCTCACTCACAGGTATCCATCATCCTGATAGACGCAAGAAACGGGATCATTGAGCAAACTAAGCGTCATTTATTTATTTCTTCTCTCCTGAAGGTAGATACTGTTTTTGTATGTGTCAATAAAATGGACCTTGTTAATTTTGATGAGGCTGTTTTTCTTTCCATACAGAAAGAATTTATGGTTCTGGCAAAAAAAATCGGTTACGAAGGAACGTTGCATTTCGTTCCGGTGGTAGCGCGTGATGGTGATAATGTAGTGAATGATTCTGAAAGAATGGATTGGTATCGGGGGCCTTCCTTATTAAAATTGCTGGAAGCCGTTCAGGTGAATTCAAAAGAAAAATCCCTTTCAGCAAGATTCCCTGTACAGTATGTAATTCGCCCGCGCAATGAGGATCATCATGATTTTAGAGGTTATGCCGGAAGATTGAAAACCGGAAGTTTGCACACAGGGGAAAAAGTGATGGTATTGCCGTCTTTGAAAGAATCAGTCATCAAAACACTGATGGTATCTGAAAAAAATGTGGATACAGCTCTTGCGGGAGAAAGTATTGTAGTGGAACTGGAAGATGATGTGGATGTAAGCCGGGGGGATATGATTGTGGAAGTATCTTCAGGATGTAACTGTGGCAGCTCATTTACGGCAACTTTGGCCTGGATGGAAGATCAGCCGCTCACCTCGGGTAAATCTTTTTTACTTCAGCACAATGTGAATCTGGTAAAAGCCAGATTAACTGCTTTGGAAAATGTACTTGATATCAATACAATGGAAGAGAAAAAAGAGGTGGGGGAGTTGAAACTGAATGACATCGGTAAGGTGGTGATCAAAATAGCCAAACCGATTTTTGTGGATTTATACCGGGACAATCCTGCCAATGGCTCATTTGTATTGATTGATGAATATACCAACAATACAGTGGCAGTGGGTATCATAGAAAGTTTTTAAAAACCGGTGGGAACCTTTTAGGCAACTCTGTAATTTATTTCTACTTCGCGGTGGTCAGGTTTCATAAAGATGTTGGTCTCCATTCCCTCTGATGTCGCCTATGTGAGCTGTTTGGTTTTCGCAGGCGTTTACTAATATTTTGACCTTCTTTGGGCTCAGGAAGGCATTTGGCTTACCTTCGCACCCAAAAATTTCTAAAATAAAAATGCAGGCGGAAGTAAATACAAGGTTGATTAACGAAATAAAGAAGCGAAGGACATTTGCAATCATCTCTCACCCCGATGCGGGAAAAACTACACTTACGGAAAAGTTTTTGCTTTTTGGTGGTGCCATACAAACTGCCGGAGCGGTGAAAAGCAATAAGATAAAAAAACACGCTACCTCCGATTTTATGGATATAGAAAGGCAGCGTGGAATTTCTGTAGCCACTTCCGTAATGAGTTTTGAGTATAAAGGTATTTTGATAAATCTGCTGGATACTCCCGGGCATAAAGACTTTGCAGAAGACACTTACCGCACTTTGACTGCTGTGGATAGTGTGGTGCTGGTCATAGATTCCGTGAAGGGGGTAGAAGAGCAGACCAAAAGGCTGGTAGAAGTGTGCCGTATGCGTGACACGCCTGTGATTGTTTTTGTAAATAAACTGGATCGGGATGGGAAAAATCCTTTTGACCTTTTGGATGAAATAGAATCTGAATTGAATATTCAGCTACATCCTTTGAGCTGGCCCATCGGTATGGGAAAAGATTTTAAAGGTGTTTATAATTTATATGCCAAAAGCCTCCTTTTATTTAATCCGAATCAAAAGACAACAGAGGAAGATTTGCCAATCGAAAATATCAATGATCAAATAGTAGAGCAGAAGCTGGGTATAAAAGATGCTACTCAATTAAGAGAAGATGTAGAATTGCTGAATGGTGTTTACGGCGATTTTGAAAGGCAGCCTTATCTGGAAGCGAAGATCGCCCCGGTCTTTTTTGGAAGTGCCATCAATAATTTTGGTGTAAAGGAATTGCTAGAGACTTTTATACAGATAGCACCATTACCGCAGCCCAGGGCTACAACTACCCGCATGGTGGAACCTGCCGAAGATAAATTCAGTGGCTTTATATTTAAAATTCATGCCAACCTTGATCCGCGACACCGTGACAGGATTGCTTTTCTACGTGTGTGCGGCGGAAAATTTGAGCGCAACAAATATTTTCATCATGTGCGTCTGAGCAAGAATGTTAGATTCAGTAATCCATATACCTTTCTGGCGAGGGATAAAGATATTATTGAGTCTGCATATCCGGGTGATGTAGTGGGCTTATTTGATACCGGCAATTTTAAAATAGGAGATACCCTTACTGAAGGAGAAGATTTTTATTTCACTGGTATTCCATCATTCTCACCAGAAATTTTCAGGGAAGTAGTGAACAAGGATCCGATGAAGACCAAACAACTTGAAAAGGGGTTGTTGCAATTAACCGATGAAGGAGTGGCACAATTGTTTACACAGTTTGGAGGTAATAAAAAGATCATAGGTTGTGTAGGAGAATTACAGTTTGAGGTAATTCAGTACCGCCTTTTACATGAATATGGCGCATCAGTACAACTCAATTCTCTTTCTTATTATAAAGCTTGCTGGATCACTTCAGGAGATCCGAAAAAGATAGATGAATTTATCAAATTCAAATCGAGTAACATCGCAAAAGATAAAGATGGATTGTTTGTCTATCTCGCACAAAGCGAATGGTTCTTAAATACGGAACGTACCAACCATCCTGATATCGAATTTCATTTTACGAGTGAGATACACAAGTAAGAGTTGAAAATTGATAATTGGATATGTCTTATCAAGATAACGACTCCTTCTTATCTATATTTCTACAAGCAGTTAATGTCTCAGCGAAGTTTTCCACTTATAGTTCGCAAGGGGCCAATTAGTGAATTGGATTTGGTAGATGAAAAGATTTCTTTTCCATACAGGCAATTAGAGTCAAGATCCTGGTGGTCATTTCTCTCTTCTATTTCTTCGCAAAAGTTTTTTTACCCCGTAGGATTAAAACGTTCACGGCTAATAACTAAATTCTAATCCATTTAATCCAACGGGGTAAACACAAAGGCACAAAGAGCACGAAGGAAAGATGCTTTGCGTTCTTATAATAAAACCGTGAGTTTTCCAAATTGAAGACTCACGGTTTCACCCCTTTTGCAGTATGATGGAATTGTCATTATTGTCCGACTAATACTTTATGTTTTTTTTAAAGCCGTACTGATCGAGTGTTTGGAGCCCCTTCTCATTCGGAGTTCCAATAGTCATCAGGAGGGGTGATGTTTGGTATCAGTTCTTTTAATCTTTTACAAACGATGCTTTTATCAGTTTACCATTTATCATTACGTTCAAATAATATATACCGGCAGATAGCTTTTCTACATTAATCGAATGAGAATTAGTTCCGGCATTGGCTGGGATTATTTCTTGATATACTGATTTACCCAATGCGTCTGTTATCTTTAAATTAATATTTTGGGCTTTCGGTGAATTAATTTTCACGTTGAGTTCCGCCGTGACCGGATTTGGATAAAGTTTCATACTTACACCATTTCCTGAAAAATTTATCTTAATAACATCACTATAAGTAAAGTGACCATCAATATCTATCATTTTTAAACGATAAAAATTATTTCCGATATTGGGATTTTTATCTACGAAAGTGTAATTATTGGCTCCTCTAATTGATTGTGCAGGTATAATCCCAATATCATTGAAACCTATATTATTACTATGTTGAACAATAAATTGTTTTGTATTTATTTCTTCAGTTGTCTGCCACCTGAGTTTTGTCATATTCTCTTCTGCTGTTCCATAAAATTGTAAAAGAGTAAGTGGTAAAGCAGCATTGATAGTATTTATAAAGAAGCCGCTAAATCCGTTTACAGGAAAGGTGAGTACCCACCAATTGTTTACCGGATCCCAGGCAACAGCGGGTTTTATCAATATATTATCGCCGCTATTATAATTTCCCGGATCAGGTGAGGCAGTAAATGAACCATGAAGCTGGCTGATACGCACATTGCCATTATTAACACCACCTGTTGGCAATAAAGGGTAACTCAAATTATTGGCAATTACATAATTATTGTAATTGTCAAAATCCTGCTGGGTAAAGTAAAGAGTAACGATCGCCTGAGCATTTTCAGCGTTTACCGATGGAGTAATATCATAATGCCTTTGTACATAAGGCTGCGAATTAAAAGTCTTCACAGCCGGATCAATAGTAACGGTAGCACTAACATTGCCGGAAAGCGCATTAGCACCTTCTATGGGTTTTATACTTACTATCCTGAAAAAGCCATTATTAATATAGGTGGTATCTGTCCCGGTAATATTTTGTACAACAGTAGTATTGGCATCTGCAAGAAGGAAATCAAAATTAATGGTGTTACTGCTTAAAGTAAGTCCTATTGCGATTGAATTAGTAACTTCCACATAATAATTCCCCGTAGTAATGGGAGTATAGGTAGAGTCACCGTTCTTTGTGGCAACTAACCCGGTACCTGTTTTATACCAACGGTATGTATTGTTACTCAAGTTGCCTCCGGCAGACACAGCTAGCTTTTCCTGATGTCTGTTGATATTAATATTTGCTTGTGGGCTAATTATTAAATCAGTATAAGTTTTATTAAGGGAATGGGCATTTTGTATAAATGGCTCCAATACCTGAAAGGTAAACTCATTATCGTTAAGACCCAGATAGATTAATTTTTGTAGATTATTGAGTGCAAAGGGGATATAGCCTGTTAATTTATTGCCGGATACATCTAAATTTTCAAGGGAATTAAGATTCGTAAGCGATTCAGGAATGGTGTCAGATATGTTTGCTGAAGTTAAGATTAAGGCTTGCAGGTTTATTAAATTCCCTAACTCAACAGGAAGATTACTACCATTATACGAAAAGCATCTGCTTAAGTCCAGGTATTGTAGTTGAGTTAGATTTCCTAAAGAAGACGGGATAGAATCCAAAAAAAAATTATCCTGCAAATCGAGGTGAGTTAATTTTGGAAGGTTAGTTATGGATTTAGGGAAGGGTAAATACCAAAATACGGCAGACATTTTAAGGCTTGTCAGATTAATAAGATTGCTGAAGGATTCTGGTAAAGGAGCCATGTAAATCTTGTCATCGAGGAAATAGATACTTGTTAATGCTGTCATGTTTCCAAAGGAAGAGGGTATCCTTCCTGAATCAATTAGTCCCACTAATTTGATACTGGTGACCCGGTTATTAGTGATGCCAATCCCATTCCATCCGCTTACAGGGGTAGATAGGTCCCATCTTTTACTGGGATCGCCCCGCCAATGGGCACCATACGTATTATCATGAAAATCTACAAGTGCCAGAGAATCCTGCACATTAACCTGGGCAACGCTTTCCATTGGCTTCGCAAAAAAAGTCAGTAATATTAGGATGGGTAGAATTTTTGACCTCATGTTGTTGATTTAAAAATTAAAACAATATGGATTTTGGAAGAATGTGTCTTAGAAAGATAGTTAGTTGAAGCCGAAGATAAAGAAAAAATAAAAATAATATCTAAAAAAGAGTTTCTTCTAAAAATTGCAGATCCCGAATAATTAAGGGGTGCAAAAGCTTTTAGTTCCTTCTGAACCGTGGATAGAATCCCAGCAACTACCTATGCTAAATGTTTAGATAGATCTTGTTTAAAAATCACAAAACCCTGTATAATTGAAAGGGGTAACTGCTTTCAGTTCTTTCTTCAGCGTTTTGGAAATTTTAAGTGAGTCAATAAAAGTGTGAATAGCTTTTTTGTCAATAGAACTCTTTCCTCTGGTCAGATCTTTTAATGCCTCATAAGGCTTTGGGTAATTTTCTCGCCGCAAAATGGTTTGAATGGCTTCGGCAACCACCGCCCAGTTGTTATCAAGGTCGGCATGAAGCTTTGGTTCATTTAAAATTAATTTTCCGAGTCCTTTTTCGAGCGAAAGAATAGAGAGTAATGTGTGTGCAATGGGTACTCCGATATTTCTGATAACAGTGGAATCGGTGAGGTCTCTTTGAAGCCGGGAGAGAGGAAGTTTACCTGAAAGATGCTCCAATAAAGCATTTGCGATACCGAGGTTTCCTTCGGCATTTTCAAAATCTATCGGGTTTACTTTATGTGGCATGGCACTGCTGCCTATTTCACCGGCTTTTATTTTTTGTTTGAAATAATCCATGCTGACATAAGTCCAGATATCACGGCATAAATCTATGAGGATGGTATTTATTCTTTTGATGGCATCAAAATGTGCAGCCAGCAAATCGTAATGCTCTATCTGTGTGGTATATTGTTGCCGTTGGAGCGCCAGTTTTTCTTCTAAAAAAGCATTGGCAAAGCTGATCCAGTCTGTTTTGGGATATGCTACGTAATGGGCATTGAAATTCCCGGTAGCACCGCCAAATTTTGCGGTGAAAGGAATGTAACTGAATTGCTGTATCTGATCTTCTATTCTTTCCACAAAAACCATGATCTCTTTTCCCAGCATGGTGGGGGAGGCAGGCTGTCCGTGCGTTCTGGCGAGCATGGGAATACTTTTCCATTTCAATGCCAGTGCATACAATGTATGTTGCAGATTGATAATGGCAGGTAAATATTCATGCTCTACAGAATCTTTCCATAAAAGAGGGAGTGCAGTATTATTAATGTCCTGAGAGGTTAATCCGAAGTGAATCCATTCTTGTAAAGTTTCACCCCCGAGGCTTTGCAACTTTTCCTTCAAAAAGTATTCAACCGCTTTCACATCGTGGTTTGTAATTTTTTCGGTAGCTTTTATTTTTTCTGCATCGGCAATTGAAAACTCTTCGGCAGCTTTTAATATTTGTTTCTTTAAAGAAGTGGAAATTTTGAAAAATTTCTTTTCCGATAAGAACAGAAAATAGTCAACCTCTACTCTTACACGGTATTTTATTAAAGCGAATTCAGAGAAATATTCATCGAGATGCTGAAGCTGATTATGATAACGCCCGTCAATAGGGGAGATGGCAGTAAGGGATTGTAATTCCATGTTTTATTTTTTAGCTTTTAGCTCATGATGACTATAAGGACATCTTTCAGCTTTCTGAATTAAATTTGCGGCAAAATTAAAGTAAACGGTGCAGAAAAAAATACGGGTTGGTGCGGTAAGCTATCTTAATACCAAACCATTGATCTACGGATTTGAACAAGGGATGATGAAAGATGAAGTGGACCTTTTGATAGATTATCCTTCCAAAATTGCTTGTATGTTATTGGAAAACGAGATTGACGTTGGATTGGTACCGGTTGCCATTATCCCGGAAATGGAGGAATATCATATCATTTCCGACTATTGTATAGGATGTGTTGGGGAGGTAACGAGCGTATGTCTCTTCAGTGAAGTTCCGATGTACAAGATAGAGCGGGTTTTGCTCGATTATCAAAGTCGTACTTCGGTGGCGTTGTTGAAAGTTCTAATCAGAGATTACTGGAAATTAGAAGTAGCTTTTGAAGAAACTTCAGGTGATTATCAATCTAAAATATCAGGGACTACAGCGGGGCTTGTAATTGGTGACCGGGCTTTGTTGCAAAGAAAGGTTTCGCCTTACATTTATGATCTGGGACTGGAATGGCAAAAATTTACGGAATTACCTTTTGTATTTGCAGCATGGGTGTGTAATAAAAAGCTAGGTGATGATTTTATAGATGTATTTAATAAGTCCAATAGATATGGGCTTGATCGTTTGGAAGAGGTAATTAAACAAAATTCCTATAAATGGTTAGATTTGCATACTTATTATACTGACTGTATAAGTTTTAATTTTGATGATCCCAAGAAAGAAGCATTGAAATTATTTCTTTCGAAGCTTTTATAGTTGAACTTTTACTAATAATCGAAATATAATTCATAAGCGTATAAATTTATGAGACTGTTTATAAGAAGAATAATGCATAAGCTGGGGTATGATATTGTCAAATACAACCCTTCTTATATAACAGGGCGTATAGATACAGAAGATCTGACCAAAGAATTCAAATGGCTAAAAGATTTTGGTTTTAAAACCATCCTTGATGTAGGTGCCAATGAGGGCCAGTTTGCAGATAAGATGGTAACTCTTTTCCCCAATACTTTTATTTATGCTTTTGAACCAATTCCTGAAACTTTTGATTTACTCTGTCGAAATTTTAAAAATTCAAAATACTTTAAAGGAATAAATGTTGCATTAGGTGATACTGAAGGAGAGATTTCTTTCAATAAGAATGAATATTCTCCTTCTTCATCCTTATTAGATATGTCTCAAAATCACCTTAATAGTTTTGAATATGCCGCCAAAACGAATCCTATTAAAGTGAAAATTGAAAAACTGGATCATTTGATGAAAGATGAACCGTTTCAACTGCCCTTACTTGTAAAGCTTGATGTGCAGGGCTTTGAGGATAAAGTAATCAGAGGTGGTACATCTGTTATTCAAAAGGCAGATTTGATTCTTTGTGAAGTATCCTTTTCTGAACTTTATAAAGGGCAACCTCTTTTTTCAGAAATCTATGATATGTTCAGGGAGCTTGGATTTAATTATGCAGGGAATATTGAGCAACTAAGATCTCCAGAAACAAATCTCATTTTACAGGCAGATGCCGTCTTTATCAAGTCAAAATAATTATGCCGGACAATACAGTTTTGTTTTCGATAATTACTCCTGTATTCAATTCTGAGAAATTTATAGCACGTTGTATTGAAAGTGTACAGCAGCAAAATTTCAAGAATTATGAATATTTAATCATTGACGGAGGTTCTACAGACAGTACCGTTGCTAAAATCGCTAGATACCAGGATAAGGATAGTAGGATAAAGATTTATTCAGAGCATGACGAAGGAGTGTATGATGCGATGAACAAAGGAATTTCTATTTCAAAAGGAAAGTGGATGTATTTTTTAGGCTCGGATGATTATTTTTATTCTAACACGGTATTGGATACCATTTCAAAAGCAATAACGAAATACAATACCGATATAATTTATGGAGATGTATGGCATGAACAATTAAATTCTGTTTATGATGGATGTTTTGGGATTGAAAAATTATTGAAGCATAACATTTGCCATCAGGCTATTTTCTTCAAAAAAAATGTTTTTGATAGGATTGGGAAATATAGTTTGAAGTATAAAAAGAAAGCCGACTATAATTTTAATTTGCATTGCTGGATCAATGGTGTAAAACATGTTTATTATAATGAAGTGATTGCTTTTTATTCTACTGGAGGTTTAAGCAGTATAGGGAAAGATGTTGATTTTGAGAAGGATTATCCTATAAACACCGTTAAATTTTTATTTGAAAGCATAAGGAAACCAATTTCGAAAATAGATATTTTATCAAAAATTTTCAGGAAAGTAATCATGAGATATTCTTTTAGATACTTCATCAATTTTTTATTAAAAATGGATCATTATGGTCTGAAGATAGTAGCTTTGGTGTGGATGATATTGAGTTTGCCATTTATTGTTTTTAATAATTTTCTTACTAAAAGAGTATTTAGGAAGAGTGGATATTAATTTTTTTGAATCTAAAATAATTTTGTTGCAATGGGTTATGTAAGCTTTTCAATACCTAAAGGAATTGTCCTTTTGTTTAAAGAAAGAGGCCACATTAAGAATTTTGTGGAAACGGGAACTTATAAGGGTGGAACGTGTTTCTGGGCCGGCGCATTTTTCGACAATGTTTATACGATCGAGATTGATCCTGCAATCAGTAAAGAAACTTCTAAAAATCCGGATTGCCCTTCCAATGTTAAGTTTTATGTAGGAAACAGTAAAGATATTTTGCCGGTTCTCACTAAAGAATTGAAAGGTGATTGCATATTTTGGCTGGACGGGCATTGGTGTAATGTAACAGAAGTCGGTAAGGAAATGGAATGCCCTTTGATAGATGAAATCAAAGCATTGAAGGATTTTTCAAACTCGGTTATTCTGATTGATGATGCCCGGGCATTTCTTGGGCCACTTCCTCCTCCCCATGACAATAAACAATGGCCAAGAATCGATGAGATTTTTTTATTGCTAAAAAGCCAGTTCCCTTCTAATTTGGTAACAATTGCGGATGATGTAATTTATTGTTTACCTCAGAGACTTATTAATGTATTTGATGAGAAATGGATCAGTGATTTTAATGATAGGTTCGGCAACAAAAAAAAGCGCTGGTTTAGCAGGTCAAAATAATACAGTAGAGTATTTGGATTTTTATGTGTCGGAAAAGATCTTTTCCCAATTAATTTTTATTTAATATGTTTAGCAGTTAGTGAAAATTTCAATTTGCATACCCACTTATAAACGAATAAACTACCTGGAGCGATTAATGGAGAGTATCGTTATTCAGTCATTCAAGGATTTTGAAGTTGTTATTACTGATGATAGCAGTGACAGTACTGTTCAGGATTTTATTGAAAAGTACAAACAGAACTTTTCAATTATTTATCAAAAGAATATTACTCCCCTTGGAACGCCGGAAAACTGGAACGAAGCCATTAGAAAAGCAAAAGGTACCTGGATAAAGCTAATGCACGATGACGATTGGTTTGCTGATGAAAATTCGTTGCGGAAATTTTATGAAGCAACTCTTAAAAAACCGGATTGTCTCTTCTTTTTTTCTGCTTATAATAATGTGGAAGAAAATTCGGAGTCAATGAAAAGTGTTTATGTAAGCCTGTTAGGCCAACTCCTGCTATGGATAGGACCTTTAAATCTTTTTAAAAAACAATACATAGGAAATCCAAGTTGTACTTTAATAAAGAGAGATTTGGGTGTTTGGTACGATAAAGATTTTAAATGGGTTGTTGATTTTGAATATTATATCCGCTGCCTTAAAAAGACTGGAAATTACTTTTATATCAATAGTGTTTTAATAAATGTGGGTATTAATGATGAGCAGGTTACTAAATACACTTTCAGAAAACCGGAAGTTGAAATTCCCGAAAATCATTTGATGATTGATAAAATGGGATATGCTATTCTGAGAAACATTTTTGTGTATGATTACTATTGGCGTATGTATAGAAACCTACAGGTAAGAAATGTGGCCGATGTTGAAAAATATTATAGGGAACCTCTGCATCCTTTGCTGAAACAGATGATCCAGTTTCAAATTAGAATCCCTTTATCTACTTTGAAAAAGGGAATTATTTCAAAGTCCCTGATGTTAGCAAATTATTTTGTAAGCCTTTTTAAAAAAATTTGAATTGATAGAAAATGAAGGTATGCGAATCGAAAAATAGAGAATAAAAATGAATTCCGTCTATAAGAAATGGAGACTTGTCGGTATCGTTTTTTGCTTTCCCGTTATTAAAGAAGAGTTTCCACGCATTATAGGCTTCTTTTTCTGCATAGTGAATTTCTCATTTAATCAAATGTGCAAAAGAAAATGTGAATTGTTTTTAATTTATTCGAGTCATATTTTGGAAGGTCCCAGTGTACGATTGTCCGCTAACGACTTGCCATGTGCCATTACTTAATTTGCCGGAATCACTAAAAGTTAGAGTGCCGGTGTCAATAATGTAGCCTACACTATATGATAAAGTGCTGTCTCTGTATTCCAAAATATTTCCGATTAATTTCCAGGTTCCCTTGAAAAGTGCATATTCTGTAGATGATACTACTTTACTTCTTCTCAAAAATGTACCATCAGGATAAATTGCAAAACTTTCATAGGCAGGGGCATGACTTATCTGGTCAGTTTGGTAGGTGCCTTCCCATAATCCTGTTATAGGATATGTGGCAGGTGGGCAGTTGTTTGTTCCCGCGTTGCTTTTTGTACAACTTGTTATTTGAAATAATGCAATACAGGCTGCAAAAGTGGTTAGGGCAATAGATGCCATAAAAATTTTTCTCATTGTAATAATACTTTTTTGCCTACTCTTTCAAAAAGCGGTTTTCGGCTTGTCCGTTAGTTTCTGTAAGCGGAATTTCTATAAATAAAATTGAATTCTTTTAATTAGTAGAAAGACCCGCAAGAGAGATTTGAATAAATTTATAAAAACTAAATTATATGATTAAACGATATCTTCCAAAAAGTATTGCCGACAGATTTACTAGCTATACCTTCAGAAAACCTGAAGTTGAAATTCCCCAGAATGATTTTCTGATCCCAAAAACGGGGTTTACCATCAGGAAAAACATTTGTGTTTATGATTATTGCAGGGGATGAAGCAAATAAGATAGTTCGTGTAGAAGTGTATAGAGATTTCTATATTATATTTTAATGCATTAGTTTTAGTTCTTTTTTGCTTAAAATGAATAACTTACTGTATTAATGTACCATTTTTGCAAAAATTCCATTTGCTCTACTTGGATCATACCAATAGTAATTATCATTATTCAAAACTACTATTGTTGAAATGTATGTACCTGTTGTATTTATTACTTGTAATTGTGATTCACCATTTAATAGCGCCCAGGTTCCATTAAGAGTTTCTCCTGTCTCATTGATTTCTGAGTATGTACCATCAGATTTAAAAGTGACTCTATCGATGCCAAAGTTTATTAAGTTACTGGATTTTCCTCTCTTGTAATATAGGATGGTGTTACTTGAGTTGTATCCTTCAAAGTACTCGTCATACACCCATGTTTTTGAAGTCAACAGTTCAGTCTTTGTTTTGGAATTATCATTATTCTTTTTGCAGGATATAATATTGATTAATAAAATAATCAGGAAAGTAATTAGTGTGATTTTTATTTTCATAATTCAGCTTTATTTATTCGAAGAAAGGATTTGAACATAAATTTTTATATTACAGATACTATACTTAGTATTGGTTTTATCAGGAACGATCTGCTCCAAAAATGAATTCTACAATCAATTAATTATAATTATACGTTTTTGCCCTGTAAATAAGTAAGTTATTATTATTTCAATCCGCAATTTAAAAAATATTTAAAATAAAAAACTAAATTATAAAATTAAACGGTATCTCCAAAAGAAAAGTATTGCGGATAGATTACCTGTAGATACTCCCCCGATAGCCTCGTGTAGAAGTTCCGGAAAATAGATATTCTGAATCAAAATTGAGAACCGACTTTCTAAGAAATATTTTTGTGTATGATTACTATTGGCGTATGTATAGAAACCTACAGGTAAGAAATGTGGCCGATGTTGAAAAATATTATAGTGAACCTTTGCATCCTTTGCTGAAACAGATGATCCGATTTCAAAATGGAATCCCTGTATCTACTTTGAAAAGAGGAATTATTTCAAAGTCCCTGATGTTAGCAAATTATTTTGTAAGCCTTTTTAGGAAAATTTAACCGAATAAAATCCTACTATAGCTTTCACAAAATGCTTCACCACTAAAATGTTCTTCGGCATATATCCTGCTTTTTTCTCCAACCTCTTCTAATAGAGTTTTGTTATTGATAAGGTTTTGTAATATAGAAATTCCTTCATCAATTATTTTGTTTTCATCAGAATTATTCTCTATTAAAAAGCCATTTTCACCATTGATAATATAATCAGGAATGCTATCAATTGCTGTAGAAACCACTACTTTCCCATAAGCCATCATTTCCATAACTGCAATAGGAAGTCCTTCATACGCGGACGTTAGTATTAAAACGTCAGAATTCTTATAAACTTCTTTCATCTTGTTTTTATCTTTTATATTTCCATAAAAAGTACAATATGGATAATCAACAGGATTGATAATTTTTTCAACATCACCTACAAAGGAGAAATGAATATTGGTTTTCATTTCATTCATTTTTTTTGCTATGGCTGCAATAATGGGTACTCTTTTTTGTGGTGCTCCTCTTCCGATGAAAACAACTTGTAAAATTTGATTCCGGATTTCAGTTTGCTCAGGGATATTTACTTTATTATTGATAAAATATAATCTTGAAAAATATACTGCTGACAAACTATTTCTTTTATATAGCTCTTCCGCATCTCTTCTGATTTTTGCCGTACTGAAAACTCTCGCGTCAATATCCTTAATAAATGCCTGTGTATAATTAAACCAGGTGTTCAGGTGACAGATTTCAATTCGCCTTGCATCTTTTTTTATATGCGGTAATACTTTGAAAAAAAATATACTTTCACCACCAATTACAATCGGGTCTGCTACTTTATTGATCCAGGCTGAAATTACACCACGATAAAAGAAATTTACAAAATGATATAATTTATGGTCAACATAACGATGAAGATCTATAGTGGTTACATTTTCCATATTAAAAAAAGGAAGAAATTCATTGTTCTTTGGTTTTTTTGAAAAAATAACCAGAGGAGATTGATCTGCGAAGCAGGAACATAGATCAATATTGACTTGTATGGATCCGCCGATATCTGCAGAAGGAGAAAAAATGAAAATCCTATGCCCTTTTTTTAGCTTGAAAAATGGTGACATAATTTTCCCAAGTAGTACAAAAGGGTACATGAGAACCAGTTCTAAATTTCGTTTAACGATGGCTGTCCGGTACGTCACTTTGAATGATAATATTTTTTTAATAATAAAGCAAGATAATCATCATTGAAAGGAATGTCCAGCTTTTTGATGATAGGCTCAATTAGAGAAATGTCAATATTGTAATTATCACCTTTTTCAATCTCATTACAGATTGCCCTTTTTTGAAGATGTTCTTCGATTTTTTTGATAATAAATGGAACCGAATAATTTTCGGGATTCGCAATATTGATAGTTGTATTAAGAAATATTTTCTCTTCCAAAATGTTCTCTGCGATTAAATACATGTCATCAATTCCAATTATATTCCTGTAGGCGTTTCTCCATACAGTTAGCGTATTATTTTGAAGAATATTAAAAATAAAATAATTGAGAAGAGTATATGGATTGTTAGATACGCCTGCAAGATTAGAAATCCTGAACAGGTAATAGTCGTTTGTATTCTCTTTTATAAAATTTTCAATTGATTTTTTATGAATTACATATCGTGAGTTTTGTAAATCTTCGTCTTCAACACTGCATGTGCTAAAATAAACCAGCGTCTTGCCGGGATAATCTTTTATCGTTTTATTGAGTAGATTAAATTCTCTGAGATAGTTTTGTTCAATGGTATCTTTTGAGTTAGAAACACCTGATGCAAAAATAATCCTGTCCTTATCATTTTTATAATTGATAAACCTGTTTGCAATCATTCCGCTTCCAACAATCATAGTTACTTATTTTTCTAAATCTTTTGTTTATAGATGATTCTCTTAGATTATCTTTTATAACACATGCGAATCCGGTTCTTTCTTTTTTGCCCAATAGAAAATAATAGTAGCAATCAGGATGAGTGCTACCAGTATGGAAGCGATGATACTTATCATTCTTCCTATGGTAAAAGACTCAGGCTCAAACCTGAATTCTATATTATGATTTCCTGCGGGTACGTACATACCACGCAAAACATAATTCGTTCTTACGTAGTCTGTTTTGGTTCCATCAATGTAAACATTCCATCCGCGGGGATAATATACTTCACTGAATACAGCGAATTGTGGTGCCGGAGCAGAGAAGCGGTAATCAATCTGATCATTCAGGTTTTGTACCAGCTTAATGTAACCAATAGAATCGTATTTCGGTTCTGCTTTTATTTGTGCTTTATATTTATTTTCTACGACAGCGGTATCTTTCAAATCGGTGTGGTCGAGCGCGGCCATTTCCTGGTCGGCATTGTCCACAAATTTAATCCCTTTCACCAGCCAGCAATTTCCAAAAGCATTGGGATTGAGTTGTGCAATGGGTTTACCTGTTTGCTGATCGGGTACAATAAAATATTTGGTGTTTAGCATGTCAAAAACTTCCATGTTCCCTTTGCTCAATTGTCTTGTAATGATGTCATTGTACAAATCCAGTTTGGCAGGATGATAACCACCAATGGAGTTATGATGGTAAGAGGTGGTAGCATCATTGTATGAATCCACTGTTTGATTAAATACCCTGAAATTCGCGTGGTCAGGGTCTTTGGATATTTGAATATCAGCCTGTGTAGGAATAAATGCCGATTCAAAATCAGTGCTCTCTACGAATTGATCTGTATTCAGATATCTCAAAGCCACCCCGAGTAGATCATATCCCGTCAGCAGGATCAATGAGGCTGTAAGAATGGTGAAGGATACTTTTTTCTTTAAAAATAATCCCATCAATAGCAATGCGAGGCCTACTAAAATAAATGACCTTAGCAGATCGCTTCCCATCAAATCTTTACGGTCGGTTTGTAAAGCGGAAATGAGACTCCTTGAGGTTGATTCTGCCTGTTGTTCCAATTGTGGAGGCACTTGCTGTCCCGGAGGAACCTGGCGCAGCATACTCTCTTTTATATTATCTCTAAACCCCTTGTCATTGGGGCCACTGAAAGAAGCCGTAAGGTAAAACGCTGCCATCAGAACTACAATAATCCCCGTAATGATAGCGGTTGTTTTCAATTTTTTCCAGGCTTCGGAAATATCTATGTTATTGGAAGTGAATTTATGAAGGGCAAGTACTCCCATTAGTGGAAAACATAATTGTGGGATTACAAGCGCCATAGTGGGCGCGCGAAACTTACTGTAGAAAGGAAGGTAATCGAAAAGGAAATAGTTGAACCCTTTTAGATTGGCTCCATAAGCAAGTAATAGTCCGAAAGCGCTTGCTGCTATCAGCCACCACTTATACCATGATTTTAAATAGACGACCCCAAAAATGAACAGCAGGCATATAATAGCTCCAAAATAAACAGGGCCTGAGGTTCCGGGCTGGTCGCCCCAATAAGAGAGGTGGTCGGCATATTGCAGTGCCTGCTCTTCGGGCACACCTATTTCAGAAAATTTCCCTACAAATTTTGAAGAAGAGTTGTACTCGTTACCTCCATTACTACCTCCATACAAACCCGGAACAAAGAAGGTGAAAGTTTCTCCAAAGCCAAGACTGTACCTGAATGCATAATCTTTGTCCAGACCGCCTTTTGTTTTATTGCTTTGTATATCTGAAGTGAGTTCCGATTTTCCACCCCGCATACTTTCTTTGGCATATTCATACGTGGGCAACATGGTTACCGCACACGATGCCAATCCGATTATTCCTGCCAGAAGCCCGAGAGCCGAGCCTTTTATCGCAGCTCCCAATTGTTTTTCATGATAGCTTTTTATAAAAAAAGCTATCGTCATGATAAGTGCAATTATTAATGTGTAGTAAACTATTTGAACGTGGTTTTCCGAAATTAAAAATGCGGAGAATAGAGAGGTGACGGCAAAACCAGCCCAGTATTTTTTTTGGAATAATAAAAGTAAGCCTGCTAAAACCGCCGGTGCATATCCTATTGACATCATTTGTGTATTATGCCCCACCGCAATAATGATAGGGTCGAAGGTAGAGTAGGCATACGCCAGCCCCCCTAGTATGCTCACCCACGGATTGGCCCCCGCGACGAGACACAAAAAGTAAAAACAAATACAGGCAAGAAAGAAGAAGCTGATAGGGGCCGGAAGATTTAGGGTGACGACAGAAGTTAGATAGCTCAATGAAATTTTGGTTCTGGAATCCAGTGCAATCTGATAGGCAGGCATCCCGCTAAACATGCTGTTGGTCCACAGAGGCCAATGTCCATATTTATCTTTAAATTCAAAAGATTGCTGTGCCATACCACGCCAGCCTTGTGTATCTAATTGCTGTACTACTTTTCCTTCCACTGCAGGCTTGCAATAGATCACCGCTACAATTAAAAAAACAGCAATGGCAATTAAATGCGGAAGTATTTTTTTGAAAGTAATATTCTTCATGAAGAGATTTTCGTTTAGGCAGCAAAGTAAATAATAATTAATGAATTGTGGTGTTCAGGTTTCAACTCTTAGTTGTGGCCTTCCTGCTACGGAAGAATGAAGTTGATTTCTGGTTTATTATTTTGATAGGAACAAAAAACTACTACCGGAAAACAACAAATCCCTTACCTTAGTTTCTTACAACTTCATTTATGGCGTTAAGCAGAATATGGGCGGCTTTCATTGTAGTAGCAATATTGGCAGCAAGTTTTCAATGTATTTTTATTAAGGGCAACACCGATATTTATAGCCGGATGGTGATTGGGAAATCGGGTGATACTTCCCACACAAGAAGTATTGATTCTGCTACTTTATCTCCACTCATTTTACGCACTTTGCAAAAAGGGAATTCGTTTACGGATGGCACCACCAAATACAACAGAACTGCCAATGGCGTTTATATTGCTTATAAAGAACAACATGCAGATGGCATTATTTCAACCTCAAAAACTGCCGTTGATATTTCTATCAATCTGATTGGTATCATGGCATTGTTTATGGGTTTTATGAGTATTGCCGAAAGGGCAGGAGGGATAAGGTTGTTGTCAAAAATCATAGGTCCTTTCTTTTCCAGGTTATTCCCTGAATTACCTAAGAATCATCCGGCAATGGGGCACATGGTAATGAATTTTTCTGCTAATTTATTAGGGCTTGATAATGCTGCAACGCCTTTCGGACTTAAAGCGATGGAAAGTTTGCAGGAATTGAATCCCAATAAGGATACGGCTTCCAATTCTCAGATCATGTTTTTGTGTTTGCATGCATCGGGACTCACCTTAATTCCCGTGAGCATTATTGCAATCAGGGCTTCATTGCATGCGAGTAATCCTACAGATATTTTTATTCCCTGCATGATCGCTACATTTGCAGCTACCATAGCAGCCATGCTGATTGTTTCTTTCAAACAAAAAATAAATATTTTTCAACCGGTAATTTTATTGTGGATATTAGGAATTTCTGCCGTCATTTCTTTAATGGTTATTTATTTAAAATCTTTGAGTTTTACAGGCGTACAAACTTTTTCCGGTGTATTAAGTAACGGTATTATTTTAATGCTTTTCTTTTTTATCATTTTGGGCGCTTTGTATAAAAAGATAGATATTTTCGATGCATTTGTAGAGGGCGCAAAGGGAGGTTTTGAAATAGCCGTAAAGATCATTCCGTATCTCGTGGGAATGTTGGTCGCTATCAGCATGTTGCGTACCAGCGGCACCTTTGAGGTTATAATAGACGGTATGAGAAGCTTGTTTGCGGCATTAGGAACCGACACTCGTTTTGTGGATGGATTGCCTACCGCGTTAATAAAACCTTTGAGCGGAAGTGCGGCGCGTGGAATGATGATAGACACCATGACTACTTATGGTTCTGATTCTTTTGCCGGAAGTTTATCCTCAGTTTTACAGGGAACTTCTGATACTACTTTTTATGTAGTAGCCGTTTATTTCGGCTCGGTATCTATAAAAAATACCCGCTATTCCATTGGAGCTATGTTACTTGCCGATCTGGTAGGGATTGTTACGGCTATTTTTCTGGCGTATTTATTTTTTGGGAATACGATATAAATTAAAAATCATTTATTTTGGGGGGGGTGCCTTTTGATAGAATTAGTAATTGGGTTTAAAGGTTTCTGCTGCTGCTTTTATTTAGGATGCTGAGCATATAATATAAACGAATACTTCAGGTGGTAACATAAATGATGGTATTTTGAGAGCTACATAGGGTTTTATATTTCAGAGAGTTTTTGATTTTAATGAGATATAAATCTCTATCGTTTTAGATCCCTTTAAGATGTTTTTTCCCTGAATCCAATGTGTAAAATAAGGCTTTGTGTCAACTTATTTCAGAACGGAACACATAGTCATAAAGAAAGAGCCTCACTATAAGTGAGGCTCTTTTTGAAGAAGTTATATATAGATTGTTACTGCCAACCCGGTGTTTGTGTGAGTGTATAGCCCTTGTCTTTGTATTCATTAATTTGTTGCAGGCCCACCGGAGACAAATAATTTTGATCGCCAAATGCATTTCTATTGGAAGCATTGTCAACCATCCAGAAACCAACCATACTACTCGCATTGGTTCCATTATAGGTAATGATTGTTCCATCACTTTTCTTCACCCTGACATTCTTTTTTGTGACTGCTGACGATGTCAACGCAGAAGGAAATTCAACCGGTAAGTTTATCCATGGCCCAAGGAAATAATCGGGATTGGTACTAAAATCCATATACTGAAGTTTATCCCATCTTTTCAAATCTAGTAAACGAAAGTTTTCAAATGCAAACTCCATGCGCCTTTCTCTTCGTATTTCCCAAATAAGCTGGGGTACATCGGCATCTCGTACGGGGTCATTCGGAAGTGCTGATAACATTAGGGGAGCTGTTTTCTGAACACCTTTAGCCATAGCTGCCGCATCTAAAGGACGATTGCGAATGGCGTTGATTGATCTATTTAAGTCATCCTGAGTTACAGGGACACCTCCAAAATATTGAGCAAGTACCGCTTTTGCTTCTATCCAGTTTAGTACTACTTCACCCAGCCTTATAACAGGTGCATCACTGGTGTTCGTATTGCTACCCCATTCAGGTGGGTATGTTTTACCAATGTAGGTAATGGCATCCCTTGAGGCAAATTTATCTTCGTACAAAAGTGTTGTAGCATTTCCATTAGGATTGTCAATGAAGGTAGCTTCAAAGCGTGGATCTCTTGTCTTTGCAAGATTCGCTATGGAGAAGTCAGATGCACCGGGATTCGAAGAATTTTCCCAAACGTTGCCATCGTTCACGATAAATGATTTCGCCAATACCAGATTTCCGTCAACACCAACTGTTTCTGTACCATTGGAATAAGATCCAATACTATGAGTAATCTGAAGTGAAGCATCATAAGACCTGTATAGTATTACTTCAGGGTTCCCTGCCAGATTTTCTGAAGAGAATAGAGATTTAAAATCACTTCCGAAACTATATTTATTACTGTTCATCACTATCTCTGCTGCCTGTACCGCAAGCTCAAGATATTTCTTAGCCCTGCCGGCATCCAATCCATGATAATGTTCATAAGTTCCTTCAAACAACATAAACCTCGAAATAAAAGCAGCAGCCATGTATTTATTCAAATTCTGAGTACCGTCATTTTGCCTCATATTGGCTAAAACATACTGAAAATCATCATAAACTTTATCCATCACAAAGCCTCTGCTGTCTCTGTCCTTGTATAAAGTGTCCAATTCACTTTCATTAACTACTCTCCCATAATAAGGCACATCGCCAAATACACTTACCAACCGGGAATATTCATACCCCCGGAAAAATCTGGCCACTGCACTCCAGTGCAGGTATGCTTCATTGGTAATTCTTGGTTTTGCAATTTTATCAAGGCGGTCAAGAAAAATATTGGCCTTGCGTACCCATGCAAAATCCCATGTAGGGCCGGCATATTGTGTTAACCATGCTGCGCCTTCGGAAGTTGATCCTCTGGAGGAAGGTACGTTACTTTCAAAATTGGATTGTACATTTTTACCTGTGAGGTCATCATTAAAAGTATAACCTCTCACAGGGGTATAATCCGCGGTATATGAAGTGTTATATCCATTAAAATAATTGGCATAAAATCCTGTTGCAAACATGCGAATGTCATCTTCACCTCTCCAAAACAGACCGCCATCTACATAATCGGTTAAGGGGGGTCTTTCTAAGAAATCTTTCTTACAGGAGATGAAAAGCATACAAGCTATTCCAAGACTCCATATATAATTATATTTTCTCATTGTAATTATTTTTAAAAGTTTAATTGAATACCAACTGATACACTCTTGAAAGCAGGAACTCCCATCCCCGTACGACTCAAGTTATAATTAGTTGTATTCCACATAGAGTACCCGTCAACATATTCCGGGTCAATCGGCAATCCTTTTAAATGATCCCAGGTAATGAAATTTTCCAACGCTCCATATACTCTGAAGGAATTAACGCCAACTTTCTTGAGAATACTCTGAGAAATCGAATATCCAACTGTAAGATTTTTGAGCCTGAGGTAGGCCATGTTTAATAAATACTTGTCCTGCACCTGCATATTGTTGGCAGAATTGCTTCCGGCATTGTTATAAGCAGCCGGATAATAAGCTTTGGTATTATCAGGTGTCCAGTAATCATCCACAAAAGCTGCCGGTGCTGCTCCGTCTGAGGCCTGATATCCCGGAATGGCTAAGAATCCATTACCCCAAACCTGACGGCTTCCAACTCCCTGGAAAAATACGCTGATATCAAATCCTTTATAATCAGCACCCAGTCTGAATCCATAAGTGTACCGGGGATTGGAGTTGCCGATTACTTGCAGGTCACCATGGTCAGCTAATAATGCACTGCCATTGTCAATAACACCATCACCGTTCACATCTTTAAACTTAACATCTCCAGGCCCGAAGAAGAAATTGGATGAATTTTGTAAAAATGCCTGGTAAACAGGCTTTTCACCGTGTGTACCTGTCTTTAATTTATAAGTTTTCTTACCTACATATTTTGAAGGTACATCATCTGCTGTAAGTGTGATTAACTGAGGTTTTCCATCAGGTCCTAAATCAAAATCACTCATTTGATATAACCTGTCGGTACGGTATCCCCAGATCTCTCCAATATTTTTTCCGTTATAATTGCTATTAACACCGGTAGATGTTCCGTATTTCTTTATGAATGTTTTTGAATCGGAAATATTTCCCGTAAAATTCACCCCGATGCCATTCTTAAATCTATGATTTAATTCAATAGTAAGTTCCCATCCATTTGTCCTTAAAGATCCAAAATTTCCCTGGGGAGCTCCTGTGCCATACGTTAGAGGTATTCCTTCTAACGGCACGATCATGTTATTGGTGTTTCTCTGGTAAAGATCGAAAGTAACTGTCATTTTATTTTGCAGAAATCCTAAATCCACTCCAAGGTTTTTCGTCTCTATATCCTGCCATTGTATATCATGTTTAATAGCCCTGGGCGTGCCTACATAAGGAGCTCTGGCGCCGTTAGCACCAATCCATGTAGAGAGTCCACTTGGCATTGTAGGTATATACAAAAAGTTGGGCACAGTTTGGTCACCGATAGAACCCCATGATCCTCTTACTTTAAAGAAGTTTATGATATTTTGAGATTGCATAAATTTCTCTTCCGTTATAATCCACCCGGCAGACACTGAGGGAAACCATCTCCATGAAAGTTCAGAAGGGAACTTCGAAGATCCATCGCGACGCAAATTTCCTTCAATAAGATATCTGTCTTTGAATGCATAGTTGATTCTTCCAAAATATCCTAATTGTGATTCCCATGTTTTGTCACCCTGAACAATTGGAGGAGTGCCAATAGCAAAGTTGAATTGCGGATTTTGAATATCAGTTAATTGATTTACTTGTTGAGATTGCCATTCCGTACTGGCTGCTACACGGTTAACTCCCAGAATAAATTTGAATTTATGGTCTTCTGCCAATTTCCAATTATACGTTGAAAAAGCATTGATAGTACTGCTGGCAAAATTGGTAGCACTACGAATGATATGGTCCGGGTTACCACCAAGTGAAGTGTAAGTGTGATAATTCAAATCATAAGCAGGCATAGCACCCGGTGCAGAACCGGATACCGTATTTCCTGTGCTGTCAACAAACATAGGATTCCCGGCGTCATCTACTCTTGCCATTGGTGCAGACCATGAATCTGCAGCTGTGAATCTTGTCCCCGGCCTTTTCCAGGTTTCATCCTGAGTACTATAGGTGTAATCAAAATCGAACTTCCAGTTGTCTGTAAAGTTTAGGGTCGTTCCTAAACTCACATTCATATAGTTCTGTAATAAACTGGCTGTATTAGCCGCACCATATTCACTCACAGGACTACGAATAGGGTCGCCATTTTGATCATTGCCAAAAGGGTATATCGGCCCCCATCTATACAGATATAACCAGGGATCAGCAGTGGTTGAGACGGTAGCATAAGGATATTCTTTGTTTCTTCTTGAATACATCGCCCCACCACGAATGGTTATATATTTATTTACATCTGTTGAAAGCCTGAGAGACGTATTGTATCGGGTAAAATCATCTCTCTTCGCAGGTTTTATCATGCCACTTTGATCTAAGTACCCAAGTCCGAGATTAAACGAGGTTTTTCCTAAAGTCTGGCCTACTGTAATATCGTGTTGTTGAGTAGGCGCCCACTGCTTAATCATATAATCATAAGGATTGTAAGTCCTCATTCCCATTTTCTGATTATTGGCAGATCCCTGTACATACCAATCGCGCCCATAAACTGTGGGATCATCCGGCCCAATTTTTCCTCCATATAATTTTTGCCATTCTACTGCTTTTAAGTAACTGGCTCTGTCAACATAATAGAAAGCGCCACTTATACCAAAATTACCTACCCTCTCCGCAGCATCAACCGTATATTTTAAGGCATTTACTTCACCCATTTTTAAGTCTTTCCATACATTCTGCCAGGAAGTGTTGCCTGAATAAGTAACCTGGGGCTTGCTGGTTCCTGAGCCCTTTTTAGTCGTAATCAGTATGACGCCATTAGAGGCTTTGGCTCCATAGATTGAGGCTGCTGCAGCATCTTTCAGGACGCTTATAGAGGCGATTTCATTTGGATTTACGATCTGAATACTGGGTATTTCCACATTGTCTAAAAGGATTAAAGGAGTGCTGCTTCCCTGAAACGATGTCATAACGCCTCTGATTTTTAAGATCGGATCAGAACCTACTTCACCACTAGGTATCGTTACGTTTAAGCCCGAGACTGCGCCCTGCAACCCTCTTCCTACGTCTGCAATTGGCCTGCCAACTAGTGTTTTGCCGACATTAACCGTGGAAATAGCACCGGTAACATCGCCTCTTTTTTGGGTTCCATATCCCACGATTACCACCTGGTCAAGCGATTCAAATGATTGTTTGAGCAAAATAGTAAGTTCTGCTTGCGACCCCAATGTAATTGTTTGCGCTTCATAACCAACGTTAGTAAACGTTATGAATTTTTTACCGTCTGGTACCTGGATTGAAAAGTTTCCATCATTGTCTGTTGTAGTAGCAACTTTAGAATTATCAATTGATACTGTAACCTTTGGAATAGGTTGTTTAGTACTGTTGTCTTTTACATTTCCACTAACTGTTCGCTGTGCAAAAACTGTTTGCCCCAGCAGCAAAAACAGTAAAGCCAGAAAAGATGCGATTTTTCTCATAAACGTAAATTTTAAAAGTGAAAGTAATTAGATATCATTAAGACTATTTAAATGGTTAAAATGCTGCTTCTTCAGTTTTTTTAAATAACAGTAATACCTGCTCGTACATAAGGTTTTAAAAGCGAATCATCCGGTGATAACTCCGTTATGAGCGTGTCTATCTTCTTGCTATCACATACTTGAAATGGTTGTTGTGAATTGATCTTTTCAGAGATGGTCAGGCACACAAGGCGATGAGAAGATTCTACCATTGCTTTTTTTATCTGAACCACTTCCCAGTCATTATCCGAAACTCCATTCTCAAGGTTAATCGCTGATATTCCCAAAATACATAAATCCACTTTTAATTCTTTAATCCTTGAGATAGCATCAGAGCCAACTGTTATTTTAGAATCTTTAGAAATTTTATCTCCGATGGCAATCACTTCTATATTGGGATGTAATATATATTCTGCCAGTG
>JBDTGA010000108.1:0-3971 GCA_039937655.1 Ginsengibacter sp.
CTTCGGATAATTTGTCACGAATATACCTTCTTACATCCTGTTGATCTTCTACTATCAGCACTTTTGATTGGCCACTTCTGTTTACATTGCCTTCATGCTCATCATTTTCTGTTTGCTCAATTTCTAAAGGAGTGATTTGGTTTGCAGCAATTTTTGATAAGCCAGTGTTAGAAAGCATTTTTTTATTAAAAGGAAAATAACAGCTAAATGTTGTTCCACTGGTTGTATTGCTTTCTACCGTAATATTTCCCTGGTGCAATTCTACTAATTCTTTTACCAAAGAAAGGCCAATGCCGGAGCCTTCATATTTCCTTTTATGAGTAGCATCAGCCTGGTAAAAACGATCAAAAATAAAAGGAAGTTTTTCTGACGGAATTCCTGTTCCTGTGTCTTCCACTTTTAACTCCAGCAAATTCTTTTCCGATAAGCATAAACTTACTATAATACTTCCTCCCTCCGGTGTAAACTTAAAAGCATTGGAAAGAAGATTGTAGAGAATTTTTTCAAGAATATCTTCATCAAAATAAAAATTCAAAATATTATTCCTAAGGTTATTTTTTAATCGCGGGTCCACTTCTGTTTCAAGTAAAATATTTTTGCGGTGCGTCATAGAAGAAAAAGAATGGACTATTTGTTTTACAAAAGGAATAATATCTTCTCTCGTAGTATCCACGCGGTAATTTCCTGCATCTAATTTTGATAAATCCAGAAGTTGATTGATCAATTGTAATAAACGCTTTGAATTGCGATGAATATATCCTAATGGTTCTTTGAACTTTTGTGCATTTTTGTCGTGTAACAAATCTTCTATCGGCCCTATAATCAAAGTAAGTGGCGTTCTGAATTCATGTGATATATTGGCGAAGAACCGCGACTTCAGGTGATCAAGCGATTCCTGGTGTTCTAATTCTTTTTTCAGGTCAGAAAACCTCTGGAAGAGCACCCAGGTAAAAAAGACCATCATCCATAAATAACAGACGATCAGGATAAAGAAAGCTACGCGGTTAAAATCTGATTGATATCCCGAAATAGGCTGGGCGCCAAACCGGGCAGAGTATGATCCGGTAATTACTGCCAGTCCATACGCAGCCACCTGCAGGAGCAGTACCGGAGTGAGCGCAATGATCATTAGCCTGGTATTTCTTTCTTTGTCACGGATAAAAAGAAGCAGTGTTATCAACAGGGAAATGCCGGATATCAGTTTGATTGAATTTTCAGAAACGTGTGATAAATTGGCAAGGTTAATTTGAAAAACTGCTGATGCAAAGCTGGAAAATAAAATAATTGCAACCTGAGCAAAGCTAAATATTACCAAGTACTTATCCCACCAGGGAAAACGACGGAAGGTTTTTAAAAAATACCTGACAAATTGTATGAGGATGAAGTAGGCAACGCTATTGCTAAAAATGTAAAGATACATTACAAGCTGTGGAGAATCTCTCAAGAAAATACCGTTTAAACTGCATAAGGCTTCCACGCTAAATACAAAGAGAAAGAGACAGAAGTATAGAAATTCTTTTTCTTTGACTACCAGGAAAAAGTAAAAATTTATGATGATTGATAAAATAAACATACCCAGCATAAAAGCATCCTGGATATTTGTCATATCATTCGAATTGTCATTGATATAATTATACTGAACCAGCTTATCTGTAAAGCTGAGAGCAACTTTCAATGAATCGGGCTGTGCATCTACGTAATTCCAGTAAACTCTTTTATAAACAAGAAGCGTGTCACCCTTCGGAAGCGTAATTGTAAATGCGGTGACTCTTTTCAAACCATCACGACGATTCCAGGGTACGCCGGTTCCGGTAACAAAATGTTGCCAGCCGCCATCATTAATTTTAGCATACAAGTCAACTCTGGAAGCTACTTCCGGCAAAGATATTCTGGTCTCATTCTGCATGCTGTTGATGATTTGATAACGGAGCCAGTAAACATGAATTTTGTATCCGATAGCTATCGGATTTATTTTTTGATTCTTATCCCGGAATATTTGGGAATTTATTACTTGTTCTAATGTGAGATTTCCTTTCGCATCGGCCATCGCCTGCCAGTTATCACCTGGTAAAAGAATATACCTCGCTGTGTCATTCGTGATCTTATAAGCAGGCAAAGAAAACTGTGCCCCAGAAATCAATACAGAAAAACACAGAAACACAGAAATCAAAACCTTCTTCATCATCAAATAAATGTCATGTCTCACAAGAGTGAATCGAAAATGAATGGATAATAACAAGCGCAGTAGTAAATTTATTATGGTCTTATTTTTTTTATATTTTTTAGAGGCTTGGTTTTTTGAAGGGAAATGAGGGTTAAAAGTAGCACAATTATTCAAAAAGAAAAACAACTACGGAAATAAGAAATTAGAAATGTTTTTTTGTAAAACTCTGAAAAAAGTTAGGTAAACTTGATTTAATGAAATTATACCTTAGTATTTAATCATCCCCTTCCCCTGCATATTTCTGCTGCCACTCCTTGTATTCTTCCGGAGACATCTTATTCATTTTGTTCAATAAGAAATCAGTGATAGCCCATATTTTGTTATCATCATGTGTTGGGCCAAATGCCGGCATGGCGGTGAATTTAATTCCGTTCTTAATTACCCAAAACGCTTCTGCAGTTTCTGGCATGTCATCTGATTTATAAAATTTTGGTGGGGAAGGAAAAAGCCCTTTTGACAATTCATCCGGGCTGATGCCAGGGCCACCATGGCAGGTTGTACACATTTCATTGTAATGTTTAAAACCAATTACAAGCATTGCTGAATCGTTCATCGGAGGTACTTTTATTCCTTTGATCCTTTTACTGATTGATTGGTTTTTCGCAGTGTTGAGCACCCATTCACTTATGGAATTGTCCTTTGACTGCCGGACATTATAGGCTCCTGAAAAAACATAAATCAAAAATGCAACAATGATAACTCCCAGTGTGATGATAACCGTTAGGATAGCTTTCTTCATAACTATTTTTTTTGTAAAATTAAGCCAATAAAGTAAAGCCAAAAATATAGTTGTAGATATACATCAATTAATGATAGTTTCCTTATTCCGTGTAATCTTTTAATCTAATAAACTTGGCTACGGCAGCAGGCCCGTGATTCAGGCAACAGGCAATTGAATTCTAAATCTAACATCCCTCCACTTCCATGCTTTCTACTCTAATCTCCCCGCCATGCGCTTTCACAATATCATAACTAAGGCTGAAACCCAATCCTGTCCTCTGCCCTGTAGGTTTTATGGTAAAAAAAAGGCTGGAAGATTTTATCAAAAATTTTTGTGTAATGCCATTTCCATTGTCACTAACGGTTATGATTACATTGTTTTCTGATTTCTTTGTAATTACTGAAACAATTGGTTCATACGATTGTCCTGCTGAGCTTGACGAAACATGTTCGTTTACTGCGTAAAATGCCCTATTGAAAAGGTTTAATAAAACTCTTCCTATATCCTGCTCAATAGTATCTATTTAAAAAAAAGAACTATCAAATTCAGGTTTGTTGATTGCAATTTACAGGCATTAAAATTTCTCTTCTCTTAAGGCAAATCAATTTCGCTACCTTCTTTAGCCATTTCATATTTGGGAAGCTCGTTATAATTCGCCTGTATATTTATAAAAATTTTAGTGAGTTGTTCGTCAGAATGTGCAGGATCATGATGAGCTAATAAAATTTTTTCCACTTTGCATAATGATGCATACTGTAAAGCATCTGCAATGGACGAATGGCCCCATCCCTTTTTGGTTTTATATTCTTCGGCAGTAAATTGCCCATCATGGTATAGTATATCCGCTTTTAAAGCAAGGTCAAATCCTGACATCCATTTAGAGTCTGTTATAATGCCATCACCCCCTAATGCCGGTTCGTGATCGGGCATATACGTAAAAACCGAACGGTTGCCGGTAACTCTATAACCAATAGTTGGCCCCGGATGGATAATATAGTTGGATTTAATGTTGAAATGACCGATTTC
>JBDTGA010000109.1:0-16605 GCA_039937655.1 Ginsengibacter sp.
GAGCAGTAAATTCTTCAATCCGGTAGTTTTCGAATTTGAATTTTTAAGAGATATTGCCTCTCGCCATCGGAATTGTCCACCTGAACTCGTCCTTCTGATTTTGCCGAAGGAGAGTAAGGATAAACAAGAATCTTTATTATCTATTTGTTTACTGCACTTTCTAAAATCCGGTAACCTGAATAAAACTAATTAAAAATTAAAACAATCCAATGTTAGACTATAGAAAATTATCGGCAACTGTTCTTTTCATATTTGGTGGTGGTGGCGACCTGAATTACAGGAAATTAAACCCCGCATTATTCAATCTTTTTCTTGATAATGCCATGCCTGATAATCTCAGCATAGTAGGAATTGACAGGATTGAATATTCTGAAACTGATTATAAAAAGCATTTGAAAGAAGGGATTGATAATTTTTCAAGAACGAAAGCTACTGATGCAAAATGGAAAAGGTTTTCTGAAAAGATCAGTTACCTGAAAATGGATGTAACGGATGCAAAGTCTTACAAAAAGATCGTCCAGATTGCTAAGAAAAAAGAAACGGAAGCGGGGGGCCATCCTGCCATTATATTTTACATGGCGGTGGCATCTCAACTGGTTCCTGAAATTATAAAACATATTGGCAAAATGGATGTGTGTCATGATACTAAACATACTCGTGTGGTAATAGAAAAACCATTTGGCCATGATCTCCAAAGTGCTGTGGAGATGAATAAATTGTTAGGGGAAGATTTTGAAGAGGACCAGATATACAGAATTGATCATTATCTCGGGAAAGAAACGGTTCAGAATATTATTGCCCTACGTTTTGCCAACTCATTGTTTGAACCAATATGGAATAGAAATTATATTGATCATGTGCAGATAACCGCAGCAGAAACGGTAGGGGTAGAAAGGCGCGGAGGATATTATGAAACTGCAGGAGCATTGAGAGATATGATACAAAATCATATTTTGCAACTGCTTTGCATGATTGGTATGGAACCTCCTGTTTCTTTTGAAGCCAACGAGATGAGGGATAAAAAGACAGATGTATTAAATGCAATGCGAATCATTCCTAAAGAGGAAGTACGAAATCATGCTGCCCGTGGGCAATATAGTGAAGGATGGATGAAAGGCAAGGAAGTTCAGGGTTATAGAAAGGAGAAAGACGTAGATCCCCAATCAAATGTTGAAACATTTGCGGCCGCTAAATTTTATATTGATAACTGGCGATGGGAAGGGGTACCGTTTTATGTGCGTACCGGAAAATACTTACACGAAAAATTAACAGAATTAACTATTCAGTTCAAACCGGCTCCTGACTTTGCTTTTCCAAAAGAAGCCTCAGAAACCTGGAAACCAAACAGGCTTACCATTGGTATTTCACCTGAAATGAACATTTGTCTTAGATTCCAGGCAAAGCAACCGGGACAGGCAGTCGTTCTGAATCCTGTAGATATGGTTTTTAATTATAAAGATGCGTACAAAGGGGAAGAACCTGAGGCTTATGAAACTCTTTTATATGATATCATGGATGGTGATGCTACTTTATTTATGCGTGGCGACCAGGTAGAAGCTGCCTGGAAAGTAGTGATGCCAATTTTGGAAGCATGGTCTTCACTTAAGCCAATGGATTTCCCTAATTATTCTCCTGATTCGTGGGGTCCAAAAGATGCAGACGCACTCATTGCAAGAGATGGCCGTAACTGGATAGTCACCTCTTCAAAAACAAAAGAAAAATAATGCGGATAGAAAGAAGGATGCTTTAAAATCATTGCAATGGTGGCTTGAACAAAGGCGCTCTTATAAGGCAGTACACGAATAAAAAACTTAGTTAAAAACAGTAAATTAAAGAAACATGGAATCAATTGAACAATTAGGAATTAATACAGTTCGGGTTTTATCTGCCGATGCGGTACAGAAAGCCAATTCCGGCCATCCTGGAACGCCCATGGGGCTTGCACCGATAGGAGACATTCTTTGGGCAAAAATGATGAATTATAATCCACAGGATCCTGAATGGCCCAATCGCGATCGCTTTATCTTGTCGTGTGGTCACGCCTGCATGTTGCAATATAGTTTTTTATACCTCACAGGTTATGATATAACCATGGATGATATAAAAAGTTTCAGGCAGTTGCACAGCAAAACTGCAGGGCATCCCGAGTATGGATTATTAGCAGGAATAGAAGTAACTACCGGCCCACTGGGGCAAGGTTTTGCCAATGGAGTAGGCATGGCCATTGCCCAACAATTTTTGGCTTCACGATATAATAAACCTGGTTTCGATATATTCGATTATAAAATCTATGCCATTTGCAGCGATGGTGACCTGATGGAAGGCGTGAGTGCAGAAGCCGCTTCTGTGGCCGGCCATCTCAAATTGGGGAATATTATTTATTTGTATGATGATAATAAAATAACTATTGAAGGAAATACTTCTCTCACGTTTGATGAGGATGTAGTAGAGCGATTCCGTGCTTATGGATGGCATGTACAGTCAGTAGCCGATGGTAATGATACAGAAGCGATTTTAGCGGCCATACAGAATGCAAAAAAAGAAACTAAAAGGCCATCATTAATTAAAGTACGCACCCACATTGGTTTTGGTAGTCCTAATAAAGTAGATACTGCTGCTGCTCATGGTTCAGCATTGGGAAAAGAAGAAGTGAGATTGGTAAAAGAAAATTTCGGATTTGATCCTGATGAAAGTTTTGTGGTTTCTAAGGAAGTATTGGATTATTACAGAAGCAAAGGTAAAGATGGAATTAAAAAAGAACAGGACTGGAAAAATATTTATTCAAAATACAAAGAAAAATATTCAGCGGAAGCTACGGAATATGAATTATTGAGTAATGGTAAATTACCTCAGGGGTGGAAGGATAATCTTCCCATTTTCAAGCCAGATGAAAAAGGGTTGGCTACCAGGAAAGCATCGGGGAAAACCCTGAATGCTATTGCTGCCAAATTACCTTTATTAATCGGAGGTTCTGCTGACCTGGCACCATCTACCGATACTAACCTGGATGATTTTCAATCTTTCACTGACCTTAATCACGGCGGTAGAAATTTCCATTTCGGTATTCGTGAACATTCTATGGGTGCCATTTTGAATGGTATGGCACTTACAAAAGGGATCATTCCTTACGGAGCTACTTTCCTCGTATTTTCTGATTATATGCGTCCACCGGTAAGGCTTGCTGCCATCATGAAAATTCGCCCGATATTTATTTACACACACGATAGCATCGGCATGGGAGAAGATGGAACCACACATCAGCCTGTGGAACAGCTAATCGGCCTTCGCTCCGTACCAAACCTAACAGTAATTCGTCCGGCAGATGCTAATGAAACGGCACATGCATGGCGCGTAGCATTAGAGCATTCAGGTGGGCCAGTGGCTTTGATTCTTACAAGGCAAAATGTACCCACGATTGACCAGGAAAAATATGCAAAAGCAACTAATGTAGAGAAAGGGGCTTATATATTATCTGATTGTAAGGGTGAACCCCAATTGATTTTAATGGGAAGTGGAAGTGAAGTTCATTTGTTATTGGAAGCACAAAAAAAATTGAAATCAGAATCCATCAATACGCGGGTAGTGAGTTTTCCAAGTTGGGAATTATTTGATGTACAAAGCAAGGAATACAAAGAGAAAGTTTTTCCTAAAAAAATCTGCAGGCGCCTTGCTGTAGAAGCAGGCTCGCCAATAGGATGGTGCAAATATGTGACTGATGATGGTGATGTGATAGGTGTTTCAAGATTCGGTGAATCGGCTCCGGGTGAACAGGTAATGAAAGAATATGGTTTTAGTGTAGAAAATGTAATCGCAAAAGCAAAAGCATTGCTGCAATAATAGGGTTCTATAGAGATAAAAGATAATAATAAATAAAAAATGTTCTTTTGGTATATTTTGTGGAAAACTGAATGCATGTTATAGGTACAGTTGGTTTTAAACCTTAATAGAATAGGTAAGGAACAAAACCTTTAACCTTATTCACCTTTTAAAAAATAATATAATAAAGTTTTAGACATCGCAATGAAACTTCATTCCACTAAAGATACCGGAGAACCTAAAAATTGATCCATTTTTCCTAAATCAAAAAAGAAATCTGTATTCAAATAAGTTGGAAAGAAAACGATAAAAAATATTTTTTATAACGATTTAAATATAAATAAAATGAACAGAGTAAAAAGTATTCATGATTTAGGCCAGAGTATTTGGCTTGATTTTTTTAACCGTGAAATAATTAACAATGGCAAACTTCAAAAACTAATTGACGAAGATGGATTAAGCGGAATTACTTCTAACCCATCTATTTTTGAAAAAGCGGTCACCTCAAGTTCGGATTATGATGAAGACATCCGCAAAATGTCTGATAAACAAAAAAGTAGTGAAGAAATTTTTTTCGGTTTTGCTACCAGCGATATCAGGCGGGCAGCAGATATGCTGAAACCTACTTATGATAGATCCAACGGAACAGATGGTTTTGTAAGCCTGGAAGTATCTCCTCATCTGGCCAACGATACAAATGGAACTATAAAACAAGCCGTGCAATTATGGAAGACGCTGGACCGCGAAAATGTAATGATTAAAATACCCGGGACGAAGGAAGGTTTGCCTGCAATACGCAAATGCATCAGTGAAGGTGTGAACATTAATATCACCTTATTATTCGGATTAGACCGGTACAAAGAAGTTACGGAGGCTTACCTTTCAGGATTGGAAGATCGTGTGAAAAGTAATCAACCTATCAATCACATTGCGTCTGTTGCCAGTTTTTTCCTAAGCCGTATAGATGTTATGATTGATCCTATCCTGAAAGAAAAGAAACTGGATAAATTGGTAGGCGAAATAGCGATAGCCTCTGCAAAAGAAGCCTATCACATATACAAGGACATTTTCTTTAGTGATCGTTTTAAAAATCTCGAAAAGAAAGGAGCAAAAAGACAGAAAGTATTGTGGGCAAGTACCAGCGCCAAAGATCCTTCATTCAGTGATGTAAAATATGTGGAAGCATTGATAGGCGTTGATACCATCAATACACTTCCTCTGGCAACTATTGATGCTTTTCGCGATCATGGCAAACCGGTTGCTACTCTTGAAAGTGGCCATTCGAAAGTGACACAGGAGTCGCAGGAACTGAAAGACAGCGGAATCAATATTGACAGCATCACTCAAAAGTTAGAAGAAGAAGGAGTGGAAAAATTCAATAAAGCTTACGAAATATTATTAAAAGCTATTGATTCGAAAAAGATGAAACAATTAGCTTAATCTTTTATAAACTTTATTAAAAAAATGAAATGATGGGTATGAGCCAAATCATCAAATGATGAATAGTATTGATGGTTTTTATTTGGAATAAATTTTTTATTACAAAGAATAAGACGATTTGGAATGTACCCTTTGGTTTTGTAAACTTTAAAAAAATCATTATTATGGCAAAAGTTAATATTAAACTTAAAAGCAAAAAAGAAGTAGCCTCCGAAACGATGGCATTTCATTTTAGTAAACCGGCAGGATTTACCTTTAAGGCAGGTCAGTTTGCTGATTATACACTCATTAAACCATCTGAAACAGATGCCGAAGGGGATACCAGAGGTTTTTCACTGGGCGCACCTTGTGAAAAAGAAATCATATTTACCACGAGAATGCGTGATACTGCTTTCAAACGGAACCTCAAAAAAATGGCGATAGGTACCGAAGTGATTTTTGATGCAGCGTATGGGTCTTTCACTCTTCAGAACAACACTAAGATTCCTGCTGTATTTCTTTCCGGTGGCATCGGCATCACTCCTGTGAGAAGTATTGTTTTACAGGCGATACACGATAAGACAGCACACAAGATTTTTCTTTTTTATGCCAATAAAACACCTAAAGATGCCGCTTATCTGGATGAGTTAACAGCAGCTCAGAAAGCAAATACCAACTTTAAGTTGATTGCATCAATGACTGATAAAGATGGTTCCAAAGGCTGGAAAGGAGAAACAGGTTTTTTTACCAAAAAAATGTTGCAAAAATATATTAGTGATCTGTCGCTGCCAATTTACTATATTTCAGGTCCGGCCTCAATGGTAACTTCTATCCGGAAAACACTCAATGAAGCAGGTATAGATGATGATAATATTCGCACAGAAGAATTTTCAGGTTATTAATAAAAGAAAGGAGAAATAAAGCTGGGCGTGTTTGTTAAATTAAATCCGGATAAATTTTCATTATGAAATCTTTAGACCAAATTAAAAAAGAACTTCACAAATACATTGATGGTATTAGTGATGAAAAAGAATTAATGGTAATTTATGAGAACGCTTTGAAGTATTTAAAAAGTGATTCAGGAAAAGACAAAACGAGTAAGAATGATCCTGTACCCGACTATCAACAAAAAGAATTAAATGAAATGCTCAACCACGAAAGTTCAGAAGAAAATAAAAGGGCTAAAGAATTAAAGAAAAGCATAGGAAGATGGTTTAACGAGGGCGGTAGAAACTCATGCTGAATTAAACATCTTCGTAAATTCTTTATAAACGTTTCGGATTTGAAAATCCGGAGAAAGGAAAATCATTCACATTATGCACAACCATTAATATCAGGTTCGCAATATTGTCAATCATAAAAAGACATGCCATAAAATAATTGTGAGCACAAGAAATGACTATTGAAGAAAATACAACCACACAGGGACAACTTTATTATCGTTTAATAACACTTTGGGTAATCAGCGAAGCAGTAGCAGGCGGAATTATTCATGGATTTCATCTTCCGTTTTCGGGAATGTTTCTTTCGGGTTTTGCTGTACTTTGTATTTGCCTGATAGGGTATTATCAGGTTGATAAAAAAAAAGATACAAAATCATTTGTAAAACCAAGGCTGATAACGAAAGGAGCTATTTTAAAAGCTACCATTATTGTATGTGTTTTTAAAATGATGCTAAGCCCGAATACACCGCCTTCGGCCTATTTTGCGGTCTTCTTCCAGGGATTAGTGGGGCAGATTTTATTTAGCAGTTTAAAAAATTTCAGGCTCTCCTGTATTATATTAGGGTTCCTGGCTTTGATAGAATCTGCTTTGCAGAGGGTTATTGTTTTAGTACTGCTTTACGGTGCCGGTTTCTGGAGTGCTGTAAATGAATTCATAACAAAGCTTACCCATGCAAAAGTAATCACCAACTATTCACTTTTACTGGCAATTGTTTACATTTCTATTCATGGGATTTTCGGAATCTTTATAGGTAGTTGGGCTTACAGATTAGTGCATAAATCGCAAACGTGGAAAAACACGCAACCGGAACTTATAATAGCCGATTTAGACCCTGGTACACAATTTAAACCCCGTTCATCTTTACACAAAAAAAGGAAAATAGTAAGAAGGGTTTTTATTTTTATATGGATACTTCTGTTGTTGTTTTTTTTTCAATCACTTTTTAAAATCGGCAGGCCTATTCTTCCTTCCTCTAAAGCATTGCAAATACTTTTGCGTTCCTTACTTATTTTCTTATCGTGGTATTTCCTGGCCAGCCCGTTGATTACCGGTTTAATAAAGAAAAAATTACAAAATCAAAAGGAAAAGTCTAAAAACGATATAAGCCGTATCTTGCTATTACTTCCTTCTACAGAAAATATTTTTAAAAAAAGTTGGAATCTTTCCAGCTCCAGAGTTGGTTTAAAACGACTTGCCTTTTTTTGGAAAATTGTGCTGATGAATGTATTAAAAGATGGTTGAGGGTTTAGCTTTTAAAAACAATTTTTGCCTTTGATTGGTGACAGTATTTCTCTCGCTTTTATTTGATATGTTCTTTTTGAACAGATGTAGCCGGATAGTTATCGCAATAAAATTATAAATATAAATTATGATCCCGCATTTCACCCCTGCAGAAAAGGCAATGCACTATCCTAAAGACAGGAGCTTTTTTGTAAATATAAAACCATACATGCTTTTTATAATTGGAATGGTTCTCATTGGATCTATTGCTATTGCATGGATACAATATTTATTTTTCGGATTACCTCCTGATCCGTCTTTGTCTTTTTCTCCGGTTGCTTTACCAGGTCAGCCTTCAGGTTTCCCGATGTGGATTAATATTAGCCATTGGGTAAATTTCTTTTTTCTGGTTTTAATTATTAGAAGCGGGCTTTCTATTTTAGCAGATCATCCAAGATTGTACTGGAATAACGGATGCGGCCCCGATACCCAATGGATTCGGTTTACCCCAAAGAAAATTTCCAAAGATAAAGTGTGGACTGCAAAGCAGGACTCCCGCTATATAAGCCCTCTGGCCGGGTTGCCGGGTTATCGCCATACCGTGGGTATTGCAAGATCATGGCATTTTCTTACGGTTCCTTTTTTTATTTTAAATGGAGTCGTTTTCCTTTTCCTTTTACTTTATACCAATCAGTGGGAACGTTTAGTACCTACTTCGTGGCAAATAATCCCTGATAGCTGGAATGTATTTGTCCACTACGCCACTTTTAATATGCCGGTTGAACCCAACGGATTTTATCATTTTAATGCCTTGCAACAGCTTGCTTATTTCGCAGTGGTATTTGTGATGGCACCCCTGGCAATGTTAACCGGAATTGCTATGTCGCCGGCGATTGACAGCCGTTTTCCCTGGTATCCTAAATTATTTTTCAACCGTCAAACGGCTCGTTCTTTTCACTTCCTGATCATGTTTGCCTATGTAATTTTTATCATCGTTCATGTAGCCCTTGTAGCCTTAACGGGACTCAGTAAAAACATGAACCATATTATACTTAATAAGCCCAATGATACCTCCTCAACCGGTTTGTGGGTAGGGATTGCCATTATTTTATTTGTAATAGGATTTAATGTATTGGCTCATTGGATATCATGGCGAAAACCACGATCACTGCAATATCTGGAGAAAAAAATAAATGAATCCTTATGGCGCAGGACTATCAACAAATTCAAACCAAGAAAATTTTATACAAAAAAAGATATCTCTCCCTATTTCTGGCCCAATGGAAAAATGCCTGATTCCGGGGAATGGAAAAATCTGGTAAGAAATGATTTTAAAAATTATAAACTTAAAATTACCGGCCTTGTAGATAATCCTGTTGAACTTTCTTTGGATGATTTGAAAAAAATGAATAAAAAAGTGGAAACAATTACTATGCATAGTTGCATACAAGGCTGGACAGGAATTGCAGAATGGGGAGGCATACCCATTCGTAATATTATCGAATTGGTAAAACCTCATTCTGAAGTGACTACCGTAGTATTTTATTCTTTTGGGGAAGGCTTATATGGCGGATCTTATTATGATACCCATACGTTGGACAACTGCATGAAACCTGAATCCATATTGGCCTGGGAAATGAATTATCAACCGCTACCGATCGAGCACGGAGCACCGATCAGATTGCGTGTTGAAAACCAATTGGGATATAAAATGGTGAAGTGGATCAATGCTATTGAGTTTGTTGAAACCTACAAAAATATTGGGAAAGGATTTGGTGGTAAAAATGAAGATGATGAATATTTCGATTTACTGGCAGATACATAGTTTTTATATCGGTTGATTAGTTTATTAACTTTTATAGACAAAAAAAATACTTAATTAGCAAAAAGGAATCCATGTTATTGATTGCGTGGCCGATAGGCAGGTCGGTCTGCTGAAAACCCAATTCTTCTAAAGAATGGCTCTGGTAGTTTTGCAGATGAAATATAAATAGAGTTTGAAATGCTTATAAGAATAAGAGGTACCTCCCAATAAACGCAATAAAAGGTTATTCCGGTAAATGAATTTTTCAAATATTTTTTAAGCTTTAAAGTATTTGTTCGCAAGGTTTATTACAAGTTGAACACAATGGAATAATAGCTGCTAATAAAAACATTTAAAAATGTTACTTAATAAAAACTATTTACCTTCCCTGTTTTTATAATCAACTTAAAAATTTCACTTAAAAATAAAAATATTTGTTGGTTTGCTGAAATGGGAGCTACTTTTTCTCAACCACTTCACAAACCGGATTTCTCTTTTGTCTTTTACTTTTCAGGAAATAGGGGATGGCCAAAACTTCAATATTGCCGGTGCATCTACTCAAATCAAAAGATAAAACAACCACACCTGATACTCTCCCGATAAGTAATAATATGGAATGAACATTGATAGTAATTTATAAAATTATATTGTTTAAAGGCTTTTAAAAACTCTTGCATTAATGAAAGTAATATTAGTTTTTGTATCCACGTTAGATGGAAAAGTTACTAAATGGGGCGACTCGCATGTAAGAAAATGGTCATCAAAACAAGACCAGGAGTATTATAGACAAATCTGGAAGGATGCTCAATTAATCGTAATGGGCAGCAATACTTATATAGCAGAAAAGTTTTCTCCTTCCCCACAACATCTCCTTGTAGTGATGACGAAACATACTTCAAAATACAATGAGTATGGAGTTCCTGGACAAATAGAATTTACTGACAATGATCCAAAAGAATTGGTTGAACGGTTTCAAAAAAAAGAGTTTGAAACAATGATCGTAGTTGGTGGCCCACATGTAGCTACTTCTTTTTTTGAAAAACAATTAATTGATGAATTATGGCTTACGATTGAACCAAAAATATTTGGGAAAGGTGGTAATCTGGTTATTGAACAAAAACTGGATATTGATCTGAAAATGATCAGTTGTGAAAAAGTAAATGACCAGGGAACGTTAATTACAAAGTATGCGGTAATAAAAAAGTGATTGGTTTGTTGTTTTACTTTACCACTTTTTTATCTTATTTCTTATCCCGAACTCAGGTTAGTATTTTATTTGATGGTGAGAAGTGTGAATTATGATAAATATTTCAAGAGTTGTGTAACAATTTCCCTTAAAAATTGGCAGACCTTTACAATGTGATACTTTACTTTCAAAAGACGAATTAAAAAGGAATGAGTAATATGCCTGCATTTCAAATATAGTAAGCCACATAAAAAATATTAAGAAGCTATATTAAAGCTTCAAGCTCGGTTTTTCATAGGATATTGGATTATAACAGGGGTGGATTTCTATCCGGCCCCTTTTTTTTAGAGAGATCATATAATATGGCGGTTGCATCGTTTAATTACTGAATCTTCTCCTGGCATTCGACATAAGAAAAAAATTGAGAGTAAGAATTATCTAAATCATACTTCGGTATGAAAATACAGTCTATCATATTTAGGTAATGCGGATCCTTATTAGCAGTGGTTTGTGTCACCAAAAATCACTTATGGCTGAAACATCCTATGGTGCATGGGTTCGAATATTAATCAGTAATATTAATCTTAGATATTCATTGTAAATTTAGGTGTCTTATAGGATTCGATTTTAATACCAAAGCATCTTCTTTAAAGATCTTTTGCTCATAAATAATAAATACTGCGAAATTAAATATAATGTCAAACAAAGAACCACAATATATTATAGCCATTGGTGCTTCTGCCGGTGGATTTGAAGAGATCAATTCATTTTTTGATCATACGCCACTGGATGGAGTTTCGTATGTAATCGTACAGCACTTATCCCCTGACTTTAAAAGCAGAATGGCTGAATTACTTGCCAGGCACAGTAAATTGGTAGTTATGGAAGCAGAGGAGGCAATGACTGTACGAGCTAACCAGGTTTATCTTATCCCCAACGATAAATTCATGACCATCAGTGAAGGGAAGTTATACTTAACCGAAAAGGAAAAGACACATGGCCCCAATCTTACGATTAACCGGTTCTTTAATTCACTTGCAGCAGACAGTGGCAAGAAGGCAATCGGAGTCATTCTTTCAGGGTTAGGCTCTGATGGTACGGAAGGAATAAAGGCTATTAAAAATGAAGGCGGAATGGTAATAGCACGTAATCCTGAAACTTCAGAATTTAATAGTATGCCGTCCAATGCCATAGCTACCGGCTTGGTGGATTTTGTGGTGGAACCCGCAGCAATGCCTGATATTATTGAAAATTATGTAACTCATTCAGGGATGATATCTATAAAGGATAAGGATGATGAAAAAAATATTAAATCAATTATTGACTTAATAAAAGAACAATTACCACTTGATTTTACTGATTACAAACCAACCACTATACTTAGAAGAATTAAGAGAAGAGCGGCTGATAATAATTTTGTCCTACTGGAAAATTATTTTGATTTTTTGAAAAAGACACCCAAAGAATTAGCAGCGCTTGCCAAAGATTTTCTGATAAGTGTTACCTCATTTTTTAGGGATAAAGAAGCATTTGAATCTATTGAAAAAAAAGTGATTCCCGGTATTCTGGAAAACCTTGCTCCGGGTGAAGAATTGAAAGTGTGGGTAGCAGGTTGCGCTACCGGGGAAGAAGCCTATTCTCTTGCCATACTTATCAGAGAGCAATTAACCGGCAAGTTCAAAGATACCGTTGTCAAAATATTTGCTACTGATATTGATACAGTAGCGCTTATACATGCCCGTAATGGAATTTTTAAGGCAGATATTTTGAAACAGATATCTGTTGAAAGACTCGAAAAGTTTTTTACCAAAGAAAATAAAAATTACAGAGTAAACGCTCAGATACGGGGCATGGTGATTTTTGCCCAGCATGATCTTGTGAAGAATCCCCCGTACTGCAATATGCATTTTATTAGTTGCCGCAATCTTCTTATTTATATGATGCCTACTTTGCAAAAAAGAATATTTTCAATGCTGCTGTTTGGGCTTAGAAAGAATGGATATTTATTCTTAGGTGCAAGCGAAAATCCTATGCCAATAATGGAAAGCCTGGAAATCGTAAATAAAAAATGGAGAATTTATAAAAATATTAATACAAAACGGGCTATAAGCCTGGATACTTTTTCGATGCCCCGGATGACTCATATAAATGAAAAACAACCATTCGATACACCTAAGAAAAGGTTACAAAACACAAATGATAGCCTGGCAGAGGCTGTAAATTTGAATCTAATGGAAGAGTTGAATTCCCTGACTATTTGTGTGGATGGAAACAATCGTGTTATAAAAGCTTACGGAGATACCACCAAATATCTTCTTCAAAAGAATTTTAATTTAAACCTGACTGAACTTCTTCCTGACAACCTTTCTCTTGCATTTAGTGCAATGAGGGTTGAAGCTATAAAAAAGAATAAAAAAGCTACCGTTAGCGGTATAAAAATACAACGTGGGGGGGGGGTGATAACTATAAGCCTTTCAGTAAGCCCTCTGAATATTAAGGGGATAGAGCAAGAATTGCTGATGGTATCTTTTATAGAAGATAAAGAGGTAACTACTGAACAAAAAGATACAGTGGTATTTGATAAAAAGATATTTCTTGATAAGTACACCCTGAATATTCAAAATGAAGTAAATGAACTAAAAGCCAAACTCGATAACTCATACGAACAGTTGGACCGTTCCAATGATAATATGCAGTCCTTTAATGAAGAATTGCTTTCTGCCAATGAAGAGATGCAAAGTACCAATGAAGAAATGCAATCAGTAAACGAAGAATTGCATACCGTAAATACAGATTACCAGTTAAAGAACAAGGAGCTACAGGAAATTAATGATGATCTTAATAATTATTTCAGAAGCAATATCAACGGACAATTATTTGTTGACAATGATATGAAATTGATGAAATTTTCTCCTGGCGCAGTTACGCAGATCAACCTGGTGGAATCAGATGTAGGCAGGGCTCTCAGTCATATTTCCACCAATATAAAGCTGGAAACCTTTACAGAAGATATTCAAAAAGTACTTGCTAAAGGAAACATTATTACCAAAGAAATAGAAACTAACAATGGCAAATGGTACCAGGTAATGACTATGCCTTATATAAAACAGTCGGATAATACGCGAAGCGGTGCTGTTCTTACTTTTAATGATATTACCAAATTAAAAAAGACACAGACCGAACTTGATCAAAAGAATATAAGACTGCAACGTATCAATGAGGACCTCGATAATTTTGTGCATGTTGCATCACACGATCTTTTATCGCCGCTGGCGATTATAGAACAAAGCATTGATTTGATGAACCAGATAAAATTATCCGGAGAGGACTTGAATAAGATTTTAGAAATCATTAACAATGCTATAAAAAAATTCCGTTCTCTTGTGACAGATATGGCAAGCATCGGAAAAATTGAGAACGAAATGATGGAAATGGTTAACCTTGATGAGATCATTGATAATGTAGAATGGAGCCTTGACGACAAAATTAAACATACCGGCACGATTATAGACCGGAAAATCGAAGTTAACCAGATACTTTTTTCCAAAAAGAACTTGCGAAGTATCTTGTACAATCTTATTTCAAATGCTATAAAATTTAAATGCGATAAACCACCTGTGATAAATATTCACAGTTCAAAAGAAGAAGGTAATGTAATCTTATCAGTACAGGATAATGGGATTGGCTTGTCAAAAGTTGATCTCAATAAAGTGTTCGATCTTTATGGAAGGCTACATCATGATATTGAAGGCCAGGGTGTTGGGTTGTATCTTGCCAAAAAAATAGTGGATGCCAGTGGTGGAAATATTACTGTGGAAAGTGAGGAAGGAAAGGGAGCAAAATTTAATATCTATTTTAAAACAGAACCGGAAGATTCTGTAGTTCTTGTTTCTTAAATTAACACAAGACCGGGATAAAAAAACAAATAATAAAGAATAATAGTAATTATATGAGGTGATCGAATCTATTGGGAAGATAGGATGTTACTAGTTTAGCCACCGATGTTCCTCTATGCACGTAAGCCGACTCTCAAAGCATCCCGGATTTAAAAACTCAACATCCACACGGGTAATAATCACATAAAAACAACGTGCCAATGCAGACAAAATTAAAGTTTATACCTGACATCGTTACTACAGAATCCTATTGATTATTATAGTACACATGAATTTCCGGGCTAAAAAAACTTAACCGTCGTTTCAATGAACCCATCACAAATAAACGTATGGGCAAGAGTTTTTATAAGACAAGTAGGAAACCCATTTAAAAAATGCATCACAGGCTACCAACATCAAAAACGAGGTATTTGAAAAAATGGAATTTGGCATAATAATCAGGGGCAGCACGACAAAAGCCAATTTATGTAGTTTAAATTAAAAGCAAAATTTAAGTGTGCAGGTTTTTCAGGGAATCTAATAAACCAAACACTTTTAAAAGCCAAACGACTACAACAATAACCACAACAGCATTAAGAATGCTTTTTATTTTGCGATCCATAGGTAGATAATTATTTACAAGCCAGAGCAAAACCCCCACCACCAGTAAAACAATTAGAATAGTTAATAGTGACATAATAATACTTTTTATTTACTCTATAAAGATGGATTATTAAACGATACCCTGTATTACATAATTGCAAAAAAGATTTACATAATTCTCACTTTTGCAGAATTTATACTAAAAGTGTTGCTGTACAACCAGGATAGCTCTTATAATTGCCTATAGTTATTACAATTCAATTTTTATTTTATCAATCTCTTTCATACTTCTGCCAGTCTCCTCCCGATGTGTGAATGATGTAACTAATTGATTGAATTGTGTAACACTTAATCCAATTAATGCAATGACCTTCGTAGTATCAAATACAATAAAATGTGCAATAGTAATTACCTGGAAAAAAAAATAATGTCGTGATAATCATTTTTACCGTTTCGCACTTTTTTCTATACCAGGCCTGATGCGGATTGAATATTCCTTTAGTTGCTGTCACTGTTATAATTTGATATTTTAAAAGAAAAAATTAAAAATATTTAAAATGAAAACAATGAAAATAGATAATCGCTCCGCCCGTTTTTTCTCCGTCGCCATTCTGTTACTAATAGCTTTTATGCTCCCATCCTGTGCAAGGAAAATGTCATTCCAAACCTCAAACGTAGTTCCTGCTGCTGAGGGCTCAGTTAAGGTAAAGAAAAATAAAAATAAAAATTATGACATTAATCTAAGCGTAATACGGCTGACAGACCCTTCAAGACTTGATCCGCCAAAAAAGGTTTATATAGTGTGGATGAACACAGAACAGAATGGAACCAAAGATGCAGGACAGCTAAAAACTTCCAGCAGTTTATTTCCTAATGCCATGAAGAGTTCATTAAAACCTTCAGTGCCTTTTCAACCTACCGGCGTCTTTGTAACAGCGGGAGACGATGCTGATATGCATAGCCCTTCAGACCAGATAATTCTAAAAATCAATTAGCAAAATGGCATGGTAAATGTGTTCCATTGAACGAACGTTATTCAAAATAAAAAAAAATGAAAAGAAGTATAAACAGCTTAATAGGTTATGCCATTGGCGCAACCGATGGTGAAATAGGAAAAGTTAAAGAATTTTATTTTGATGATCTCACCTGGACTGTTCGCTATTTGGTTGTAGAAACAGGCAACTGGCTCAATGGCCGTAAGGTGCTTTTATCCCCGCAGGCGCTGTTAACACCTGATTGGAAGAATGAAGTTTTTCCGATTAATCTCACAAAAGAAAATATAAAGAACAGCCACAATATTGATACGGAACAACCAGTTTCCCGCCATCATGAGCTTGAAACCAGTTATCGGGGAAGTGGCATTTGGAGTGGCGGAATGGGCGATTCTGGAATGATGGCCCCGGTTCATCAACCACTTGCCGGGGCAGTGGGAAGGGAAAACAATAGGGATACTAAAG
>JBDTGA010000110.1:0-80711 GCA_039937655.1 Ginsengibacter sp.
GGAAATTGATCATCCTGTTTATCAAATTCAAAATTATGGTTATGGTAACACAATTGTATACCCGCTTTTTTACATCTTTCACCGGCAATATTCAATTGATGCGCAATTTCTTTATAATGATCAAGCCCTCCCCTCTCGCTTTCGGACAAATAAGCGCACACCATATATTTTATGCCTACTGCCGCTGCGTCGTCTACTGCCTTGCCCCAATCATGTAGCATGGTTCCTTTCACGTCTGCTCCGTTATCCTTGTCTTCGCCCAGCCTGTAATGACTGCTTGGTATCACAAGCCCGTTACCTTTCAAAACTTTCACAAATTCTTTTGGGCTCATCCCATAAAATTTTTGAGATCCGGTGTAGGTGGCGCCTTCTACAGAGTTGTATCCAATTTTGGCAAGGCGCGCTAATGTGGCCAGAGGGTCTTTGTCCATCGCGTCGCGCACTGTATAAAGTTGAAGACCTATTTCGGGATTTTTTATTTTAAATTCAGATGGTACCATGAATAAACCTGCGGAAAGCAGTGAAGTGGTTTTAAGAAATGAACGGCGATTTTGCATTGTGTACTTTTTAATTTTTTAAGAATGATTTCGACCTTCAAATTAGCGATTTTTCAGCAAAGCCAAACAGCGAATTTTTAGCAGAAATTTTACTCCTCCATGCCTTGGCTCAATCACTGTAAAGGTTCGTTCCAAGGTTTGAAAAATGACTCAATCACCCTTGTTTTTATTAAAAATATCATTGTTGTCCGACTAAAAATAGCATAAAAAATCCTGTAAGCCTTTGTTTTCAATAGTTTGCGTCAAAAAATAACTTGTCTCAAAAACGGGGGTAGTCGGGGTATGATTTTTATGGGCTGAAAGCGATAGGTGTAGTTGCTGCTTTTCTCCATGCTTTATAAGTGTCCTTAATAAATTCTAACAGTTCTACATAACTCATAAGATGAAGTCTTACTATGGTTATCATATTTGCAAAGGACTTTTTAGTGGCAGCTTTTTTTCTGATAACCACCATAAGCAATTGAGCTATCAATACGCAATATACCTGCATCTTGATAGCATTTTCACTATTGCCCCAAAAGTAGCGCAGGGGGAAGTTTTGCTTGATTTGCTTGAATAACAATTCTATCATCCATCTGCATTTGTAAATGAGCGCTATCTGTGAAGCGGGCAGTGTAATGTTGTTGGTTATAAACACATATACCTTGCCGTCATCAGCTATAAATACAATGCGGCGAAGTTTAACCCTGATGGTATCGCCTTGTGTATTTTTGTAGCCCACCGTTATAAGTTGTTCTTTTATAACTCCCTTGGCATTTTTTTTCTTTGTTCGATCTACGAGCACTTTTGTTACATGATAGACTGCATTATCTTTCATCCGGGTCACAAACCATACTTTTTGTTTTGTCCACTTGTCAAACTGGCTGTACAGGTTATAAGCTTTGTCAAATACTACGAAGCTGCCCGCCGGTAAATCAATATGGTAAAGGAATTTGCGGTCATGCACTTTTGCTGCGGTCATGCGCACAAATTCTGCCACCCCGCTAAAAGCATCCATCATGGTATGAACCTTAATACCTCCTTTCTTTCGGCTGCCATCTAATGTATTACGACCAACGCCCCGAAGAATATCGCTAAATAAACGAATGGTGGTACTATCAATAATTTTTAAATTCCGGATACTTAATCCTTTTAACCGGCTGTCCGAGATAAAGCTGTGATATTTTCTAATGAGTTCAAAGTAAATAGTTTCAAAAACAAGATAGCTGCGATTGGTATTAGCATCTGATAAAGTACTGCGGGCGGGTGCTTTATCAAACCCTAAATGCAGCAGTTTCCCTTCGCAAGCCAACATGCCTTCACATAGCTCCCTCAGGCCATTGCAGTAGCTGAACACCCCATACAAGAGACTTACTAAGTGTACGCGTAGAGGAATGCGTTTATAGTATCGGTTAGCATTGTGTTTGCGATTAGCAGAATTAATAATCGACGACGGAATGGTATCTAAAATCTGAGATAGAATCGGCTGTCCGGCAAATAGTTTACTTTTATTCATGTTATATTGTTTGTGTCGTAACAGCAACATAACAAAAAAGGGTGGCTTTTTAGCTCACCCTTTTATTATTTTTGTCGGACAATAGTGTTTTAAAATATGTTTATGACTAAGTACTCAAAATCATCTCAAAAGAAAGTAGAAAAAGCAATCCATGAAATGCACGAAGGCAAATTAAAAAGTGGCAAGAGTGGGAAAAAAGTTACTAATCCTAAACAAGCTGTCGCGATTGGATTATCAGAAGCTAGGGGAGAAGGGGATAAAGTGCCAAAGAAAAAACCTTAAATGTACACTCAAACTGTACATTTATCTTTAACATACATACCAATACCATTTTAGCAATGTATGTATTGGTAGTTTTTTTGCAATAGACCGGCAAAGCATAATATGAAGGAAAAAATATCTCTTAAGGCGATCTGGAAAATATTGAAAGATTCATTGACCGGGTTTGCTGATGATAAAGTCATGAAAATGAGTAGTTCTCTTGCCTACTACACTATTTTTGCAATGGCTCCTTTACTTATTATTATCATTTCGCTTAGTGGAATTTTTCTCGGTCAGGAGGCAGCTCAGGGTAAAGTCTATGAACAACTTGTATCGTTCATTGGTACCAATAGCGCTTCACAACTGCAGGAGATGATTAAGAATGCCTCGCTCTCAGGAAAGAGTAACGTAGCAGCCATCATTGGCATTGTAACTTTGATAATAGGTGCCACCACCGTCTTTTCAGAGATACAGGATTCCATTAATACAATCTGGGGCCTTAAGCCAAAGCCTAAAAAGGGATGGCTAAAATTTTTGAAAAACAGATTCCTGTCTTTTTCTATAATTATAGGACTAGGATTCTTATTACTTGTTTCCTTGAGTATTTCGACGCTCATTGATAGTTTTAGCAATTCTCTGAAGGCTTATTTCCCTCATGCAACGGTTGTTCTTTTTTATATTATCAATATAGTAATTACACTGGTAATAATTACCGCGATTTTTGCCACTATATTTAAAGTGCTTCCCGATGCCAAAATTAAGTGGAAAGATGTACTCATAGGATCCATCTTTACTGCTATACTTTTTATGCTTGGCAAATTCGGAATTTCTTTTTATATCAGTAAGAGCCAGGTGGGCAGCACCTATGGAGCAGCCGGCTCGTTGATAATTTTGTTGGTATGGGTTTATTATTCCTCCATCATACTCTATTTTGGTGCTGAGTTTACAAAAGCATTTGCGATGAAATTTGGATCTGCAATTCATCCCGACGATTATGCGGTTACTACAAAAATAGTGGAGATAGAGTCAGGTAATCAATCTGTCCAGGAAAAAGAAAAGGAGAAAAACGAGAAAAAAGGTAATACTTATCCCTAAATTATTATGCCCGGTATTTTAAAAATCTCTCCAAATGGCAGGAACGAAAAACCTCATATCTGTATTAGGTATGAGGTTTGAATTTTTAATTGCTAAGGGAAGAATTTACAAGCCTTGGATCCAGTCAATTACTTCGTCTTTTGTTTTTCCAATCTTCTGTTGCATGCGGCCTATAAATTCATCATCTTTTCCATCCTCACGTTTCAAATCATCATCTGTCAAGTCACCGTAGGCCTGTTTCATTTTTCCTTTTACTTCGTTCCAGTTTCCTTTTAATTTTAATTTCCAGTTTTCCATGGTTAAGTGTTTAATTGTGAAAAAAATATTTCTAATTCTTTTTTTGACTACTCATCAGGATGCTCTTCTTATAACTCCAAGAAGAACGGCTACAATAGCAATTACTAATAAAATATGAATGATTCCTCCGGTATAAAATCCTCCCAGGTATGAAATAGCCCAGATTATTACGAGGATCACTGCGATGACATACAATAAGTTTCCCATTTTTTTAGATTTTTAAGGTTAATAATAGATGTTTAAAGAAATGATTGAAAGTGAAATACTGTCCTTTGACTTCCGAAGAATGGCGAAAAATCTGCAAGTCAGGCTTTTCTGATCACTCCAAGAATGATGGATATTATGGCAATAACCAACAGGATGTGAATTAATCCGCCTGATACATGATAAACTAAAAACGATACTACCCAGATAATTATAAGAATTACTGCAATGATGTAAAGAAGACTTCTCATTTTTTTAAAATTTAGATTAAGATTGAAAGTTGATAAGAAATTATTTATTTAATTATAGTATTACATCATTACACTACACAAAACTTTGCCAAAATAAATTTATTTAGTGTTAGATATATATCCCTCTATGAATATTAGATAATTATTCCAATCTTACGTAAATGACTTAGAACAATTAGGGGAAATAGTTCCACAACGTGAGCAAATTATTTTTATTTAGCTTCCAAGTGACAAGACTTTTACCGCTAAGAACTTTAGGACATGGTCGGGAACTGCGCTGGCTTTCATAGCACTAAAAGAAATCGGAAGTAGCGAAACAGAAGCTGAAACGAAACATAATATCATCTCAGCTTTTGATAAGGTTTCTGCATTATTAGGCAACATACGTACAGTTCGTGAAAATTATTATGTGCATCCTCAAATCCTTACCTTATATCAAAATAATAATTTGAAAAAATATTTTAACATAAAAGTGGATCATTCAAAAAGAGGTGATGACTTTTTACCCGAAGAAAAAGCAGTGATCGAAATTTTAGAAGGTAGGTAAGAGGAATATTTTGTAATCTCTTCAAAAGTTATTTATTCCTATCTCATAAGTAATGATTTTTCAATAGCCTGATAAAAATCTTTCATGTCAAAGGGTTTTCCCAGGAACATATTGGCTCCGGCCTGTAAACATTCTTCTTTTGCGTCGGGATGCGCGGAAATCATTAAAATAGGTATGGGGGCAAAATGGCTATTTTCTTTTAATGATTTGCATATTTTGCTGCCATCAAATCCCGAGAGGAGCATATCCATTATGATCAAATCGGGAGATATCTCTTTTATAGAATTTTCAATGCCATCTACCTCCATATTTATAAAGACATGGTATCCCTTCATTTCAAGCATTGCTTTAATCACGGTAATAATATCTTCATTATCATCAATAAGCATAACTTTCTCACGATTCTCTGACATAATTTTAATTTATGAATGAATGGGAAGTTCAAAGGAAAAAACAGAACCTTTACCCGGTTCGCTTTCTACAAGAATTTTTCCATTATGCCGTCTTATAATTTCTGAAGCTATAAATAATCCAATACCAAAACCAGGGAACGTTCTTTCATTCTTACCTTCTACTCTATAAAAACGTTCAAATACTTTTTCCTGGTCCTTTTTATTGATACCTATTCCAAAATCCTTTACCGCAACAGTAACCAGATTGTTTCTGACACTGCAACTTACTTCTACCGTTGTAGAATTTGGGGAATATTTAATGGCATTGGTAAGAAAATTGACAAGCACCTGTCCAATACGATCGCGATCAGCGTAGATCTTTATATTTTTTTCTGCATTTACAGGTATTTGATAATGAGGATTTATATGTTTCACTTCATCAACTACTTCACTTATTAAATCAGATATTTCAAAATATTCTTCATTAAAGTTAAGGCTACCCGATTTTATCTTTGATATGTCGAGCAATTCTGTAATGAGTTTGGTAAGGGTTTTTATTTGCCTGTCCATAGTGTTCAGGGCATCTCGTAAAAAAGAATCCTCGCTTTTTTCGTGCATTATCTGCAACAACTGTACATACCCTTTAATGGATGTCAAAGGAGTCTTTAACTCATGACTTGCCATACTTATAAAATAGTCTTTTTGTTGCTCCTGTTCTTTTATTTTTTGGATATCGGTGCTGCTGCCTACCCACATTTGAATATTACCCGATGCATCTTTTTGAGGAACAGCACGACTTAACTGCCAGCGGTATTCTCCGTCATATCTGAGGAAGCGATGCTCGAATAAAAAATCTTTTCCGCTTTGTACTGACTCCATCCATTTTTTAATATTTTCTTCTCTATCATCCGGGTGAACGATTTGTAGCCATCCATCCTTTTCTAATGCTTCGGGTGTTAGTCCGGAATAGTCATAAACATTTTGGTTGTAATAGAAAATTGTACCGTTTGTATCTGCCGTCCATATATGTTGTGGCAGTGAATCAGCAAGCAGGCGAAATTTCGATTCGCTCTCCTGTAATATTTGCTGGTATTGTTTTTCCTCAGTTATATCTTGTAGAGTACCAATAATCTTTAACGGATTGTTATTTTCATCAAAAAATACTTTCCCCTGTTTTCTTATCCAGCAAATCGAATTGTCAGGCCTTAATACGCGGGCTTCGTATTTATATAAATGTGTTTTTATACCCTGCTCAAACGCCTTTTCGACAATGTCATGAATATCTTCGGGATGAATCTGGCTCCGCAATTGTTCATAAGAAATTATTTTTGATGGAGAATGGCCAAATATTACTGCGAGACCGGGTGAATGAACGAAGCCTAGAGTTTGAAGGTCCAATTCCCATGTAGAAACTCCGGTTCCTTCTGTTGCAAATCGTAATCTTTCTTCTGCATCTTCTACTTTTTGCCGGGCTTCCACCCTGTCTGTTACGTCGTTCACTGTTATCATTATTCCTGATGTTCTATCTTCAGGATCAAATAACGGCGCATATTCAAAATCGAGATAAAACCTTTTCATTCCATCATTCCCTTCAACGAAAGCGATAGATTCATTTTCACTGTAGATTTCGCCCGATGTAAAAACCCTATTTAATAATTCGGGATATTTTTGTTCTTTTAACTCGGGAAATACTTCCAGGAGTGATTTGCCAATAACCTCTGTTTCCGGTTTTCGCCATACGTTTTCAATCATTACTTTGTTAGCCGATTCAATAATATATTCATTGCCTCTTAGTATGGTCATCGCAATCGGCGATTGCATTACCATATTACGAAAGTGCTTTTCACTTTCTTCCAGTAAATGTTTTGCTATCACAGTAGTAGTAACTTCCATGGCTACTACCATGATTCGGGAAATTGTATCATCCTCATCTTTTAAAGGATGATACACAAAATTGAAATAGGCATGTTCCAGTTTTCCCGACCGTTTTAAAGGAACTACAAATTCATTTCCATAAAAAGGAATTCCGGTTCGAATTACTTCTTTAAATATAGGTTCAACTATTTCTTTTACTTCCGGTATCGCCTCAAAAAGAGGGTGTCCTATAAATTCATTTTTTATTCTGTCAACAATTAATAAATAAGCATCGTTGGCTTGCGCCACAATGAATTCCTTTCCCGTAAAAATGGCTATGCCGAGGGGTGCCTGTTGAACTGCACTACGGAATCTTTTTTCGCTTTCTTCAATTTTCTGAAATGCATTAATAATATCTGATTCGGCTTTTTTGCGGGCTGTAATATCACGTGCAATGGCGAACATGAGCGGCCTGTCTTCAGTTTGCACGATACCTAAACTTATTTCCACAGGATAAATATGGCCTTGTTTATTTTTATGTAAGGTTTCAAAGGAAGGAATAATACTTTTCAATGAACTATGAAAAAGCTCCGTGAATTTTTCGGCACTATAAATAGGGTCAACATCGGGGACTCTTATGTGTTTTATTTCTTCTCTCGAATATCCCCACTTTTTAATAGCAACGTTATTGAGATAGGCAAAACTACCATCTTCTCTCATGAGAATAAATGGATCACCGGCATTGTCTGCCATAAACTTGAAAAGTTTTATTTCAGCCAAAGCGTCTTCCAGTTCGCTCTTTTTCTTATGAAGCCGTTCTTCACTTTCTTTTAAATCATCAAGCGCTTTCTTTTTATTAGTTGTTTCAATTACAGTAACCAATACTCCACCAACCTCACCATCATCATTTTTAATAGGGCTGTAAGCAAAATCGAAATAACAATTTTCAATGAATCCATTTCTGTCAAGAGGCAGCATAAGATCAGAAAATCCAACCGGCACTCCATTCATTACACCATCAAACATGGATCCGATGATATGCCATACTTCTGCAAAGGTTTCTCTTGTGCTTATTCCAAGCGCCTGCGGATGTTTTGATGCGCCTAATATAGGACGGTAACCATCATTATAAATTTGAATATATTCCTTTCCCCAGGCTATATACATTCCAAAAGGATTGTTTAGCATTACTGAAGCCATAGTACGTAAACTTTGTGGCCAATTTGCGGGATCGCCTAGAGAAGTTTTACTCCAATCTGTATTACGAATAAGTTGGCCCATTTCTCCTCCACCGGATAGAAAATTAAGTCTTGAGGGTAAATCGGTATCTTCTTTCAAGTGGTTTATTTATCTACGAACGAAATAAAGAATGAAATTGGAACCAAATGTAGTGGAGTCTGAAGTAAATTCGGTATTTATTTTTGTTTAATTACCAGTATAAAAATTAGCTTTTTATAACGATACCGGATGTGTGATGTAGGCCCTTTCTCTCCCAAAAAACTAAGTACAGGAAAAGCAAAATCTGTTACATCTGTTTCATTGAAATTTTGACGAAAAAAAAACTTCAAACCTGGCAGGTTTGTGCGGTGCTTTAAACCCGGAATTATGGTTGCTGTTGAAGAGGACGCTCAGCAGCAGCCTGGAGAATTCTGATAAATTATTTTCTGTGCCACCACGCCCATAAAATAAGCACCGGTTGCAAGGCAAGTCTCAGCCACGCTTCCCATAATGGGATGCACACAATCTCATTCATACATCCGCCCTTTTGAATCATGTAAACATGTACGGAAATAAATACGATCAGCATAGCAATTATCAAATAGGCAGCAGCTTTCCTGGTGGATGAGAAAATAAGTAGAATACCTAGCACAATCTCTGACGTACCCGCAGCGATATTGAGGAGATAAGGATCAGGTAAATAAGACGGAATAATTGAGTAGTAAAAAGCGGGATGCCAAAAATGATTAATACCAGCGCCAACGTAAAGCAGAATGAATAAGAGCAAGCTTATTTTTTTGAGCATATTATATTTTAGAGGTTAAATGTAAGGGGAATTTAGGGAAGATATCAGGTGGACAAAAGAGGAGTGATACCTTTTGAAAAGGTATCACTCCTGACAAATAAGAAGTTATCAAATAAATTGATTTACGGTAAAACTGCAAGAATGGATTGCTGTGGAACATCCGCCAACAGATGCCCACATTCTTTTCCTTTACACAAATAGAATGTTCCTGCGGTTAAATAAATTCTTCTAAAGCTTTTAGATAAAGAACTTTGCTACCAGCGTTTTTGTGGTTTTATTATTACTCAGGGGAAATGAGATAACTAATATACTATTATTGTTGAAGCTTTTCTAGGGTGAAGTGTGCTTGCTTTTGGAAACCATATTGCCAGAACCCCGGATTTGTATTCTGCATTGCAAAAATAAGTATCAATATTTTCAGGAAGCTTGATTTCATGAGTAAAACCTTCATATTTTAAAGGATGTAGCTGATATTTTTGTTTTTCTGCTATCTCATTCTCAGTATGCACACCTGTAATGGATAAACAACAATCTTCGTTGACACTTACGAAAAGGTTTTCTCTTTTGAATCCGGGAGCAAGTAATTCTACTTTATAGTGTTCTGTACCTTCCAAAATATGGATGTCAGATTTATTGTTGATTTCGCCCTTTATAGGATGTTTGCCGACGAGCGTTTCAAAAATTACCGGATTGGGTATATATTTCCCGGGATAGCCGGAAGATAAGTTTGAGAAGTTTAGATTTGAGATTACCATGGGATGATAATTTTAGGAATGAAGACTAAACTTTAAATGTACAAAGTCAATGCCAATAAAGAGTCTGAATACGTGCGGTTTCAAGAAGTTGAGTTTTCCATCTAAATGAATAAATTCGTTATAGATACTGACAAAAAAATCTTTTTAGTTAATCTTTTAAGAGAAAACCCTGATTTGATTTGAATCTTTAAAAACGCAACATCAACCCTGCCGAGGGAATAGCAACCGTTTTTGTGAAATCTTGCCCATATTCAAAATTACAATTGATGATAATTGCTACGGAAGATACGTTAAAATTGAATCCTAAGGTAGTTGAATTATATTTTAAAGAAGTAATGGCTGTTTTAATTCCATCACTTCCGATAAGTGTTTGCTGATTAAAAACCTGCTGTCCTACTCCTGTACTTATTCTAAAAATTTCGCCTATCAATAATCCGCCTTCTAACTGGTAAAAGTTGTTGGAAGAACTTTGGTTCAGAGCGGTTGTTACGTAGCCCTGGTCATCAAGGATATGAGAAAAGGTTGATGCATTATTCATTCCAAAAGAACCGAATCCCGCTATCATAGTACGGTGATCATTTTGATCGCGTGCAATTGTTAAACCCAGCATTCCGTTTGCTTGCCAGTTTAAACGATCATTATTGAAGTTTCCAAAATTACGATCGCCAGGGCCATAATAATAATTAGCTGCGGCGCCAAGAGAAACGGCAACACCACTTTTTCTGCTACTATTTTGCGCTTTTACAGAAAAGGATGAGAAGGAGATGGCTATAATAAAAATGCTTATCTTTTTCATGGTCAAATTATTTATGGGGCTTAGAATTATTTATTGCAATTATCAATCCGGCTTTGATCACGGACAGCCCGAATCCTGCATCCAGAGAAAGTTGTAACTGCTGGCTGATATAGTATTGTCCTCCTGCTCTTGCTGTAATTCCCAATCCTCCTGAACGTGTACCAGATTTTACCAGGATTACTTCCGAATTATCAGTAGTAAAATTTATTTTAGTTTGTGAAACAATATTAGAATTGTTCACCCCAATACCGGCCATAATATAAGGTTGCAGCCTGGAAGTATTATTTAGAGGGAAATATTTCCCATAAGCATAGAGACCAAAAATATGTTCAGTGAGCGTGGTGTTATTAAGGGTGCTGTCATAACTGCTGAATTGCTGGCCGGAGAATTTGGTAGTTCCGAAACCCATTTGAAGCCCTATCTGAATATTATTTTTATAATTGATTTCATAAGAAAATAAAAGAACCGGGAAAGAAGAACTGGAAGAATAATTTTCAGTATTTTTCAACTTAGTAAAGCTCTTTAAAAAACCAAGACTAATCTGGAAATTAGAGTTTTTAAAAAGGTCTTTGTTTTTATAATTAATATTACTCATACTATTCGTATTGGGTATTATTTCTTTCTGTCCCGGGGCTTCTGCATCCTTTCCATTAATGTAATCTTTTACCTGATTCCGGTAGCTGATTACATAAACTTCATTTCTCGGTAGGGTATAGATGGGGCCGTCAGGAATATCAGTTCGTTGGTAGGTGATAACATCAGAGCGCACTTCTTTCACCAGACCATACACAATATCTCCGTTTATCTTTACAATTACATCAAAGCCTGCATTTTGTGGAATGGGTCGGCTTATCATAGCTCTTAATGAGTCAGTTTGGGCATAAACAGTATTAACCGAAAAAAAGAATACAGATACTGCAGTAAAAAGTATCATTCCAATTTTAGGCAAAGGGTTTTTTATAATTTTCATAAGATTCTAATATTTAAGATCTTTTAGAGTTCCTCCCATAATATTCAGTTTCTGAGTAGTATCTCTGGAATTGCAAAGCATCATTTGAAAGGATCCGGTTATTATTCTTTCATCCTTCTTTTCCTTTTCTATTTGGAAAACGGCTGTACTTAAATTTTGCGAGCAAAGATTATATACAGATAAGTCACTATTGCTAGTGAGATTGAAAAGCTGAACTTCTGCCAACCCTCTTTGCAAAGTATAGGCAGGGGTATAAATCCCAACAAGTGGGCTATTTTCTGATAAATCAAAAGTAATAACCACTTGTAGGGTTCTTCCAGAATCATCTTTGCCCACCCCCTGCAATGAATAGCGATCATATAATTGGGCAGGCTGAGAGGTATCCTGCGGATAAACCACTACTTTAGAAATATTCTTTATGGAATAGGTATTAGCGACCCACGAATTTGTGGGACTCAAATTAAAACTTAGTGTAGGGTTCCGGATGATCTGAATAGTGGTCTGATCTCGCGAACAACCCCAAAAAGTAATTGCTGTAAAAAAAAAGAAGAGGAAATTTTTTTTCATTTTTTAAATTGAGGGAACATTATCATACATACCAATTATTGTACCGATTGAAACGGAACTTTAAAAGTTGATAAAGTTTTATTCCTTTAGAGTATTTGTAGAAATATAGTCACAAAGTGAGAATTTTTGATTCTTAATAAGATTATAAGAAAATTCAATTTCCCCAAAATGGTTTTCAAATTTTAAAGTAAAAGGCTGCCGACAATAATATCGACAGCCTGTTTTGTATTTGCTCAAAGAAATTATGTCCAACGATAGTGAAACTCTAATGGGTACACGCTCTATCGGTTTAAAGGAATTCCTAACGAAACACTTAAAGTACGGTATTTATCTTTATCATTTTCTCCGTTATCAGTTTGCATGGAATTGATCTTAGCCATTCCATATCCATAGTTCACTTTTAGTAATATTTTTTTAAGATCCACGCCGGCTCCTATATTTAGACCATAATCATATCTTTTCAATTTAGAATAGGCCTGATCATCTGCATTGGGGTCAGCGCTGGTAAATTTGATATTCTGCGTTTGGGAGCCTGAGATTCCCCCAAGTTGTCCTTCAGATTTAGATTTACCGGCAATACCCATCGCAATATATGGGCCGCCATTAATAAAGAGATTGGCATCGGAACCAATTGGTACGCGCACAACGAGGTTTACAGGGAGTTCAAGGTATAAAGGATTAAAGGTTACTTTATAATTAGTATTCCCGGATCCTCCTTCCACCTTTGCCCCTCTTCCATCCAATAATAATCCCGACTCTACCGCCAGAATACCAGACGAATTTGACCGCGCTAAAATACCTGCATTGAAAGTAGCCAGGGTATTATTTTTATTTACGGAACCCGAGTTAGCGTTAGAGATATTTGCAAGATTTAAACCGCCTTGTACATATACCTGCGATTGGGCTGTTGTAAATAAAAATGTGCCTAAGGTAATAATAAGTAGTTTTTTCATTGATTAGTTTTTTAATTAAAAAATAGGTGTAGTCATTTAAGTCGGTTTCAAAAACTTTGCCACAATAATAGAAGAAGAAACAAAATTTATAAATATTTGCAAAAAGCCAGGAATGGGGATTTAAACAAAAAACGATTGGATTTTCATGTAGGGATAATCAAGGATTAAAAAATGAAGAATTTCATTAGATAATAAAACAAGCAATTTTTATAGAGTTACTTCAGGGTTCTTAAACATCTTTCCGAATCAATTTCCTTCCTTAAAACTCCTTTAAAAATATCTCCTGTTTTTTATTCGCTTCAGAGAATTGTGAATGGTAAAACTCTTAGGTGATAATCCCTGTCTTACTTCCTTTTATAATAGCGGGGTAGAGGCTGTAGCATCGGTTCTTGGTCGTAAACTATACACAGACGAAATGATTTGTTCCCGATGGTTTTGTTAATAATTCAGGTAAATTTGTTGGCCGCTTCGCTTGGAAAGACTTCATTCAAGTGTAGTTGAATCTTTCAATTTACCATGAACTAAGATGCAAACCAGATTATATTATAATTATTTCGGCTTTTTAATTATTGTAAGAAGGTGTTTTATGAATATGTTAAGTTTGAACAACGAAATTAATTTCAATATATTTATTGGGGAATACTCGATTAAATATTAAATCGAAAGGTGTTTTACAATCAAAGAACATGTCTTTTCCCGAAACGTTCAATACTGTATAGTCCTGAAATAGGTTGACTCCAAAAATGTAAATAAGCAGTTTGTTAAGGGATTGATGGACCGGGTAAAAATGCCAGGTTCAGAATGCGATGAGTTTTCTGTAACATTATGCGTAAACGTAGTACCGCTTCAAATTGTTTTTACTGTGTGTTTGATTTCCGTATTCTATTGGATTATATCAGCGAAATTGTCAACAAATACCAACAAGATGTATGTAGCATGTCGTAAATTAATCTGCCTTACAAATCCTTCCTCTTAAACTTCTTCAATGAAATCATCAGCGGGAAAATAATCCAGATACATAATCCCAAAAATGAAAAAATAATTCCTGTACCGTTTCCAAAGAATTCGCGGAATACGGCACCTGTATAGCCCATTAGTGCAGAAATATCCATTTGTAAAAGTATCTGGATACGGCCAAGGTCAATTGGATTTAAAAAACTAAAGGCAATCATTATTTTTTCTAAAGGATAATCCTGAAACTGGAATAAAAAGAATAAAACCAATGCATCAAAAATCAATGAAAAATAAAGCCATAGTAAAATTGACAATCCGATTCCTTTGGCCTTATCGCGTGTGAGGCCTGCAGCCAGCATAGCAATGCTCACAAAAACTATGGTTAAGAATAGTCCCATAGCAATCATCATAAATCCGGTGGCATCAGCGTGATACAATAAAATGGGGATACCGGCTCCAATAAAAAATGCCAGAGAAAGCGAGACGGATAAACCGCTGAAAAGACTTAACCAGATCGTTCTTCTTTTCAATGGCTGACTTACGAGTAATTCTATAAATTCGGAACTGTTATAAATATATATCGTAGAAAAAATGATACAGATCAAAGGAACAATGACCAGAATAATATTTAATAAACTTAGCAAGCCTTTGGCTGTATTGTTCTCAAGATTGAAAACACTCAATGATATAACCAGTAGTAAAAGTGTATAGATCAGAACAATTTTATTCTGAACAATATCAACGATTACATATTTTAATAATTTTTTCATAATATAGGTATGAGGTATGAGGTGTTAGGTATTAGGTATCAGGTATAATTGTCAGTCACTAACCATTAAACAATACAACCCACTAAACAATACAACCGTTTAAGCACTCAAGGCAACTCCTGAGCTATCATTATTTTCGCAATTGCTTTTGATAATTTTACTTCCCCGGTTTCTTCTTTCAATTCAGAAAGTTTTTTATGGAATAATAATTTTCCCTCCTGCATGTAAAAGACTTCTGTGATCAGATCATCCAGTTCGCTTAGAATATGGGAAGTAATGAGTACCAGTTTTCCTTTCTCTTTTTCTTTAATAATTTTTTGTTTTAATTTTTCTGAAGAGAGAGGATCGAGGCCGGCTGTGGGTTCATCCAGGATTAAAACATCGGGGTTGAACATGAAAGCCAATGCCGCACTAACTTTCTGCGTAGTACCACCGCTAAGTGTGCGCATCTTCTTTTGCATCATATTGGTAAGGCCAAAACCTTTTACGAGTTCCTCATCAGGATTTGTGTTGCTTCCTTTCCTGATGTCTTTCATCATTTCCATTACCTGCGCTATCGTCATATTTTCCGGATAGCGTCCAATCTGTGGCATATAACCAATCTGACTGCGGTACATCCATTTGTTGGTAATGAGTTCATCATTAAAATGAATAGAGCCACTATCAGGCACTACCATTCCCAACAATGATTTTATCAATGTTGTTTTACCACAACCGTTTGGCCCGAGTAGTGCAATACATTCTCCTTTCGAAAATGTTACTGATACATTATCAAGGGCTTTTAATTTTCCGAATTTCTTTGTTATATTTTTAGCAACTATCATAATTTCAAGGGCCTCATTACTGGTTTTTCGTCTTTCAGATTTTCAGGGGTAATACCCGGTAATACCTTCTCACTTTTATCTAATAAAGTAACAATAAGGCTTCTGAAAAGCATTAGTGCCGCAGGATTATTATCAATGATCATGGAATACATACTTACCGGATGGTATGGCACATCACCTATATTGTCACGGTTAATGTCATATCCTTCATATTTATCCCAATAATTCCCGTTAAAAGTATTTTGCACGAGTGAGCCATTCGTTCCTATGTCGAAAGTATTTCCTAAGAAATTATTTTTGGTAATTACATTATTGAGACTGCTTGCAGAAATTTTGATGGCCCATCCGTTGTTTGAAAATGAATTTTTGAAGATATTGTTCCTGTTGCAGCCTTCCATTTGTATCGCTGTTGTGTTGTGGGAAAAATAATTCCCTGAAATTTCACCATCTGTGATTTCTTTCAAAAGAATACCATAAGCCGCGCCTCCCCAATTGTCAAGAAAAAAATTATTGTACATCTGTATGTGATGGGTAAACATCACCGCTACGCCCGATTCATTATTTTCAAAAATGTTGCTGATATAGGTATCATGGTGCGAAAACATGAAATGAATACCATAGCGTATGTTGTCGTGGCTCCTGTTTCGCCATGCCAATGAATTGGTGACAAATTCAAAATATAATCCATCACGATGCCCTGAAATGTCATTAGCTATAATAAGCAAACTGTCCGATCTCCAGCAATGGATGCCATTTCCACTTTGCACTTCATTAGTTCCATAAGATTTTATTTGGTTGTTTTTTATCAGGCAGTTTTTGCTGTGCTGGCTGTAAATCCCAAAGTTGGTATCATCCAACTTGTTATTAATCACATGTACATTATAGCTGTCAACAATCAACACGCCTGCAAGATCTGATGTTTCAGCACGTCCTCCATTGATTATTTTGAAACCATCCAGTACTGCGCCATCTGCATGGATCGTAAAAATACCACTCTTTTTTTCGCCGTCTATTACCGGGTATTGTAGCCCTTTTACATAAATTCTTTTGCTGATGGTAATATCATGCTCTTTATAATGTCCCGGATCTACTAACACGGTATCACCGGCCACTGCTGCATTTATTCCTTTTTGTACAGAGGTGTACGTTCTGTTTTTACCTACATGTATAGTGCCTGCTTCCGTTTTAAAATGAGCAGAAAAAAGAAAGGTAAATACCCAAAATTTTACTATCATCTTCATTATTCTGTATCAAATAATTCCTGTAAGGTAATTTGGTTTCCCTGTACTTTTTGCTGAGTCATGTTTAAATTTTCTTTGTTTTCAAATGCAGCAGTATTGCCTCCCATAGGTGAGTGAAGCTCATCGCTTTTGAGCAGAAAGACATGGTCGGCATCAATAAAATTATGGGGGTCAAGAAAGTTTACAAAATAGACATGCTTAATGATATTGCTATCAATATTTTTTTTCCTGAAAGTGGCAAGGCAGTGTGTATCATCGAACTTATACACCTTTCCTTTATTGGTAATTATTTCTGCTCCAAAATTCCTGTCCGCAATGGACATTTTACAAAAATCACAGGCATCTGTTCCTAACTTTATAGGTTGGGGGCCACTGTTGCACGATATCATTCCAAACAGTAAAAAAGCAAATATTGATAAAAAGGAATTTTTCATATGTTTATTTTTATTTGGTTTTAATAATTTTTTTTCTGATCCACGGTGTTAACAGTGCTAATAAAAGCAGAAAACCTACTGCTATAAATAACCAACCACCTATATCCGGAACTGAATAAGCGCCAAAATTCAATAATTGTTTATAGCCTATCAGTGGCGGCTGGTAAGCCATACCGGGCACCTGTATGGGAGCTTCAGGATTGAGGTCGTGGCCATAAGCATATTCCCATCTCCAGAAATCTATCATCGCTACAATGCCAAAGATTACAAATAAAGTAAAGAGGGCCATGAGCCATTTTTTCTTTTTCTGCATAGCCACTATAAAACAAAGTAGGGCAAAAAATCCAACAATATAAGGCAATATCGTAAACTCAATAAAATCATTTGTATGCAATGTTTTCATACCAATGTAATGATTAAGGCCATTGATAATATCTACATTGCCGGCAATTTTATGTGGATACATTTTTAATACCAATCCCTCCGGATATTGAGGAGCCGCCAATTCTATTTGCCAAAGTGGAACAAACAGAACAGCTACCAGTAGAATTCCACTAAGAAAAATTATTCCACGTTGTAGAATTGAGAGATTATTGCTTTTCATTTTCCATTTTTTTTAAGCGGGACTTTCGGCGGGCTTCATGATTAAATAAGATATTTCTGAAGGCCTCTATAATAGTTTATTTTGAAGGAGGCACCAGTACTTCGTCTATCACATACACAATACCATTGGAAGCAGGGATTGAACTGATAATGTGTGCCTTACCATTGAGTGTTACGTTGCCATTCACGACGCTCACTTTCAGGTTGCTACCATCTACCATATTCAGTGTTTGACCATCCTTAAAAAAATCTGGTTGTAAGGCTGAAACAAATACGTGGTATTGTAATACATCCACCAACTTATCTTTATTAGCGTTTTTCATCAGGTTAGCAACGGTTCCGGCCGGCAATTTATTAAAAGCTTCGTTGGTAGGTGCAAATACGGTGAAAGGTCCTGCATTGGAAAGCGAGGAAACCAGGTCTGCCTGTTTTAAAGCAGCGACAAGTGTAGTATGATCCGGAGATGATACGGCAACTTTTACCACATCCTTTTGAGAAACATCGTCTTTTACATTTTCCTGTCCCCCAGCGGTAGCTGTTGCATCAGGAGTGGTTGCTGTCTCTTTAGTAGTTTCACTTCCGCTATTGCAGCTCAGTATTACTGTTGATATCAGCAATAGAGCCATTGAGAATATCTTTTTCATAACTGGTGGGTTTGTTTGGTTTTAGTTTATTATAAACCGGCAGGCTTTTTAATAGCCTGCCGGTAGGGTTCAATTATTGTGCTTTAGTATTATCCGGTGTAACTGTAGCATCAGAGTTGTTACCTAAGCTAAATGAGATAGGTAAATTGGATCCTTTGGGAGATACTCTCATATATCCCTGCATTTCCTGGTGCAAGGCACTACAGAAATCGGTACAATAAAACGGATACATCATAGATTCTGTTGGTACCCATTTCAACGTTTGAGTTTCGCCCGGCATTACCAGCAATTCACCATTATTAGCACCTTTGATGGCAAAGCCATGCGGTACATCCCAGTCCTGCTCGAGGTTAGTAAGGTGGAAGTAAACTTCGTCACCTACTTTTACACCTTCGATATTATCAGGAGATAAATGAGAACGTATCATTGTCATGTAAACATCTACCCGGTTGCCAGTGCGCACTACCTTTGATTGTTTTTCGCCCATTGCAACATAGGGGTTTTTATTTTTACTGATGTCAAATATTTTTAATGAATTTTTAGCAATCATTTCTGCGGGAATAGCCTGTGCATAGTGGGGCTCACCGATGCTTGGATAATCAGATAATAATTTCATTTTATCACCACTAATGTCAAACAATTGCGCGGCTTGAGATAATTCAGGCCCGGTAGGCAGATATCTGTCTTTAGTAATTTTATTATAGGCAATTAAATATTTTCCATAGGGCTTTCTTGAATCACCACCCGGGATCATCAAGTGGCCGGGAGAATAATAAGTAGCATGCCTGTCAAGTACTTTTAAATCTTTGAGGCTCCATTTTACTATTTCAGAAGAAATAAACATGGTAGTATAAGCATTCCCTTTACCATCAAACTCAGTGTGTAAAGGCCCTAATCCGGGTTTCTTTACTTCCCCGTGAAGAGCAGCTTCATACTTTATTACAGGAAGCCCATCATAATTTCCGTCAAAATCTTTATCGGCAATCGCTTTTTGTAATTTGGTAAATGAGAATACAGGTATCAATGCTGCGAGCTTTCCACTACCTACAATATATTCGCCTGTGGGATCCACATCACAACCGTGTGGTGATTTAGGACATGGGATCATATAAACGATATCTGGGAAATCTTTTGCATCCAGTACCAGGGTTTGTGTTTCTGTAGTAGAAGTAGCCTGGTGAGTACTGTCATTATAAACGTTATGAGCATACTTTACAGTTTGCTTTTGACCTTTACCTTGTTTAATATATTCCTCTGCTTTTTTCCAGTTTACAGCCATAATAAAATCCTTGTCGCGCTGAGAAGCATTTACTTCGAGCAAAGTATGTGCCTGCTCTGAATTGTAGCAGCTAAAGAAGAACCATCCGTGGCTGGGCCCTTTGCCTGCATGACTAAGGTCAAAATCAACTCCCGGAAGTAGTAGCTGGAACGCTATTTTCATGTTGCCACTTTGCGGGTCAACACTAATAAAACTTACAGTACCCTTAAAGTTTTTCTTATAAGTATTAATAGGCACATCCTGATTTTGATTGTCCATAGGAACACTAAATCTGGTACCTGCCACTACATACTCTGTATTTTCTGTAATAAACGGAGAGGAATGGTTCCCCGCGCTATTGGGTATTTCAAGAATCTCAGCAGTCCTGAAAGTCTTGAGGTCAATGCGGGCTACACGGGGTGTATTATTACCGTTAGCAAATAACCAGCGGCCATCTACTTCACCGTTTGTTTGTGACAGTTCAAGATGATGCTGATCATCCCAGGGTATCATGCCGTGAGAAGTGTTTAACATGGGTTTTGTGTTTTCACTAAATCCCCAGCCGCTTTCGGGGTCGGTGGAAAAAACCGGTATTACCCGTAACAGGCGACCAGAGGGGATTCCATAAACACTTACCTGTCCACTGAAACCACCGGAAACGAAATTATAAAGTTCGTCGTACTTGCCGGGTGGTACATATACCCTTGAAGCAGCATCTCCTTCAGTAGCATTTCCTGCATTTTTTGGTTTACACCCGGTAATGCTTAGCAGAAGTATGGCTACTATAAATGAAAGCGCCGGGAAAAGAAATTTTTTCATAAATTGGTTTTGTTGGTGAATGAAGATTTGTTTTGTATTGAGCAAATATTTGCCTGTCTAAGAAAAAATTGATTTTTTTAGTTATTTAAAATTCAGTGCAAAAGAGAGAAACCAGGTATAAAAAGTCCTTATACCCGAAGGTATAATTGAAACAATGGAAATTTATTTCACACCATCATTTTTGCGCATAAACTCGAGTATTTCTCTTGCATCATCATCACTTAAATTTTGGTTGGGCATACGCACCATACAAATTTCAAGCATAGCCTGAGCCTTTGGATCCTTATCAATCATGTCGTCTGTGTTGGTCACAAAATTCATAATCCATTCAGGTTTGTGACGTGATGTAACACCGTGCCATCCGGGTCCTACTAATCTTTCGTCGGTAAGTTTGTGGCAAGATGAACACTTTAATTCATAAATTTTGTCACCTTTCTCCGCCATAGTAGCGTCCAGTTTATCACTCAACTTCACATCGTGAAATTTACCTTCACCACGGTTGGGGTCATAAGAAGGGTTTCCAGATGCCGCGCTTGTTCCAGAATCTGTTGATACACCAGTAGATTCAGAGGTGGTATTGCTCGTTTTATCACCCGAACCACCGCACGAAATAAGGAATAATACCATTGAGAAAACGAAAGAAAACAAAATGATCATTTTTTTCATAAATAGGAAATGTTTAAATTTTATTTTGCAATATTACAATAGAGAATACTTTTATTTTATGAGCCTCGTCATTAAAAATAGGAATATTGAATGATCTGGATCATGTTATACTTTACATCATACAAGTTTAGTAATCAACTGTGGCCCTGTTTTTACAGGTGGGCCTGTGAAAACCTGTGGCGATCAGGCTCGTGTGACTCCGCCGAATTGGAATGGCTTCATACAGGTTGTAATCCGATATTCAACGGAACGTGGCAAAATGCATTTGAGCCTAAGCTCTAATTAAACCCATTACACTAATTGCCCGCTATCCTGCATCTCGATCCGGTGGCAAGTGTAGTATCGTAATTGTTGTTCCCAATCAGGCTTTTTTCAGCCTGACGATAATCATCCTTAATTGCGTGCAGAATCATATATTTCCTGTTAGTTTAAAAGTATCTTTACCTGACAGTCAAAAAAACACAAAATTTTATGGATAATATAATAGTGCCGCTTGATTTTTCTGATGCATCGTATAATGCTGCTCATTATGCCGCATCGCTGTCCAATATCTTTAATGCCAGTATAATATTGGTGCACACATATATGAATCCATTTGCGATAGATGAGATGCCTGCAGATTTACTAAATCAACCCGAAAAAGAATTGTGGGAGATAAAGGAAGAACAACTAACCGAGTACGTAGAAATTCTTCGTAAAAAATTTACTATTAGGGTCAAAGGAGTTGTAAGAGAAGGAATGCCTACACCTTCAATATTAGCGGTGGCAGCTAATGAAAATGCCGGCCTAATTGTGATGGGTATGAAGGGAAAAGGTAAAAGCAATTCGGTGTTTGGCAGTAATACAACTCTGGTTATGCGTAAATCTTCCATACCTGTTTTGGTAATTCCTGAAAAGGTGGAATTTAAAAATATTGAAAATATCACGTTGGCTTCCGATTTTGATGTTGAAACCGAATTAAGCAATTATTCTTTGTTGAGAGAGATCGCTCTGAAAAATAATGTGTTTATCCGAATCGTGAATGTAAGAAAAAAGAATTCCGGGCTTTCTGATGATGAGATAGCCGGCAAACTAAATACCGCATTGGCCTTTGAGGGCCTAAAACATCAGTTTTATATGATTAAAGAGGATGAGGTGGATGAAGGGATAGAAGATTTTTTAGAAGAGCATCCTTCTGATATACTGGTAATGGTAGCACGTAAACGCAATTTATTTGAAAGAATATTCAAAGCCAGCCACACTAAAAAAATGAGCTATGAGACTGAAATACCTTTGCTGGTTTTGCAGGATAGGTAAGTAAGCTTTAATATATTTTCGGGACTGCTTACTATGAGTTTTCAATACCTGCCAAAATTTTGTTGCGAAATATCATATTTACGGATAACTTTATCCCCAATTATCCGGATTCACATTCAATTCTTTTTATCTTCAGAATTAATATTGATGATTTGCCTTGGTGGAAAAACAGTTGATGTTTGATTTGAGGAAGGTTATAAAGTAAAAACAGAAGATGAATTTTAATTGACAGGGTTAGTTGCTTTAAAATACATTCAGATTATAAAAAGGGTTTCAATATGTTTTCCAAATCAACAGAATACGCACTAAGAGCAACACTATACATTGCTCAAAAAGGAAGTGAAGAAAAAAAAATAGGAATAGAAGAAGTTTCCAAAGCAATTGGTTCACCCCGTTCATTTACCGCAAAAATACTACAGGCACTTACGAAAGAGAATAAAGTTATCAGTTCAATCACTGGTCCGCATGGTGGTTTTTACATGACAGACAAAGCTAAAAACCTTCCGGTACGTGTTATCCTGGAAGCGATGGAGGAAGATGGATTACTCGAGAAGTGTGTATTAGGATTGGAGAAGTGCTCGGAATCCAAGCCATGCCCGATGCATTCAAAATACAAAATAATTAAGAAGCAGTTGAACGATCTATTTGAAACAGAAACCATTCTTCATTTGGCAAATGATATAAAGACAGGAGATGTATTTATAAAATCGAAATAATTTTTTGTATTGATAATTCTTCATGCGGTAATAGTCTCAATTGGAAAAAATGAAATAACTTTTAAAGTATTTTAGCACTTTTAAACTTGTACCAAAGGAATAATTCCAATCTTTTGTTAGCTGGATTTTAATCGAAAAATTGGGGAAATGAGAATCATAACTATTTATTTGTCATTCTATAGTGGATTGATTTACTAAATACAGTTCCAAACTAACTGCTATCTGTTGGTTTGAAACCTTTACAACACAAAAATATTTTCTGAGGTATTTGAGAAAAGTGCAATTTTATTCTCAGTGAAACTATTCTCAAATCAGGCAGAGAATTATCTTAGACCTTTATTTACTCCTTAGTAACTACATCCAAGGTTATCATTAAACCATTCAGCATAAGAATTACTTGTTTCATATAATTTTAAACAATGCAAAGAGACTTGTGGAGGTAAAGAAGCATTCAATTCTTTACTGATGAAAAGGAGTAAATTCTCTGCCGTGGGTTCCATCTCAAATGGAAATAAGTTTCCGAATGAAGTATCCGGTCCTAAAGAATTTATATATGCACGGGATAATACCAACTTGTGATCAAGCAGGGCAATTACCTTAGAATTTACGATCTCTTTTAATTCCTTGAAATCAGTAATAAAGCCTGGTGGCATGAGTTCATTCTTTCCTTTCTTTGTGGACTTCATGGTTACATGTAGTATATAGGAATGGCCGTGAATATTAGCGCATGCACCATCATAATTGTGTATGGCATGCGCCATTTCGAAGTTGAAGATCTTGGTTACACTTATCATAAGAAATGTTAATTAAAAAATAAAGAAATGATTGAAATCATAAACTCTAAATAAATAAAGACAAAGTTGTCTTTATTTATTAGTTTCACCCAAAATATTTTATAAGATACTCTTAAAGCGTTTATGGACGAAACAATCCTATACTTTTTAAAAAAGCAAACTGCTGCATCCATTAGTTGCATAGACGAAATAAATGAGCCTTATTCCTTTAGTTGTTTCTTTGTCTTCAATGATAGAGAAAATTTGCTTTACTATAAATCAACTATTGCTTCTTATCATTCAAAAATCCTATTGCAAAATCCCAAAGTGTCGGGAACAGTTATGCCTGATAAATTGAATAAACTGGCGGTGAAAGGAATACAATTCGCCGGCGTGGTTTTAGCTGAAAATGATCCATTATGTATGGGTGCTTTCAAAAATTACCACACGAGGTTTCCAATGGCCGTCGCTATTCCTGGTGTGGTCTGGACCATACAATTAAATCAGTTAAAGATGACAGATAATGTTCCCGGTATTTTTAAAAAACACTCCTGGCTAAGAGAAGAAAAAGCCGTTATTCAAATTGACTGAATTTTACCTTCAAGCCGTATCCACAAAATCCTTTTTTGAAATAATATTAAGGAGAATCACGCACTATTTTATTTATCATGTATCCTGACCAACACAAATTTCACATCCCTGTTATGGGATTGGCTTTTACTATTGACTCCCCCATAAAAGTGGCACAGTATGGTATTTCGTCGGTTATTTCTATTATGGAAGACAGGCTCACAGAAATGATGCGTAAGCATTATTACGCTTATATAAATGAGGCTTATTTTCCTATTACAACTAAAGAAGATAATTATAGAGCGAAAAGAATTACTGATTATTTGAATCTGGTAAACAGGATAGTATCTGCACAGGTAGAAAAGATAAAGAATTCCGTATTTGAAGCAGGATCTGAAATTGTAAAATATTTTGAAATGTTGCCGGAGGATAGTGCTGTCAAACAATTATACAAGCAGATGTCTGGAGTCGGAGACCAGGCGGAAGAAGAAGAATTGAGAGATGTTCTTAAAAGTGAAATCACTGCAGGCAGTATTGATGTAAACATCATGACCAAGTTGGATAAAAATAATTATACAAAAGAAGGTGTTTTAATAGAGGATGGCTCGGATGCTTTAGCCGCTCTAAGAGGATATGCGAAAAGCGAGCTTAAAAATTCTTCCGTCGTTTTTTCCGCCGGAATGAATCCGCGTTTATACAATTATCTCGAAAAATTCAGAGAGTTTGATGCAAAAGGAGAGGGGCAATTTGAAAAGAAAATTGCAATCAAAGTAAGTGATTATCGCTCTGCCTTGATCCAGGGGAAGTATCTGGCTAAAAAAGGAATTTGGGTAAGTGAGTTTAGAATTGAGTCAGGCTTAAACTGCGGCGGGCATGCATTTGCTACGGATGGATATTTGATGGGACCCATTTTGGAAGAATTTAAAATGAAACGAAATGAACTAAGTGACACTTTATTTGAAATATACAATAAGGCGTTAGAAGCAAAATCTTTTACTACGTTCAGTCACCCACATCCGATAAAAATCACCGCACAGGGTGGAATAGGAACTTATGAAGAATGTGAGTTGTTGCATAATTATTATGGTATTGATAGTACCGGTTGGGGTACCCCTTTTTTACTCGTTCCTGAAGCAACTACAGTAGATAATCCTACATTAGAACTATTGCAAAAAGCAAAAAAGCCTGATTTGTTTTTGAGTAAAAATTCACCCTTAGGCGTTCCTTTTCATTATTTAAAAGGCACCAGTTCTGATATTGAAAAAAAGAAAAGAATTGAAAGAGGAATCCCCGGAAGCCCCTGTACAGAAAAGCATTTGGTTAGTAATACTGAATTTACGGAAGAGCCAATATGTACTGCTTCCTCAAAATATCAGAAGTTGAAAATAAACCAATTGCAATCATTGAATCTACCTGCTGATAAATATGAACGCGAATTAAAAATTGTATTGGACAAAGAGTGTTTATGTGTTGGGCTCAGTAATCCTGCAGCGATCAAATATGAGCAGCCATTTCTAAAAAACCTTAATGCTGTTACCATTTGCCCCGGACCTAACATTGCCTATTTTTCAAAAATAGTTTTATTGCAGGAAATGACGGATCACATTTATGGAAGAACCAATATCGTAACTGATAATAGCAGACCGCATGTCTTTATCAATGAACTGTTTATTTATATTAATTATCTGAAAGAAAAACTCTTGGATGAAACTGATAATATGGACCCTAAAAGAGAAAAATATTTTTTAAATTTTCACAATCAACTTCTTAACGGTATAAATTATTACAGGAAAATAGTTCAGCCTTGCAATGGATTTTCTGAGCAGGGTATCAAGGATTTCAATGATTATTTAGATAACGCTGAATTAGAATTGGAAGCTCTGAGTATGGTTCATCTGGTGGCAACGAATACTAACTCTAAAGTGCCGGAGTGAAAAAACTCTCAGCCGTTTATTAAAGATCTTGCGTTTACACCGAAAGTAAAATAGCTACGTAATGACAAACAGCGGCTGCCAGCACAAAGAAATGCCAGACTGCATGATTGTAAGGATATTTTTCCCAGAGATAAAAAATAACTCCTAAAAGATAAAGACCGCCACCAATAAGGATCATCGTCATTACATCACCGGGGATATGAGTAAAAAAAGTACTTCCGCCTACTACCAGGATACCTCCCATGGCTATATAAATAATCGTTGAGATAATATTCCATTTGCCTGTAAAAAAAATCTTGAAAACAATTCCTAGTGCCGTGAGACTCCACAATACGATCAGCAACGTAATGCCAAAAGTATTATTCATATAAATTAATAGGAAAGGCGTATAGGTGCCGGATATCAAAAAATAAATACTGATGTGGTCAAGGATTTCAAATACCCGTTTTACCTGTGCATGCTGAAATCCATGATAGAGCGTAGAAAAAGTAAAAAGTTGCAAAAAACAAAACCCGTAAATTGCCGCACCAATAACCCCGGGTGTATTATTACTTTTTATAGCAAAGGCTATTAGAATAGGAATACTTACAATGCCAAAGATAATACCAAAGCCATGTATGATACTGTTTACAAGTTCCTGTTGAATTCGGGTATCGGGGTGAATGGCTTGCATGAAATTTTTGCTAAGGTACCAATATAGTGGCAACATTTTTAACTAACATGATCATCTTCAATTCATCCATACTGATTAATGACCTACACTAAATGGTTCGTATGTATCACTCTGATTGCCGCCATTTAATTTTTATATTAAATGGCGAAATACTCTCCAAAGCTCCGTTCAGCGTACTGTTGGACGGTTTGGGTGTCATGGTGCGGGCTGGAATCATATCACTGAAATGGTAATAGAGAAAGCCACTGATAAAACCGGAAAAGATTTCTATAATCGTAAACTGATATTTTTAAAGAAAACTCTTATGGTCTGGATCCTGCTTTATTATTTTAATTTGCCAAAATGGTAGCTTCCATTTTGTTACTGAATATTTGAACGCCATTATAGTTTACTTCCCAGGTTACGGGTAATGCTTTCTTCAACATACTGCTCACTCCGCAATATTTTTCCTGCGAATCAGTAACAGCATTTAAAGCAGCCTCTTTATTTTCTTCAGCACCTTTGAAATCATAAATAACATGGATGGCAATGTACTCAATCGGTACGTGGTTGCTTAATTCTCCGATAACTTTCATATCAAAGTCATCGGGATTTTTATTAGCTTTTCTTAAAATTGCCACAACATCCATTCCGGTACATCCGGCCAACGCTGTTAATACAAAGGGTTTTGGAATTGGACCGTGGTCTTCACCACCCACTTTTTCGGGGCCATCCATTATGATAGTATGTCCGTTTATCAATGCATTAAATTGCATTTTGCCCATCCATTGTACTTCTATTTCGTGTGCCATTTAGTTTAGTTTTTCTTGTTGTTTAATATACCTTTTTTTCTTTGTTGAGATTCCGAGAAAGTGCCATATAGGGCAAAAGTTGAAGAAACTTGTAAGTAAAAGAATCGCTGCCACGACCAATAAGATGATAGCAGAACTTCCAGGCATTAGATGAGTAAAATACAACAACAGGGCCAGGGCTGCAATGAGGATCCTTACTAATTTGTCAATAGATCCGATATTTGATTTCATTGTATTTAGTTTTGATATGAATAAGATTTTTTTCAGTTGGTGTTTTATACCTACCTCAGTGGTCTGCTGTGGCCCCGCAAGCTTGTAGGGCCACATACGAAAACTATACATTGTAATTATACGATTCAGTTTTTGTCTTGCATCCATTGCCAAGTCTCCATGAGTATCATTAAAATTTTTTTATGGCTCTATAATCACTTTCATTGCTTTTTCTTTCCCTGCATTTCCGAATACTTCATAAGCCTTCATGATGTCTGCCAATTTGAAGTGATGGGTAATTAATTTGTTAGGATCTATTTTCTCTGATAAAACTACTTTTAACAACATAGGAGTTGTATTGGTATTTACCAATCCGGTTCTTAAAGTGATGTTCTTGATCCAGAGGTCCTGAATTTTTAACTCTACACTTTTGCCATGCACGCCCACATTGGCGATGTGTCCGCCGGGGCGTACCACGTTCTGACAAATATCAAAAGTTGCCGGAACTCCAACTGCTTCAATCGCCACATCTACTCCATCTTTTGTTTCAGAAAGAATTCTCTTTACAGCATCTTCTTTTCCGGAATTAATGATGTCAGTAGCACCGAATTTCCTGGCCATTTTCAGGCGGTTGTCATCCACATCAATCATATAAATTTTTGCGGGAGAATAGAATTGGGAAGTAAGCAAAACAGACATGCCGATAGGCCCGGCTCCAACGATAGCGATGGTATCGCCAGGTTGTACGTTTCCGTTCAGCACACCAATTTCATGACCGGTAGGTAATATATCACTTAACATTACCAGAGCTTCTTCATTGGATCCTTTTGGGATATGATGCAGGCTGTTATCTGCGTGTGGGATGCGCACATATTCGGCTTGTGTTCCATTAATCAAATGTCCAAGAATCCAGCCGCCGTCTTCACAATGTGAATACATTTGTTTTTTGCAATATTCACAAGTACCGTCGGAAGTGATACAGGAAATAATTACATGATCGCCTTTCTTAAAGCTCCTTACTCCGGTTCCTGCTTCTTCGATCACACCAACTCCTTCGTGCCCGAGTGTGGTTCCTGGCTTACACGAAGGTGTTTTGCCATGTAAGATTCCCAGGTCTGTTCCACAGATCGTTGTTTTAAGAATTTTTACCAAAGCATCGGTTGGCTTTTCAATACGTGGTTTGGGAATATCTTTCAATTCGATTTTTCCGGGGCCACCATAGACAAGTCCTTTCATAGTTGCTTTCATGATTCTATTTTTTTAAATTTAAAAATATTTTTTATTAATGAGCAGATGGTTGACATGAATAATCAATGCTCTCTACAAATCCGTTTCTTTTAATCCGATTTCTAATCAAAATCCTCAGTAATCTTTTTCACCTTTGGGCTTCCTTTAACAGCTATATGGAAACCACAGATGTGCACCTTATCATTTAGAATAATTTCTACCACCGGATAGTTTTTTTAATGCTGTGTTTATATAATTTTTCTTTAAAATCAGGCGAAGATTGAAACTTTTCTATATCGTCCGATAATTCCATGATTTCAGAGCAAAGTTATCTTTCTGCTTTTTTGTAAACACCTATTACAATCACTCTAAAAACTGATATAAATCATGTAAAAAGAAAGATTAAAAGCGATTTTGAATTGATGGTTTGTGGGATCCTTGTAGTGTATCACATGATTGGCGCAGGGTATGCCCCTCATTGTGCACTGATTTTTTACCTATAAATTCTTTTTTAAAACTTCCCAAACATTTTCTGCGAGGATTTTATGCCCATCAGCAGTGGGGTGAATACCATCGCGCTGGTTGAGTTTTGGATCGCCGCCAACACCTTTCAGCAAAAAAGGAACCAGTTCAATTTTGTTTTTAGTCGCTAGTCGCGGAAATATTTTTTTGAATTTTGTGGTATATTCAGGGCCCATATTAGGCGGTATTTGCATTCCTTCGAGAATGATTTTTGCATCCGGATAGTTGGCTTTTACTTTATCAATAATGGATTGCAGATTTTTTTCTGTACCAGATAGTGGAATACCCCGAAGACCGTCGTTTGCACCCAGTTCCAGAACGAAGATGTCAATTGGCTGCTTTAATATCCAGTCAATGCGGCTGTCTCCATCTGCGGTAGTTTCACCGCTCACACCGGCGTTTACTACTTTATAATTCAAGTTTAAAGAATCTATTTTATCCTGTATCAAAGCGGGATACGCTTCTGAAGGATCTAAACCATAACCGGCGGTAAGGCTGTTGCCAAAAAATAGAATGGTTTTCTTTTTGGTGGAAGAATCCACCGTGTTATTCTTCGTTTCTTCTTGCTTTTGTGGGGAGGAATCTTTGGAACTATTATTACAGGAAACGATGGCAAAAAATAAAAAAAGTAAAAAACAGTGTGCGATTGATTTTTCCCGAAAGTGTTTTGTGTGTATATTAGGCACGGCACGGTGCCCTGCTTGGTTTCTCCACCAACCTAAGAGGATTGGAAGTGTGCTCCAAAAATAAACACTTTGCTTTTTAATTATATTGTTGGTACTGTTTTTATTGGTGATCATTTGGGAAAGTTCATTAATTCTTTTTGTTTTTTCATTCATGCTTCAGAGGAATAGAAAAGTAAAATTCTGAACCTTTATTCTCTATACTTTCTACCCAAACGTCGCCTTTATGCGCTTTTATTATCTGGTTGCACAAATAAAGACCTAATCCTATCCCTTCAATATTCCTGATTTTTTTAATTCTGTAAAACCTGTCAAAAACGTAGGGCAGGTGATCTTTGGCAATACCCATACCGTGATCTTTTACTGAAAGTGTTACCGTATCGGTATCATGAATAATAGAAATATTTATTTCTTTGTTTGTGTCAGAGTATTTTATTGCATTACTGAGATAGTTGGTAATCACCTGCATTATCCTATACCTGTCTGCAACTACCATGAAATCGCCACTTCCGTTAATAGAGATGGAGACAGAAGATTCTGAAAATTCTACTGTGGCAATTGCTTCTTTTACCATGTCACCGAAATTAAATTCTGATAATTCCAATAAGAAATCACCTGCATTCACTTTAGTAGATTGGTATAATCCGGCAATCATTTTATTCATCCTTTTAATATTATTTTCAGAACGTACAAGCAAATCGTTGATAAGTAATGTGTCATTTTCCTGAAGTGCTTCTTTCATAAGTTCATTCGATATTAACATACTTGATAACGGATTTCTAAGTTCATGCATTATAAATCCAATGATGTCTTCTCTTCCTCTTTCCAATTCTTTATATACCGTAATATCATGAATGGTCAATAGAAGTTGACTATCTGAATCTAATAATAAGGTACAGGTAATTTCAAAATTTCTTTTATTACCATCTGCAGTTGTCAATTCTATTTCATGATTAGAAAAACCGGTTTTTGAATTAATAGCATTTTGGAGACGATTGAAAAACTGTTTATTAATTTTAGATTGTTTCAGAAAGCTAACCAGGTTTAAAGAAGTAATTACAGGAAGTTGCTTATTAAACAATTTGAGAAAAGCATCATTTACTTTAATTATGTTTAGATTATTATCCAAAACAATTACTACATCATTAATGGTTGAGAGAATCCTTTCATTAAAATTGTTTAAGTCCCTGTTAGCAATTGCGGAGGTTTTTTGCTCGTGGATATTTTGTACAATTTTCAAAATAATGGATTTACCTTCATTATTTTTGACAAGGACAGATTCGCCTGAAACCCATGTTAGGCCTCTGTTTTTATTTACGAGATAGTTGTTATCATTTGCCTGCCCTGTAAGTAAAACTTTTCCAATTTCTTTTTCCGGTACACCTGATTTTTGATCTTCTTCAGTGAATAGTACGGCAACATTTTTACCGATTAAATCATTTGGTTCATAACCAAATTGCCGGGTAAAAGCATTGTTTATTGATGAAATTATTCCACTGGTTTGAATTATTAGTATCCCGTTTATGCGGGTATTCTTAAGAAGAGTTTCTAAAATATAGAAATTTAAATAGGATTCTTGTGTTGTGGGCATTCTCAAATTTACGTTTATTAATTTAGCCACAAAAAATCTATCCGGGATTTTAATACGATGTTATTTCAAACTAAAAGTTTTCACCTTTCACAAACATACTTTCATGTATTTTTAAAGTTCTTCGTAAAATAGACCCAAATGCAAACGATTCTTACTCTTCAAAACGCAACTAAAAATTATAAAAGCGGTGGAAGCTTATTAACCGTTCTGGATAACATTTCCTTTTCTGTAGAGACCGGCGCTACTATGGCGATAGTTGGACCCTCCGGAAGTGGCAAAACTACTTTGTTGGGTTTGTGCGCAGGGCTCGACCAGCCTACTTCAGGAAGTGTAGAATTACACCAAAACCACCTGGAAAGTTTAAATGAAGACCAGTTGGCATCCGTAAGAAACCGCTATGTGGGTTTTATCTTTCAAAATTTTCAGTTGATGCCGACATTAACAGCCATTGAAAATGTAATGGTTCCTTTAGAGCTTCGCGGTGAAAAAAAGGTGCGTTCAAGGGCCATGGAGTTCCTTGACAAAGTGGGCCTTGCAGAAAGAAGCCATCATTATCCGGCACAACTAAGCGGTGGCGAGCAACAACGTATTGCCATCGCACGGGCTTTCTCCAATCGGCCGGCCATATTATTTGCAGATGAACCTACGGGGAACCTTGATGCAGAAACCAGCGACAAGATTGTTGACCTTATTTTTGGCCTCAACCGGGAAGCCGGAACTACTTTGATTTTAGTAACCCATAATAGTGAACTGGCAGCACTCACACAAAGGATCATCCATTTAAAAGGTGGCAAAATTTGTTTGGATAAACTAACAATGATTAGCAGGGAACAAAACGATGAATGATTTTATACGGTCGGGACACTTTCCTGAGCGGACTGAACGATTGATCTAAAAAATAAAAATGAAAGAACAATCACCAATAGACGAATCAATAAAACGAAATTCTGCTTCTCTTCATTTCCGCTGGCTGTTACAAATGGCCTGGCGTGATAGCCGCAGGAGCCGTTCGCGACTTTTTCTTTTTATATCTTCTGTTATCCTGGGTATCGCCGCGCTGGTGGCCATTTATTCGTTAGGAAATAATTTGAGTGATGAAGTCAATAACCAGGCGGCTTCGTTACTGGGTGCTGATCTGGAGATCTCAGGAAACCAACCGGCACCGCCTGCTGTTCAACATCTGTTGGATTCAATGGGTGGGCAACAATCTGAGCAAAGAAATTTTGCTTCCATGGGGTTATTTACCAAAAATGGTGGAACCAGATTGGTGCAGGTACGCGCACTCAGTGGACAATTTCCTTACTACGGCTCTCTTGAAACAAAACCTGCCTCTGCCGCCAGCTCATTTAGAAATCAACAACAGGCTTTGGTGGATGAAACATTGATGCTGCAATTTGGTGCTAAAACCGGCGACTCCATAAAAATAGGAGAAGTTACTTTTGCGATAGCCGGAGAACTACTGAATGCTCCGGGACAAACCGGCTTTTCTGCTTCTATTGCTCCCATCGTTTATATTCCCTTGCACTATCTGAAGGCTACCGGCCTGATGCAAAAAGGCAGCATTATCAGTTACCATTATTACTTCAAATTTATCCATCAGGTAAATGACGAAAAAATAATAGATCCAATAAAACCTACTCTGGAGGAGAACAATTATAATTATGCTACCATCCAAACGCAGAAAGAGGATACGGGTCGCTCGTTCAGTGATCTTACACGGTTTTTATCTCTGGTAGGGTTTATCGCGCTATTGCTCGGCTGTACCGGCGTTGCGAGTGCGGTACATGTGTATGTAAAAGAAAAAATTAATTCCATCGCTATCCTCAGATGCCTTGGCGCGAGGGCTTCACAGGCATTTATTATTTTCCTGTTGCAGATTGTTTCTATTGGTTTTATTGGCTCTGTAGCCGGTGCGGTTCTGGGTGTTGCCGTTCAACAATTTTTACCCTTTGTGCTGAAAGATTTTCTTCCCATTACCATCGCTCCTGTTATTTCATGGCCTGCTATCGTAGAAGGGATTATGCTGGGAACAGGCATCTCTGTCTTGTTTGCACTGCTGCCTTTAATATCTATCCGGAAAATATCACCGTTACAGGCGCTTCGCACTTCGTTTGAACCGGCAGATAGAAAAAATGATTCTTTAAAATGGGCAATCTATCTTTTCGTCATTTTGTTTGTGTATGGTTTTTCATGGTTGCAATTGGGCAACTTAAAAAAAGCCTTTTATTTTACGATAAGTATCGCGCTGGCTCTGGTCATTCTGGCTGCCATCGCGCGTTTATTAATGTGGGTAGTCAAAAGATTTTTTCCCTCTTCATGGAGTTATTTATGGCGACAGGGATTGGCCAATTTATACCGGCCCAACAATCAGACTACCATCTTAATTATTTCCATCGGCCTGGGCACGGCGCTTATCAGCACGTTGATTTTTATACAATCTATTTTGCTCAGCCGTGTTACACTCGCTGCCGGTGAAGGCCAGCCCAACATGGTTTTGTTTGATATTCAAAGCAGCCAGAAAGAAGGCGTAGCCAGCCTGGTAAAGCATTTTGATATGCCGGTAAAAGAAATGATCCCGATTGTAAACATGCGCCTCGAAGAAGTAAATGGTATTTCCGCATCGGATGTAAAAAAGGATTCTTTGCATAAGTTTTCACGGCATCTTTTTACGAGAGAATACCGCGTTACCTTCCGTGATTCGATTACTTCTACAGAAAAAATATCCAAAGGGAAATGGATAGGAACTGCTCCGGCCAAAGGCCTTCCGCCTGTTTCCATGGAAGAAAATTATGCAAAAAGAAATGGTCTTTCCCTTGGTGACACACTTACGTTTAATGTGCAGGGTGTAATGATCCAAACGGTTTTGGGAAGTTTGAGGGAAGTGGATTGGAGCCGCATACGTACCAACTTTCTGGTGGTATTTCCGAAAGGTGTAATTGACGATGCACCGCAATTTGTAGTGATATTGACCAAGGTGCCATCGCAACAGGCGTCTGCGCAATTTCAACAGCAGATGGTACAACACTATCCGAATGTATCTATCATTGACCTCGCGTTAATCTTAAGTATTTTAAATGCCATCATGAAAAAAATTGGTTTTGTGATTCGGTTTATGGGTGGCTTTAGCATCCTCACCGGTATTGTGGTATTGATATCTTCGGTGCTCATCAGTAAGTATCAGCGATTGCAGGAAAGTGTGTTGCTACGTACGCTTGGTGCCAGCCGCAAACAAATATTGGCCATCACTTTCCTTGAATATTTTTTCCTTGGGGCTCTGGCCGCGATCACCGGTATTCTGTTGGCGCTCGCTGCAAGCTGGACTTTGTCGCATTATTTTTTTGAGACTTCTTTTCATCCTGATTTAATTCCTGTTTTGATCTTAGGATTGATCGTGTGTGCGCTCACGGTGATTACAGGTTTGGTAAATAGTGTTGGTTTATTGAACAGACCGCCGCTGGAGGTGTTGAGGTAGGGGATGTGAAATTCTTTTTATTGCAAATAGGAATTAGGAGAATTTATGGGTTTACTGTAATTTAGTGTTATCAACGGTTAATGAAAGTATTGGCTAAATTGAATTCCCGTTTGAAAGAATGTATAATTTTGATTAAGAATTAATAGAATCCTAATTAATCACAATCAAAGATAATTTGGGATATACACACTTTAAACTCTTAGAGTTGACAAAATGATTACCCGCAAGCAACATATCCCCGATATTGATTTTGATAGATTTCCATTTGGAAGCATTAAAAATCTGTTTGAAGCAAATAAAATATTCATTAATTATGATTATCAAAGAGGTGACGTTTGGAATCAAAAGCAACAAATAGAATTGATAACTTCAATTGTCAATTCTTATTCAATTGGAGTTCTTGTTCTTTATGTAAACGATAATAAGCAGTTTGAAATTTTAGATGGACAACAAAGATTGCTTACCATTTATAAATACTTAAGTGGGAAATTAATTTTGAACAAAACAGATCTGATTCCATATGCTGACTTAGATAGAAGTGATAAAATATTTTTGGATGCCTATAGCGTCGGATATTTAAAACTGAAAAGTCATAATACCGAAACAAAGGAGGAAGATATTATTCAGACTTTCTTAAGATTGCAGGAAGGCTCACCTTTAAACAAAGCAGAGAAATTAAATGCTTACAGGGGTAAATTTAAAGATACATTTCGGGAAATTAGAGAAACACATCAAATTTTTAGTTTTCTTGGTGGTGACCATAGATTTCGTTTAAGACTACTAAGCGCTGAATTTTTATTTTTAGAATTAGAAGGAGATTTTAATCATTCAAAATTCCCCGGCTTAGATATTGATTCTTTTAGGACTGTAGTTAAAAAATATGAAAAGGAAATCAGTAAAACAAAAATATCCTTTTTGAAAGGGAATCTTGACTATTTACAACTTAGCTTAAATCTACTTTTAACTGCGATGACATCTAGGGATTTAATTCCATTTTATCTTTTAGTATCTTATTTAAGAAAAAATAAAGCCGATAATTCAAACCTAAAAAATGAATTATTACTTTTTTGTGAAAATTTCTTACAACAGCTAAATAGTTTTTCAGTATATGATTCAACTCCACCTGCTGGAATGAATGACAAACAGTTTGTGGAATATTTAAAATATAAGACAGAAGGAAGAAAGGCGACTTCCGCTGATAGTATTGAATATAGATTCAAATTTTTAAAAAGAAAATTTGATGAATTTGTTCCAAATATTAAAAAAGACCCAAAAAGATTACATGATATAGAACAAAAAAGAGTTCTATTTTTTAGACAGAAGGGCATTTGTCCTGTATGCAAAAATTTCATAGATTTTAGGGTGGATGGTTCATCACATCACATGATTCCTCATAAAGATGGTGGTCTAACTGATGACTTAAAGAATGCAGTATTACTTCATGAACATTGTCATCAAAGATTAGAAAAAAGAATTAAAAAGAAGTAGATTCAAATCCTATTTTTTTTATTAAAATAAAAATCCGAATAAGTTCTTCCTTTATTGGAAAGAGTGAATTTTGCCCTCGTGGATGTTCCTTTAAAAATTAATGCAGTCGTCTAGTTTCCTAACCAACCACATTTAGATGTATTGCAATTATCTGAATCATGCCCTGATAGCTATTGGGATTTATGATTAAATGATCACCATGATTTCATTCTCAATTTCTTACTTCATCACCAAAGTCATACTTTGATGATAAGGAAATTAACCCGCATTACTTGTTCTGCAACACAGAAAGCACCCACTCTCAAACGATAATTTCAACCTAAATCAGGTTTCAATTACTTTTTAGTGACACGTCAAAAATTACAATGCTTTGATTTCTCCGCATGCAATGGGAACTGTAATGTAGGCGGGAACACCGGGAAGTGATTTGACAGTATTAGGTAATGACGTTCCTTCAGGTACTCCGTGGATAAATATCACACGATCTGCCAGAGATAACTTATTTATGCCGTATTGTTTTTTAATAGCGGCATTAAGTTTAGCAAGTGGAACAGTCATTTCATAAGTGAGAAGGCCATCTTTATCTGCAACTGAATAGGTATCACTTTTAATCTTCAGTGCAACAGGATCTCCGTTAAATGGAATTAAAGTTACTCCTGAGTAAGGTTCTGTTTCCATAAGATCAATGATTCCGTCACCATTGGTATCTGCATTTGAAGGAGGAAAAGTAGCAGCCTTACTGCTTATAAATCCATGGATATGTGACAGGTGCATGCCTGGAGATACGCCTTTTAATACCATCGTGATTTTGAGTTGACCATTTGATACAATGAAGATAGCTTGTCCGGATACTTCTGACTTGCTAAGCTGAGGATTAATTGCCTTAATTTGTGCGATGTATGCCCGTGTTTCACCCACAGAATGCTTTTGTGCATTGGCCATACTTACTACCAAAAAAGCCAGAGTCATAGTGAAAATCAATTTTCCGAAAATTCCCGGATATTTGCTTTTTATTAATTTTTCTTTCGTAAACATATCATATAATTTTAGAAGTTCATTGTTTTGTCACAATAATTTTGCCATTTACAATACCGGTTGATAAATCAGCCATAGTTTATATATTATTTGATGTCAATTACTCAAAATACACAGGCTTCCTGAATTCTTTTCCGTATACAATCGGATTCTGATTGATGTTTTACAAACCGCTGAATTGAAAGACAATACGGGTGCAAGCGACTGTTTGTGCTCTCAATTATTTTTTACAAATTCAAACCGGGTTCACTTAATCCTTATGCATGAATAAAGTAATTTCTGCCTGATCAAATCCCTGCCGGATTGAATTTTTCAGATGGATATTCGGGCAAGAATTTACACGATCTTTATTTATAGTCTTTGTTGGATGTTTGTCATAAAAATGTATATCGCCTGATCTCCTGATCATTATGACATATTTGAGTTGTAATCCATCACAGATCAATTTCGCACGGTTTCTCCTATTTAGTTTTTTCTCCCCGCATCTATCCCAGAGAGAACTGATCCGTATTAAGAAATGTTCTAAAGCCTCCCTTCCAACTGATCTTTAACCCATTCAATGCCTCTTTCACGTCTGAATTGAAACCATTGGTCTCTTTCTTTTCCTGCATTATGGATTTGATGATTAAAGTTTCCGAAAGGCTTATGGCCTTCAAGTGCCGTTATGAGGCGAATCTTAGTTGCGCTTTCGGGAAGGGAAAGTGTGAAATCCTCCATTATTTGAAAGCTGTCAGAAGACTCCATCTTTTCAATTTCTATGTAATCGGGATTCCCAAAAACTTTGTCCATATCTTCTTCCCAGTCTTCCAACTCCATTTCGGGGAACCTGTCTTCGTCGGGAATAGTAACTACTTCAAAGGTGGTTTTATGTATGAAACATTTCATACTGGCTTCCATCTTATCGGCAATATCATTGAGTATGCTTTTGGGAACTTTGGAAGTAGAAATCAGAGATGGTTCCGGTTTCCAGTTCTGGTAGGGATTCTGCACCAGGTTGGCATTATAATATCTCTCGTCACCTGTTATTTCATTGTCAACCCATTCAGGGATTTCAAAAATCTCATCTTCCTTTTTCAATTCGATCTCCGCTACAATAAGACCTTCATTTTCTCCTAAAAAATCATCCACCTCCCACAATTTATTTTTATAATTTATTTTATACCGGTTCTTTTCCAGTTCTGCAACACAAAAATTGTTGAGTAATTCTTCAGCATCCTCCCGCGGTATTTCATATTCATATTCTGACCGCGTGGCTCCGGTAGATTCCCCTTTTATGGTTATAAAACATTTTGTTTCGGTAATCCTTATGCGAATTGTTTTTTTAGGATCGGTCAATATATATCCCTGGCGATAATGATGCCCTTCAGGTTTTGAAAGCGCCTGCCATTTTTTATGATTCACCAGATATTTTCTTTCTATTTCCAGCGGCATACAGTTTTATTTTAAAAGGTTACTCTTATTCCGAAGAATGGCCGATGATTTCCTGCAAAATTAATAATCAATCGCTTCACCACAATGTATAAGATTATTTATTAAGAGAAATAAAGACTGTATGTAATGGTCCTTATTATAGAAAAGAGGTGACACCTTTTAAAAAGATATCACCTCTTTTTTAATATCCTTTATCAAAATATAAATCATCGTTATTTACCTGCCTGATGGTAGGTATGTTGATTTACTGTATTTTTATTCTTTAGTATCTGTTAGCATTAGTGGGAGAGGATTTGATTGCACTGGATTTTAGTTTATAATTAATTAAGGAACAAAAAGAACGATATGGATAAGATACCATTTCAGACAATTGACTGGACGAATGTTGAGAAGATTGAACATAAAGGAGAAAAAGGAATCGCTTATTGGCAAACCATTCAGATCGGAGGATTGCGTATTCGTATTGTTGAATATTCAAAAAATTATTTTGCAGACCATTGGTGTCACAAAGGGCACATAGTTTATTGTTTGGAAGGAGAATTTGAAAGCGAACTCGAAAATGCGGAAACAATCAGGCTAACAAAAGGAATGACTTACCTTGTTTCTGGCAATCAAAGTTCTCACCGTTCCATATCAACAAATGGAACCAGGTTGTTAATTATAGATGGTGATTTTTTGGAATTATAAAATCTGAATGAGTATAATGATACAGTTCATCTCCGGCGATTGTTCATCATTGGAATGTTTGCATAATTAAAATTTACTCTCTTTAGTGTTCGCCTAAAAAGTTACTATCAACATATAGCTTCATGATTTCTTAGTAAAATAATTAAAGAAAAGAGTTTGTACTTATTTAGGCTTAACCAAACTATCTGCAGGATATTTAGCTTCCATTTCTTTCATGGAACTGGCTGCCCAATTTTCCAGTAATAATTTTTTATCAGCATTTAATGAGGCATCCCGATGCAGTAAAGTGTAAGAAAACAAGGGCATGTCACCATCTTTTACTTGTTTACCTATTTCTTTAAATTTTTTATAACGCCGGTAAGTAGGGTAGGAGGCGAAGGTCGAAAAGTTCAATTCTTTTTTTCCCTCTACAATGTGGTCATTAAGAAACCAGGCTACTGGTTGAATTTTTGAATACCAGGGATAATGTGTGGTGTTGCTATGACAATCGTAACAAGAAACTTTTATTATTTGTTGTACATCCTCAGGTACCTGCTGAGCGGCTGTAATTTGATTGGAAGCGATTTCTTCCCCTTCATTTTTTGAAGGCCTTATAAATTGGATTATTATAAAAGCAATTAATAGAATGGCCAATAATGTCTTTAATACTTTTTTCATGAATTTATTTTTTTTTAAAATAGTTAACTTCTTTTTTGCTCTCATTATTCTTTCTACAATTTACTCCAATAAATAGAACACAATTCATATTTATGATTTTTTGGAGGAGTTGTAACGATAAATTTTAATTAGAATCACTTTTTTTAATTAGGCAAAATTTAATATTTCCACTGAATGTGAAAATGATGATGATCATTAGTCTCAGTGATTGGTGTCATATAAATAACGTTAGTATTTATTGAAATTCCCGAAATAATGATACCAATATCATTGTAAGCTTTTTATGATTCTTATACCTGGTAATTTAATGATGAGTGTCATGGATTTTAGTAACGAATATCAATTTTTGCCTTTTAGCCTGGAATTAACTTTGATAATGAAAAATAGTTAAATCAGCGTATTATGAAAAAAATTCTTGTACCAATTGACTTTTCAGCAGCTTCACATAATGCAGCCAAGTATGCTGTTTTACTGGCGGAAGTTTTTAATGCTAAACTGATTTTTTTAAATGTTGTTCCCACCACTTTGATTATAGATCAACAAGCTGCCGAGGCAACTATCAATATGCATCTGGAGCTGGTAGCAGGGAATAAGGATTTGATGACAAAAGAAATTAAAGCTCATTCAAGAGATCATAAAGTTGAAATGGAGGGATACGTTTGGGAGGGTCCCTCTTCCAATGTTATTCTGGAAATGGAAAATGAAAATGAACCGGATATCATTATCATGGGAATGAAAGGAAAGGAAAAAAGTAATTCAGTATTTGGAAGTACTGTTACAGCCGTTGTTCGAAAATCTTCTATCCCGGTTCTGATAATTCCGAATAATGCGGTTTATCAATCTATTAACACAATCACTTTCGCAACTGATTTTAACGCCGATACTAAAAGCGACCGGTATTCTTTATTGATGGAAATTGCAAAAAAATACGATTCATTTATTCAGATACTGAATGTTCAAAAGAAAGTAAAACAAATGAGTGATGATGAATTTATCGGTAAAATGGTTACCAGTGATTCATTGGAAAACCTGAAACACAACTTTAATACAATTGAGGATGCAAGCGTAATAGAAGGAATTAATAAATTTATTGAAGAAAAGCCCTGTGATTTATTGGTTATGATGGCTCATAAACATTCTTTTTTTGAAAGGATGCTGGGCAAAGTATTTACTAAGAAGATGAGTTACGAAACAAGGATTCCTTTGCTGGTATTGCAGAATAAATAAGAATCCACTTTGCTGACTTTAATTTTTTATAAAACACAAATTGGTGGCTTTCGCTGTTTTTTCTGTGTTATTTCGATTTTTTATATTCTGTCCGGGCATATTTAGCATATAGTGTCACCGTCCGAAAGTCATTGGAGCCGATGGCTTTGGACTGAAATGCAGCGCTTTTCTCCCTCATTACTTTATTGATAGGGATCATATACAAAAGTGATGCCTGTCATATAAAAATCAACTTTATAAAAATAATATTGCGGGTATGGTACAAGGGCAAATGGGACTTTCTATTTTCCATAATACTTTAAAGGCGATAAATTATGTCCAAAACAGAAATGTATAACAATACTGAATTTCAAAAAATACTTCTTCAAGAGATTTCCAAAAAGATGTTTGACTTTATTGCCGTAGTCAGAGCTAAAGACAGAAAGATACTTTTCGTAAATGAGATGGGAGCCAATTTGTTTGGGTATGAGAATCCGGAAGATTTGGTGTATAAGTTGGCTCCGTCTTTTAGGAAAAAAGTTCCTGGTCAGAAAGCACTGAACACAATTGATCAGGAAATTGACTTAAAAGGGTATTTTTCTGATGAAGTAGAATTCGTGGCAAAAAATGGAAGGTCATTTTGGGGAAACGTGGAGTTGACTTCATTTTCTGCAGATGGGGAAGATTTTCGGCTTTTAAAGGTCGAGAAAATAGACACAACGAAAGTGGACAGGGAAAACATTTTAAAAGAAAAACAAAGTTTCGGAGCACTCATGGATTATGCCTCCATTGGGGTAATAATTGTGAATCGGGAATTCAGGATTGTTTTGATGAACAGCATAGTTATAAACTTATTTGGCTATACAAAAAAGGAATTAACGGGTACTAACGTTGAGTTATTGATACCATTCTCTTCACAGGAGAAATACAAACAACACATTTCAAATTATTTTACCCATCCTGAAAATCCATTTTTTGAGTTTCGTATGGAATTGATTGCAGTCAAAAAGAATGGGGCAGAATTTTCGGTAGAAGTCAGTATCGGTAATTTCAAAACTGACAAAGAGGATTTTGCCATACTTTTTATAAACGATATTACTTTAAGGAAAAAAGGGGAAGTTGAAATAAAGAAATTAAATTCTGAACTGGAATTAAAAGTAAAAGAAAGAACTGACGAATTAGACATAACGATTGCCAGGCTCGAAGATCAAATACAGGAAACAGAAAGTGCTAAAGCAGAACTTGAAAAAGTAATGCAGTATCAAAAAGCGGTACTTGATTCTTCGGGAGCTATGATCATTGCTACTGAGCCCAATGGTATTATTACATTATTTAATCAGGCTGCAGAGAGTTTCTTGGGTTATAAGGCCGATGAGGTTATTGGTAAATGTAATCCTACTATTTTTCATGATAGTGAGGAAACCCGTAAGAGCGCTATGAAATATTCAAAGGAATTGGGAAAACAAATTTCTCTTGGGTTTGAAGTCTATGTTGCCAGATTAAGAGATAATCTGATTGATAAAAATGAATGGACGTATATAAAAAAAGATGGTACCCGCTTTCCGGTATCCCTTTCTGTTACTGCCTTTAGAAACAACAAAAATGAAATCACCGGTTTTCTTGGAGTAGCAGTGGATATTTCTGAAACTAAAAAGACGGAAGATGAATTAAAAAAGGCACTCGCAAGAGAAATAGAATTGAATGAAATGAAATCAAGATTTGTTTCTATCGCTTCACATGAATTCCGCACTCCACTCAGTACGGTATTATCTTCCACCTATCTCCTTCAGAAATACACTCAAACGGAAGAACAACCTAAACGGGAGAAACATATTAATCGGATCGTCTCATCTGTAACTTTGCTTACCGATATGCTGGATGATCTGCTAAACGTGGGGAAAATTGAAGAAGGAAAAGTGTCTCCAAAATTTAATCTTTTTAATATAAAAGAACATTTAAAAAATAATATTGAAGAAATTAAAAGCATTCTGAAAATAGGGCAGAGAATCATTTTCAATCATACTGGAAAAGATCAGGTAATGCTCGATCCTTCCATGTTGACGCATGTTGTGATGAATCTTTTATCGAATGCGATTAAATTTTCGCCTGAAGATACCGCTATCTATATAGATTTAAAAATATCAGATTCTCAATTGAAAATTTCAGTCAAAGATCAGGGAATGGGGATCTCTAAAGAAGATCAGCAACATTTGTTTGAACGCTTTTACCGTAGCAAGTATGCTGCTGATGTTAAGGGGACAGGGTTAGGATTGTATATAGTACAGAAATACACAGAATTGATGAATGGTAAAATAGAATGCTGGAGTGTGCCTGGAAACGGCACTGAGTTTTTAATTACGATTGAATTGAAGAATTAGAATTGATTTTTAATAAGAGAATTTTATAAAAGATTTGAGATGAAAAAAGTTTTATTAATTGATGATAGTAATGATCTTCGTGAAAATACTGCCGAAATACTGGAACTGGCAAACTACAAAGTGTTCACAGCAGAAAATGGAAAAGCAGGTGTAGAACTTGCTCTCCGGGAAGATCCTGATTTAATAATATGTGATATTATGATGCCGGAACTGGATGGATATGGCGTATTACATCTGCTACAGAAAAATCCTTCTGTAAGGAATAAGCCCTTTATTTTTCTTACCGCCAAAACCGAGCATAAAGATTTACGCAAGGGAATGGAATTGGGGGCCGATGATTATATTACCAAGCCATTTAGCGGTATCGAATTATTAAGCGCTGTGGAAAGCCGGCTTAAAAAGATGGAATTAATAGAAAAACAATTTAATGGAGATTTGCAGGAATTGCAGGAATTGATAAGGGTAGGTAGTGGGGATGCTTTGAAAGATTTAACTGAAAATAGCAACATCAATTATTACAAAAAGAAGCAAAGGGTTTATTCAGAAGGTAATCGCCCTACATCATTATATTATGTAAAAAATGGGAAAGTGAAAACATTTAGAACCAATGATAATGGTAAAGAGCTGGTCATTGGATTATATAATAAAAACGATTTTTTTGGACACATAGCTTTACTGGAGCAAACCAATTACCAGGAAACGGCCGTTGCAATGGAGGATACTGATCTGGCAGAAATCCCGAAAGATGATTTTGAATTGTTGATCAACAATAATCGGGAGGTAAGCCATAAGTTTATGCGACTTTTAGCAAAGAATGTTTCTGAAAAGGAGGAGCAATTAGTAGGAATGGCCTATAATTCGTTAAGGAAAAAAGTAGCCGATGCTTTAGTCGCTTTGAATAAAAAATACAATATCGGCAATAATGAGAAATTTCCAATTAGTATAACCCGGGAGAACCTGGCGTCCATTGCAGGCACCGCTACAGAATCTCTCATAAGAACTTTGAGTGATTTTAAAAGTGAAAAACTAATTGCAATTGATGAAAGTGTGATTACTATTTTGGATGCAAAGAAATTGGAGAATCTTGTCAATTAGAAAATTGATGAGATTTCATTTAAAATGTTTTTTTTAGTATCAGAATCTAATGTGACTATCACTTTACTTCGGAAAAAAATAGGGGATCAATCTTTTGTTATGATTCCTTTTGTAAGATTCCACCAATGTAATCATTTAAATCGAATTTCAGTTTTAGAAATTCTTTTTCTGCGGCTTCTATCTCATTTCGTAGTCTGCTCTGATGGCACTTTATACTGTTTAGCAAGTTAGCGTCATCAGAGAAGTCTCTGTTTAATTTCTTTTCCATCTCTGCTACTTCTGGCCCTAGCAGCCGAACAGTGTCGTTTCCCTTTATTAAACGACTATGGAGATGTTCCAGCATTTTCAGTGTGCTTCCATCTGTTTGGTTCATATTTTTTAGAACCTCTGAAATGCCGGCTTTCAAAATAATATCCTCTTCAATTAAAAAAGCAAGCGTTCGTCTCCGGCTTTCGTTTTCACGGCGAAATTGATTGATTAGTAAATGAACCTTTGGGTTAAGTATGGGTATTGTAGTATCTGATTGCACAGGTATTTCTTTATTGTGTGAATTGAAAATTTTAGCTGTTAGCTATCACTTGGTTTTAGTGAGAATAATTGAAGATGTTCCGCCGCTATCTTCAGCGGGACAATCGCTTTTTTGGATTTTTCTTACTTTACCGTAATTTGTTTATTCACCGTTAGTCTCTTTGCTTGTTCTTTTTTGGGAAGATTTAATTTTAATACGCCATCTTCATATCGGGCATCAATTTTATCTTTAATTACTTCATCCGGCAAAGTAAAACTGCGGCTGAAAGATGAATAATTAAATTCGTTTTGATAGCCGTTCTTTTGTTTTGTTTCAGATTTTTCTTCTTTTTCGCTACTGCTGGTTAGTATGTCGTTTTCTAAGCTGATTTTGAAATCGTCTTTTTTCATTCCCCCAACCGCCAGCGACAACTCATACTGATCTTTGTTTTTATCAATGTTTACAGCAGGCACTGTTAATGTACGGGGTGAGAAATCTGTACCCCAGAAATTGAGAGGGCGAAAAATGTTATCAAAAAAAGATGGAAATAGATCTCCGCCGGTTCTTGTTGTTAATGCTCTTGTTGCCATAATGGCCTCCTTGTTTTTTAAAGGGTTATAATAATAATTTCGAAGCCAAAAATATTCGAAATTGCCGTATTAGAGAAGGACGGATGTCAGTATCCGGGATGAGATTGGTCAGTTTTCTTTTTAAGTAGGATTGAATGAAATGTTGATTTTTTAAAACTCATCAGTTAAGGTCAGCTAATAAATATTTTTTTAAATAGCCAAGGCATCAAAAGAAAAATGTTTTTGTAGTTAACGGGTAGAAATATCCACATTATGAGAAAAGCAGATTTTGTTATGCAGAGAATATTCTTTTTTTTGAATATCAAAAAAATATTTATTAAATATTATTTTTAAAAATTTGAGTTTGATTTCAATATTCGCCTGGATGCTAAGTGAAAATTGGGAATATTGGTTCGATTTTTTCAAACAGGATTGAAAGTGTGGTGATAAGCCATCCTGCAATGGCTGTAAATCTTTTTTGTCTATATAATTGGAGGATAGGTACATATTTTTATTTTTAAATTTTATCTTTTATAGTTACCATTTCTTTTTTATAATTAGTTTTTTGATAAATGTTCAAAAATAACGTTCCCATTTGGATCATACTCCAAAAGGATACGTCTCCGGCATCTGATGTCCATCAGGCTGAATATGTAATGGATGCAGTGCTCTTGTTTCATCTAAATAAATAAATGCATCGTACCGTATTGGCAAAATAGTAGGTACGTAGTTGCCATGCTTCTCAATCTGCGGATTGTAAACCACACCAACTGCACGGTGTCCAATATAGTTTTCCATCAATGTATTATTACTACTAAAATCCTCCATCATTAATAATTTATTTTCTTTACCGGCTGTGTGCAGCAAATATTCCCAACTTCCTTTTTTTGCTTCCGGTAAATTCATGGTCTGCATACGTGCTTCCCATTCCTGGGAAGCTATCACGGTTCCTTTGTAAGATCCAAAACCAACCAGTATCACTCCTTTATCATGATGTTCTTTTCTGGCCAGCTCACCGATATTAAATGTCCCTTCATCCACCATATCTGTAGCCCGTGCATCGCCAATGTGTGTATTGTGTTCCCACACAATTACTTTTGAATTTTCTCCATGAAATTTTAATAATCGTTCTAAAGTATCAGACATGTGGCGGTCTCTTACATTCCAGCTATGTGGTCCGCCGGCAATCATAGCACGATAGTATTTTTCTGCATTAACTGCAATCAATGCGTTTTGTTCGGCGCTGAATACATTTTCATAATCCGTATTATAGGTGGGTAACTTTTGTTGTATCTCTTTTAATAAACTTACTATTTCATTTTGGCAAAGTTCCGGTACAAACTGTGATGCCCTGGCATAAGAAGTTCCTTCATTTTCTTTGTACGGTTCGAAACATTGGTAGGCTTTTTCTGTCAGTTTCAATGCCGACGGGTCTGTCTTTTCTAAATACTTCATAATGCTTTCCCAAAGGCTATACACATCCAAACCATAGAACCCAACTCTTTTATCTGCAGATAATCCCGCATTGTGTTGTTGCATCCAGTTTGCCAGGGCCACTATTTCCCAATTGGCCCACATCCATGTTGGCCATCGGTTAAATGCTTCCAATACTTTGAGCACACTTTTATGCTCAGTATCGTACCCTTTTATAAAACGATTCAGCCGGTAACAATCCGGCCAGTCTCCTTCCACTGCAATGAAGTTGAATTCTTTTTCTTCTATCAACCGTTTTGAAATATGTGCCCTCCAGGTATAGTATTCATGTGTGCCGTGAGTCGCTTCGCCCAGCATCACAATCCTTGCGTCACCAATACGGTTAAACAGTGGTTGCAAATCGCCTTTGCTTTTTAAGGGATAAGATTTTTTCTTTATGAAGTTCACTACTTCATTTTCATTTAAGATGGCTTCTTTGGTTAAATAATCTGACATCATTTTTTATCCAATCCGAATGAGGATAGTTAGTTGTTTGACTGACGATGGTCATTCTTTTAGCAGGTGCTACATGATAGATTTGTAAAGGATAAAATGAATAATATGTAAGCTACTGTTCAGAATTATTTTGTACTGAATTAAAAATTAACAGGAAAGGGTTAAGAACGATTAAGTACGGGAATATTTTTGAGAACAGGATGCAAACCTGTTTTCAACTGGCAGTAAAATAAAAAAAATACAGAGACGATTCTGGGATTGTATTGGTAGTTATAAAGTGCGGAATTACCGTTGTTTATTTCGTGGCTAAAGAATTAAATTTTCTAATAGAATTGATCCTTTCCAAAAAATTGGCTGTCTGGGTAATAATGAATATGCAATTAGTGCAGTCAGCCTCCATGTTTATTTTATAATTTTTCACGAAGAAGTTTCAAATGAATATATTTATGAGGAGTTAAAAGAATGCTTTGACGATTGAAAGAAATGTATAAAAAATATATAGGCGATTCTACCAATGGAAACCATACTATCATTCGCAAAATTTAAATACGTTTGAAGAATTAAAATAACAGGTAAGAAATCAGAAATGAATCCCTAATTTGTTATCCTGATATGGCACAAAAAAAAGTAAAATTTTCCGATGATTATACCACAATGAACCAGGTTAAACTCATCAGGGCAGGTAAGGAATATTTTGACACCCTTTTACAACTGATACATGAGGCAACAAAAAATATTCATATTCAAACCTACATTTATGCTGATGATGAAACAGGCCGGTTAGTAGCTGCTGCATTGAAAGCAGCAGTGAAGAGAAAAGTAGCCGTTTTTTTAATGGCAGATGGCTATGCTTCACAAATATTATCACGGGCTTTTATTGATGAATTGAGAATGGGAGGTATTCGTTTCCGTTTTTTTGAACCGATTTTCAAAAGCCGTAATTTGTACGTTGGCAGGCGTATGCATCATAAGGTTGCAGTGATTGATGCAAAATATGCTTTAGTGGGAGGTTTAAATATAGCCGATCGGTATAATGATGTGCAAGGAGTACCTGCATGGCTTGATTTTGCATTGTATGTAGAGGGCGAAATTGCAAAAGAGTTATGTGTGCTTTGCTGGAAGACATGGAATGGATTTTCGCATAATTTGCTCTTATCTCCCTGCAACGAAAGAGAAAGCAATTTTAAAATTCCATTGGAAAACAGGTGTGAAGTAAGAATGCGCCGCAATGATTGGCTAAGGCGTAAAAATGAAATTACAGCAACTTATGTGGAGATGCTACGTAATGCACATACAGAAGTGACTATTTTAGGCAGTTATTTTTTACCCGGTAATGTACTTAGTGCACAAATGCGGAATGCTATTAAGCGTGGTGTCGTTATTAGAGTAATTGCAGCGGGCCGCTCAGATGTAATGCTGGCGAAGAATGCAGAGCGATGGTTATACGACCGGTTGTTGAGAAAAGGAATTGAATTGTATGAATACCAAAAAAACATTCTGCATGGAAAAATTGCTGTCTGTGATGATGAGTGGATGACGGTTGGCTCTTACAATATTAATAATATAAGCACGTACGCCAGTATTGAGCTAAACTTAGATGTACGTAATACCGTTTTTGCAAAGCATGTAAGCGAAATGCTGGAAGGAATTATAGCCAATGATTGTATTCGCATTACCTCTGAGCATCACAGCAAAACGAATAATATTTTTAAACAGTTCATACGCTGGTTTTCTTATCATTTTATAAGAACTGTATTTTATTTATTCACCTTCTATTTTAAGCATCAGGACTAGTTCCCCTGTATTCTTTTCCACAGAGCTTTTGCTACATCCCAGTCCCATTTGGCAAACCGGCCTCTTTGCACCACAAGGACGTTGTCTTCTGGATGCTGCAGGAAATAATGAAATACAAAATGTTCTTTGGGCTTTTGCCAGCCAATGATTTGTCCGAATCGTAAATCGTTAAATACAAGGGTGTCGTTGTATTTTTCTACTGTATAAAATTGTTGTGAAAACCGGATTAACTTTTGCAAATCTTCATGATCAGCAATAGGTCTGAGCAAGGAATCATTACGGGGGAAATATTGGAAATCCATTTTCCTTTTACTATCAAACAATGATCGAAACCCGACATAATATCCACTATCATTTCCTGCAACTACATACCACAACCAGTTTTGCAAGGGGGCCGGAGTAGTAAAATATCTTTCATGAGGAATGTGTTGCGTTATAAAAATTTCCTTTACATCATCATTGATTTTTATTTTATTAATAGTACAATATCCCAGATAAATAAGTGGAATGATCACACCGAACCTCCACCAAAATTTCCTTTTAGGATTGAAGGGATTTAAAATAATTAGCATTACCATTGCGATAACCGGCCATACAGAGAAGAACGGATCGGCCACATAAATTGCATTAAAAGAAAATCGGGCATGGCTGAAAGGTTCCAACCATCCAATTCCATAATTATTGAAGGCATCTATAAATAAATGAACAAACACTTCTGTAGCAAAAAACAAGAGCCACTCTTTGAAAGGTATATTTTGCTGACGGTGGATTTTTGCGGCAATGAATGCCAATAGAGGAACGATAAGTACGGCAAATAAAATGGAGTGGGTGAAACCACGATGTGCTAACAGACTTCCCGGGATGGTTAACCACAAGGATGAAATAAAATCAATATCCGGGATACTTTGGGCCATAGCTCCCCATATCATTGTCTTTTTGCCAAAACCTTTTTCGAAAAAAGCTTCACCAATGCAGGCACCAAGCGCTATGTGCGTGAGAGAGTCCATGTGATATATTTATTATAGCTGGCAAGGGACAAATTAGTGAAATATTTAGAGATAGTCTGTAGGAAAATCCGATTGAAGAATAGGTTGTCATGCAAGTATTTGAATTGACATCCCATTAAATTATTTAGCAGGAGTAATTCCTTGTCTGTATTTAAATCTGCAAAACAAGAAATTCTGCATCGTGTTAAAAAGATGTTGTTACGTCTATAAAAAGAAGTGTAGTTTTTGACATCAATTGTCCAATCTTTCAGAAATTTGTTCTACTCTTTTTCCATAGCAAACGAGGGATGATCTATTGCCCACAGCCAGGTTTTGTCAGCTTGTAAACGGGCAACTTCTGCGGTAACTCTGCCATCGGCTAACTTTACTGAGGTAACAGCTTAATTCCCGGCTATCAAGGCTGTTCGTTGAGTTAGAGACTCGAATTTTGGATTGGTTTTTAATAACTGTTCGTAAAATTCTTTAATAGACTCCTTGCCGGCTGCTGTATTCCCATTTTGATCAATAACCAGGACGGCATTCGTCTCGTACAAATTTGCAAGCCCTTCTGCATCACCGACAGCGGCCCTCTCCTGGAAAATCTTTGCCAAATCATTTGGGTTTTGAGCCTTTCTTATTTCGTTTAAATTCATTTTATTTTTATTTTTAAAATGTAAAATCTATTTTTGGCCTGAAGAAAACTAAACAATATCGGCGGTGTTTTTTATTCTGCTCTTTACATTCCAGAGTAAATCAATGTCATATCTCAATACGCCAATTTTTAAAGGAAAATTTAATTTTGAAAACATCTTCATCTAATTATTCTACGATCCCGCCTATTTGTTTTTTGCTATTCCTTACCCACGTATATCCTTTAGCAAAGCTACTTCATTTGATAACTTTAATTTTGGGCGAAGCACCTTGCGAAATATTTTACAAAAGATTTCTCTCAAAGTCATTTGATGATTCCGGACTAAGTGAATTAAACTTTCCTGAAGATTCATTCCAGATCAAAACTTTCATTGTGGTTATTATGAGGATGGAGATAAATTAAATCGTTTACTTTGTTTTGGAAAAGACACCCTCAAGCCTATTTTCAAAAAGTAAAATGAAGCCATCCCAGAATGGAAGAGAATAGGAGCACAAATAGTTAATAGAATTATTAAGTGGCAATTATTAAAGAAATCACAACCCTTAAAGCGGTAATTAATACAGATTCAACGCTGAAAGAACTTTTCATTGAGTCGAAAAATAATACGACATGAGAAAACAATCATTCTTACACCTCAATTTCTTCTCCGGTTTGAGTGCACTCACCGTAGTAATCTTATCAATGCATGGTATTAAAAGTGATAGTGATAATACCGCTCATTGTGTCTGCTTTTAATATGAAATCTTTAAAATATTATTCCTGCAGAGAAAGTTCTTTCAAATGATTGTCTGTAATGTGCAATGCATCCAGTTTGGAAATAAGTTGTTCCTTTATTTCTTTCTTTTCGCACAGCCAGTCATATTCCATTTGTTTTAATAATTGTTTTTCATGTTTCTCCAGGGTATCTGTACTAAAAGTTTGCAAGAGCACTATAGCTGTGCATTTATCACGAAATTTACTGAATAGCTTTAGGCATTCATTTACTTCCTTCTCATCAAATAAAATAGTAAACTGTCTGGTAAGAAAAGGGTTAAGGAGTGGTAGATTATAATAAATATCTTCCATAAATTTCCGAACATTATTCAATCCCTCTTCATCCTGACGGGCAGACATTTCTCCAATTTCGTAAAGAGTATAATTAATAAAATTGATTTTGGATTTGTTAGTGAGATTATCCGGTAACGTGGCCAGAATCTCATATTCATCAGTGAGGAAATCATAGTCGGGATCTACATAACCTTTGCTTATTTTTTTCCAATAGTCAAATTCCTTTTCTAACATATCCATATAGAAGGCAGGAATATGCTTTGAAGATTTCTTTTCATATTCACTTGCTTCTTTTAATTGCAGATGAAAATTGTGGATAATGCCCAGATACCCGTAAGTTATCCTCATCCTCCTGGTAATAGAGCAGGATAGCCCATCTTCGGACTCCATACTTAGTAAGTGAAGGAACGCTTTAAGTTTCCTTATTTCGCTTCTGAATTCACGAATGTCTTTGTCTTCAAAATTATCAATGGCTTTATGGAAACACTCATCAATTCTTTTAATTTTCTCATTGACAAGTCCACCTATTTCTTCTATTTGCATAATAAGATTTTTTGACTCCGGCAAATGATTAGTTCATTTTCCAATGCTATGTTGAATGAATAGTTCATATAATTTTTCAAGTATGGAAACAAGGATATTTTTGAATAAAGGCAATCCGGATATCACCAATATTGTAGTGATTAACCAGACGAATTTCTTTTCAATTTTTAACCGGCTAATATCATGGTTTAATATTTCCATTTTATCCCAAATTTTCCGATTCGAAATTAACAGGATAATTGAAAAACCAGTATGATTTTGGTCATTAAGGAATATGATATTAAACCTTCCTTTATGATAGTGGTCGTTTGGGGGTAATACTAAGTGTATTTTTAATTTAGTCCAATGAATCTTATGGTATAATTGATGATGGTAGTGTTTTGGATAACTATTTTATTTAGTTCAATGGGGCCATAGATTACTATTAGTCACGGAGTAGTTTCTCTATTTTTTCCAGTACGGCCTGTTCGTCCTTATTTTTTCCGTAATAAGCAGATGCAATGGCTTTACCGGTTTTTAATATATTGTTGATAAGGGTAGGTGTGAATTTTGTCTTATTCTCTTTGTAAAATTCTTCAAATGACTGAAGGCCGTTATTATTAAAGTTTTCTGATTCTTCATAATCAAAAGAAGCATCAATCAGCACAGCCCGGTCTGTGCCAAATTCATCCACAGAATCTTCTAATGGCTCCCATGTACTGTGTATAAGTCTCTGCAAGGACTCTCTTTCGGCGGGCTGTACTTTTCCATCCACCGCAGCGATATAATAAAATAATTTACCGAGTTCAGGATATAGTTCTTTGTAAAACATTGCGCCCCCTTTTTTTGTAGATTTTTGAAAATGCTCTCTTTTTAATGTCATTTGAGGCATTGGCTCTTCTGCGCCTCCTGATTTTTAAAAGTGCCAAATAATTACTTCTTGCTTTCATAATTTAATTTTTTGACTATTATCTTATTTAAGATATGATTTGTATTATCTTTTTCTTTTGTTTCTTTTTCAATTGGCTTTCCTATGGCTGGTATAATGAGTAATGGCCGCTTCGCCATACATGCGGTGGTTTGTGTAAGACTTCCCGAAAAGATTTTTTGAAAGAAACTTTTTTTTCGCCGCACCATAACGAGAATATTATATGGAATTTCTTTATACAATGTTTCTATTTTATCAAGGCCGGGTGACGTTTCAAGCAATTGAAATTTTAAGTTGTCTCTGTTGAATTCCCGTTGCATATAGTATGCGTAGGAATCAAAATCATTCTTTTCTTTTAAACTTTTCTTTTCAGATATATCAGGATCGAGTAAGTGTACCACAGTGACAGTAACGTTATAAAGTTTAGAAAATGTAAGCGTACGTGATAAAGCTTGCTGGTCTGATAGGTGAAGATCTGATGCAAAAACAATAAGGTCTAATTCTGTCTGCTCATATTCTTCAGGTATCAACAAGACGGGAATATCTGCTTTCTGAACGATTTTAGCTGCTACAGAACCGACGAGTACTTTCCGAATACCGCTGGTGCCTTTTGTACCCATTACAATCAGGTCAATATCGTTGTGTTCTGCAAAACCAAGTATATTGTTGATCAGAGGTGAACGGCCTACAATAGTTGAAATGTTGACATTACTAACTTCTTTCAACACCTTTTTTTTAAGTCGCTGAAGTTGTTTCATTATAATGGTTTCCGTTTCAGTGTTATGTTGATTTCTTTTTATTTTAGTATCTACAAAGGGGCTCTCAATGGGTATGTAAACGTGGAAGAGAATTATGGTTCCTTTGGACCTCGATGCTATATCTACAGCCATACGCAATGCACTTTGTGCATTGGGTGAAAAATCAGTTGGGACTAATATTCTTTTCATGTTTTTACATTTGAAGATTGAAATTATCTACTATCATCCTGATGGCTCATTCATTAAATCTTGCCTGGATAAAATGTACTGTTTGAAAAAATTCCTGAACCATTCTAAGAAAATCTACTTAAGTAAGGCGTCAGAACGAAATGGAATATTGTTAATTCCATCCGGAACTAAAATTCCTTTTGATGAGAGTTTTGAAAACATTTCTCCTAATGAAGAATTTTTTCCGCCTACCTGCGCCAGGTCCGCAATTCCGATCTCGCTGAACTTTTTGTGTAGGTATTCATAATTGAACTATTTAGCTGACAAAGCTAATTTTACCCGGGCACTATAATACTGATACTTATCACCTGGAAGCATGATTATTCTCACCTAAAAATTTATTATGATTTAGAAAGGGCGTGGAAACTTTACAATTCGTTCAAATAGTATTTCATTAAAGAAAGATATTTTTTGGCAGCAGTCAATGCTTTTGACTTTGCACTATCTGTTTCTGCACTTCTGGCGCGAAGGCTGTTTACCTTCGCACGTATATTGGCACGATAACTCTTGTAATAGATAAAGAGATTACGTTCTTCGACTGTTTCCATGGCCGAAAAAAAATGGTTATAATACTTGAGAAACAATTCTGATAAATCTTTTCGATCGAAAGCATCCAAATCCATACAGAGAAATGCTACTTCATTTAATACATCCACCTGCCTGAAATCATCATTGAATTCAATGCAATCAAAAGACACAGGTTCGGGAAGCAGGAAAATATTTCTTGAATGTAAATCACCATGGCAATCTCTATATAAACCATTACTTAGCCTTTCTGCAATCAACTTCTTATTTTTATTTAGAAACTGATCAGAAAATTCGATGGCCTCCTCTATGATTGCGCCATACCTGTCGCCAAGTTCTTTGGTCAGGTATTCTTTTTCCACTTTCAAATCATTAAATTTTTCCCGGATATCCGGTAAATCTTTTTGATAAATAATAATCGTGCTTTTATGAAAGGTGGCAATTTTCTCTGCCAGACTTTTTATATGATCTTCTGTAACAAGATGGCGGGATAATAATTGATCCATTTGTTTCTCTGTATCCAGCTTATTCATTTTTACTGCATAGTCAATGGGGGTTTCTGCTTCTCCGCCAATAACTATTTTATTACCGTGTTCATGTATGGTTACTACTTCGAGGTAAACATTATCCGTCAATCTTTTGTTTAATTCGATTTCCCTTTCGCAATAAAATCTGCGAAGTTCAAGCGTAGAAAAATCAAGAAAGGAATGCTGAACCGGTTTTTTAATTTTATATACGAACTCATCACATAATATCACCCAGGATATGTGTGTTTCTATTAATTTTCGCTGACTGGTTTTCTCAGGGAATTCACCCTCGGATAACAAGCTATTGATTTGTTCTGTTGTCATATTTAGTTTTCAGGTATTTTATAGCTTTTTCAAGCATTTCATCAATATTGTCGTTGGTTGATTTTAATATCAGGTGTGGCGCTTCAAGTGGTTCATTGTGCTGCCTTATAAGTTTGTAAACCTCAAAATCAGCCTCACTGTATAGCCTTTCCTTTTTTACTCTTTCTTTGATTATATTTTCATCCGCTTGTATTTCAATAAATGAAATTTCCCCTTCGCCTTTCATTTCATCAGTGAACATTTTTCTGGTATCCTTTCTATGAAAAGTGGCATCCAATACCAAATTATTATTTTGTTGCACCGCTTCTCTCATCTGCTCAATCATCTTGTTATATACTATTTTCTTTTCATGATTAGAATAATCTCTATTTTCAAACATTTCTTTCCTCACCTTATCGCTGTTAACATATACGGCGTTGATCCTCTTTGCAAGCCTGGAAGCAAAAAAACTTTTACCTGAACCCGGTAGCCCAAAAACCAGTACAATCATTTTAATTCATTATTGTTTAAAAATAAATTTTCATATTCTGCCAGACTTTAAACCCATATACCTTCCGATACCTTGGTCATGGTTGTCTTTAAAACAGGCCATTCAAGTTATGGCGGCAATTACTCAAATAATTGAATCATTTTCGGAGATTAGAATCATTTTTTTTGCTGATTGTGATCATAGTCCCTGCACATGTAAGAATTTAATTTTGTGAGTATTGGTTTATAAATAAAAAATTTTCTCAACCTAATTTCTTAATCATTGGCTAATTACATTTCAGCAGAAGATGCCGTAAAAGTTATCAAATCAGGCGATAAGGTATTTGTACATGGAGGAGCGGCAACGCCTCACTTTTTGCTTGAAAAAATGGTAACGCGGGCATCCGAATTAAGAAGTGTAGAATTATTCAGCATCAGCACTCAGGGCGTTGCTTTGTTTGCAGATGAAAAATATAAAGATAATTTTTACATCAATTCCCTATTTGTTTCTGCTAATGTACGTAAGGCTGTCAATGAAGGAAGGGGAGACTACATTCCTATATTCTTAAGTGAAATCCCACATCTCTTCAGGAGAAATATTATTCCTTTAGATGTAGCTATGGTGCATGTTTCGCTTCCTGACCAGCATGGATATTGCTCATTGGGATTATCAGTAGATGTGGCGGCTACTGCTGTAAAAACCGCAAAATATGTCATTGCGCAGGTCAATCCCAATATGCCACGCACATTTGGTGATGGGCAGGTACATATAGATAGCTTTGATGCTGTGGTTAACACAGAAAGTGTTTTACCGGAACTGCTACCCGGAAAAAGTGATTCGCCGGCCTTTAAGAAGATTGGAAAATATTGCGCTGATTTGATAGAAGACGGAGCCACTATTCAAACAGGAATCGGAGCGATCCCTGACGCAGTTCTGGCAAGTCTTTCAGGACATAAAGAACTGGGTATCCATACTGAAATGTTTTCTGATGGCATAATTCCTTTGGTGGAGAAAGGTGTAATTACCAATCAACATAAAAAACGAGGGCGGGGGAAAATTGTGACAAGCTTTATACTCGGCAGCAGAAAATTATACGATTTTGTTCATGATAATCCTGGTGTTTCGGTGATGAATATTGATTACGTAAATGATACATCTGTCATCAGAACCAACCCTAAAGTTGCTGCCATAAATAGTGCTATTGAAATAGACATTACCGGACAGGTATGTTCCGATTCGATTGGTACCTATCATTATTCCGGGGTGGGAGGGCAGGTTGATTTTATCAGAGGAGCTGCTTTATCAGAGGGTGGAAAACCAATCATTGCAATGGCTTCAGTTACTTCTAAAGGAGATTCAAAAATAGTTCCATTCCTAAAATCTGGCGCCGGTGTTGTTACTACCCGCGCACACGCTCATTACATCGTGACAGAATACGGCGTGGCTTTTTTGTTTGGAAAGAATATGTGCGAAAGGGCAAAGGCCTTAATCAATATTGCTCATCCGGATCACAGGGAAATGTTGGAGAGAGAAGCTTTCAATAGGTTTAAGCAATATTGATTAAACAGAGGAGGGAGATCTGGTTATAAATTTATAAATCTTCTTTGTGTGATCTCAATCAGGATTGACGCAAAAGAAATACAGTCTTTTAAATTCTTCATCATTTATAATTTACATTATGAAAAATATATTAGTTGCTACAGATTTCTCTCCCGCATCACGAAATGCTGTAAAATATGCTGTTTCGTTGGCTCAATCATTCCGGGCTAAAATAATCCTGGTGAATATTGTTACGCCCCCGATAATTGTTGATGATTCTATTCTTGCCTCTGTGCTGGTTACCCAGGCAGAAATAATGGAGGCAAATAAAAAATTGATGGATCAGGAAATTGAAATTCTGACAAAAAAATATTCTGTAAAGATGATAGGATTTACAAGAGAGGGTTTTGCTTTGGATAAGATTGAGGAAATGTCCAAAGTAAAGCATGCAGATTTCATCGTAATGGGTATGAAAGGAAAAGGGAAAAGTAAATCAGTGTTTGGCAGTACTACTACTGCTATCATTCGTAAGACAACCTTTCCGGTTTTGGTAATTCCTGAAAAAGCTGTTTTCAGTCCAATCAGGAATATAACTTTTGCCTCTGACTTTGATTCCTCAGTGGATTTGGATCGCTATACAGTATTGCTTGGAATAGCAGAAAATTTCAATTCACTGATTAATATTATCAATGTTCAAAAGGCTAAATCTTCTTTGAGTGCCGAAAAAGCGATTGGTAAGATGAAAACGAGTCTTGCATTTTCAAGACACGAGCATCAGTTTCACACCATCAAAGATAGTAAGGTGGAAGAGGGTATTAATAAATTCATTGAAATGAATCCCACCGATATTTTAGTTATGGTGGCTCATAAGCATTCTCTTTTCGAACGGATGTTTGGTAAAGTTCATACCAAGGCAATGAGCTATCAAACAAAAATACCATTGCTGGTTTTGCAGAGTAAATAGTGTGTTTGAAAGGACTAAAAGTAAGGTACATTCATTTGGCAAAATTATAAAGTCAAAAACTGCTGACTTGTTTTTGTTTTACAGTTGATTTTATTATTACGCTCTGTAATAATAATTATTTTCTTACTATCAATACCTGCAAAATGAATCAGAATCCGGCATGTAAATGCTGCATGATTGAAATCATCCCGGCAAATGTTGTAGGTCACTTTTTTTGAAATAGTAATTATTCAACTTTGAAGTTTTCTTAATTGTTTTTTATGACAATTATTGATAGCAATAAATGTAAATATTTAATGGAAAAAATAGTACGGAATCAGTTTGAGCAAGAATATAAAACATGGCAAACAAGCCTCGATTTCCTCAGACAGGAAAATGTACTATTAAAGTACCGGCTTAGTGAAATGGTGGACAATGATTCGGAAAACCATTTTCTTCAAATGGCAGAATATTTTCAAAATGAATCACTATTGAAAGATGAAGGCATTAAAAAATTAATTGATAATATTCAAAAATATCTCATTGAATTGAATGAAGTGAAGAATGAAAAAAGGGGTGAGAGAGGATTGATTGGTAAACAAGAAGGATTACGAAATAAAATTTCAAAGTGTAAAAAAGATTTTTTGACTTTATCTCATGAATTTAGTGAGAAAATGGTAAGGATGCCCGTTAAGGTATTCTAAAGTGATGGCTTTATTTTTTCTATTTGCTATAAAGTTGTTTGTCTATGTTTTGTCATTTTTACAAAAAGAAAGTGATAGCTCTTCAAGAAATGAGAATGCTCATTTTATTCTGTAACTCTTGCTATTACTAATGTTTAATAAACTCCTCCATTGAACCTTTGCTTTTAATATGATGAGGATCATATTATTTTCTGACTTCTGATAGTTTTTCGAATAGTGATGTAAATGAATTTTGCAAACGCATTATTAAATCAACTACCACATGAAAATTAGATTATCTCATCAGAAATTGATTACTACCTTATTATTTTTTTCATTTATTATTTTCTATGCTCCTTATCTGTTTGCACAAAATGAAAATGAAGAATTAAAAATGAATATTCAATTAAGGCCACGAGCTGAATTTCGTAATGGGCTTTTTACACCAATATTGGATGGACAAAAATCAGCCTCTTTTATTTCGCAGCGAAGCCGTATTGGATTAACTTATTCGAAAAACCAGAAATTGATAATCGGGCTAAGTACCCAGGTAGTAACTACCTGGGGAAACGACCCTCAGGTGCAGGCTACCGCAAATGATATTTCTCTGTACGAAGCCTGGGCTAAACTTTATTTCAACCCTGAATGGAGTATAAAAGTAGGGCGGCAAATTCTGTCTTATGATGATGAGAGATTACTTGGAGCATTAGACTGGAACAATGCGGGGCGCAAGCATGACGCGGCTTTACTTGGGTTTGAAAAAAATAAACTGAAAGTAAATCTTGTGGCGGCTTACAATCAAAATGCAGAAAAGGTTACTAATACTTTCTTTGATAATTCATCGAGCCAGCCTTACAAGGCAATGGAATTCCTATGGATGAAATATCAGTTTATGCATGAATTATCCGCATCGGTTATTGCTATGAACCTGGATATACAAAACAGGTTTGATTCTTCTATTTCGCATCTGCAAACTCTGGGTGGTAATATTTATTATAAAAAAGATAAACTCAATGTGAGTGGTACTTATTATTATCAGACGGGGAGAAATCCTGTTAAAAATTCTCCATCCACTAAAACCAATGCATGGATGGCTGCGGTAAAAGCAGATTATAGTTTTAATAAAAAAATTGGTCTTGGAGTAGGTAGTGATTATTTGAGCGGACGTGATATGAATTCTACATCACGCGATATTTCTTATTTTAATCCTCTCTACGGAACCGGGCATAAATTCTACGGGGCTATGGATTATTTCTATGTATCAAGTGGGCATGATAATGTGGGGTTGTGGGATACTTATGCAAATGTGAATTTGAATGCTTCTGAAAACCTGAGCTGGCAACTTGCATTGCATCATTTTGAATCTGCTGCAAAGGTGATTAATTATTCCGGGACAAAGGCTAACTCTACATTGGGAAATGAAGCGGATATTACTTTTAATTATAAAATTATGGATGGTGCAAAACTCTCCGGAGGCTATTCACAAATGTTCACAGATCCTTCTATGAAATATGTGAAAAATATTTCACCCAATCAAAGTATGAAATCTTTGCAAAATTGGGTTTGGTTGTCCATTAATATCAATCCGGATATTTTGCTTTATAAATCAAAATAAAATGTGGTATTTGTTGATTCGTACATTGAACAAGAAATTAACCCACTTTGCAAGAAACATAATATATGTTCAGGCCTAAATTATTTGACACATTAAAAAGTTACAACAGAAAGCAATTTACCAATGATGTGTTGGCAGGGATAATTGTGGGCATTGTAGCATTACCACTTGCCATAGCATTTGGTATTGCTTCGGGAGTTACTCCGGAAAAAGGATTAATTACTGCTGTAGTAGCGGGTTTTATTATTTCTGCTTTGGGAGGTAGTCGGGTACAAATTGGTGGCCCTACCGGCGCATTTATTGTAATCGTATATGGCATTGTGCAGACTTATGGCGTTGATGGTTTGATTGTTGCCACATTTATGGCAGGCATTATGCTCATTATTTTGGGGCTTGCAAGGGCAGGCGCGGTTATAAAGTTTATTCCGCATCCTTTGATTATCGGGTTCACGAGTGGCATTGCACTTATCATTTTTTCTTCGCAGATAAAAGATTTCCTGGGATTGAAGATGGGAGACGTACCCGCGGATTTTATAGAGAAATGGAGAACTTATTTCATGCATATCGGTAGTATCAATTTATATGCATTACTTATAGCAATCAGTACCATACTTATTATTGCCTTGTGGCCAAAGGTTACCCGAAAAATCCCCGGATCCTTGGTCGCCATTCTCGTAACTACACTTGCTGTTCATTTTTTGCAACTGCCTGTAGAAACCATCGGTAGTCGTTTTGGAATCATTTCCTCTTCTTTCCCCTCACCTGAAATTCCACATATTGATTTTGCTACTTTCAAGCACCTGGTAGCTCCTGCTTTTACCATTGCCATATTGTGTGCGATAGAGTCACTATTATCGGCGGTAGTAGCAGATGGGATGATTAGCGGCAATCACAGATCAAACATGGAATTGATAGCGCAGGGAACAGCAAATATTTTCTCTTCCCTGTTTGGAGGAATTCCCGCTACAGGTGCTATTGCACGTACCGCTACGAATGTAAAAAATGGCGGACGCACTCCGGTCGCAGGAATTGTTCATGCGATTATGCTTTTGCTCATTCTGCTTATCCTGGGTAAGTGGGCATCGTATATTCCCATTGCGAATCTTGCGGGAATATTGATTGTGGTAGCCTATAATATGAGCGAATGGAAAAACTTTCGATCCGTTTTAAAAGGACCAAAAGGAGATGTAGGGGTTTTGCTGGTCACCTTTTTATTGACCGTTTTGATTGATCTTACCGTAGCCATTGAAATAGGAATGGTGCTGGCTGTATTTTTATTTATGAGGAATATGAGCAAGTTCAGTGATGTGAGCATTCTTACTCAGGAAATAGAAGATAAAGAATTTGGCTACGACCTGGTAGATGGAAAATATGAATTACCGAAAGATGTGGAGGTTTTTGAAATAACCGGTCCGTTATTTTTTGGTGCTGCCTACAAATTTAAAGATGCGATGAGGTATATAAAGAAACATCCCAAAGTTTTAATAATCAGGATGCGGCATGTGCCTATTATTGATGCTACGGGCATTCAAACGTTAAGAGAAGTGCTTCATGAATCGGTGAAGCATCATACCAAAATCATTTTATCAGAGTTAACCAGTGAACAGGTAATTAAAGAATTACAGGATTCTCGTTTATTATTTGCCGTGGGCAAGGCTAATGTGACAGACACTTTTGATAGAGCATTGAAGAGGGCAGAAGTGGTATTGGCAGGTGAATGGTAATTGGTTTTTGAAATAAATTCGTAATCTGTGTGAGAAAATATTTTGCAGGCTCAGAGCATGAAATCATTGCAAAATGAGTTGTGTCGTCTGTTAAATTCTCTATCATTATTTTAATGTATGATTCGAAATAAATTTTTCTTTTGTAATGATGTACCTGTAGAAGAGCCTTCCTGCCGGCAAAGGCCGGCAAATAAAAATGACTCCCATTTCTTTTTTACAAAAATCTGACAGTGCAGAAACCACTACCAAGGATTTTAATTGGTACATTTCAAAATGTAATAGAACAATAAGCCATAGTTCTTACAATTTATAAACTCAAAAGAATGAGGATATGAAAATATTAACGAGGCCATATTCTTTATTGAGTATAATTTTAGAATATCCATAACCTCAAAATTTACAGCCCAATTTTAGAGATAGCAAACCGGAATAAGAAGAGTAATCTTTTAACATTAGTCGAAAAAAGTATAATTAAATTAAAAATAAAATGAAAAATTTAAAGTTCCCTTTGACACCAGAAAAACTCAGTTATAGAATTAGTTCATTGCTGATATTTTCTTTCGTGTTATTATTATCTGCGTGTAAAAATTCCAGTAGCACTTCTGTACTTGATCGAAAAAATGATGGCGATGGAGATAATTTGCCAAAAGTGACGCAGGAAATGGTGGCGCCACCGATGCTGCCAAAGTTTGACCAGGTTGATAAAGATGGCCCCAAAGTAGTGCAGGTTACTTTTACAGTTCAGGAGAAGAAGATGGAAGTTGCGCCCGGTGATTCTATGTGGGCATTTACGTTTAACGGTACTATGCCCGGCCCAATGATAGTAGTTCATCAAAATGATTTTATAGAATTAACCCTAAAGAATCCCGCCACAAATACTCAAATACACAATATAGATTTCCATGCGTCAACAGGTGCGGAAGGAGGCGGAGACCTTACCCATGTGAACCCGGGCGAGCAGGTAATATTGCGTTTTAAGGCTACGCGCCCGGGTGTATTTGTATATCATTGTGCTCCCGGAGGATTGATGACTCCTATCCACGTGGTATCCGGCATGAATGGTGCTATTATGGTTCTACCACGTGAAGGTTTGAAGGACGAAAATGGTAACTCTGTGACGTTCGATAAGGCGTATTACATTGCTGAACAATATTTATATCTGCCTAAAGATAAAGATGGGAAAGTGGTGGAATATGCTACTCCTCAGCAAAGTATTCAGGCCGTAGGCGATCAAATAAAAACATTGATACCTACCTACATTGTTTTTAATGGAAGAGTGGGTTCGTTAGTAGGAAAAAATGCGATGACGGCCAAGGTGGGGGATAAAGTTTTATTTATTACGTCGGAAGCAAATAATGATAGTCGTTTTCATCTTATTGGCGGCCATGCAGATCTTTTTTGGCCAGGTGGAAAATTTAATAATAAGCCATTTACTGACTATGAAACATGGGCAGTGCCCGGAGGTTCGGCTGCTGCTGCCTTATATAAATTCAGAGAACCGGGAACTTATACTTTCGTGAATCACAATCTTATTGAAGCAATAGCTTTTGGTGCAGCAGGCCAGGTAAAAGTAGAAGGTAAGTGGGATAGTACTTATATGAAGTTGATAGAAAAGCCAACAGCAATAAAGTAAGCAACAAATCAGGCTGTTTCAAAATTGCTTTTTTGGTATCTGAAAAAAAGTAAAATAACCTGCTTTCTTTCTTACAAGTAGAGGTCTCGTGGTTCGGAGCTGTGTGCTCCCTCAAAGTGACCAAACGATTATGAATAATATTCATGATCGTTTTTTATTTGTAAACACAAGTGTGATCTTATAATCAAATTATTAAATAATTGTAGATTTTCTTTTTAATCATGATTCTTTTGAACTGGAATCCGGATTTTATAGAATAAATCGTTTAAACCGTGAATACTTTTTGAGAAAGTGGTTTACTCTAAACCAATTTTACCAAGAGTCTGTTAAATATGGTTTTACGAAATTTCCGTATGTTAAAGTAATAAAAGGATTCATTCAGGTATGCCTAATGAAAGCAATTATCCATTCACCTGTATTGGGATCTCTTGAAGTGATGTTCCGCCTTTTATACCAAAATCCAAAGTTCTGATTGGGAATGGTATCACGATGTTATTTTGATCGTAAGCATTTTTAATACGAATGATAGCTTCGCTTTTTATTTCTAAAAAATCAACCTGTTCTGTTGTTTTCACCCAAAGCCTTATTATAAAGTTGATAGAGCTGCCGCCAAATTCCTCGTAGTACATAGTTGTAGCATCATCAGTTAACCCTTCAATACCCTGTACTGCATCCAAAGTAATTTTCTTTACCTTTTGAAGATCATCGCCATAAGAGACCCCTACATTCAGATCCATTCTTCTCTTGCCCAATAAAGTATAATTCTCTATCGGATTTTGCAGAACTTCTTTATTGGGGACAATTACCATTTGTCCCTGGAAAGTTTTTATAACAGTATCTCTTAAATTAATTTCTTCTACTTTACCCATATAGTCTTTTATTTTTACGACGTCTCCGAGATGTAATGGCTTTCGTATAGATAAAAATACTCCTGACATAAAATTGGAGGCAATGTCCTGAAATGCGAATGCCAATGCTAATGTAATAATTCCTGCTCCGGCCAAAATGGAACTTACCGCTTGATCAAGATGAAGCACACTCAGTGCAATAAAAATGATAATTCCTGATAAAAAAATATAAATTACCGAAATGAAGAGAGTATGTAATGTTTCATTTTGAATAATTTTCTTGGTTATTTTACCAATAAATTTTTTCAGCCTTTTGACTATATAAAAACCCAATACCAATATTATGGCAGCTATCGCAATATTGGGCAAAAATTTTATAATCTCATCCAGCCATAAAGCCAATTTATCAGAGATCAGGTCGTAAACTTTATTCATATTTCTTTTTTTAATTTTGTATAGTAACTCTTTTTTTATTTCAATTAAGATGTTGTTTTTTACAATAAATCATGCTTAACCGTAAAATGATATTTTCTGGTTTTTTTATTCGATAGATGAATAAACTAAGTTAATTTGATATACAGATTCCTTTGTATGTTATAGAAAAAAACGAGTTCACCAAATTTAATTGGTAACAGCAAAATGAGTTTTTAATACAGATTGAGGCTGTAACTCAGCCGGGGACACAATCAGTGGGAATCGCAGCAATACCCACCTATCGGATCCGAAATTCACTATCATAATGCACAACTACAAACCAGGTTTGTATATAAACAGGGTGTTATGGAGATCATGTAAAGTGAGGACTGGAATATTATAATTTGAATAAAGAGTATGATAGATGTCTATCTGCGGTTCATTCTTTTTTGAATAATGATGTTAATAATGCACAAAAAAAGCCGCCCCTTTTAAGAGGTAGCTTTGTTTAGAACATTGAATTCTATTTTGTTAATTCCAACACCTTGGCCTGGGGTACTTCTGTTTTCATTTTTTTCATCCAGGTATCGCGCATTTCGAGGCTATCCCATTTTGCACTGGTACTTAGTACCTGGCCATTGGCTGCTTTCAGGTTAAAATAATGTTTCCCGTTTTCACCGGTTTTCATTTCAAATTTGTCAGCCAATGCAATATTCTTTTTTACGGATTCAATTCCGTTTAAGAGGTTTTCTTTTTGAGTATATCCTTCGCTGGATAAAAGAACTTTTCCTTCTTCGTTAATTAATCTAAAATAGTGTTCATTGTTCTTTCCTACAAAAGTTTCAAACTTAGTCATAATATATTTTTTGTTTTAAGGTGAATAATAATTGTTATCACATAATATAAGAAAAAAATGTTGGAAAACCAAATGATATTGTGGTAGTTCACTGAATCAATGGTAGTTTCGGAATATTTATTGTTAGTAATAATATAATATGAATAACAGAATTATAAAATGGCTGCGCGAGAATACGAATAAGATGATACATAGCATTGCATTTTATCCTGCAATCATTGCTATCGGCTTTTTGATACTTTCTGCTCTTATGCTACAATTTGATTTTTCCGAATCGGGTAAGCATATTAAAGCAAGTCTCAGCTGGCTCACATTGAAGGATGCCAGCACGGCAAGGTCAATTGTGTCAACTATTGCAGCGGGTATTATTTCTCTTACTGTTTTTAGTTTTTCAATGGTTATGATTGTGCTAAATCAGGCGGCCTCTCAAATGAGCAACCGGATGCTGGAAAGCATGATTGGTAACCGTTTTCAGCAGTTTGTACTGGGGGTATATATCGGCAGCATTGTATATGCCCTTTTTTTGTTAACCAATATCCGGGATATTAATTCGGGTATCTATGTGCCTGCATTAAGCATTTATTTGCTTCTTCTGATTACGGTTCTAGATATTTTTATATTTATTTATTTTCTGCATTACGTTACACAGTCTGTGAAATTTGAAACGATCATCGAAAGGGTTCACAAACAAACCATCGATTCTCTTCACCGGATTTGTACTACACAACTTCCAACAGAAATGGTATTACCTGAAACATCATTCCAAAAGATCTGTTTGCCTGCTTCAGGCTATTTCCAGGGATTTAATAAAAATAAACTGACAAAGTTAGTCAGCGAACACGATGGTGTAGCTCATTTTTTGTATGCTACCGGAACTTTCTTATTAAAAGGAACACCTGTCTTAAACTTTTACTGCGGCAAAAAATTATCTGAAAGTGAAATAGAAGATATAGTGATTGCTATTGATTTTTATAACGGGCAGCCTATTGATTTGAATCCTTATTATGGATTTCATCAACTGGCGGAAGTGGCTATCAAAGCATTAAGCCCTGGCATTAACGATCCTGAGACTGCGGTATTGAGTGTGCATGCTTTAACAGATTTGTTCGCTCATAAATTGCATCATTTTAGTCAGTCAATATTTGAAGATGAAAAAGGTATTGCACGTGTACAAAGTGTTGAAAGAGATTTTGGAGATTTATTTGAAGAATGTTATTACCCGATTTGGGAATATGGGAAAAAGGACCTTTATATACAAAATGCTATGAGGCAAATGATAGTGCAATTAATGAAGTGTGATACCGAAGGAAACCATTCTACCTTATTTACTGTTTTCTTAGATGCGGTAAATAAACAGATAGGAGAAAATGAATTCCATAGTGAATAATCTAAAAGAAAAAAAATAATAATAGAAAAAAAGATGGGATAGCTATTGTTATATTTTTTATCAGTAAACAAAGAATATAGACTTATAAATTTCTTAAATTCAATTATATAAATATCTTATTGTTCGGATAAAATATAAATAATCGCTGTAAACTAATTTATAAACAGTCAGGGATGCCGGTTCGGTTGTAATATATGCTGATAGTGGAATTTTTGGAATACAGCTTGTATAAATAGTATTGGAAAATATTTATTAAAGATCTTTTATATTTATCGAAATAATTTAGGTTGCTTTTGATCACCTGGCTTAATTCTCTTTTATCAATTATTGGCGTAATCATTAAGCCTTTTAAATTACCCAAAGTAGTTTGGGCTGTATATGATGCTATCTTGTTGATTGTATTTGGATTGATATCACCATCAATGTAGCAAACGAATTGTTGAAAATGAATTCTAAATTCAAGAAAAGTATTTATTTATTTTTTGAAAAGAATTGTGCCAATGCCTGACTGGGAGTGCATTTTTTAACTTTTAAAAATTGCTTATTAAAGTTGGAAATATTTTCGAAGCCGCTTTCATAGGCTGTCTCAGATATATTGTATGATTCCGCATATAGTAATTTGCAGGCATATCCTATTCTGATTTCGTTCACATATTGTACAAATGATTTCTTGGCTCTTTTTTTGAAAAATCTGCAAAATGATGTTTTGGTCATATTAAGTTCCAGTGCTAAATCGTCTATTGAAATCTGTTGCTTAAAATTTGCCATTATATATTTGTATATTCTGTTCATTTTTTCATCTTGTCCCTCATTTATTGAATCTATAAAACTCTGGCTGGAAAGATATTCCTGCTTTGGTGAAACCGCAATCATTTCTAAAATTGAAAAAAGATTATTGATACGATCAATGCCTTTCGCCTGAAAGATTTTAGTCATTTTTTCCTTCACTTCTTTCTGTGCAACAGGGTCGTTGAACTTAATTCCGGTTTTTGATTGTTCCAGTAGCTGAAATATAATTTTTGCTTCGGGGATCTTGTAAAAATCCTGACCGGGGAAGTCATTTTTAAAATGTAAAGACATGCTTTTTGAAAGATAATCTGGCGTTTCTTTTATACTGCTTCTGTATTCATGTGGCAGGTTTGAGCCAATCAAAATCAAATCATTTTTAGAATAGGTCGTTACATTATCACCTACAAAAAGCACTCCTCTGCCTTCCTCAACAAAGGTTAATTCTGATTCAGGATGGTAATGCCATGGATTGTGCATGTAAGGATTGACGTTTACCCAGGCCTTGAATGATTCGTTGGTAGCTTCCACATGTCTCATTAAAATAGGCTTCATCAATTTTGTTTTATTTTTTTACAAAAATGTTCTTTAGGGGTAATATAGCATTATATTTTGTCTCTTTAGCATTATTCTTAGGAAATGTAAGAGTATAATTTTGGGATTCAATTAACAATATCTCCAGGTTTTATTTTTCAAAATTAACTAAATCAAATTACTATGAAAAGGAAACTCAATTACAACTTTACCTCCTCCAATAGAATTTTGCGTATTAAAGTAACACTCGTTGTAAGCTTGATTTTAATTCAATTAGTTTCTGCCAAACTCTACGCTCAAACGAATATGATTAAAGGAGTTGTTTCAGACGCCAATGGCCATTTGGCGAATGTATCAGTCATTGTACAAGGTACTTTAGCAGGAGTAAATACTGATAATAATGGTAAGTATAATATTCCAGCCTTAAAAAATTCCACACTGGTTTTTAGTTCAGTTGGATATCAGACTCAAAATATTAAAGTAAATAATCGTAACGAAATTAATGTGCTTTTAATTTTGGAATCAAAGTCTCTGGGAGAAGTGGTGGTGGTGGGTTATGGTACAGCAAAAAAAGCCACTATAACCGGCTCTATTAGTACAGTATCAGGCGAGAAATTGCAAACAGCCCCATCAATTAATTTTTCCAATACCCTGGTGGGGCGATTACCGGGGTTAGTTGCAACCACCCGGTCAGGAGAACCTGGGAATGATGATGCGAGTTTTAGAATAAGAGGTTCCAACACTTTAGGAAATAATACTCCGTTGGTTGTTATTGACGGTATTGCAAACAGAAGTATGCAACGACTTGATCCTGCCGACGTTGAAAATGTTACTATTTTAAAAGATGCTTCAGCAGCTATCTATGGTGCAGAGGCGGCTAATGGAGTTATATTGGTAACTACTAAACGTGGAAAATTGGGGAAGCCTACGGTTAGCGTCAACTTGAACCATGCAATTACTCAACCCACTGTACTCCCTAAAATGGCAGATGCTGCTACTTATGCTCAAATGTTGAATGAAATGAGTTTGTATAGTGGTGGAACAGCCGCATATTCACCTGAAGAAATTCAAAAGTTTAAAGATGGTTCTGACCCATTCAAGTATCCAAATACCAATTGGATTCCTACCGTATTTAAACCATCCTCTTTTCAAAACTATGGTAATGTATCTATTTCGGGAGGATCAGAAAATTTGAAGTACTATTTTTCATTAGGTTCTAATTACCAGGATGGTATTTATAGAAACAGTGCAACCAATTATTCGCAATCTAATTTCAGAAGTAATATTGATGCAAAGATTTCAAAAAATATTAAGCTGAGTTTGGATGTGGCAGGAAGTCAGGAAAACAGAAATTACCCCACAAGACCCACTTCAACCATTTTTGATTTTGCTGTTACAAGGGCTTTGCCTAATGTGGTAGCGTTTTATGGACCAGGGCTTCCGGGGAGTAATTTTGAAGCGGGTGATAACCCTGCTGTAATAACTACCAGTCAAACAGGGTACGATAAAGATAAGAGGTACTTTATGCAAAGCAATTTAAAACTGGACATTACTATTCCATGGATTAAAGGATTGTCGCTGGTAGGTAATGCTTCAATTGATAAGAATTTTCTTAATGAAAAGGTATGGGAAACGCCATGGTATCTTTATACATGGGATGGGAGTTCCCTGGATGCAAATAAAAAACCTGTTTTAACAAAAGTAAAAAGTGGCTATTCAGATCCCAGCTTGTCTCAATATATGGGAGATGGTAACGTATCCACCTTGAATGCACTTTTAAATTATCAAACTACAATTTCAGAAAAACACAATATTAAAGTTCTACTCGGAACTGAAAAGAGTGTTGGAAAACAAATGGACTTCTCAGCTTACCGTCGTTATTTCCTTTCTACAACCCTTGATCAATTGTTTGCAGGAGGTGATCTGGATAAAGATAATAATGGATCCGGAAGTCAAACTGCCCGTTTAAATTATTTTGGACGTGTCAACTATGATTTTATGTCCAAGTATATGGTTGAATTTCTGTTTAGATATGATGGTTCCTATATATTTCCTGCTGATAAAAGGTTTGGCTTTTTCCCGGGAGTTTCTGCTGGTTGGCAGGTAGCCAAAGAAAAGTTTTGGAAAGATCATCTTTCATTTATCAACTATTTTAAAATTAGAGGTTCCTGGGGGCAGACTGGTAATGACCGTATAACAGAATATCAATACCTCTCCAGTATGGGCTTTGGCAGTGTTTATGTATTTAATGACGATGTTCAGTCGAAAACACTCAGTGAACTTCGTATATCAAATCCAAATGTCACATGGGAGGTTGCCAACCAATCGAATATTGGGTTTGATGGTGAATTATTGAATGGAAAGTTTAGATTTTCAGCGGATTATTTTCATAACCTTCGGTCTAATATACTTGCTTTCAGGAATGCATCGGTTCCTTCATCAACTGGTTTAACCCTCCCAATGGAAAATATTGGCAAAGTAGTTAATCAGGGTTATGAGTTTCAATTGAGCTATGGAAGTAGTAAAGGTGATTTCAGTTATGATATCTCAATTAATGGAGGGTATGCCAAGAACGAAATTAAATTCTGGGATGAAACTCCTGGAGTTCCTTCTTATCAGAAATCAACAGGGCACCCCATGAACTCAAATCTGTATTATCAGGCGATGGGTATTTATAAAGACCAGGCATCTATTGATGCGTCACCCCATTGGGTAGGAGCCATTCCCGGAGATATTCAGTTTAAAGATGTGAATGGAGATGGTAAGATTAATGGGTTGGATGAAGTAAGAGATAATCGTTCAAATATTCCCACATTTACGGGAGGATTTAATGTTGATCTAAGATACAAAAATTTTGATCTGTCTATCTTTTTGCAAGGAGCATCGGGAGCGGTAAGGTATGACAGTATCACACACTCAGGCGCCATTGGTAACTTTTTTGAAAAGGATGCTGTTGGGCGTTGGACACCTGATAATATTAATGCATCACAGCCCAGAGCCTGGAATGGCGGTGGTTCCTATTGGACACAACAGCCAAATACCTACTGGTTACAGGGTACAAATTACCTGAGATTAAAAAGCATCAGGATCGGTTATAACCTTCCTGAAAAAATCAATGGTAAGCTTGGCATAAAAGATTGTAGAATCTATGTAAGTGGATTAAACCTAATCACTTTGACCGGATTAAAAGATTTTGATCCGGAATCAATTTCTAATATCACCTATCCACTGAATAAGGTATTTAATTTTGGCCTAACTGTAAATTTATAAACTTAATTATATGAAAAAGATAATTTTTAAACCGGAAGTAATGATTTTCTTTATCATTTTCTTGATGACTTCCTGTAAGAAAGATTTCCTGGAAACTAAACCCCTCAGTGAAATATCTCAACCCGATGTTTGGAGTGATCCCACACTTACGGAAACATTTGTTAATGGAATATATAATCGTTTGGAACAGCCTTTGATAAAATATAGCCGTTCAATATTTGTTGATGAATCACAACGAAGGTCGCAAAAAGCAGTGCTTGATTTCAATAATTGCCTTTTGACACCTGATCAGATTCCCGGATGGACTAAGAATACCGATCCATACATGCTTTGGAAGCCACTGTACTCAAGTATCAGATCCTGCAACTTGTTTTTTGCCAATGTAAATAGTGTGCCTGATGCTAATACTTTGATTGATGGGAAAACCTTAAAAGACAGACTGAAAGGTGAAGTTCACTTTTTGAGAGCATGGTTTTATTTTAATTTGACCAATCTGTATGGGGGAGTACCTCTAATCACCAATGTGTACCAACTAACTGATTCATTTACCATAGCACGTAGTTCATATTCAGATTGTATAAAATTTATTGTATCAGAGTGTGACTCAGCGGCCAGCTTGCTACCATTGATAGAGAGCGGAGACAATAAGGGACGGGCTACTGAAGGAGCTGCTCTCGCACTTAAGTCAAAAGTGCTCCTGTTTGCAGCAAGTGATTTACATAATACAAATGTATTTCCTTCCTATTCAAATCCTGAATTATTGGGGTACACAGATAATAATCGTCAAGCCCGCTGGCAGGCAGCTAAAGATGCAGCTAAAGCAGTAATTGATTTAGGATTATACAGCTTGTATAAGGCCAATCCTGCTCCCGGAGATTCAGTTAGTCTTAATTATGTAAAGATGTTTTTATCCCAGGATAATGAAGAAGATATTTTTGCGAGATATTATATTCCGGTAACCACAGTATATAATCAACAGATGTGGCTTCTTAATGGCCCCAATGGGTATCATGCACAAGGTAATAACACACCTATTGGGAATATGGTGGATTCTTATGAGATGAGAGATGGTAGCAAATTTGATTGGAATAATCCATCAGAGGCAGCCGCACCCTATAAGAATCGGGATCCTCGTTTTTATTCCGATATTCTTTATGAAGGAGCAAAATGGGCACCTCGCCCAAGTGATGTTAGTGGAATTGATCCCAACGGTATCATACAGGTTGGTAAGTGGATGACCTGGAACAGCTCAACTAATTCTGAAGTGGATGTTTGGGGACTTGATACTCCAAACGGGCCTATTGAAACTAATAATAGCTCTGCTACCGGATACTATTGCAGGAAATTCCTGGATCCTACTTTAACAGGGCCATACGAAACTAACATTCAGCCATATACTTACCGATATATTCGTTATGCAGAAGTGCTTATGAATTATGCCGAGGCATGTATCGGGCTGGGGCAAGAAGTTGAGGCACGGACTTATATTAATATGATAAGAAGGAGGGCAGGAATGCCTGATATAACTGTATCTGGTGCAGCCCTGGTTGCGGAATATCGAAATGAAAGAAGAGTAGAATTTTATAATGAAGATAAACGTTTTTTTGATGTTCGCAGATGGGTAATTGGTTCACAGGCTTATACCACTACTACCAAGGTAACGGTAGTTTATAAGTTGAACCCGGACCATACTACAGCTTCTGTACCTACCATTACTCCTCAACTTTTGGAAAAGAGGAAATGGAGTGATAATGCTTATTTTTTCCCAATTGATAGAAATGAAATGAATAAGAACTTTAAGTTGATTCAGAATCCTGGATATAATTAAAGAGAATTATAATGAAATCAATAGAGAGAGAAACCTGATTTTAATTGAGAAGCTTGAAACAAAATTTTTGAATCAGATAATAGAGCACATAGTTATCTTTAAAGTAAATATTTATTGTGAATAGTACTAATACTTTTGAAGACAAGACGATGGGTAAGGTAACGAAGAAGTTACTCCCTTTTTTGATGCTACTGTATCTTGTTGCCTATCTGGACCGTTCGAATATTTCTGTAGCTGCATTGCAAATGAATGCGGATCTTGGATTATCTGCCAAGATGTATGGATTAGGTGCCGGATTATTTTATGTAACCTATGTTATTTTTGAAGTTCCGAGTAATGTAATTCTTACAAAAGTGGGAGCACGACGCTGGATTGCGCGTATTATGGTTACCTGGGGACTGGTTGCAATTGGAATGGCGTTTATAAAAACACCGAACCAGCTTTATGGGATGAGGCTTCTTTTAGGAACTGCTGAAGCTGGCTTCACTCCTGGGATTATTTATTATCTGAGCCAGTGGTTCCCTTCTAACAGTAGGGCAAAAGCCATGTCATACTTTTATATTGCTGCCGCCCTTGCCTCCGTGATTGGGCTACCTCTCTCAGGAGCCTTATTAGAATTGCATGGTATTATGGGATTTGCAGGCTGGCGATGGCTTTATTTGATTGAAGGGATACCTGCTTTGCTTTTGGGTTTTGTAGTGCTTAAATATTTACCCGATAATATTCAAAGCGCAAAGTGGTTGTTAGCTGATCAGAAAAAATGGTTGATAGAAAAAATAAGTAGCGAATCGAAACTATCCTCCGGGAAAAAAGAGGCAAAATGGAATCATATCTTTTTGGATAAGAAGGTTTGGTTATTAAGTTTGTTTTGGTTATTGCAGGCATTTGGTACAATTGGAGTAACTCTGTTTTTACCACAGATTCTTAAAGGTATTTCCGGCGGCACAGATTTCGTTATAAGTTTACTTGCAGCGTTACCATTTTTGTTTGCATGTATTTTTATGTATTTCAACAGCAAGCATTCAGATTTGCGGGGAGAGCGTCGCCTCCATCTGGGGATACCTCTATTGATTTCAGGCTTTTTACTAATTATCTGCATCTACACGGGAACAACGATAACTTATGTATTGCTGGTAATATCGGTAGCTATGAATTGGGCGGTTACACCTGTATTTTGGGCGGTAACCACAGAGTATCTTTCGTCTGGTTCTGTAGCTGCGGGTTCTATTGCTTTGATCAATGCAATGGCTAATATTGCCGGCGCGACACTGCCATATCTCATGGGATACATTAGGGATATAACCGGAAGTTACAATTACGCATTGTGGATTGTGGGTATTGCACTTATTATTGGAGGATTGCTGGGGATGGCTTTGGTGAGAAAAATTTCTTTAAATCGGTTTGTTGCCGTCAAGGATTTTTCAAAATAGGTATATTACATATAAGCGAATTTAATTGAAAAATAAAGAGAGAGTATATGAGAAAATCTAAGATTACAGATCAAAATAAAATGAGAATTGTGAGAGGATTTTCAATAATGTTTTCCGTTCTGTTCATTCTCCCCTTAACCGTAAAGTGTCAGAAGAAAGCTATTGAAATTCATAGGTTTCCAATTGGAAATGCAATTCATCTTCAGGGGGTTGCTGTAGATGGGGAGTACTTTTATGCCATCTCAAATTTTACTATTGCAAAGTATAGAAAATCAAACGGCTCCTTTGTTTCGGTCTGGGATAGAGGGAAAGACAGTATTATCAGACACCTCAATAGTGGGGTGGTTATCAATGGTAAATTATACTGTGCAAACTCAAACTTTCCTGAAAATCCAATGGTCAGTTCAATAGAAATTTTTGATACAAAAACCATGAAGCATATCGGGAGTCATAGTTTCGGAATTTTTGCCGGATCCGCAACCTGGGTTGATAGGAAGGGAGGATTTTGGTGGGTTGTTTTTGCTAATTATAATGGGAAGCATTCCTCTGAAGGAAGAGATAATCGTTGGACTACGCTCGTGAAGTTTAATAATGATTGGAATGAACTTGAGTCATGGGTTTTCCCCAGGGAAGTGCTTGAGGCCTTTGCACCGAATAGTAACTCTGGTGGCAACTGGAGCAAGGATGGTAAACTTTATATCACCGGTCACGATAAAAAAGAGATGTACATTATGAAGTTACCAGATATCGGTTATACACTTCAGTTGCTACAGGTGGTTCCGGTTATAAATCCTGGCCAGGCTATAGCAATTGATAGGTGGCAGGAAAAAAAAGAAATTTTTTATTCCGTTAATCGGGAAGATAATGCAGTTATTGTCCAGGAACTTAAATGAAGGTTAACCAATTTCAGAGAGGTTTCCTTTGAAAAATACGAATGGTATGGAAATAAATTAAAATTGAAAACATTTTGAACATTTAAATCAACAAGTATGAATAATTATGTAAAGCGTGCATTTTTACAGAATGCATTTGAAAAAGTATCTTTTTTGCTTCTGATTATATTTCTGATCGTAGGCAATGATTTTAAGGTAATGGGGCAAACCTCCCGCGGCCCTGATTCCAAAGCCTTCAGCTATGGTGATAATTTCCGGATGCCCTTATTGATGCCAGACAACTTTGATTCCATGTTATTAGTATCATGGAGAGTTGAGCAGGGAGTTGAAGATCCACACAACCCTCTTTTGGCACCTGCTATGCCATGGGATTTGGGAGGAGTGATGGCTCACGGAACTGTTTTGCATGATCCTATTGATGGCTTGTGGAAGGCATGGCAAGTTTCTACTCCTCCGGAAAGATTGCTGGATTCTAAAGCTCCAAAAGGATGGACACAAGGGCTTTGGGCTTTACATGAGACCCAAAGACGGTTGACTTATTTAGAAAGTAAAGATGGAGTAAAATGGTATCGTCCTAAGTTGACTTTTAACCGTTGGCCGGGGTATGATAGCACTAATATTATTTTAGATCTTAATTCAGGTGGCACAGCCGTATATGCGTCTGTACTTGTGGATCCTAAAAATAAAAAATGGCCTTATGAAATGTTCGTGATTCGGAATCCTTCACTGGGCCCCGACCCAAATCATGTTGGAAATCTGCCTGCACCTTCTCCGGAGAAAAGAGGTACTTACAAGTACATATCCCATGATGGAAAGGATTGGAAACTTGTTGCAGGTCCTTTACATCCTTTAGGAAAAGGAGGCGATGTTTCCTATGTGTATCGTCAGCCGGATGGCTCTTATGTTTCTTACTTTAAAAATTATTCTTTAAAGGAAGGTGATCGCATCATACCGTATGATAATAATTCGCAACAAATGGTTCGTAGGATAGGACGTAGTACAAGTCCGGATGGAGATAAATGGAGTGATGCTGTTACTGTTCTGGGTAGAGACTGGAGAGATGCAGGATATGCACAATTTATGGAGCTATGCCCTTTACAGGTAGAAGGAGGGTATTTTGGTATGGCGACCTCTTATAATGCTTCAGATAAAACCATATCTCTTGAAATGGTTGCTTCACGTGATGGAATTAATTGGTGGCGGCCATCGCGCCGGCTTGCATTACCGAATCCACCTCTCGGAGACTACGGTGGAGGCATGATGTGGCAGATGCATAGTCCGATCGTGGAGAAGGGGAAACTGTTCATCTATTATGCGGGAGCTCAGGGACTTCATGGTGAAATTTATGATTCGAGAGTTACACCGCGTCTCGAAGTTGGAAATGAATCAGTTGCCGGGATACCAACCCCAACTCTCCCTTTCAATTCAGCCCTTTGTCGTGCTTCCTGGCAGTTTGACAGGCTTTGGGCTTTGGTCCCATCTGCGGGTGGCCCAACTCTTGGACAGGCTGTTACCCGAATTGAAACACCTAACGGTGGTAAATTAGCGGTAAATGTTTTGGTGAAAAAAGGAGGCGAATTTAGGGCGGAGCTGGAAGATAAATTCGGTAATCCTATCGCAGGATTTACAGCAAAAGATTGCCGGCCTGTAATTGGGGATCATCATCAGATAGTACTTAATTGGAAGGGCGGCCAAAAGGCTCCTGCTGATGCAGCCAGAATTCGGTTTGTTCTCAAGAACGCTTTCCTTTATGGCTATGGCTGGAAAAAATAAATTATTAGAATCCGTAAGACAATGAGCTTGAAGTTCATACAATTTTTTAAAATTTTAAAAGCAATTTAAATTAACAAGACAATGGAATTAAAACGGTCTGATATCAATCTGAGTATTGAACTTTCCCATGCAATTATAAAACAATTCGGCGTTTATTTGCCACCTTTTGCCTATTGGGATACAAAACAATGGGCGATAGCTGGCAAAGAATATGATGAGATACGCAATTGCATGCTGGGATGGGATGTTACTGATTTTGGAAGCAAGGATTTTAAGAATATAGGTCGTATTTTATTTACGCTCCGCAATGGGAAACTAAAAAATGGAACTTATCCTAAAGAATATGCAGAAAAGCTACTGATAGACCCTGAACATCAGAGAGCTCCTGCACATTTTCATCGTTCTAAAAGAGAGGATATCATTTGCAGAAGAGGCGGAAACGTCCTGGTTCAACTTACAAAAGCCGGAGATGATGGTAAGCGTTCTCAGGAAAAATTCACTATTCAAAAAGATGGATGCACCTTGCAATTATCTCCGGGAGATACAATAAGATTAAAGCCCGGAGAGAGTATTAATATTCCTCCTCGAACTATTCATCAGTTTTGGGGAGAAGAGGGAACAGGTTACAAAATAGAAGGTGTTGGATATACTTTAAGTTCTGAAATTTCAAGTGTTTGTGATGACTTAAATGATAATGTTTTTCTCGATAGCTATGTAGCCAGGTTCCCTGTTATTGAAGAAGATGTAGAACGCAAATATTATCTCTGTAATGAATACCCAAATTTATAAAGGAGGAGTATTTTTTATGGATTCAATTACGGAGACAATAGAGCCTTTTAAATTATTAGAACACGATAAGAAAATAAAGAGATTATGATCATAGATACTTTGTCAAACGCAAAAAAATATTTTTGTGTTCATCCATTATTTGCAAAGGCGTTTGAATACATCCTTTCACAAGGTCTTGGAGAAATTGAGCCTCGTAAATATGTAATTGATGGAGATAAATTAAAAGCCATCGTTTCCTTTAATGCCGGCAGGACAGTAGAAGAGGCCATCTCTAATTTTGAATGTCATAATAAATATATTGATATACAGCTTTGCATAAAAGGAAAGGAAACGAT
>JBDTGA010000111.1:0-47946 GCA_039937655.1 Ginsengibacter sp.
ATCCAAATCCACTGAAAACCTTCCGATTATTATCGGAATTCCTTTAATCCAGGAAAAACCAAAAAATAATCCGATATCAGTCAACTTCTTATTTTTTGTATTCAATTCCTAAGAAAGATATTCCCAACAAACATCGGGACCTTATGAAAACCAAGCCATTTAAACGGCTCTAAAAGTTTAACCCTGAAAGTAGATTATCCCAAGGATTAAATCATTCAAAACCCCGCGACAACCAACGCGGGGTTTTTATGTTATCGTTAAAATTCATTATAATCTCCTCTGTAATCTGTGTGGATAAAATCCTCATCCGGTACTAAACGCCACGAAATTCAATATTTCACAAAAAGAACTGATATGTAAGGGCTCTTTTTTTTAACTTTACAAAACATATCTCCTCTTTCATATTATTAAAGTATTAATCTATGATTGAAATCATTCCAGGCTTTCCTCCAAGTGTAGCAGCATTCAGAGCTACCGGAAAAATTACTTCAAACGATTATAAAAAAATAATCAACCCTGCTGTAAAGAAAGTCGCAAAGGAATCAGGAAAAATAAATTACCTGCTCATATTAAATACGCCATTGAGCAATTACAGCATTGGTGCATGGATAAATGACGGGCTTTTAGGCTTGAGATACTTGCCCAAATGGAATAAGCTCGCCATCGTTTCAGATAAAAAAAGTATCAAAAAATTTACAGATATATTCGGGAAATTGTTGCCCTCAGTCACAAAAGGATTTCTGCTTCAGGATACCGCAATCGCTAAGAAATGGATTTCGGAATAAAAGCAATGTCTATTGAGATTCAAACCTACATAGTTTTGAAAACCATAGAGGCATTTTATCTTTAATAACTATAGAGAGATGCTTTGATTGCAGAATCTTTTTGAGCGGGTGTAAGCCCGTAATTAAAATGATAGAGAGAAAATTCCCAATCACCATACACCGGATTAGGAAGTACAATAAAGCGATTGCCAAATTCTGTCGCAAAATCATCTGCTACTTTTGCTCTTTCATCAGGATTTTTCTTTTCAAATAAAAAGCTAAAGTCATTCATATTATCTCCCATCAGTAATACAAGATTATGCGTTTCAACAATTGATTTCTTTCTGTCTTCCTTGGAAGAAGATTTCCCTTTCAACAACAAATGCGCATTATCTGCATTAGGGAAATTAAATTTTTTCAGATTGGCTAAAGTACCTTCCCTCTCATTTTCTCCACGATTAGTAACATAAAACACTTCTACTCCTGATGCCGAAGCATATTGTAGAAAATGCAGGGCACCCGGTAAAGTATCCGCATCACCTTTTGAAGTCCATTTTACCCAGGAGTTTTCGTCATAATCTTTCCCCTGAAGCAATTGATGTGCTTCATACATTCCGTTATTTAAAATAGTTTCATCAATATCGGTCATGATTGCTTTTGGTTTGGCCGATGGTTCGCGGCTCAACTCTGTAATCTTTGCGTGTGCCACATTGAAAGCCTGATAGCACAGCGCTTTGTACTCTGCAGACCGCTGTTGATAAGCTGTTGCAAATATTTTTCCGTCAATAATGCCACCGGAGGAACCGGAATTCACATTAGTAATACTCACACGGGGAGCCACACACGAAACAGAGAACAGTACAAAAACAAATGCTAACCTCTTCATTGTAATTTCTTTTAAAGATTTAATTTTACGGTGAAATAAATATTATCTGATACTAATCACCATGCCGGTATAATCCTGAAGACTCATACAATATTAGCACATTGTTATTTTAATATCGCTTAATTTTATTCAAAAATACTTTCAAAGCTAAAATAAGAAAATGGATTTTGTTGATTATTACAAAACGCTGGGAATAGATAAGGATGCTTCCGCAGATGGGATAAAAAAAGCCTACCGCAAAATGGCAAGGAAATACCATCCCGATGTAAACCCTAATGACAAGGAAGCCAATAAAAAATTCCAACAGATCAATGAAGCAAATGAAGTGCTGAGCGATCCGGAGAAAAGGAAAAAATATGATCAGTATGGCGAAAACTGGAAACATGCCGATCAATACGACCAGGCACGCCAGCAACAGCAGCAACGCGGCAGTGGCGGATTTGGAGGATTCGGCGGATTCGGGGGAAGTAACTTTGGCGGGAGTGAATACACTTACTCTTCCGGTGACGAAGGAAATTTTTCAGATTTTTTCGAATCTCTTTTCGGAAATGCCGGACGAAGAAAAAGCCAGGCAAAATACCGCGGACAGGATTATAATGCGGAACTTCAACTTTCACTGACGGAGGCATACACCACACACAAAAAGACTCTGACGATCAATGGGAAAAATGTACGCATTACAATTCCCGCAGGAGTCGAGAACGGACAAGTCATCAAATTAAAAGGTTATGGAAGCCCGGGAGCAAATAACGGCCCCAACGGAGACCTTTTAATAACATTTATCATTAAAAACGAAACGAATTTGAAACGGGAAGGGAATAATCTTTTTAAAAACGAAGATCTTGATCTTTATACCGCTGTACTTGGCGGGGAAAAGACCATTGACACGCTCAGCGGAAAAATAAAATTAAAGGTAACCCCTGAAACACAGAACGGCACTAAAGTAAGGCTCAAAGGGAAAGGGTTTCCGGTGTATAAAAAAGAAGATCAGTTTGGAGATCTGTACATCACATGGAATATAAAATTACCGGTTAATCTGACACAAAGACAAAAGGAATTATTTACTGAATTATCCAAATTATCATCTTAAATTTTTTGATATGGAAAACGATGAATTAATACCCGCGAAAGATTTTTGCATCTATCATAATATCGAATATTCATTTATCAGTTCACTGCAAAATTCGGGATTGATCAGCATTACATCTGTTGAAAAGACTAGCTTTATTTCTACTGATGAAATACAAAAATTAGAAAAATTTGTAAGGCTTCATTACGATCTTGACATCAATCTTGAGGGAATAGAAGCCATCAATCACCTTCTCGAAAAAATCGAAGACATGCAAAAAGAAATCTTGCAATTAAGAAACAGGGTAATGGATTAATTGTAATTCAACTTATGGAGCAAACTCTCTTACTCAACATCAAGTACATTATTGCTTTTATATTTATCAGGAATAAACTCATTCCCTAATTTTATTTCAGCAACAGATGAAAAGAGGATCGGAATCACAAATGTCTTTTCTTTTGCTCCGCTTTCCCACACACCTGCTGTATATTTTATGATGGACTCTTTTTTGTCTTTTCTAATAATGGTGAGATAAACCGGTAATGGCAGCCCACCCTTGTTTTCAATGGTAAGTTTCATACCATTCCCATTTTTTTCGGCTTTCTTAATTGCCAAATCAGGATATTCCCAGCCGAAAAACCATTTTTGCCAAAACCAATTTAAATTTTTACCGCTTGCTTTATTAAAACTGTAAAAGAAATCATAAGGTGTAGGATGTTTCCCATTCCAGTCATTCATATATTGATGAAGGGCTTTGAAATACAATTCATCACCCAGCAGATCCTGTAAAACGTAATAACACAATCCACCCTTTCCATAAGAGTTGGCACTATAAGCCGCTCCACTGTACTCTTTTGTATTGGTAATAAGAGGAACATAATTATCCGTCCCCGAAATACGTTCATAACGTACCTTACTGAAAATACTTTCATCTTCCGGCTCGCCCATTTTAGGAGAAATTACCGATTCACCAATCGTAGCCCATCCTTCATCCATCCACGCATATTGAGTTTCATTGGTTCCCATAAAGAATGGAAAATAAGAATGAAAGATCTCATGTGTGGTTAGTTGCACCGCATCCTTATGTGTAGGCGTAGGATTATCATTTACCATCATAGGGTATTCCATCTGGTCAGTGCATCAACAACTGTGATATGGCTAAAAGGGAAAGGATATTTAGGGTAAAAATGGCTTGTATAAAATACGGTTTGATGAGCCTGATTAGCAACATCAAAATAATCTTTATGAATTTTATTATAAGCTGCTTCTGCCAATGTTCTTCTGCTGGTAGTAGAATCAACCAATACAGAACTGGCATCCCACAAATAATGGTTGCTTAATGCAAACGCAAAATCAGTTACATTAGTAGCAGAGAATTCCCAGATACCTGTTGCCTCATTTCTAAAAACATCCTTATTACTATAATCAGTAGAATCAATCACATGAATAATTTGATCCGATACTGAAGCCGCTTTTATCTTTGCCAGCACATTTTTACTGAAATTATCTTCTGCATTTTGCCGGTCGCCAGTAGCCCATACCACATAATTCTTAGGAACAGCAATTCGTACACGAAAGTTTCCAAAATCATTATAAAACTCTTGTGAGCCATTATAACTCCACGTATCCCACCCATCAATATCATCATATACGGCCAGCCGCGGGAAAAAATAAGCAATGAAATAAGACGTACTGTCTATCATGCCTGTACGCACAGGAGAGCCGGTATTCACTTTATAATGCCAGTTGATTTCAAACTTCGTTTTTGAATGGGGCAAAACCTGCAAAGACGGCCTTACATACAGAAGCGTATTCATTCTAAACGCTTTTCTACGATCATTAAAATTGGAAATATTTTCCTCTCCGATTTTGAAAGATTCAATCTGCACACCATCCCCCAAATCCTTTTCCGCAATAGGCCTTAATCTTTGTACACCTTTCTTGTAGAGATCAGGATATATCCGTATAATAATTTGTTTCAACGTATCAGGGCTGTTGTTTTGATAGCTGATAGTTTCTTTCCCCTCCAGTAATTGTGTGGAAGGATCAAAGGTTACTGAAATATCATAATCAGCTCTGTTTTGCCAATATTTTTCCCCGGGTTTTCCACTGTCGGTTCTTGTCTCATTTTTATAGGCATCTTGCACATTGGTAGTGGTGAATAATTGTTGTGCACGAGCAGGGATTCCATAAAATGCAAATGCCACTACAAAAAAAAGGGGGGAAGTTTTCATGGAATTAATCAGGTTTTACAAGCTTTATCCGTCAACAATATTATTAATTTTCTGCCATAGTGTCGCAATTTTTTAATTTGTTATCTTTGCCAACCTAAGAAATAAAACGGGAAAATGTTAGAATTAATACTTAATAAAAAACATGACGAAAGCAGGCAGGGTGAAGCATTTGCACCCAAAAAGCTGATCAATGATTCCTTCGAAAAGAAATTCTATATAGAAAGTTATGGTTGTGCCATGAATTTTGCTGACAGTGAGGTAATTGCTTCTATTTTACAAAATCAGGGATTTGGAATTACACCTCGTTTTGAAGATGCCGATATGATCTTCATCAATACCTGCTCGATCCGCGAAAAAGCGGAAGCCACCGTAAGAAAAAGATTAACGGAATTCAAAAAAATGAAAAAAAACAATCCGGGTTTACTCATCGGAGTATTGGGTTGTATGGCCGAAAGATTGAAATCAAAATTTTTAGAAGAAGAAAAATTAGTAGATATCGTTGTAGGACCGGACGCCTATCGCTCATTACCAACACTCATTGAAGAAGCCGAAAGCGGACAAAAAGGAGTAAATGTTTTATTAAGCCGCGAAGAGACTTATGGTGATATTTCGCCCATAAGATTAAACAGTAATGGCGTAACCGCTTTTGTGAGCATCATGCGCGGTTGCAATAATATGTGCTCTTTTTGTGTAGTACCTTTTACCCGGGGCCGCGAACGTAGCCGTGATGCAGTTTCCATTATAAAAGAATGTACTGACCTTTTTAATGAAGGCTATCGCGAAGTAACTTTATTAGGGCAAAATGTGGACAGCTATCAATGGTTAAATTCATCTGATAATACGGTAATTTCTTTTGCAAATTTGTTGGAAAAAGTAGCACAGATATCCTCTTTGCTTCGGGTAAGATTTTCTACTTCTCATCCGAAAGATATTATTGATCAGGTTTTATTCACCATGAAGAAATACGACAACATTTGCAAATACATTCATCTTCCCGTACAAAGCGGAAGCACCAGAATTTTACAAATGATGAACCGTACTTATACACGTGAGTGGTACATCTCTAAAGTAAACAGGATAAGAGAAATCCTTCCGGGATGCGGACTATCTACTGATTCCATTACTGGTTTTTGTGGTGAAACCGAAGAAGATCACCAACAAACACTGAGTCTTTTTGAATACTGTAAATACGATCTGGCATATATGTATTTTTATTCTGAACGCCCTGGAACCCTTGCTGAAAGAAGATTTAAAGATGATGTACCGCTCGAAGTAAAGAAAAGAAGGTTACAGGAAGTAGTGGCTTTACATCGTATCCACTCTTTAAAAAGTATGGAACGGGATTTGGGAAAAACTTTTAAAGTTTTAATAGAAGGCAATTCTAAAAAGAGTGATGAGCACTGGAATGGCAGAACGGATCACAACAAAATGACCGTGTTTCCCAAAACCGGAATAGAAAATAAAGGTGATTATGTAAATGTGTTTATTGAAAGCTGTACCGCAGGCACTTTGATTGGGGAAATAAAATAAAAGGAATTACATGGTAAAGAGATGGTCTTGTAGCAGAATAAAAAATAAGAAATAAATATTCACTTGATAAAGTTAATCAGGAAAAAATAAAGATTGATGAATCTTAACTTGATTTACTATGTTACTATTTGGAAACTAATCTACTTCAACCTGAGTAAACTAAAAGACAAAATTTCAAAATATTTAGATTAAAAAATTAATGGACCAGCAAGCAATAAAAAACAGGTTTGGAATTATAGGCAATTCACCGGGATTAGTGTACGCATTGGATGTAGCCATACAGGTTGCCAATACCGATTTAAGCGTTTTAATAAACGGTGAAAGCGGCGTTGGTAAAGAAGTCTTTTCCCATATCATACATGCACTTTCTGCACGCAAACACAATCCGTTTATCGCGGTCAATTGCGGAGCCATACCTGAAGGCACCATTGATTCCGAACTTTTTGGACATGAGAAAGGTTCCTTTACCGGTGCTGTTGACAGCCGCAAAGGATATTTTGAAACAGTAAACAGTGGCACTATTTTTCTGGACGAGATCGGAGAGCTTCCTCTTGGCACACAAGCCCGTTTATTGAGAGTACTTGAGGCAGGCGAATATATTCGTGTGGGCTCTTCCAAAGTTCAGAAAACAGATGTAAGGGTAATCGCTGCTACCAATAAAGACCTGTTGGAATATACGCATACCGGAAGATTTCGCGAGGATTTATATTACCGCTTAAATACAGTACCCATAAGGGTTCCGTCATTACGCGACCGTAAAGAAGATATTCCTTTATTGTTCAGAAAATTTGCAGTTGATTTTGCTGAAAAGTATAAATCTCCTCCGGTACAATTAACGGATGATGCCAGAAATATACTGGCCAATTATTCATGGCCAGGCAACGTACGTGAATTAAAAAATATCGCCGAGCAAGTTTCTGTACTTTCAAAAGATAAAACGATCGGAGCAGATGAACTGAGAAAATTTCTGCCCGAATCCAATTACAATCGCCTGCCTGTATTGGCCTCCCTTCAATCGGGGCAAAACAATAAAGAATTTGCCAATGAAAGAGAAATTCTATACAAATTGTTTTTCGATGTAAAAAAAGATGTTACTGAATTGAAGAGGATGTTCTTCGATGTGATGCAAAACCCTTCTCAGGCAAACGGGAGACATTTTAATAATGAACCTTTGCTGAATGAGTATCCCAACACCTCAGCACCGGCAGTAATCACTTCGGGCCAACCCGTGGTAATCAACAATGACAAAATTGATGACCATCAGGAAATAGAAGAATCACTCAGCATCATGGATGCAGAAAAAGACCTTATTATCAAAGCACTTAAAAAGCATCGTGGAAAAAGAAGAGATGCCTCCAGCGACCTCGGAATCAGCGAACGAACTTTATACAGGAAATTAAAAGAATACAATATCAACGAATAATCCTTTGTTAAAACGAAAATTCAGGCTTCAGAGTTAATTGAAATGAAATTGAATTTAACGTAACTTGTTTGTCACAAGCAGGCCTTCCAAAAAAAATTGAGCAATAACAACAAAATGACATCTAAAAAATATATCAAACTTGCCGGAATACTCAGTTTTCTGTCGCTGATATTCACTTTTGCGACGTGCAAATATTCATTTAAAGACACCTCTCCTATACCACCCGAAGTAAAAACATTCAGGGTAAATTTGTTTCAGAACAGGGCACGCTATGTAAATCCAACGGTAGCTCCACAACTAACAGAAAAACTAAAACAGAAAATCATTAGTCAAACAAGATTAAGGGAAACCAATAACGATGATGCACACTACGACATCAGTGGATATGTTTCTGATTACAGTATAACTACAAGTGGCGTGGCTAATCAGTCTGCAGGTACCAACCGTCTCAATGTAACCTTTCATCTTATTTTTAAAAACACAATAGACCCTGACCCCAAGAAGAGTTTTGAAGCTGACCTCACGAGCAACTATGATTTTGCTGCATCCCTAACCCTTCAACAGGCAGAGACACAATTAATGGATAACGTTCTCAAAACCGTAACAGACGCCATCTTCAATAAAATATTTTCTAACTGGTAACAAAATTCTGATGAATATAGCAAATAACTATGCAGAGCATTTCTACTCAGGCCTCGGTCATGACCTCCATACACTTGAAGAGAATGTAAAAAATTATCCGGCAAGTTCGATCGCACGTTTTTTGCTTTTATACCATCAAAAAAAGAGCAATGATCCTGCTTTTGAAATTACTGCAAAAAAAACGGGTATTTATTTGAATAACCCTTTCTGGATACAATTCCAATTAGTACAATCTAATTCCGAAACGACGGGACCACAAAACGATGAAACAATCGAATCTTCGCCTACGGAAGAGAATAAAAATGAGGGAGATTATTCAATAATTACTACAGAAACAAATGACATAGTAGTTACTAGCGGTGAAGTCAGCCATACTTCAAACGACTCCGGTGTAATTAAAAATAGGGTAGAAAATAGTAACGGAGAAGAAACTGTTCCTCCTGATATTATTGAAAATACAACATCAATCACCCCTTCAGAAATCTTACCATCTTCTGGCACTTCAGCCTCTCCCATGGTTTCTGAAACAGAGCAAAAGCATGAAGACATAAATATAACCGGAATTCCGATAGAAGGAGGAGAAGGAAATATTCCTGAAACAATTGCAGGAACATCTTCTCTGCAAAGTGAGCCTGTATCTTCTACAGAATTTCCACAGGATTCTTCCTCAAATTCAGAAAATCCACCAACAAACAAACCGTCAGAAGAAGAAAACACCCTCGCGTTTGAGCCACTCCACACCGTGGACTATTTCGCATCACAGGGAATTAAGATCTCTGAGGAAGTTCTGGAAAATGATCGCCTCGGCAAACAGGTAAAGAGTTTTACTGCGTGGTTGAAAAGCATGAAAAAACTACATCCAGGGGAACTCCCTGAGCAAAATGAAGTAATTGAAAAGATCATCCAGTCATCTGCCGAAGCATCTAACAATGAGGCTAATATCCTTACAGAGGCCATGGCAGAAGTTCTGATAAAGCAGGATAAAAAGGGAAAAGCCATTGAAATGTATCAAAAATTAAGTTTGATTAATCCCTCCAAAAGTGCGTACTTTGCATCCAAAATTGAAAGTTTAAAAACGAATTAATATGTTATTTCTCTTCGGAACCATTATTATTCTATCATCTATTATTCTGGGAGTGATCGTGCTTATACAGAATCCTAAAGGTGGTGGGCTTGCTTCTTCTATCGGAGGATTCAGCAATCAACTCATGGGGGTAAAACAAACAAACAATGTCCTTGAAAAAGGAACATGGCTCTTTGCAGGTATCATTGGAGTTTTATGTCTTACTTCCACTGTATTTATTCCTAAGTCTGGAGGTACCAATTCAAAAAATAACCTGATCAATGAAGCTCCTGTAGGAACACCGCTGGCCCCCCAGCAAAATAATACCACCGTACCATTGCCTTCTACCCAGCAGGCTCCGGCTACCACACCTCAAAAATAATTCATGAAAATATTTACAACCCTGTCTTCAAAAAAGACAGGGTTTTTTATTAATATTTATTTTCCAATAAAATGTACAAAAGATTTACTTTCATCCATAATAATTAAGCCCGGTTTATGAAAACAAGGAAAGTATTTTTATTACTGCTTGTGTTAATAGGATTGACGCTGGCGTTTTGTGCATGGAAAATCTTTGGCCCTACTATAAATAATCCGGAGAAAAAGTCTTTCTACATCAGCACAGGAAGCACTTATCAACAGGTAAAAGAGAATCTATTAAAGGATCGCTTCATTAGCGGGGATTTCTGGATTGATAAAATTGCAAACTATATCAACTACCCCGAAAAAGTAAAAGCAGGAAAATATAAAATTACTGATGGAATGAGTTTATACCACTTGTTAAAAATGCTTCATTCCGGTAAACAAATTCCCGTTAATCTTGTCATTACTAAATTAAGAACTAAAGAAGACCTTGCAAGAAAGATCGCCGCAAACTTTGAGACAGATTCCCTCACTACTATTGATTTTTTGAACAATATGGATTCACTTCGTGCATTTGATGTGGACACTAATACCGTAATGACAGATGTAATTCCCAATACTTACACTTACACTTGGAATACTCCCGTAAAAAGTATTTTTAAAAAACTATTTGAGGAGGAACAGAAATTCTGGAATCCCGAAAGATTAAGAAAAGCACAACGACTGCAACTTACTCCCAAACAAGTTTATACCCTCGCATCTATCGTTGAGGAGGAAACCAACAAACAAGATGACAAAGGAAAGATTGCCAGCGTGTATATTAACCGCCTTAGAAAAGGAATGAGACTCGCCGCGGACCCAACCATAAAATTTGCCATGAAAGATTTTAGCCTAAAAAGAATCTACCATAAACACCTCGAATTTGTATCTCCGTATAACACGTATCTGAATTCAGGATTACCTCCTGGGCCTATTTGTACCCCTTCTATCAAAACGATTGACGCGGTTTTAGATTCACCGGATACTGATTATTTATTCTTTGTGGCCCGCTCCGACTTTTCAGGATATTCAGATTTTGCATCTACTTATGACCAGCATAAGGTGTATGCAAAAGCATATCAACAGGCGCTTGACAGCGTCATAAATTCACGGCAACAAAACCAATCACATTAAAAGGTTTATTTTAGATTCCTTTTCATCAAACAATTATTACAACCGACCTTTAAAATAACCGGAAGTTTTGAATAAAAAGGTACACACATATTTAATTGTCCATCCTATCAATTACCTGGTCAGTAAAAGTAAAACGTGGTCACCTCCGGGTTTTCAGGGTATCACATTGTATGCGGTCTTACGAAACTTTGCCAAGGGCTTTAATATGCCCGATTTTACAGAAAAAGCATCCGCTATTTCATACAACTTTATCATGTCGGTCCCCACATCGTGCCTCTTTCTTTTTACACTCATTCCCGGCCTTCCTTTCATTTCAAAAAAAGCCATTAAATTTCAGTTGCACGGGCTTATACATGATATTATTCCTTCAAAAACATACAACACAGAATTGATACAATTTGTAGATAGTTTTATAGATGGTTCCAAAATAGGATTGATCTCTTTTACATTTATTCTATCTCTGTTCTTCGCTTCAGGTGCAGTGATGGGGCTAATGCGTTCCTTTAATAAGAACCACATCGGTTTTCAAAAAATGAAAAGCCTCAAAACAAGATGGGAAGCGATCAAGTTGACCGTGATGTTGTTTGGATTATTGTTTGCATGCCTTTTATTATTACTACTCCAGCGAAACATGCTCAAATGGCTGGGGATAGAGGATGCACATTTAAGAAACCTCATTCTTTATGGAAAATGGTTTTTCATTGTAGCGCTTATCTTCTCATCGTATGCATTCATATACCGGTATGCTCCATCTACCACACGAAGATGGAATTTCGTTTCGCCTGGCGCCGTGATCGCCACTTTCCTCAGTATTCTGGTTACGATAGGATTCATGACCTTCGTGAATAATTTTGGGAGATACAATCTTCTGTACGGCTCTATAGGCACCATCATGGTAGTGATGATCATGATATTTTTAAATTCACTTGTTGTGCTGCTGGGCTTTCAATTCAACCTCAGCATTAATACATTAAAAACAATTACAGAAGAGGATCAGGGAAAAGTTACAGTTCGTGATTCATAGAGAAATATTTTCGATTTGTTTGGCAATGTGCCAATGAAGAAAATAAATCAGAAAACGGTAAAGATCCGGTTCACTTTTACAAAGCGGGGAATAAAATAAGAATTCATTCCCGATATCATTACACCCCGGCTTTCGGAAGCATGAATAAATTTCACCACACCATTCCTACTCTCCGTGATAATACCCATATGACCTACTATTCCACTCCTTGCATTACTTCCGGTGAACAAAATAATATCACCGGGCTTACTGTCTTTGAACGGTACTTCCTGTCCGGCATTGGTAAAATCCACAGAACTGCGAGGTACCGGTACCTTAAAATGATTAAAAACATAATTGATAAATCCCGAGCAATCAAACCCATTCTCCTTCACGGAAGAACCATATTTATACTTTATCCCAATCAGTGTTTCTGCAAAAGAAACCACATCGTGGGCTGCCATACTTTTCGTATCTATTTTGCGGAGAGGCACTTTGTTTTTGATCACCACTACACTGCGAATACCTTCACTGCCCGCTACTTCGGGTTTATTGGTTTTCCGTGTCGTACTGCACCCCGTAATGATCAGAACAGAAATAACAGATAAAAGGAACAGGCTCGTTTTCATACAGATATTTAAAAAAGACCGAATGTGTCAAATCCTCACCATAAAATATTCTTATCCATCAAAGATCATAAAATTTCACAAGCTTTTCAATAGCTAAATAGTTACACTTTTTGCGCTTTGCACATTCTAAAGTAATTTCGCACCGTTTATTAATACAAATTTTTAAATAAAAATTTATACTCAAATGGCATACGATGTAATAGTATTAGGCAGTGGCCCCGGTGGCTATCCTGCTGCGATCAGGAGTTCTCAATTAGGGAAAAAAGTGGCAATAATAGAACGCGAGAGCCTGGGCGGCATTTGCCTCAACTGGGGATGTATTCCTACCAAAGCATTACTAAAAAGTGCTCAGGTAATGGAATATGCAAAACACTCAACAGATTACGGTATCGAAGTAACCGACCCCAAACCAAACTTTGGTAATGTGATCAAACGTAGCCGTGGAGTAGCTGATAAAATGAACAAGGGAGTTTCTTTCTTAATGAAGAAGAATAAAATAGATGTGGTGATGGGAAATGGAAAATTAATTTCTCCTACCAAACTTGAAGTAACCTCTGCCGATGGGAAAAAACAAATCCTGGAAGCAAAAAATATCATCATTGCAACCGGTGCCAGAGCAAGAGAATTACCTGCACTCAAACTGGATGGAAAGAAGATAATTGAATACCGCCTGGCAATGTCACTACCCGAACAACCTAAATCCATCATCATCGTAGGATCGGGTGCGATCGGTACTGAATTCGCTTATTTCTATAACAGTATCGGCACAAAAGTTACCATTGTAGAATTCTTGCCGAGAATAGTACCTGTAGAAGATGAAGACATTTCCAAAGAGCTGGAAAAGAGTTTCAAAAAGCAAGGTATCACTATCATGACCAGCAGCGAAGTTACCAGCGTAGATAATAGCGGAAACGGTGTAAAAGCAAAAGTAAAAACACAGGAAGGGGAAATAACCCTTGAAGCTGATATCCTTTTGAGCGCCGTAGGTATTGCAGCTAATATAGAAAATATCGGTCTGGAAGAAGTGGGCATTAAAACAGATAGAGGCAGAATAGTAGTGAATGGCAATCAGCAAACCAATGTACCGGGAGTTTATGCCATCGGTGATTGCACTCCGCATCAGGCACTCGCACACAAAGCCTCCAAAGAAGGTATCAATGCTGCCGAGCACCTTGCAGGCAAGAAGCCCGAACCCATAGATTACAACAATGTTCCCGGATGTACGTATTGCTCCCCTGAAATCGCTTCTGTAGGTTATACGGAAAAGGCGGCTAAGGATGCAGGTTATGAACTAAAAGTTGGAAAATTTCCTTTCATGGCGAGCGGAAAAGCAACAGCAGCAGGTGCCACCGAAGGTTTTGTGAAAATTATTTATGACGCAAAATACGGTGAACTATTAGGCTGCCATGCGATTGGCTACAACGTAACTGAAATCATTGCCGAGGTTGTAGTTGCCCGTAAATTAGAAACCACCGCTCATGAAATATTAAATGCCATTCACCCTCACCCAACCATCAGCGAGGCTGTGAAAGAGGCTACTGCAGTGGCTTATGGAGAGGCAACGGATATTTAGGAATAGACAGTCTTTTTAGCAAAAATAATATGAAACCTAAAAGTCCAAATTGGAAAAGTAATCCAACTAAAAAACAACTCGTCTTATATGCAGGCTTGTGGTTTATAGGAATAATTTTATTATTTTTTGCCAGTTCGGATTCTTTTAAAGAGAGCTTGTTTGCCAGGTAAAATTTCATTTTATTTATATTAATCGTTTTGCCTACCGTTACTCTAATTGAAATGATAAGGAATTTCTTTATCAATAAAAAAAATGAAACAACCAATAACCACTTCCAAAGCCTATAAGATTGCTACATCAATAATGTACGTAGTTCTCATTATTATTTCTGTATTGCTGGTTACCGATAGTTTTACAAAAGGATCTTTAGATTCCAAAAGTCTGATTTTTATGGTTCCGGTATTCTTTGGCCTGTTTCGATTATTCACAATGTGGAGGAATCCGGTAAAAAAGAATTAAAAATTAATACAGCAAATATTTAATTAAACATTTGCTACGGCTTCTTCACCATACATCTGTCCTTTGAATTTCAAGGATGGAGAAGGAATAAAATCTCCCAGTCCAAGTTTTGACCATTTTTCATCCACTGATATAATAGTTTTATCGTCTGCTATTATAATATTAGGCCAGTCGCGATAAAAATCGTCAAACTCTTTTGTTTTGAGAGTTCCATCAAAGCCGATGCAGGCTACATATTTACTACTATCTTCTGATAATGGTTTCTTTACTATAAAATGATCACGTTTAGGATCGAGATTATTACAGAAACGCCATAATGCAACCGGTAAATCGATAGCATCTACAGTATGTTCTACATAAAGAATCATTTTAATTCCTTCCAGATCTTTTAGATTATAAATAGATTGATGTAACTCCGAAATCTGATTCCTCCTCTTTTTTTCAACAGAAATAATTAAACAGGATATTCCTTTATCTATTAAAGAGGAATTGATTATCCTCACTTCAGGAAAAAGTTTCATTATTTCATTTGATGATTCTTGTGTATAACGTGGAGCAATACACGAAAAAGATTCATCCTTTTCTTCTTCATATTTAAACGTCCCGTCAATACACATCTTCCCTCCAAAACCCATTTTACTACAACTGTGATCCAACACATCCATCGGTCCCTGAGAAAAATAAATATCCGTTGATGGATTTAAATTCTTGAAAACATCTTTTGCCAGACTAACATAATTGCTAAGTCTAAAAGCCTCTATTTTCTCATCTTTTGCGTTTTGCAAAGCAGTCACTACTAATATTTTATTAAACATCATTTGGCCCGCTCCCCACATTGCATTCATCACTTTCTGCCCCTGTCCCGCATAATCTTTTTTAATTTTAGCAATAACCAGGTTATGAAAAACACCTTCAACCGGCATTTCCATATCAAGAATCTCAGGTACTAAAGTCATTTTTATCGGAGCTAAAAATATTCTTTCTGTTGCTTTTCCTAACCATGCATCTTCCTGTGGCGGAATACCGACTATCGTAGCAGGATAAACCGCATTCTTTTTATGAGTAATAGCAGTAATATGAAATTTAGGATACCAATCAGGCAAAGAATAATAGCCCGTGTGATCTCCAAACGGCCCCTCCCATAACAGTTCATCATTAGGATCTACATACCCTTCAATAATGAAATCCGCATCCGCCGGAACTTCTACTTCCGGCTGAGAAATACATTTAACCAATTCTACTTTTCTCTTTCTTAAAAACCCCGCAAGCATATATTCATCTACGTTCTCGGGCAAAGGCGCAGTTGCAGAATAAGCATAAACAGGATCACCACCTAAAGCCACAGCAATCGGCATACGCTTATTCAGTTTTTTGTATTCATTAAAATGTTTAGCTGAAACTTTATGTTTATGCCAGTGCATGCCTGTAAGTTTTGGACCAAAAATCTGCATTCGGTACATCCCTACATTCCTGGAATTATTATTTGGATCTTTTGTATGAATGATAGGGAGTGTCACAAAAGGACCTCCATCTTTAGGCCAGCAGGTAATCACCGGAAGTTTCGTAATATCTGCATCCTTCATCATTACTTCCTGGCATTCTCCTTTACCACTTATTACCTTAGGCATCCAACTGGCAAACTGGCCAAGTTTCGGTAATAATTTCAGTTTATCAATGATATTTTCTTTTGGAGAAGAAAGTAGATGAAACAGGCCTTCAATTTCTTTTGCCGAATCATTTAAATCTTTCACGCCGAGAGCGAGACACATCCTTTTCTCACTTCCATAGGCATTCATGAGTACGGGGAAATCATAACCGGTATTTTCAAAAAGGAGGGCTTTACCACCATCTTTACTCTTGCTGATCCTGTCAGTAACTTCAGCAATCTCCAGATGAGGGTCCACATATTCTTTTATACGTACCAGCTCATTTTCTTTTTCAAGAACATCAATAAAATGCTGCAAATTTTTGTAAGCCATATTACCGGCAAAGATACCGGATACTGAGTATTGCAATTGAAAAGCCCCTTCTCATTTATTATATAATGAGCAAGGGGCAAACAGTTGATTATTTACTTGAGGGGGAATTCAATCATTTATCCCTAACAAAGGACTACACAATCAGAAACACTTGTTATAATACATTTCCGGGACAACGTTGAGAAGCATATCTTCCCAAGCCACCGCCACCTAATCTGAAAGAAATCGTAAGGCCGGAGAAGTAATACCAGTCATCACTATTAGGGTTTCCTCTTTTCGCCCCCACTGTCGGATACTGTTGATTACCATTTTTCAATTCATCCCCTCTATAAGAGAGTTCCATAGCTTTAGCTCCACGTGCAGAAAGTAAAATATTTTTATCAATGTAAGAGGTACTTACATCATCTAAGTAATCGGTAAATAATTTTCTGAATCCAAATTCAAACCCTACATTCACATTATCGCTCAAAGATAATTTTACACCAGCTCCAAAAGGTATGGAAAATTGGGTAAGGTTATAATTGTTTCTCCCCTGGACTATTCCTTCACCCTCAGTACTTAACGGACGCAAATAATATTTCCGCCCGGTACTATCAAATGTGTAAGGATTATAATGATAAATGGCAACTTCGGCAAATACATACGGAGTTAGAGAATGCTTCTCAACAGGAGCAGTAATATAATATTCTAATCCCAGGTTGGCTTCGGTTATAAGTGTCGAAAAATTGAGGTTCCTCACTTTATTTCTCCCATATTGATCATCGCCTGAAATTTTACCTATCATTACACCTGTCCTTAAGGCAAGATGGGGTGAAACATCATAGGTAATTCCCAAACCTCCCGCAAGGTGTGATTGAGAAAATGTGAATTTCTTATCCTGAAGATCGCCCTGATAATTCGATATACCCGTAAAAAGGTTCAAATGTAGATTCTGGGCACTTACTCCCGACACGAATAGCAATAAAAATGTTGATAAAAAATAGTTTTTCATAAGGTTGTATATTACTGGTGTATTATAAAATTACCAAGAGTTATTAGCAATTCTCTTGTAATCCAGAGATATAACGACTGAGATTGCTCATTATTTCACAAAAGAAAAACTCTTTTCCACTAGTTAATAACAAAATTCAATCCAAAATTTCTATATATCTATAGCACATTTTTAGGACAGGCCCATTGTGAACGGAAACCACTGCCACCACTACCTCCCAGCCTGAAGGATAAACTGAGGCCAGTAAAATAATACCAGTCTTTTTGTTCATATCTTCCCCTTTGCCGCCCTGCATCAGGATATGCAGTACCGTCCTTCAGTTCATTACCTCTATAAGCCAATTCTACTGCTTTGGCTCCTCTGTTGGTAAACAAAAGGCTTTCATCAACATATACTTTGCTTACATCATCCAGATAATCTGTAAATAGCTTCCTCAACCCCAATTCAAAACCTACATTCATATTCTCGCTCAGGTTTAATTTCAAGCCAACGCCAAAGGGAATAGCCAATTGGGTAAGATTGTAATTTTTTGCTCCGGGAGCAAATCCTTCCCCTTCTGTGCTTAACGGTTTCAAATAATATTTCTTCCCTGTTGTATCATAAGTATAAGGATCAAAATGATATACAGCTATACCAAGAAACACATAAGGAGTAAGTGAGTGCTGCATCATGGGAGTAACAAAATATTGTAGATCAATATTTCCTTCGGTGATACCTGAAGTAAAATTCAAATTTCTCACTTTATTTCTTCCTTTCTTGTCATCAGCAGAAATTTTTCCTAACATAAAATTACCTCTGATCGTAAACTGATCGGTAATATCATAGGAAAGGCCAATACCTCCTGCAATATGCGATTGGCTAAAAGTTATCGTTTTATCCTGTAAATCCCCCTGGTAATTTGAAGTGCCCAGAAATAAATTCAAATGAAAACTTTGCGCTTTTACTGTGCCGGTAAGGATAAAGAACGGAATACAGAAAAGCATTTTCTTCATGTGAGCTAATTAGGTTTATAACGTAGATATGTTTTGTACAAAAATAGCACCGTCTTCTTATTATATTGGTTCTATTCTTATTATCTTTTGTTAATTTGAAAGAAAAGGGAATATGGATTTCCTTATTTCAACATTTAATTAACGTAGAAAAGAAGCCCAATATTACAGATAACATCTGAAATGATTCTTCCCCCATATTTTGCAAAAAGCCACGCTTTTCGGTTTAGAAAATGATTCTTTCTTGTAATCTCTCAATGCAGGATCACCAATATAAACCTCTATGATGAGTGAATTTGCGTTTATTAAAAGATTGCATGGAAAGTTTCAGCAAGCTTAAGCAATGTACCAATTATTCAGGCTACCTTAGAAAGCAACCCTGACAGGTGAAATTATTCACTGTCCCGTTACTCGATAGCTATGGCAAAATGGAACTCGATAATTTTTTTTATGAATCTTTTAATGAAAAGTTCTAAACATTTTCACTTTCTACAAGAGCAGAAACTTTACTTCCTTTATTGGGAACATATTCGGGGACTATCTTCCTCAAAATAAAAGGAATGATTTCATTATTATGAGTAACAGCAGCGTCTTTTAATTCTTTCATCAAAAGATTGAAATCCGGATTCAGATTGGGTGATTTTCTGGCTCTCAGAATACGCGGATGGTAGGTTTCTGCAAACTCCTCGGAATCTTTAAATAATTCTTCATACATCTTTTCACCGGGGCGTAATCCTGTATGCACGATGGGTATTTCGGAGGGTTTAAACCCGGCAAGTTGTATCATTCTCTTGGCAAGATCCATGATCTTAACAGGCGTGCCCATATCGAATAATAAAATATCTCCTGATTCTCCTATTTTACCAGCTTCTAATACCAATTTGGATGCTTCGGGAATGGTCATAAAGTAACGGGTGATATCAGGGTGGGTAACGGTAACAGGGCCACCTGCAGAAATCTGTTTCTTGAAGGTTGATACCACACTTCCGGCAGAACCCAACACATTTCCAAAACGCGTAGTAATAAATTCTGTTTGTGAATCTGCACGGTCACTTAAAGATTGTATATAAATTTCAGAAACTCTTTTGGTAGTTCCCATAATATTAGTGGGATTCACCGCTTTATCGGTCGAAACCATTACAAACTTTTTAACCTTATAAGTCAAAGCAAGATCAGCAACCTGTTTTGTTCCAAAAACATTGGTTAGCACCGCTTCGCTGGTAAAAGTTTCCATCAACGGTACATGCTTATAAGCAGCTGCATGGAAAACAAAATCAGGATTATGAGAAGAAAATACTTTCCTTAGCTTCATAGCATCTCTTACAGAAGCAATCTCTATCTTTAAAATTTGTTTTTTATTTTGCCGTTTCAATTCATATTCAAGATCAAATAAGCCTGACTCTGACTGATCCAATAAAATCAACTTTTTAAAATGATATTTTAATAACTGACGGCAGATTTCACTACCGATAGATCCGGCAGCCCCGGTTACTAAAATAGTGGCATTTTGGTAAGTAGTCTGTACCATATCAAAAGGAAGACTAATTTCATCCCTTTCTAAAAGATCTTCAATGTTGAGATCTTTCACCTGTTCCTTTTCAAAAAGTCCTCCTCTCCACTGATTGGCATGGGGGATTACGCTAATCTTTATATTTAGCGGAGCACACAAATCAGAGATAGCAATTTTTTTCGCAACTGATAATTTATCAATGGCGATATATAAATGAGTGATTTGTTTTTGTTTAAATAAGCGTGAAAGACGGCGATCTGAAGCATCATAAATGGGCAACCCTGCCAAATTCTTTCCTATCTTATAGTTGCTATCTTCAATAAATCCTACTACAACCATATTGTTCTTCATATCTTGCTCGAGCACCTGCTTGGTAACCTGCCCCATCTCGCCCGCACCGTATATAATAGTCCTCGCCGTTGCAACGGATTTAGGCTGGGAGGCTTTAGCATATACTTCCTTGACCAGTAACCGAAACATAGTGAGCAGAAAAATAACGCTGAACAAATTCATGATCAATAAAGGAACCGGTAGGTAACCTGTCACAATTGAACTGGTATCAACCGAATAAATTAATAGCCATACAGCAAATTGCAAAGAAGCAAACTTAATGATACGTATGATATCATTGATCTCGGAATATCGTATAATCCCTCTGTAAATAGGGAAGAAGGCTACACAAAAAACATATACCAACACATTAATAAAAACTGCTGGTAAAAATTTAATTACTCCCTGCACGTCAAGCATGAGATGGCGTACCAATAAGAATGAAAATAAGAAAGAGGCTGTAATTAGCGCCAGGTCGCAACAAAAGATGATCCAACGTGGTGCATACTTGTTTTTAAAAAATCGTTCGAGCATAGAGGACTAATTGGGGTCTGAATTTCAAGATTAATTCAGTTCTTCAGACGGATAATGGATTAGTAACGAAAAAATCGGGTACTGATTGTTGTGCTTCGTACTCTTTTTTAAAATTAAATCAATTTATAAAATCAATAAGTGTACCAAAAGGCTTTAAAGTGCTATGCCTGGTCATTAAATTGAGCTACAATCCACAACAGCTTTACCAAAAAAATCGCCGCAAAAGTAATTTATTTAATTGATATATCTCAAAAAGAATTAGTCCACAGTCTCATTCATCTTCCTACAAAACAAGATAGTATTATCATAAAAAAACCTCACCATAGAAAAAAAATTTCTAATAATGAGGTATTTTAAAATAATAATAAGTAACCCTATTCCTTAATTAGCCTGATTATGCATCCTATCACATTGTCTAATTCTTTGGAAGTTAAATTACTACCCGACGGCAAACACAATCCATCTTTGAACAGCTCCTCTGAAATACCATTTCCGTAATAAGGACAGCCTTCAAAAACCGGCTGAAGATGCATTGGTTTCCACAGAGGCCTTGATTCTATATTTTCTTTTTCCAATGCGAGCCGTATATCTTCCCGTGTAACACCTCCGGTCTTTTCAGGATGAACCAGGATGGTAGTAAGCCAATGGTTGCTATAAAAGCCTTCCGGCTCTGTCAACAAAGAAATACCGGGTATTTCTTTCAATTGATCTCTGTAATAGAAAAAATTTGCTCTTCTTTGTTTGATCCTCTCCGGTAATACTTCCATCTGCCCTCTACCAATTCCTGCACAAATATTACTGAGACGATAATTGTAACCGATCTGTGAATGCTGATAATGGGGCGCTGCATCCCTTGCCTGTGTAGCAAGAAAAGTTGCTTTTTTTATATAATCTTCATTTTTTGAAACCAAAGCACCACCACCAGAGGTGGTAATAATTTTATTTCCATTGAAGGAGAGTATTCCCATCTCCCCAAAAGTACCACATCGGATACCGTGTAAAGAAGACCCCAGTGATTCTGCAGCATCTTCTACCACCGGTATCTCATATTTTTTTGCGATTCCTAATATCTGATTCATTTTTGCAGGCATGCCATACAAGTGTACCGGTATAATGACTTTAGGTTTTTTCCCTTTTGCCATACGGTCTTTGATAGCTTTCTCCAGTAAAACCGGATCCATGTTCCACGTATCTCTTTCGCTGTCAATAAAAACCGGTGTAGCGCCCAGATAACGGATAGGATTTGCCGATGCGGAAAAAGTCATACTCTGGCAAATCACTTCATCCCCCGGCTGTACATCCAATAGAATAAGTGATAAATGCAGAGCAGCTGTCCCTGAACTAAGCGCGGCAACTTGTACAGAGCCCCCGAGATAAGAGGCGATATCTTTTTCAAAACCGTTTACATTAGGGCCCAGAGGAGCCACCCAATTGGTATCAAAGGCCTCCTTTACATATTTTTGTTCATTATCCCCTATATGTGGGGTAGAAAGCCATATTTTGGAATTCATTTACTTTACTATTCTTTATATTAGTTTCTCTCATCACTTCTATGAGTTTATATTTTAATTTTTTTCAACTCTTCTTGTCTCATTTTCTCAAGCTCGTGGGTAAAACGCAACAGATCCTTGCTTCGCGACTTCAAAAACCGTAAGGGATTCCCTGTATAAAGGCTCCACGGTTTTAGATCTTTTCGAACCAAAGACATCGCTCCCGCAACGGCTCCTTCATTAATAGTAACCCCAGGCAGGACAACACTATGTGCCCCTATAGCAGTATGGTCTCCAAAAATCACAGGATTAGTATTAGGATGCCGGAATTCATCAGGAACCACATCCTTATATCCCGGTATGTAATGTCCTGAAAAATCATCACTGCTTGAATAAACAGCCGTATGAGAACTGATTCCACTAAAGTTACCCATCTTTATTTTTCCATCTCCAATCAGCGTAGAAGAACAACTAATATGAATAAAATTCCCCAGCTCAATTCCGCCGGCTCCGGCGGAAAAAACGCAAAAATCATCTATTCTTACGTAATCGCCTATTGAAACTTGAGATGCATTATGAAAAGAAGCCTTGTCTGATATAAATAAATGTTCTCCCATCTTGGCAAAGCCTATTTTATGTAATTGTTCTCTGGTTAGAAATGGCATAGTATGATCTTAGACTTTAAAGGTAGTATATTTATTAATTAATGTTTGGCAAGCAGTTTATCAATTATTAAAACAATTTCAAACCACAAAATAAAGGTATTTCTATTGATTTCTCAACTATTTACTAATAGTCAGTTATTTATAATCCTACCAGGATTCCCTACTACTTTCATACTATCACCAACGTCTCTAATAATTACTGATCCTGCGCCAATGGTACACCACTTCCCTATTGTGATACCGGGAATTATGGTCGCTCCCGCACCTACGTGGCTTCCCTCTCCAATCTTAACTCCTCCACACAATACAGCATTAGGTGAAATATGTACGTAATCCTCCACAACACAGTCATGATCAATAGAGGCATTGGTATTTACAATAGCATGTTTCCCTATTATCGAAGTAGAATTGACAGAAACTCCAGGCATGACCACACTCCCTTCTCCTATTACCGCTCTTTTAGAGACATAAGCCGTTTTATCTATTATAACTCCATAACCTAACAAATTATTTTCCACAATCTTCTTACGGACGCTATTTTCTCCAATTCCAATGACCCATTTGATTCCTTCATACTGCAGGAATAATCTATCATGAGTAACCCGATAATCCAGAAGTAATTTCTTTGAAGGGTCATCATCATACAAACCCTGAATATCCACTCCATTATTTTCAAGCATTTCAATAATCACTTTTGCGTGGCCACTGGCTCCATATATACCAAATTTATCTTTCATTGGCTTCTTCCTCCTTTAAACTTTTCCATAGTAACCGCTGTTGGGGAATTAATTCCTTCTGATTTAAAGACTTTGACAACGGTCAAAAAAAAGATTTTTACATCTAAAGAAAAGGATACATTATTTACATACCAAACATCGTATTCAAACTTCTGCTCCCAGCTAATAGCGTTTCTTCCATTCACCTGTGCCCATCCTGTAATTCCAGGTTTTACATCATGTCTTCTTTTCTGAGAACCACTGTACAAAGGTAAATATTCTATCAATAAAGGGCGAGGGCCAATTAAACTCATGTCACCTTTTAGAACGTTTAATAATTGTGGAATTTCATCCAGAGAAGTTTTACGAATAAACTTTCCAATACCCGATAACCTTTTAGAGTCAGGTAACAAATTACCCTCCTTATCTTTCCGGTCATTCATAGTCTTATATTTTATCACCTTAAAAACTTTGCTATGTAATCCGGGACGAGACTGAAAGAAAAATGGCTTGCCTCGATTAGCTACTAATAAGATGACCATCACAACAAGGAAAACAGGAGACAATATTATAAAAGCAACAAGTGAGATTATAAAGTCAAGAATTGGTTTGAAAAATTTTCGGTAAAGCATTTATTAAATGAAACTTTTTTTCAACAATAATCTATTCCCCGCAAGGGATAAAAAAGTGAATGATTTTATTCGGCCAAAACACTTTCTTTAGCGACCTGAACGATCCTCCCATCGAATGCTAAAGCCCACTATCACGAACCGCCCCGCCCTCAGGAAATTTATGAATCTACCTCTTATAAAGTATAATCAGATAAAAAGAATAGAGAAGACGGCCTCTTGCTCCACAAGAAGCATTCACCTCATCTGCTTCAAAGCTGTCACGAGCTGATCCGTACATATTCAGCCAAGGTCTCCTTCCACAGTCTATTCTGTTCATACTTTTCAATTATGGAATTTCTTGACACAGACGACATCTGCTTAACCAATAATGAATCTTCCATAAAATTTTCCATAGCTTTTAATAAATCTTCTTTCGATCTTGGAAGTATTAATTTTCCATTGAACCCATCTTCTATTATCTCGTTACAACCAATTATATCCGATGAAATTGCCGGTACTTCCATAGCGGCTGCTTCCATTAAAGATATACCAAAACCCTCCCGGTAACTAGGGAAAACAAAAACGTCCATCATCTTTAAATATGGGCGGATATCGGTTTGATAACCGACAAAAATAATCTTAGGATTGGTAAATATTTCATTTTTAATTCCTTCTTTTATAGGATCCAGTTCATGTTCAAAATTCCCAACTAATAATAACCGTGCATTACTATAGTTTTCATAAACCAACATAAAGGCTTCCACCAATTCATTGATTCCCTTGTCAGAAACCAGTCTCCCCACAAATCCGAAAACAAAATGAGAAGGCAATAATTTATACTCTTTTTTCAAATCAGGAATATCACGATTTGCAGGGGAAAAATAATTGGTATCAATCCCATTTACACTTCCATTCCCTATCAGGTTAATTTTCTTTCGTGTTATTCTATCCTTTAATAAGATTTTTCTGACACCTTCACTTACAGAGAATATATCCGTCGCAAAAAAACAGGAAATTTTTTCCATACTCCTAAGGAACCATCTTTTAAAACCACTTGTTCCCTGGTACCGAAGTCCATGTAAATAATATATTCTAACAGGTACTTGTACGCACCACCCGGCAATCATACTGAGCAACCCCGCTTTGGGGGTACTCCCATGAATGATATAAGGTTTCAACTTTGAGAAAGTAAAAATCAATTGGATCAGGCTTATGATGTCATTTAAAACCGAAATCTCTCTTTTCATTTTAATGGCATGTCCTTTTACCTTCTCTCTATCACACATTTGATCCAGGTTGACGCCGGGACTGGAAATCAATTCGACTTCAAACTTCTCTTTGAGGATTTGTATCTGGCCTTTAAAAAAAGCCAAAGAGACAGGTACCGTAGTGATAATAATAAATTTTTTCTTCAATTCCGCAAAATCGTGTCTATAAATGATTTAATATTTTCTTTTTTCTAAATTCCATACCGGGCACCTCCGTAGAGATAATTATTTTTAATTCCCGTTCGAATAATTCCAACATCTGTGAGCTGATATGTTGAATATTTCTTCTCTTTAAAAGAATATCCGTTTTTCCAATTTTCGCTAAGAATCCTACTACAAAAGATTTGGAATAAGATTTTAATAGCAAAAAAAGATAATCTTTCCCTGCATATCTTTTAAACATCAACCGCTCATTTTTATGAGCTGCCAATATTTTCTTTACCGTAACATTCCTTCCTTCCCTATAATAATAAAGCGGATCGGAAATAACAAGGACACTGAAATCATTTTTAGAACTTGATCTCAACCATAGATCATGATCCTGAGCAATCTTCAAAGAAGTATTATATGGATTCCTGAGAAACCAGGCCCTTCTTCCCAGGACTGCGGCATGTGTAAAACCAACCTTTCTATGCAACAATTCCTTTAGCGAAGCAGAATCCGCATTCATGCCTCTCATGCCTACCAATTTTAAATCATCGGTAATAGAAAATACACCCGTTGTGACCAAATCTACTGCTGGATTTGCCATCAGTAAATGTAACTGTTTTTCCAGTCTCACCGGAGACATCAGATCATCCGCATCCATTCTCGCCAGAAATTCGTAGCGTGCAAGATGAGCAACCTCATTTAAGCGTGTAGCCAGTTTCTTATTCATGCCATCAGAATACACACGTACCCGGGGGTCTTTAATGGATCGGGCTATTTGCAAAGACCCATCCGTAGATCCGTCATCCATCAAGATAAGTTCCCAGTCTGTATAAGTCTGTGCAAAAACAGAACGCACTGCATCCGCTAAAAATTCTTCTGCATTATAAAAAGGTAATCCAATTGAAATTGCCATAAAAAATTAGAATTGTAAAACAATACACGGTAGATAACTGAAAATTCAAGGCCTATTTATGTTCCATAAAGAACAAATATCATAAATAATTTTATCTGCACACTTTCACCGGTTTTAAATTAAAAGATATTCTTATTCAAAATGTATGGATACACGTTCCCGTTTTTTACAATGTATATATATAAGAACAGAAGATGTACCAATACAAAAAATAAAATAGAAAGATCCGAACCTAAAACCCTTACATTCTTAAAAATAATAGGCCATATTAAAATATTACTCAGTGAAAAATAAATCGCCAGTCTGTAAAAATTCACATCCAATCTCAAAAAGAATATGAATAAATAAATAAGACTTTGAACAAGTGCCATATTCAGATAAATATCATACCTGTATAAATTGGAAGCCGGTATGTATTTCCTGAAATACATAAACAAGACAATACTAACTGTGTAAAAAAAAGTAAACCCACCTCCTCCCAATGCACCTCTATCAATATATTGTTCATATCTGTCTCCCACAACTGCCTCGGTACCTCCCAATAAGAAAAAGAGAAGCAATATTCCTGAAAAAACCAGGATATTGATCAGCGTTTTCTTTAAAGAGAAACCAGACCTTAGAAAATAATACAGAGGCAATCCGATTAAAACCGTTTTATGAAAAAAAGCTGCTATTATGATCCATAAAATATATTTTTTAAAAGAGCCTTTTATTAAATAATAAATTGCCATTCCGAAGATAGCTGCTGCTATTGCCTGCCTCGCTCCATTAAAAAGAAAAACAAAAATCCCTAAACTGATATATATAAATATAGAAAGTAAGAAATTCTGCGATAACCGGTGAATTACTTTAAGCTCAAAGAATATAATTATAGCAGCAATAAACGTTAACAGAACCCAGTACTGTCCTGAAATAAATCGCGCAATATTGTTTATCAGAATATAGCCAGACTCTATATTTGTCTTATTATTAATAACTCCTGCACGCTTACCATGAAGAAAAAAACCTACATAATTAAAGGTATCTGTACCCACAGTAACGTTTCTTAATCCTGCAAATAGAACTAGAATTAAAAAGATCAGAAAAAGAAAATTTCGTGCCTTAACAGGATCATTCCTGTTTATCTTAACCGCTCCTCCCAAAAGGCAACATATCAACAAAAGCACATAATAAGGGATCAACTTTTTTTTGTTTTTATTTCATTCTGAAATATCGTATCCAATACTTCTTTGTGCGATTCACATCTTATGAGGTTGGTTACTACCCTTAATTTTTGTTTAGAAAATAGTCCCTTTACTATCTCGTTTTTTAAAATGCGGTTAGAATGGATCAGTATCCTGTTAAACCCGAAAATAAAAGGCATGTAAAGAGTCTTCTTCTTATTACAGAATTCCAGCCACGATTTTTTTATAAATTCCTTGTCAGCTATCATTAATGATTGATCAAAAAATTTCTCCAATCTCTCTTTAGCTTTTTTTTCTGCCATAAGTTCCACACCGGTAACGTTGGCAACAACAGGGATGAAATCCAATTGTGACGATATAGACTTTTCCTCCGGTAACGTGATCTGCAACAATAAACCTTCATTCCAGCTTTCACTCCCCTTCCTATATCCAAACAAAGTATTACCTTGTCCATACACAATATTGCCCGAATGATATTTTTCTGTTGTGCCAATACAGTGGCTATGCTGACAGGTCACCAGATCAGCACCAGAGTCAATCATTTTCCTGCATCTCTTTTGTAACAATGGGCTCGGGTATTCATAGTATTCAATGCCGCCATGGTAAAGGATGATAAGATAATCTACTTCATTCTTAAATCCTCTAATCGCATCAAAATCATCATATACATCCAAATAATTAGCGCCGTATTCATCTTCAGTTGCAATATTAAATTCCTGCTCGGCAAATGCCAAGATCCCAATCTTCTTTCCATTGACCTCCCTGATCAAAGGAATCTTTGCTTTTGAAATATTTTCTCCGGCTCCCACATAAGAAATACCATTCTGTGTACAAACAGCCATTGTATTTTTAACACCTTCTTCCCCGCAATCTTTGATATGATTATTGGCCAATCCCAAAACATGAAAGCCTGATTTTTTAAAAATATCAATATAGTTATCATCCCCCTTCAACACAGGTCCGGACTTTACAATACCTTTCCCATTATCTATGATCGGGAATTCCAGATTGCCCATTAATAAACCGGATGAGTTAAAGAATGGAATACAATTGCCAAACAGCTTTTTGTGATCACCCGATTTAAAATAAGGTTCTGTATCCTGTGTAGGGCATATATCTCCGCAAATAGTTATTATCGTTGATTTTTTTTTCTGCTCCATTTAATTTGAATTAGAAGAATGCTCGGGAAAGTTTAGTTTATTAGACGCATTGAAAATGATAGTTTCCAGGAGACAAAAAGAAATTCAATGATCTCATCCGGTCGGGACGCTTTCTTTGGCGGCCTGAACGATTGTTCTGAACCCGCCGAGAGGCGGTTCAGACTGCTAACGAGTTCCGACCCTCCTTCAGTTTACTTTTAATAGACCTTCCAGTCTAGCACAAATCACTTTAATATATTCCTATATAATTCCTCCACCATGCTGACATTAGAAATAATATCGAATCCCAAATCCGCTATTTTATTTTTAATGAAACCCTTATCGGTAAGCTTGATATCCCGTGATCTTAAAATAGCGTCTGCCCATTTTTCAACATTCCATTCATTAAGAAAAGTTACTAAATTCATACCCATATCTACACTCCCAGGGAAACCGGTATATAAAACACAGGGAACTCCTGCCGCCTGTGCTTCCACTGCAACGAGGCCGAAGCCTTCTTTTAATGCAGGTCCCACAAACACATCAAATGTATTGGTGATCACAGGCACATCATCACGTACACCCAAATAAATAACGCGATCGCTGATTTTAAATTCTTCCGCTTTATTTTTGATCTCCTCTAAATAAGAAGCCTGGCCTGCTCTTCCCGCGAATACAAAACGGAAATCAACTTTTCTCTTACTCAGTTCATTCAAAACGTACATAATAAATAAAACATTCTTATGTTTTACTATCCTACCTATATTGCCCACTACGAGAGTGTCCTTGCTACCCCCGTAACTTCTACGCAACGTCTCAATTTCATTTTGAGAAACACTCTGAAAAGCATTTACATCCACTGCATTATTAATAATTGCTGATCTCCCTTTCGTTTGCAGACGTTTATAAAATAAACTATCATTTGCTTCCTGTGAACATCCCCAAAAATTACTACCGTAAGAAGCGATCAAGAATTTCTGAAATTGAAGTTCAGCCGTACTCAGTGTTCTTGAGATCAAACTTCCTCTGAATTTTAAATCAGCATGAGAATGGACAATTACTTTTTTTACTCCGGCTTTTTTTGCCGCCAAAGCAATTATGCCGGATTTTGCATTGAGATGAATATGCACAATGTCAGGTGTCCCTGTTTCCTCAATAATACTTTTGAATACTTTGAAATACTTTGTCGGTCCCAGATCCCACTGTGTTCCTATATATTTCATCTGAGCGCCCAGCGACAAAATTTCATCATCAAAATCCCCCTTGGCAATGCCGGTTTTTAAATGATAATTGATCAGAAAATTAAAATGAAAAAGATCTTTAGAAATATGCCTGTAAATATCCATCAACATCACTTCGGCTCCACCTCTGTTCATCGTTCCGGTTACATGCAGGACCTTTATTTTTTTCAATTCCACTATTCTGCTTTTTTTTGTATAACTGGCAAGGTTAACATCTCTCCCAGGATCGAATCATATTCCGCAGGTATAAAATCAGGCAATCCGCTTTTTGGGAAAAAGGTAAGTTCACCAAAAATTACTTTACCATCTACTTCATAAAAATCAACCCTTACAAAAGGGAACCCGGCAGACAGACCTTCGGCAATATTCCTCATATCTTCAAACTTTACAGGTTTCGGGATTACCACATCGGGTAAGGGCTTCAGATCTTTGCCAAAAGGAAGAATATTCCAGTCAATATCATAAAAATTCTGTGCATGACGATTGGTACCCCTTCCTTTATTTGCCTGCATGAATCTGGGAACCCCGTTAAAACAAAAAACTTTATAATCCATCAGCAAGCCACTTTCGTCTTCCATGTATTTCTCACATATAATTCCTGGTGCCATGTTTTTATAAGGCCATTCCCTACCAGGCCAAAAAATATTACTGCGTAACCAGCTCTTCATCACAAGCTTGTAAGCAAACCAATTGATCTTCGATTTATCCTTACAAATAAGGTTCCATCCACTGCCATGGCTTGCTTTTAAAACAAACTTTTCAGGTAATAATTTTACATCAAAATCATCTACAGATTTATAAACCGCGAGTAATTCATTGAGCGTATAACCATATCCTTTTTCTTCTATAAAACCACGTACCGCCAGTTTATCGGCACATCGTGTCAGCAAAGGATCATGGTAATTTAATTTCAGCCATTGCATTTTATCGCTGAATGTCTGTGGGCTTTCTATATTGGGATATTTCCCTGCAAAATTGAAATACAATTTGTTGATGGCAGTCAGATCGTCATTATTTTTCAAATCTTTTATTCCTCTGGTTCTCAACTGCTCCAGCCAAATCAATAATAACCATGGGTTATTATTCTTCAAATGAACCAGAAAATCTCTCAGTTTTTTCATACTATCCTTCATGTAACTTAACTTCTTCATGGCTAAAATTGTTTAAACCATTAGAGATTTAAGAATTGGCAACTTTTCTGAAGTGATCTTTTTTAAGTTTTACGATTGCTTTGTCACTCGTGAGTACATTTTTTTTACTCCACGATATACACTCCTTTTCAGTAACCAGCCATGGTATCTTAATTTTGCAGTTACTGAACCATTTAACGATAAATAAAAATCTCTCGCCTGTTTTCTCATCGGCTTCCTGCTGTTAATATAGTTCCATTGATCTTCTCCCATCCTTTCATTCAATTTTTTCAATGCCTCATGCTTCAAATAATCAATAACGGAATCGTACATTCCAAATAATAAATTTAATTGCTGTCGTAGAAATTCATCTTTATAGGTTTCATATAAATTTGATTCTATGAGATACTTTTGGGTAATGTCCATCACTGTGGCCAGGTCAAAGAGTTTTTGATCTTTTTTTTGAGTCGTAGCATGAGGTTGTTGTCTATAATAAAACAAGCGTTCAGGCAACAGTGAAATTTTATCTAATTGAGTAACCAGGCGCCAATGGACAGGGATATCCTGCCGTGTTAATCCTTTTGGAAAATTAATATTAATTTTCCTGGCTACTTCTGTTTTTATTAATTTAACACAAGTAAATGCAGGTCGTTGTAGCAAGGCAATTTTATCATCTTCAGAAACATACAAAAGAGGAGAAGGTGCTCTTTTTTTTGCTTCTATTTCGTTGGCATTTTTAAAAACAACGTAATCCCATAAAACCATATCGCTATCATTCTTCTCTGCACATTTATATGCTTTCGAAAAAAGATCTTTATCATAAAGATCATCGCTATCTACGAAGGAAATATATTTCCCTCTCGCCAACGTCAACGCTTTATTACGGGCAACGGCTAGGCCTTCATTTTGTTTTTTGGCAACCACCGTCATTCGAGAATCCTTCATAGCGAATTCATACAGGATTTCCAGAGTTCGGTCGCTGGATCCATCATCTATACAAATGATCTCAATATCTTTCAAAGATTGGTTCACAATAGTTTCCAGGCTTTGTGCTACAAATTCTTCCACATTAAAAGTGGACACGGTAACGGAAACCAAGGGCCGTTGATCACTCATCAATCAATTTTATCTTTTAGTACTTCGTTAAACACATTTCTCCATTTGTTCACCATATCCGGCTTATTAAATTTGTTCAAATAGTCTTTTCGTATTCTTGATGACATAGCAAACAATAAGGGGCGATCTTCATAAAGAGCAACAATTTTCTCCGCAATCGCTTCAATCTTTTTCTCCACAAAAAAACCGTTTATATTATTTTTGATCACTTCATGTGGCCATCCAATATCCGTAGAAATACTTGGAATATCCATCAAACTTGCTTCACCAAATAAAGAAGGGCCTGCATCAGCCTCTGAAGCGATCAACACCACATCTACCTCATCATAAAAACGGGGAAGAGTCTCAAAGGAACCTGAAAAACGGGTTTCCAATTGAATACCCGGATATTTTTTTTTGGCCAATTCTACTGCGGGAACAACGTGAGTATAGAATCCTTTAAATCCTCTGTCAGGATTGCCCGTCCAGCCAAGAATGAATGAATCGGACTGATTCATTTTTTTAGGGGCTATTCTTTTAAAATGATTTTCGGGTAAAATTCCATTTGCATAAAATACACTCTGATGAATATTCTTGTAAAATTGAGTAATTTGTTCGGACCCGCAAACCAAAGCATCGGTGTGATCCAAAAAACGTTTCTTAAATTCGTCTATACTTCCCGTGAAATTTGAATTATTAGGAGGAAATCCATCTGTATATATTCCTTTGATCACTTTTTTTGCCTTCCATTTTATATTCATATACTCCGGAAAATAAAAAGACAGATACACTACTATTTCATAATTATGATCACTTCGGACTTGCTGATATTTTCTTTTAGCCAGAAATAATTTCATTCTTTTAACCGGATCTTTTGACTTTTTAATAGAATTAAAAATCAAAAAATCACAATAGATATCAAATTCGTCAGAGAGATAATTTTTAATAAATCGCTGAATCTCATAATATGCCCAATTTGGGAAATCAGCAAGAACCAATACAGATGGTTTCATAATTTTTTCGTCATTATCACGTGAAGGAATCAAAATCCGCTTTCAACTTAATTGGAAAATTCAATCCCTTTTTTAAACTTCACTTATTGCCGACATTAAGAGGTAATCTCATCTACCCTTTTTTATTTATCAATAAAATTTAAATACCTACCTTTCTTTGAAAAAAAAGTAACTAAATTTTTAATAATTTTTGGATTATACATGAGTACAAGATTAGTCAGCAGAAAGTTGTACTGCACGTATGGATTCTCACTGGCTACTTAGCTCAAGATCTACTATTAAATTAACTTTCTACTTTTTTTCAAGCTTTTTTAGTGGATTCCCAATATAAACTCCTTCTTCTGTTATATTTTTCACAACAACACCGCCCATTCCAACTGTAACATTATCACAAATGCTTACCCCTTGTCTTACTGATGAGTTGGTACCGAAAAGGACACAGTTTCCAAAATGGCAGTTTCCACTAATGTTTGCTGCTGGTGCTGTCGTAAAAAAGTTTCCTATAACACAGTCGTGACCTATCGTAGTATGTAAGTTTAAATGACTGTGCTTGCCAATTTTAATATTACAAGTTATTACTGTTCCAGCTGTAATAATGCTTCCTTCACCAATCTCTACCCATTTAGAGATTACAGCGCTCGGGTGGATTATAGTTGCGTACGTAGTTGTAATTGGCAGACTCTCTACAACTTTTTTTCGCGCCGAAGGATCGCCAATTGCAACAACAACATTGTAAAGTGCAGGATCAAACTTTGAGTGTCGGATTACGTCTATCCCCATAATTCTAGATTCATTATAATATTGATCATCCACCATAAAGCAAGCAGTTTCTTCAATTTTAAGATTAGAAGTTGCAATCATATCATTCAAACAAAAAAGAACTTCTCTTCCGAAACCACCTACTCCCAGAATGCATATTTTTTTTTCATTGTTTATCATATCATTTACAGTTTTATTGTTTTAAAATGGCACAGTATTGATCAATTGATAAAATATTTTTAAAACTCCATTTGTAAGAAATGAGTAAGTTATTTAATTATTTTGGACTCTTAATAATAATCTACAAATCAAATCCACTTCTGCAATGGTTAAATCAACGTACAACGGCAGACATAAAACCCTCTTTGATATTTCATCGGTGACCTTTAATGACTGGTGAGTTACATAAGGAAGGGTACTTGACAGAGACGGGTAAAAGTATCTTCGGGTAAATATTTCACGTGATTTTAAATAATCAATACATTTCAGCATCAATTCTTCACTTTCGAAAACTATCGGGTAATAGGCATAATTATTCTCAGAACTTTTATGCCATACGGGTCTTTTTGCTTTAAAATTCTCCAGAATTTCATCATACCGTTCAGTAAGCGCTTTTCTCTTCTCATGAACCTCATTGATATATTTCAAATTCGCCAACCCCATTGCCGCATGAAACTCCGAATTTTTCCCATTGATCCCTAATTCTGCAAAAGCCTCGGGGCCATCAAAACCAAAGTTGCGGATGTAAGCCAGTCTTTTCAAAAGCATCGCATCTTTTGTAATTACCAAGCCACCTTCACCCGAATGATACAATTTAGTAGCATGGAGGCTACAGGTAGAGACATCTCCGTAATCAAAAATAGATTTTCCATTTATCTGTACACCAAAAGCATGAGCGCCATCATAAATAACTTTGAGATTATGTTTCCTGGCTATTTTTTCTATCGCAACAACATCACAGGGATTACCATATACATGTGTTGCAAGAATAGCACTTGTCTTCTCTGTTATTGCCTCTTCAATTTTTGAGGGATCAATATTCAACGTATCCGGGTCTATATCAACAAATACAGGTGTACAACCTTCCCATACAATACTGCTGGTAGTGGCCACAAAAGAAAAGGGTGTAGTAATGATCTCATCTTTCAAATCCAATGCTTTGATACCCATTTGCAAAGCAACGGTACCATTGGTAACAAACAATAAATGCTTTATTCCAAGGTGTTGTTTAAGTTTCAATTCCAGTTCACTTGCCAAAGGCCCCATATTGGTTAGCCACTGTCGCTTCCAAATACCTTCCAGGTATTTTCCATATTCTTCCAATGGAGGAAGAAAAGGTTTCGTAATTAAAATCATTTACTTAATACTATTTTTTTAATCTCAAACAAAGACTCTATTTTATATAAAAAAGAAATACCAACAAAGATAATACCCCCTGCAATACCTCCAGCTAATAAGCGTACTATATCAGGCAAATGCTGGGAGCACAGAAAGTAGTCAACAAAAAAAGTACCAACTCCGGACAAAAGAGCCAGAAAAATAATAGGCATAAGATCCTTAGCCTGTGCCCAGGCTGTATAATCCAAAAATTTACCACTATAATGGGTATTGATAAAAAAACACAATATCGAAGTAACCACACTTCCATACAACAGTCCCAAAATGCCAAATTGAAAAGAAATCAAAATAATAATTATAGTCAATATTTTTTTTATTATTTCCAACTTCAAAAAAAGATCGCTCCGTCCTTTTACTTTTAATATCGTCAAATTATAAGAATGGATAGGGAATAAAATCCCATTGGCACAGAGTATTTGAAAGTATGGAACAGAGGGAAGCCACTTATCGGTAAACAAAAATCGAAACAAAGGTTCCGCTAATACGCCCATCAAAATAAGTATAGGTGCTACCAAAAATATCACCATTTGCATAATCCTTTTATAAACACTCTTTAATCTAAAGTTATCTTCCTGTATAGTCGCAAATAAAGGAAAGGTAACCTTATTGAGCATGGAAGATATATTAATCACCGGTAATTGTTGAAGTGTATCTGCCCGATTATAAAACCCAACTTGTGCCGGTACAAAAAACTTACCTATAATAATGGTATAGGCATTGCTAAAGGTAATACCCAAGAGGCCAGAAAGCATTAATTTAACACCGTAATGAAAATGATATTTGAACTTTTGCATGTTAAAGACCCAGGAAGGGCTCCATTTTGACCAATACCAAAGTTGTATTGTTGCTGCCAAAGCCTGCACAATAGCACTCCACACCAAACTCCAGACTCCAAAACCGGTATAAGCCATTGCTATCCCTACAATGCTCGCAATGATCAAAGAGGGGACGGACACTTTCATCTGAGTCTTGAAATCCATATTCTTGGTAAGCCTCGTAGTCTGTATGGCAGAAAAAGCATTGATGATAAAAGTAATACAATAGACCCTTACTATCATTGTCAGTAACCCCTGGTGGTAAAAGTCAGCGATATACGGTGCGCAAACAAATATAATTATGTAAATAATTATACTCCCTGCCAGATTGAAAAAGAATACCGTTGAAAAATCTTCCTGATCAGGTTCTATACTCCTTATAAGGGATTGAGTAAGACCGCTATTGATCAAAGCCGTTCCCAGCCCCACAAAAACTCCTATCATGGCAATGAGGCCGAATTCGGAAGGGAGAAGCAATCTTGCCAAAACGATTGATACGACAAAAGAGATACCCTGAGTACTGAACTGCTGAAGGAAGGTCCAAAACATTCCTGAGATAGCCTGTTTTTTTAAAGACATTACACTTTATTTGTCGCAAAGGTCACCGGCCTTGCAAATGGTATTTTTTAAGTTGAAATAATTCTTTAAAGTTGGCAACCTTAAAAAGGAATCAGCCCTTTCCATTTTTGTAATAGCTCATATACCAATCAACGAATTTTTGAACACCATCATCAATCTCAGTTGAGGGATTGTATCCAAAATCAGCCTTTAGTTTACTCACATCCGCCCACGTTTCTTCAACATCTCCCGGTTGCATAGGCAGCCATTCTTTTAAAGCAGTTTTACCGGTACATTTTTCTATTTCATGAATAAAATCGAGTAATTTGACCGGACTACTATTGCCGATGTTATACAGTTCATACAAAGGCGTATCAACTCTATCTTGTAATAACGTGAGCAGGATACCTTCAACGATATCATCTATGTAGGTAAAATCCCTGGAAAGATTCCCTTTATTAAAAATCTTAATCGGTCTGTTATTTAAAATGGCATCTGTAAATAGGAACATGGCCATATCTGGCCTTCCCCAAGGACCATAGACAGTAAAAAGCCGCAGGCCTATTGTTTTAATACCAAATAAATGGCTGTAAGTATGCGCCATTAATTCATTGCTTTTTTTTGTAGCAGCATACAAACTAATAGGATGGTCCACATTATCATTAGTAGAAAACGGAATCTTTTTATTGGACCCATATACACTGGAACTACTGGCATACACCATTTTTTTTATTCCTGAACGGCGTACACATTCCAATAAATTTACAAAGCCTACCACATTGCTGTCCACATACAATAAAGGATTATCAATACTATTCCGTACTCCTGCCTGTGCTGCAAGATTGCAAACAATATCGAATGCATGTTCTCTAAAAAGCAGAGGAAGATTCTCTCTGTCTTCCAGGTGTAACCTGTTAAATGTAAACCTACCTTCATACATTTCGCTTTGTACCGGTAAATTTTCTTTCACAGGAGAGACACCCAATTGCCGTAGCCGCGAAAGTTTGAGATTAACATCATAGTAATCGTTCAGATTATCTATCCCCACCACTTCATGGCCCAGAAAGAGCAACTTCTCACAAAGATGATAACCGATAAATCCGGCTGCACCGGTTACTAATATTTTCATAGATTTTTAAAATGGTTTTCTGTTGGTACAATGGAAGAAGTATTTAATTATAAGAGTTAAACCTACTTCTTAATAAGAGGATTGCCGCATCGCCTAAGAAATCCCTGTGAAATAATAAAAATCGGGTAAGGCGATTCGCAATGACGAAATGTATGGGCTCCTTATAATGACGAAACAGATGAACTTCCTGAAGTATGGTATCCCGGGTTTCTCGAAGTGTGTCATTTTAAAGAACTTATATCTTTTTTTCTCTACCTCAGACTGATATCAAAAGTTCAGGTTGACAAGAATAAACTACCTCAATAAATACCTTATCCCTTTTTAAACCATTCCCCGAAAAACCCTTTCTTCTTTTCACTTACTTTTCCATCCCCATAATAACCTCCACCGTACCCATAGTTGTAACCGTAATAATAACCACTACCATATTTATATCCTGGGATACGTCTCACTTTTATTCCATTAAATACAATATTTAGATTGGGTAAAATCTTTTTCCGGTTCAGGTCTTCTATCAATTCAAGGAAAGAGCTATGAGTGTAGTTTTGTCTTGTAATATACAAAGTAGCATCTGCTTCCTTCGCCAGTATTTTGGCATCCGTAACCGACCCTATCGGAGGGGAATCAATAATGACATAATCAAACTGTTGTTTCAAATCGGTAAATAATTCATGCAACCGGGAGCCACTGATCAATTCTGAAGGATTGGGCGGTATAGGGCCGGAAGGGATAATACTAAAATTAGGAATAGTGGGGTGAGCCTGAATAAGTTCTTTGGTATCAGCCCTATTAATCAAAAAAGTACTTAATCCTACATTTCTACCCATTCCCAATTCTTTACTGATCTTAGGTTTTCTTAAATCAAACTCTAATAAAACCACTGAACTTCCCGTCAGGCACAAACTAATGGAGGTATTAATAGCCACAAAACTCTTTCCTTCGTTGGGAATAGAAGAAGTTACCAGAATGACTTTGCATTTATCCTTCGCGCTGAAGGTTACATAGCCCAGATTGGTTCTCAGTTCCCTGAATTCCTCTGCGATCAGCGAGCGTTTCCCTTCTTCTACTACAATAGGTGAATCCGTTTTATTGGGTTGGAATGCAATTTCTGCAATGATCGGTGCCGTCGTTCTTCTTTCAATCTGAGATCTGAACTTAAGATTAGTGCTGGAAAACTCTTTTATATAAACATATAGAGACGCGAGAATAAGAGCCCCCAATATGCACAAAACATACACCTTTAATGGATCAGGATACACCACCGAGTCCTCCTCGGGTTTGTCTAATACCCGATAATTTGCTACAATTCCCGCAGCACTGATGGCGGCCTCTTCCCTTTTTTGCAAAAGAAAAGTATAGATACCATTTTTAATTCCCTGCTGTCGGCTGATGTCTAATAATTGCCTTTCTTTTACCGGCATCTTATTTAATACACCATTCAATTTATCATTATTCCCTTGTAACTGCTGACGACTTACCCGGATGGCAGATTTTAAATTATTAATACTCGCTAAAATACTGGGTTTCAATTTATTAATGGTTCCCTCGATCACTTCAATTTTAGGGTTTTTACTTCCTGAAGTTTGTAGAATACCTTGCAATTCAAATTCTGCCTGAAAGAGTTGATTCAAAAGGTCGGTTAGTATCGGATCAGTAAGCCCCAGAGTAGCCGGCACTTTACTGTCAGTATTATTTCTGTGAATTACATATTCTTGTACCTGATTCAACACATCCATCTGCACATCCAATTCGCTGATTTTTTCATCAGTTGCCTGCAATTGGTTAAGGATCACAGTCCCTTGTGCGCTCAAGTCCACAATCTCATTGCGTGTTTTAAAATCCTGAAGCTCTTTTTCAATTCCCCCCAGATCGCCGGAAATCAATTTCAATCTTTCATCCAGAAAATGCAAAGTATTCTCCGACATCCTGCTCTTATAATCTATTGAGGAAGAGCCATATAGTGAAAGCAGATTGTTTAAAATAAGAACACCCCTTTCAGGCAACGGGTCCGTATAAGTAAGTGATAAGATAGAAGACTGTTTAGATATCGGCTCAATAGTGAGTGCGCTCTGTAGTCCTGTAATAGTTGAAGGAATAGGCTCTATACTTACAAACCAGTCAGGATTGCCCAATTCTTCCCGGTTAATATGCCATTTGATCTTACCAAAATCGCTTTGAATAAAGCTATCAACAGGATATTCCACCTCATTAAAAAGTATTTTATTATGGGTGATCTGTACTTCGCCGGAAACACTGTTTTTAATTGAATCCGGATGGGCCAACTCCAGGCTGAAAGGCATATTTTTAAAATTCTGGAACGACTTGATATACCCTTTGTAAACGTAGTGTATATTTAATTGCAACTTCTCGGCAAGTTTCCCCAATAGCTCCCTTGAACCGAGAATCTCCATTTCCTTTTCTGTTTCAGTTGACATATTCCTCGTATCCAATTGCATAATCTCCACCAGGTTAGCAGTTTTCTGTTGTGAATCATCATTTACAATCACTCTTGCTTTAATTGCATAGGTTTTTGTAGCATACCTTAGATAAATACGGCTGGCAAGAAATCCTAAAAGGATGGACAAAATAATCAAAGGCCAGTAAGGGAGTATCCTGAGCAGCAGTTTATGCAATTGCTGATTATGCTCGAGACCATCAGAAGGGTTTTTAATTTCGTTTGAGATATTCTCCATTATTCAGGAAATGATTATTTTGAAAAATTCAATATGGTTAAGAATAAAGTAAAGGCCGCGGCGATAAGCCCCAGGTATTGGGGTATCCCTGTTCTTGCAATAAATTTGGAGCGCACCGGTTCCACATATACCACATCATTGGTTTTCAAATAAAAATAAGGGGATTTAAAAATATTTTTCGAAAGCAAATCCATCCTCCCAAATTGCCTCTTGCCGTCAACCTCTCTTACTACCAGAATGTCATTGCGTTTGCCAAGTATGGTAAGATCGCCTGCCATGCCAAGAGCATCCAGAATTGTGGTACGTTCATTCTCCATCTCAAACCTGCCGGGATGGCTCACTTCGCCCAGCACTGTATAACCATAGTTCATAAATTTCACATTCACTACCGGATCTTTGGTATAATCTTTTAACCTCTTTGACAAAGTATCTTCCAATTGAACCCTGGTCAACCCTTCTGCCTGTACCCTTCCCAAAAACGGAAATTGAATTTTACCATCTGCCTCCACCAGGTATCCGATGCCTTTGGAAGCCGACCCAACAGAAGAAGCACCTGGAATAGCTCCACTACCTGAATTCAAGGCAATCAGATCTTCCGCGTTGCTTCCACCTACCGCAATAGTAAGAAGATCATTCTTTTGAATAGGAGTTTCAAAAACATTTTGTGCATTTTGCAAGCCGCCCTTAGTAGTATCGGCAAGATCATTAAGGTATATGATTTTTTTTGAAGACACACAGGAAACCATGCCCAGAAGGTAAACCACCACTACGATGAAGCCAATACGATGAAAAAGCATATAATTAAATAAAAAATGAAAGTTATGTAAATTTAGTATCTAAACCCTATAATCATATTAGCAGCAATTTTTTTTTGTGCGGGAAAATAAGATCATTGAACATGGCTTCGCCTTCCTCAGTTACAGGTAGTATTCTGATCGAATTTCTTTTATTAATTTGGCGGCGAAATTAAATCATTCTTTCTTAACAAGATAGAAGACCAATATGGTGGTGCTCTGTAAAAGATCGTTGGTATCAATAGATTACCAACCTTGAAAACATCTCCTTAAAGTTGAAACATTTTTTCAAAAGTTGCCCCTTCACGGTATTTTTAAATATACTCAATCCACATCCATTGCCGTCCATCTTACCCATCGCAATAGCAATATAGTTACAAGGATTATCAAAATTTCAGGAATTATTCCATAATAATCAAGGTGGTACAAAATCAAAACAAATCTATCTATTAAAGACAGTAGTCTGCCAAAAACCTAAAATGAATTTTTTCACATAATTGATTTTATCTATTTTTACAACCACTTATACATTTTTTTATTCTGACTAAACCCTAATTATGTTAAAAACTAAAAGTAAAAAGATCCTTTTTATGGCGATAGCCTGCACTATGGGATTTTTTTTTACAGCATCTGCCCAAACCAAACAACAGGACTATAATAACATTCAACCTTTTTCCGGCAAAAGCCCGTTCAGAAAATTTTCTTTTGGAGTCAATGTGGGAGCACTAAACCCATCATTGATCATTGGAGGTTCCAATGACTTTTTGAATCCTCAATTTACTTTAGGCTACGGTGCTAATGCTCATTATCAACTGAATCATTTTCTCGGGTTCCAAATTGATTATTTAGGAGGAAGTTTAAAAGGTAACCAGGAAGGGGAACAAGGAAATGGTGGCCTGGACTTTATTGTAAAACCGGTAAATTCCTTCAAGACAACTTTTAAATATGCCGCGAGTGCCAGTGCCCAATTCATATTGGGAAATATAAATTGGCTACACAAGAAAAACTTTATCGTCCCCTATATTGGAGCCGGAGCAGGCTATATGTCTTTCAATGTAAAAATTGTAAAACAAGGCTCTACTACTGAAATGGTTTATGATGCTCACCAGCCCATCACCCAATTTTTTGTTCCGGTATCGGTAGGTGCCAGGATCAACCTTACCACCAGATTAAACCTCGATCTCGGATATCGTATGCATTTTGTAGATGGTGATAACCTTGATGGTTCTCCATGGTATAGAACTACTCCAAATATATCCAGTAGTGTTCATAAAGATAAATTTGGCTATGCCTTTGCCGGCCTTGAAATTTCAGTAGGCAAGAAGAATAAACCGCAAATGTTATTCGATAATCCGGCTGCAAGAGTAAACAGTTATCTACAAAACCAGATTGACACTGTGAAGGAAGAACAAAAGAAACTGGGCACCGATAGTGATGGCGATGGTGTATCAGACATGTTTGATAAAGAACCTAATACCCCTAAAGGATGCCCTGTTGATGCGAATGGCGTCACTAAAGATACAGATGGTGATGGCGTACCTGATTGCAAAGACAAAGAATTAATTACTCCCACACAGTGTCAGCCTGTTGATGCAGACGGTGTAGGGAAATGCCCTGAACCCGATTGTTGTAAGGCGATCAGAGACAGTATGGTTAATATGGTTCCTGCTTGTAACCTAAATCTTCCAAGCATCTCTTTCAAAGGAAATGGTTCAAGCCTGAGCCGTGATGCCAAAGCAATGCTTGCAGTTGTAGGCTCTCAACTAAAAGGTAGCGCTTCCTGCTCCATCGTTATTGACGGGTATCCTGCTGCTTCAAAAGCATCTCAGGCAATTTGTAACAAAAGGGTCGAATCTATTAAAAACTATCTGGTAGAAACTGAAGGTATCAGCGCCGAAAGAATAGATACCAATTGCATAGTAGGTGGTGGTGATATTAATACAGTGGATATTAAAACTAAATAAAAGTATACAACTTAAAAAAAAGGCCTTCCTGAAACGGAAGGTTTTTTTATGCTCACACGCTCTATGTACCTAAATTAAGTAATTCATAAATACTACATGAATAAAACACAGAAAGGGCATGAAAAGTAACCAAATAATTCTTACTTATCTCAGGAATTATTCTTCTTTTAAATTAGATTTGCAAAACTTTTTCGGGTAGTGGCGCAGCCCGGTAGCGCACACGTCTGGGGGGCGTGGGGTCGCAAGTTCGAATCTTGTCTACCCGACTTTTTGAGTATCAAACCATTTCTAATCCTTGTAAAAACAGTTGATTTACAAGGATTTTTTATTAGATCTTATCAAATCATATCATAAAAAAGCAATACTCAGGTGAGTTATTCAGTGAGTATATTTCAGGCATCTTTTTTGTACTCACAAAAGACTCGCAATTCATTGTGAACCATTTATTTGTGTCATTATTTTTGACTCATTTTGAAAGGATTCGAACTTTCGGACACTATGAATTTGAACGTGCTGATTGACAAAAGCGAAGAAAGAATTCAAATCATTTTTAAACCTTTCAAAACAAATGGCATGGAAACACAATCATTCGGCATCAGCTTACTTATTAGAAAATGTAAGACTGATAAAAAAAAGGCTGACATTTATGTACGCATTACAGTTAATGGTGAATCAAAGGAATTTTCTACTAAAGAACAGATTGAAACTGTTAATTGGAACAGTAAAAAAGGAATGGTAAAAGGGAACTCCATTCCTGTAAAATCAATTAATGAACATTTAGAAAATGTAAAGTTTAACATCCGGGAAAATTATCGAAAACTACTCGATACAGGTAAATTAATAACAGCAGAGTCCCTTCGGGAAGCCTATTTGGGAATACAAACACAACTCAAAGGCCACACCCTAAAAGAATTGCTTGCTTACTTCAAAAAAATATGGGAATCTAAAACAAGGCCCGGTGGTTTCAAAAATTATAAAACTACTATTAAATACCTGGAGTTGTTTGTTGAAAGCACCACCTCTTCAGGAGATGTTTTCCTGCCACAAGTGAATGGTCAATTTGCAACAGACTTTGAACATTATATAAGAACAACTCCTATTAAGTATCATGATCCCTGCAAAGGCAATGGTGTTGGCAAACATATACAACGTTTTAAACGCATACTTAACTGGGCAGCAAACGATTTAAAATGGATCAATGAGAATCAATGTAGGAATTATAGCTGCCCTCTAAAAAAGAGTAAAAGGAAAAAATTAGATATTTATGAACTTGTCGCCCTGGAAAAAATGCCTTTCTCCCACCCTACATTAAACTTTGTCAAAGACTTATTCCTTTATAGTTGTTACACCGGACTTGCTTTTGCTGATACGATGGTGCTTACCGAAAAGGATTTTGAATGGGACATAAATGGTACGATCTGGTGTAAAATTTACCGCATAAAATCTGATGGGTTTTGTGCGGTTCCACTCCTGAAGTCCGCTGCAACTATTCTAGATAAGTATCGCCAAGATGCAAGAGAAAAAGGCAGAAAAACAATATTCCCTTACCTCGCTAACCAAAATGTTAATCATTCCTTAAAAATCATACAGGAAGTATGTGAAATCACTACTTATCTCACATTTCATGTTGCCCGACATTCTTTTGCTAAAACCGTTGCACTAAAAAATGGTATTCCACTGGAGACTGTTCAAATGATGCTGGGACATAGCAAAATATCCACCACGCAAATTTATGCGGATGTGGATGAAGAAAAGATTGCTGATGATATGGCAGGTCTCGAGGATAAGTTGAATAAGAAAAGAGCCATTATAATGAATGGATTATAAATGGTGGCTCGTCCCTTCGAATTCTAAAATAGAGATTCCGTGAGAAATGGATATGTATATCTGTAGATTGGTTACCTACATTATTACAAATAAAAATGATTTTAAAAAATGTATGCATTGGTTGATTGTAATAATTCTTATGCAAAGTGTGAAAGACTTTTCAATCCAAAGTTGGAAATCAAACCTGTGATTGTACTATTCAATAATGATGGATGGGCTATTTCAAGAAGCGACGAGGCAAAAGCAATTGGTATTGAAATGGGAATACGCTTTATTTTTAAAAAGGAACGGATTTAATAATTTGGGCAAAAAATCAAGAAATAGCTACTGGGACAACTAAGATCATCCAGAAAATCCTATTGTATTTACATTTCAATGGTGTTCATAAATCTATATTTGGACACCTTTAATTGTTTTAAATATTACATTCTGTAGCAGTTGGGAACGGACCAGACTTTTTTGCTGAATACTTATACAGTCTTGAAGTTTTACATGCATTTGGATAATAATCAGTATTTCTATTTTTCCTTAGAATCCATTTTAGCCAACTATTGAGAATGCCCTATTTAACAATTATAAAAATTCGGCTAAATATAACTAAGTCTGTCAGGTTCTGTAAATAGTAAAGACTAACTGTTTGAAAAAAACATTTACTGAATAATAGAGGCATATCAAACTTCATTATAAAAGGATGATAGATCAAAGATCAATCTTAATTTTTTTGATAAAATCAAGAAATACTCTGAATAATTTGATCGAAAGAAATTTGAGTAAGTTTGATGATATAAATTTTAAAAGTGTTGTTCTTTATTATATAACGTTTAAAGTAAAGGTGAAATAAAACATAAAAATGGAAGCTGCAGAGTATCAAAATGATCCGGCCACTGTAATTAAAGAATGGGTGGATAAGTATTCCGACAAATTATACAGTTGGTGTTTATATAAAACCAATAGTAAGGAAATTGCAGAAGATCTGGTGCAGGATACTTTTATGGCAGCATTTCAGGCTATCAATAAGTTCGAAGGGAAAAGTGATCCTAAAACGTGGCTTTTTAGTATTCTCAATAACAAGATTGCAGATCATTTCAGAAAGTTATATCGTAATCCTACCGTAAAAGAAAGTGAAGTAAAACAAGGTACGGAAGCATCATTCTTTGAAACCTATTTTGATACCAGAGGTAGCTGGCAAAAAGAACAGCGGCCAAATGACTGGCAGCAGGAAGATGGCCACCTGCTAGATAATACAATCTTTGTAAAAGTATTACAATCGTGCATGAGCAAATTGTCCCCTGATTGTTATTCAGCCGTTCAGTTGAAGTATCTTGAAGAAAAAAAAGGAGAAATAATTTGTCAGGAATTACAGATTACCCCCACTAACTTTTGGCAGATATTGCACCGGGCGAGATTGCAACTTAGAAGATGCCTTGAAATTAATTGGTTTAAAAAGTAGTATAATGAAAAAAGTAATGCAATGGATAATGCTCTCCTGTAAAAAGGCCACGGCGCTGATTGAAAAGAAGTTACTGGTAAAACTTTCTTTCAGGGAAAAGGTGCAATTAAAAATGCATAAGAGCTTTTGTGATGCTTGTACTGCTTATGAAAAACAAAGTAAACTCATTGACAAATTATTGAGTAAGCATATTCATGAAGATGTTGATAAGATTAAAAATGGTAAAGTTGTTGAAAATGCAGAATTAAAAAAAAGGATACTCGATAAAATAAAATAAAATTAAAATGATATTTCATAGTTTAGGAATCCTTTATAAAACCCTGATGCTCCTGATAAAATAATTTTCTTTTTTTCGCTTTTCTATTAATCAATCAATTACGAGAAGCTAAAGATTTCAAATTAATCTTGAGAGTCTTTTTATTTTAATTACTTATTAAAAAGAGCATAAATTGGGACTTATTTTGTATATTTGCACATGCAACAAAAAGATGGTCGTTATAGAAGTGCATCAGCACAAGCAGCAATTCGAGAGCAGGTAATAGATTATTTAAAAAAACAACGAGGTACACAAAACCAGGCTGCAGAAATATTTGGTTTACACATTCGTTCTGTAAATAGAATGTGGGGAAAGTATAAAGCAGGAGGTAGTAGAAATATCAAAGAGAAGAAGAGAGGTATCCCACCGGCTAACCACCTATTGTTCACAAATTTAATCATATATAGTTTTGCATGATAAAAAAATAGATCATGCGCAACAATCCCGAAGTACGGCAGCAAATGTTTCAGCTGATAGAACAATG
>JBDTGA010000112.1:0-68400 GCA_039937655.1 Ginsengibacter sp.
ACCAACAGTCTTCGAATCTTTATTAAAACGACTATCTTTAACTATGTTGATAAATTATCACACTGAATTTTTAACAGGAACAATCTTTGGTTGGCATCATCTTCTAAAAGACGATAATTTTAAACAAGTTATTGTTGATTCCTTTGAATGGCTTGTCAATAAAAAAAAGTGTGTTATAAATGCCTTTGTTATTATGCCTAACCATTTCCATTTAATTTGGAGAATATCTGATGACTTCGAAAGAAAAGATGTACAGGGAGCATTGTTTAGTTTTACGGCGCATGAATTCAAAAGAAAACTTAAGAATAATAAACCGGATCTTTTGGAAGATTATTTAGTGAACAAAGTTGATAGAGAATATCAGTTTTGGGAAAGAGAGCCTATGATTAAAGAATGTTGGACAAAAAAATTTTTCCAACAGAAATTAAATTACACCCACTTTAACCCTTGTCAGCCCCAATGGAATCTTTCCGATGTTCCTGAAAGCTATAAATATTCCTCGGCAAGATTTTACGAGACAGGAATGCAAGATTTTGCATTTCTAAGACATTTTAATGAGGTTTGATATTATTGTTTTGAGTGGCTGTTGGCGGGGACGCCAACAACAGCCGGGGAATGCAAAATTTTGCATTTCTAAAACATTTTAATGAAGTTAGATATTATTGTTTTGAGTGGCTGTTGGCGGGGAGGCCAACAACAGCCAAGAATCTATTATTTAGAGAGGAATTACCGATCTGCCAGGATATCCTCATCACAACAATTCAATTGTATTCCTTCCCAACTTCACAATTCCTTTTTGTTCCATGGTACGCAGCAAGCGGCTTACAGCCTCCCTGTGCGTGTTTAATTCGGTGGCTATTTGTTGGTGAGTTATTAATAAAGCGGAAGTATTTAATGCTTCTTTTTTCTTTTCCAGGTAGTTCAGTATTTTTTTGTCCAGACTATTGAAAGCAATTAAATCTATTACTTCAATAAGCTCTGCAAAGCGTGTGCTGTAGGTACTGTTGATAAAATCTTTCCATTCGGGATACCTGAATAATTGATCAATCAGATCGGTGGGGACCAGCAATACTTCCGTGTCGTCTTCGGCAATCGCTTTTATCATACTTTTATTTCGTGACTGACAGCAATTTACCGCCATAGCACAAGTTTGTGAGGGATACAGGTGATACAAAAAAACTTCACGGCCCTCATCGTCTTCTCTTACAATCCGTAAGGCGCCGCTTAATACAATTGGCACAAAGACCAGTGCCTCGCCCGGAAAAATTAGAACTTCATCACTGGTGAGATTTTTTTGCCTTGATTTAGAAAGTATTTCATTTATCAAAGGTTTATCTGAAAAAATTGAATTAAGAATGCTCATGGTATGCGAAGTTCGGTACTTTATGAAGATAAATGAATACGATATACGGAATTGCGGATGATGAATCCGGACCTTTCCCTGATGAAGTAGCTGATAAACACAATCTATTCGAGCGCATATCCAAAATCAGCCACTAAGGAAATGAGTTATTAGATTGAAATACCTTTGCTGGTGTTGTTGGATAAATAACAGATGTCCTCAGTTGATCGCTATGTTATTTGAATATGAATCGGACCAATTATATTTTATTTTTCTCTAGCAAACTGTCAATTTCTAAAAATCTTTCTTTTAGTAAACTTAACCCAAAAGCTGCTGCTGATGCAGCAAAAACAGAAGCGTCAAGAGGCGATTTTATACTTACTGAAAATGTCATTGCCAGAGCAAAAATCAGTAGAAGCCATCCACTCAGTTTTGCGAAAAATGAAGTTTTGAAACCTATTATTAAACAAAATCCAAACAAAATTTCCAAAAGGGTAGATACCCAGGCGGCTAATGGTATTAGTGATAGTGGGATCAATGGATTTAATTTTTGGGTGTATCGCAAAAAACTGTCCCAATTACCCCACGCAGAAACCTCTTTACTCCATAAACCAAAACGGTCTGCAACTGCAGATAGGAAACCAACGCCAATGGATACCCGCAAGAAGAGTTTTATCATTTTTACTTTCATAATAATCTGTTCTTTTAAACGGGTTTAAAGGTACACTTATCAATCGTATCGTTATTTGAGTCTTATAAAATTACTACACTGCCTGTCTGCCGTGCTTTGGATAGAAATATTTTTACACTTACTTTTCTTTCTTTTTGTTCATAAATTCTTCTACATTATTTTTCATTTGCAGCTAACAATTCCTTTACGCGTTTCTTTACGTAACCATTTTCAAAATAGGGATAAATATTCTTTCCCGGGCAGTCGGTCATAGCGCTATGATCACGGTGTGAGGCAATTGTGTCGGGAGAAATTTGATATTGAATGCACAGTCTGGCAATCAACTTCGTTAAAACATCCAGGAGGTTTTCATTTAACTTTTGCTCTTCATAGTTCCCCAGAAAGCAGATGAGTAAATGCCCTGTAGGGTCATATTCCGTGGCAGTTTCACCGGCGGTAAGCGGATTCCTTCCTTCATAAACAGTCCCGTCGGGCGATATCAGAAAATGATAGGGGATGTCAGTCCAGTTTCGATCTTTCCCCATACCCCATGTCTGAATATTTTTGATTCTTTGCGCTGCGTTATCTGTTTCATACAAAACTCTTCCTCCTTCATGATGTACGGTTATCTGTACCGGTACCTGTGTTTTATAGGACTTTGCCTCGTTGGCATCCCATCCTTTTCGGGAAATCACTGCCAGCACATTTGGATGAATTTCGGTACGATTACTTTCGTTGGATGAGCGACTTACCGCTGTTACCGCTACTGAAGTCAGTTTGCTCTTCCCATTGTGTGATGGTAGTTTCAAAGATCTGTCTCCCCGGTTCATGATCCGGTAACCATGAGAGGTTCCATATTGATAATATACTACCCATCGGAATATTTCTTTCTCATTTTTATGGCTCCAGCGTATAGTTACCGAGTCGCCATTTTGATCTGAAGTTACAGATGGAGGTTCGGGCAAATGATTATCTAACCACGGAGAAGGAGGCACCAATGCCTGGGTAGCATAAGGCCCTTCGATGAGCATTTTAGCCATATTGGTATTGCGAATTACGGATGAAAGGCTCCAATGGATCGCGCCGCTGCTATTAGGCAACATTCCCCTGGTAATCATAATCTGGTTGAACGTTTCGGTAGTTGTCCTGGTAGAAGTATCACGCCCTATACTGATACCCGGCCATAAATGGCGATGGAAAGTATTTTCTCCTGACCACCATCCTAATAATACCGGGAAACTTTGCCTGATACGGCTGATGGGCCAGTACAATTGTGGAGAAAGATAATCAATCCAACCTTTATTGAGCCATAGTTTGGCATCAGCATATAACTGATCATACTGATCAAACCCTTCGATAGATTCCGGATAACCGGGCCGCCAGATTCCAAAAGGACTTATTCCAAATTTTACGTATTTTTTTTCTTTTTTAATTTCCTGATATAGCCGGTGAATGAATGTGTTGACGCTTTCTCTACGCCAATCTCCCAATGATAAGGTACCACCGCTTGCCAGGTATTTCTTGCGGCTGGCAGTGTCAGGAAAATCTGCTCCGCCATTGTAGGAAGGATAAGGATAAAAATAATCGTCAAAATGGACACCGTCAATATCGTATCGTTTTACAATATCCATCACCACTTTTATATTATGATCCTGTGTTTCTTTCAGTGAGGGGTCAAACCACCAGTATCCATCTTTTAAATGCACCATCAACTCTGGCATTCTTTTCACTACAGAGCTTTCGGAAACCGGACCTCCGGCTATGTGGTGGGCACGATACGGATTGAGCCACACATGCAATTCCAATCCACGATCATGTGCTGCTTCTACCCAAAAAGATAAAGGATCATAATAGGGAGAAGGCGCCTTGCCTTGTGTCCCGGTTAGGAAATAAGACCAGGGTTCCAACGCACTCTGATACAATGCATCTGCCTGTGGCCGTACCTGTAAAATAACTGCATTATAATTGTGTGCTTTTAAAAAATCAAGTAATTTAATGGCTTCCTTTTGTTGTTGAGCGGTAGAAAGACCGGGCTTGCTGGGCCAGTCAATATTGGCAACCGTAGCAACCCATGCCGCCCGAAATTCCCGGGCCACTTTAAAGGAATCAGGTTTCTTCTCCACCACATTTGTAATTGATTTAGAGGAGGAACAGGAATTCATCAACAGCATGAAAAGAAATACAGAGGGAATTATAAAAATCCTTTTTTGCATAGTATTCAAATTGAAGGATGAAATTTACAAAAAGTTTCTAGGCTTACCCCATTTTTTGTTAAGGATGGGGCTGAGTCTATTCAGTAAAGCCACTTTTTATTGTTAGGATGCAGTGGAGATATCTTAAAAAAAGATGAGAGATAATGCCGCCGTCATCACCAAAAATTATTTGACCCTGCTATTATTAGTAACTACAGAATCAGAAAGTTGCTTTCCAGCAGAGCTTGTTACCCTTCATTTGATGAATCAAAAATCCTATTATTTTATCAGGAAAAAATTATTATTTCTGACCACATTACCTAAATATATCCTTCTGCTTTTTTCAGATAAACCAGATGCATACTTAGGCCGCCTTCATCTCTGCTACAGGGAGAGAATAAACTACGAGCATTTTTGCCGGTGAGATTATTGTTCTGTAATGGACATGCATCTGGTAAAACCAAAGAGCCACCTTCAGGTGGCTTTTTTAGTCGATGATTTACAAATAAAATCAGGAGGATGTTATGCTCTTTGTGTTAATAGTATGGCTGATTCCCTGAATATATTGATACTCTTTTCCCAGTAGGAAGCTTTTTTGGATAAGCGTAGCATTTTAAAAAGGTCGTCACTCATTTCATTATAAAAAGGCAGGATGATGTCCTGTTCTTTCTTTTCTTTAAAAATACATTGTAAACTGATGTTGCTGATGTGGCCGTTGTTCTGGTTCTTATGTTTTATTAAACGGCAATTAGAAAGATCCAGCAAGTCAATCAAATGAAATTCCTGCGGGGTCTTATTGTTGTCGAGAAAAACCAGTTTGAAATTCATTCTGTCAATACCGATCATGTTTTTATTAAGGGTCTGCTTTTTGTCTATTGCAAGATTGTTTTTGATGGCAAAATCATCAAAATCCTGTATCAGCTTATCGGTATCTCTTCGCTTTTTCCTTTTATTGTACCACGAAATCAGTATTCCGAAAAGAACCAGGGAAATAATGATGAAAGCGGCGATATATACGGTAGAATTCATAATGTGTGTTTTTATAAAGTTTATTTTTCGGGAAGAAGTGAATTGGTCACTTCCATGATCTTGAAATCTTTTTTGCCGGAAGGAACTTCCCAGCTTACTTTCTGGCCTTTTCTGAAGCCTATAAGCGCTGTACCGATAGGTGCTAATACAGAAACTTTTTTCTGTTTAATATCAGCGTTTTGCGGTAATACAATGGTTATGGCCATCTCTCTTTTAGTCTGGAGGTCTTTGATAACTACCATAGAGCCGAGGCGTACCACATCTCCTGGAAATTCTTCGGGTTCTACAATTTGTGCCTTTTTTAATTCAGCATATAGCTTCCTGAAATTTTCTTTTTCATTTACCTGCATTCCCTGCAGATTTTTTACATACCCGTTCAGGATTTCGAAATCACTTTTTAAAAGTATAACGGGTGATGCTGTTGGTGTAAGTGTTGCTGTTGCCATGGTTATTTGTTTTAATGGTTGTTTATTATTTTGTTTTATATAGAAAAAATGGTGGTAATTATTTTATCCTTTATTTGAGAGAGTGGTAAAAGATGCCTGTTAAAAAGTGAAAAGATTTTTTAGTGTCTAAAAAATTTCAGAAAAATAAATCAATAAATAAATGTGAATAAACCCCCGTAGCCTCTTAGAGATAGTACGGGGCGAAAGGTTCTAAGACTTTATATCTTGAAAAGAAGAGAATGTCTGAACGATCATTCGGGGTAATATGCATACAATTACATACAGGTGCAGAATCATCTGCCCTGTTAAAAGATAAATCTTTTATGTATTGTATCATTTGCATGTTAATTAAAACTACAAAATTAAACTGAACCGGCAAAATTATAGGAAGGGAAAAAAAAGATTTATCTTTTTTTAAGAAATCTTTTCATTATCACCTGAGTGATCTATATAGTTAATTGGCTTTTGAAATCTAACTTCCATGTCTTTATTTGACTATTTGTCCCGATTTTTCGGGAAAATGGGAGAACAATTAAATGAGGCTGATCAATCCAGAATCAGGCAGTAATTCCAGATTCAGGCTTATGGCTCCAGACTGGTAACTGATGACTCATATAGTATTTGTATAAAATCTTGCGACTTGACCTTGGATTTTAAAAATAATCAGTATTTGTCTCTGATATCCTGGATAAATTTTTCTATTCCTTTCCTAATGCCTGTGGCAGAACCGCGATGATTATTTACCAAAACTGAAAATATGAGTAATTTATTTTTTTGGGTGTATAAGAAACCGCTTAAAGCTACTACACCATTTAAGGTACCTGTTTTTACAAAAATATAGCCACTATCTTTTAAATAATAGCTGCTGATAGTACCTGTGCCACCCGTAGGTAAAATATTTTTTATTCTATCCATTCCAAAATCATCTTTCATTTTGTTGAGAATAAAAATAAAGTCTTTCGGCGAAAACAGGTCGTACCGGCTCAATCCGCATCCATCAACCCAATTGGGCTTCTGAGGCATGAGTTTATAATCTGTCTCTAGTAAAGTTTCAATTATTTTCCGGTCACTCATTATGCCCAGCAATTTTTCGCTTACCATTAATAAATTTTGTTCGGCAAAGAAATTATCACTCCTATGCATCATTGGTTTTAATACAGAATCGGTTGGCTGGGAATGAATGATCTTATTTATTTCACCTGAAAATTTCTCAATGGTTACGACTTGTGTGTGCAAAGTATCCTGCAACAGTTGCCGCAATGTTTCTTCATCGGGGATAAAAGGAATTTCAGAATGTTTTGTTTTTCCGTTTTTAAATGTAAAATCATTCAAATCCCATGGCCTGCTTACCTCGTATCCTCTTGATAAGCTTCCTTTTATCAAGGATCTTTTTCCAAAATAAGAGGGTAGGAAAGATAGAGAATGGTCATTGACCCAATCTACCATCACTGTATTTCCATGAAAAGGGAAAGCGCTTCTTTGTGCCATATAGTCTTCGAGATAGTCGTCCCATCCCCATCCTGAACCCAGGTAGTCCTTGAAACCCGGATTGACTATTTGAATCAATTTATATTTTTTTAAGAAGTTGAATACAGGGTTATTGGTAAAATCGCTGTGAAGGAATGATGGGTCACCCATTCCTTTTATAACCACCGTGCTATCATTGATCTCATTATATTTTAATCCAACAAGGCTATCTCCTAAATATTTCATAGCTGCGTAGCAGGTTGCCAGCTTGGTATTACTTGCCGGAGTAAAATATTTTTCTGCCTGATAATTGTACCAATACTTTCCGGTGGAGGGTTCGTAAATACTGATTCCTGTGTGAGCGTTTGTAAAATGTGCATCCTGCAGAATATATTTATTAGCCGGGTGATCTATTCTTTTTGAAATCGAACAGGAGGATAATAATATGATTGAGAGCAATAGAGCAGGTAAACAATATTTATTCATAAGAGGAAATTACAATAAAATCGAATTATTTATACCATAAAATTTTGTCTGCTTGAAAAAAATGTATGAATGGTAAATTATTGTATATGGAAACAGTTTCCCGAAAATGAATGAATGAATTAGTAGTAGAACCTTTTTGGGGTTACAGTATATCTGCTATAAGCAATTGTATTGGCCAATAAATTACTGCATTTTAATAAAAAGAACTTAGTGATAGGTGCTGTGGATAGAATATAAGGATCAATTGGCGCTAATGCCCAATTGTGCATTTACCTTTTTCAGGAGATTGTTCACATCAAAGGGTTTTGCAATAAAATCGTCGGCTCCGTAATCAGAAATGGTGGCTGCTGCACCAGGATGTGCAGAGAACATGATTACCGGGATATGGCTGGTCTCTTTATTAGATTTTAATTGCTTGCAGATTGTTCTTCCATCGTGGCCGGAGATAAGTACGTCTAATAGGATAAGATCCGGTTTGAAAATCTCTACTTTAGGAAAAGTGTTTTCGCCTTTGGATGTAACCTGTACATCGAACCCTTTCATAGATAATAAGATTTCCATGACGGATAAAATATCTACGTCATCGTCAACTACTAGAATTTTGGACATTATATGTGTTTAACCTGTTTTTTATAAACAGGAATTTGAAAAGTAAACTTCGTTTCTTTGTCCCTGATGCTTTCTGCTGAAATTTTTCCTCCGTGCTTTTTTATAATTTCCTGCGAGACATACAATCCAATTCCCAGGCCCGGAAACGTTTCTTCTTTGGTACCCTGTATTCTATAAAACCTTTCAAATACCTGTGTGAGGTATTCCTTATTGATTCCTAACCCGAAATCAATAACGTTCACTTTTACGAATTTCGTATCTTCAGAAAGCGCTACCACTATTTTGCCATCTTCCTTCGAGTATTTTAAGGCATTGCCCAATAGATTCTCTAATGCCTGAGATAATCGCGTGGGATCGCCTTTGATCATACTATGAATATTCCCTTTTAACCGGATGGTATGAGAGGGATTGACAGCCTGTATTTTTTTTACTATTGATTTTACAAAATCGCCAAAAGAGAAAATACTATATTTAAAATTCAAAGACCCTGATTGAATACGAGAAAGATCGAGAATTTGATCAATGAGTTCAGCAATCTTGTTTACTTGCCCCATAGCACCCGAAACGAAAGAACGATATTTTTTATCGGGTGAATTTTCAAAATACTCTTTGAGCAAATGAAGATAAACACTGAGAGAAGTAACGGGCGTTCTTAGCTCATGGCTTGCTGCATTGATAAATTGATCTTTCTTATACTCTATTTCTTTTAATTCATGTATATCCACACCCGAGCCAATGAAGCCCAAAAATTTCTTGTTTTTTGTAAAGCGGGGAGTAGCACTGTCTAATATCCAGCGATACTGCCCGTCATGGCGACGTAAACGATATTCCATTTTGAATCCCTTTTGTTTAAGAAAGGAATTATTATAAATTTTTGTACAGTTCTCTATGTCATCCGGATGAACACCGTCTGCCCACCCTTCGCCCGATTCTTCGCTCAGAGTACGCCCTGTAAACCTGAGCCAGGCTTTGTTGAAAAAAGAAGAATGATTGTCAATACCAGATACCCACAAAAGCATGGGTGCAGCGTCAGCCATTAACCTGAATTGTTCTTCTACCCGAAAAACCCGGTGACTTCTTTTTATTGCGCCGGTTTTTTTTTCTTTGATTTCTGTTTTATTCATTACCAAAAATTAAAACCAAATTGCCGGCGATAAAAGAACTTTATTAATAAATTAATGAATATCTTTTATCTCAATGGGCCTTTGATTTGAAAACTTTTCGCATCAAACTTTGTTCCGAAATCCCCTTATTTTAAGATTTAATTAAGATATCTATTCGCTTATTCCAGTTTCTTTCTGAGATTTTCATCCAGAGCCGATAAAAATTCTTCGGTATAGAGATAATCTTTTCCGTGCGAAACCTTACTACCACTAATACACACGGCAAGGTCCTTGGTCATTTTACCGCTTTCGACGGTTTCGATACAAACTTGTTCCAATGCATTGGCAAAATGAATTAATGCTTGATTATTGTCAAGTTTCCCTCTAAAGGCCATACCTCTTGTCCAGGCAAAAATGGAAGCAATGGGGTTTGTTGAGGTAGGATTTCCCTTTTCATGTTCACGGAAATGCCTTGTAACAGTCCCATGAGCAGCTTCTGCTTCCAGGGTTTTACCATCGGGAGTTATCAGGACGGAAGTCATTAATCCGAGCGATCCGAAACCTTGTGCCAGGGTATCACTTTGTACATCACCGTCATAATTTTTACAAGCCCATATAAAATTGCCGTGCCATTTTAAAGCACTTGCTACCATATCATCTATTAAGCGATGTTCGTAAGTGATTTTTGCCTCATCAAATTTTGCTTTGAATTCATTTTCAAAAATTGTTTGAAAAATATCTTTGAATCGGCCATCATATTTTTTGAGGATCGTATTTTTTGTAGAGAGGTATAGAGGCCACTTCTTGTTGAGTGCCATATTGAAACAGCTTCTTGCAAAGCCTTCGATGCTTTCATCTATATTATACATACACATGGCCACGCCATCGCCTTTGAAATCGTGTACATCAAAAGTTTGAGGCTCACCATTTTCCGGTGTAAAGGTCATGGTAAGTTTTCCTTTTCCTTTAATTACCGCATCTGTTGCACGGTATTGATCGCCATAAGCATGACGGCCAATGATGATAGGCGCTGTCCAGTTGGGAACTAACCTCGGAATGTTTTGCATTACTATCGGTTCGCGAAAAACGGTTCCATCAAGGATGTTTCTGATGGTTCCGTTAGGGCTTTTCCACATGTGTTTCAATCCAAATTCCTTTACTCTCGTTTCATCGGGAGTGATAGTAGCACATTTGATCCCTACACCATATTTTTTTATGGCGTTAGCGGCATCTATAGTTACCTGGTCGTCAGTGGCATCGCGATGTTGAATGCTTAAATCAAAATATTTTAAATCAACATCCACATAAGGAAGTATGAGTTGGTCTTTAATGGTTTTCCAGATCACACGGGTCATTTCGTCTCCATCAATTTCTACAACCGGATTGGCTACTTTAATCTTTGTCATTGGTCTTTTTTATAAATTTTTAGTGAGGTATGTTTTGCAATATTATTAAAATCTTTGTCATTGTGGAGAAGTGGGATATTGTTGTTAATACAAATTACTGCTATTAAACAATCATTAGGCTTTCTTATTGTAACTCCTTTTGTCTTCAAAAATCTGTACAATGATGCTGCATCTATGGCCGTTTTTATTTCATGGAACTCAAAGAATTCAAGCGCTTGTAAAAGTCCTTTAACAGAATCAAATTTTTCTTTTTCTCTGATGCCTTGAAGGATTTCTTGTAAGATTACCGGTAAAATGATAACGGATTTGTTTTCAAGTAGCTTATCGGCCGCATTTGTTTTGTTACTAATTATAGTATTGAAATAATTGATCCAAACACTAGTATCAATGATTGTCCCATTTATCATAAGTTCTCATTTCTTCAAGGTTCCCTTCCCATTTTATTTTGCCTCTTAGTGCACGGAGTTTCTTTATTTTTTCGGTTCTGATTATTTCTTCCAATGCACGATTAACCATTTCTTTCTTGCTTTTTGATCCGGTTAATTTAATGGCTTCTTCCAGAAGGTTATCATCAATATCAATATTTGTTCTCATGATTTCGGAGAATTTTATACACAAATATAACCAAACTCATACACATTGAAATAACGTACTGGATTTGGTAAATATGTAATTGTAAATTCTCAACTGTCAATTATTCAAAGATTCGTAATAACCGCATCTCCAAATTCACTTGTTTTCAACAGCGTTCCACCTTTCATCAGGTTGTAAAAATCGATGGTTACGGTTTTATTTCTGATGGTTTTTCCAATGGCATTAGTAATCATTTCAGCAGCATCTCTCCAACCCATATATTCCAGCATCATCACACCACTCAATATTAATGAAGAAGGATTCATACTGTTGGTATTGGCAAATCGTGGTGCAGTGCCGTGTGTGGCTTCAAACACTGCGTTCCCTGTTGTATAGTTGATGTTGGCGCCTGGAGCAATACCAATACCGCCCACTTGTGCTGCCAACGCATCACTAATATAATCTCCATTTAGATTTAAAGTAGCGATAATAGAATAATCCTGTGGTGCAAGTAGTGCCTGTTGTAAAAAATTATCAGCGATGGCATCTTTAATAATGACTTTGCCTCCAATGGCGGCAATACGCATGTTTTCATTGGCGACCGCTTCACCTCTTTCTTTTTTAGTGGCTTCCCACTGTGGCCAGGTATAAACGTTATTTTTAAATTCACGTTCTGCCAGCTCGTATCCCCAGTTTTTAAAAGCGCCTTCTGTAAATTTCATAATATTACCTTTATGAACCAATGTGACAGAAGGAAGTTTATTGTCAATAGCATGCTGAATCGCAGCCCGAATTAATCTTTCTGAGCCTTCTTTGCTTACTACTTTTATACCGAAAGAAGTGGTGTCAGGAAAACGAATTTTTTTTACGTGTAAATTATCTTGTAAAAAATTTAATAATTCTTTCGCTTCCGGCGTCCCTGTCATATATTCAATACCTGCATAAATATCTTCTGTGTTTTCCCTGAATATAACCATGTTTACTTTTTCAGGTTGCCACATAGGAGAAGGAACCCCCTCAAAATATTTTATCGGACGGAGGCAAACATATAAATCCAAATCCTGACGTAGCATTACATTGAGACTACGAATGCCGCCACCAACAGGAGTAGTAAGCGGGCCTTTGATGGCTATCAGATATTCTTTGAATGCATTCATTGTTTCACTTGGCATCCACGAATTGGTTTTCTTGAATGACTCTTCCCCTGCCAATACTTTCAGCCAATTGATTTTCTTTTTACCATGAAATGCTTTTTCTATAGCTGCATCAAAAACACGTACACTTGCAGCCCATATATCAGGGCCTATTCCGTCGCCTTCTATGAATGGAATAGTCGGATAATCGGGAACAATTAATTTTCCATTACTGCTCATTGAGATTTTATCTGCCATATATTATTTTTTAAAAACACCCATTTTTTTATTTCTTTAAAGGGAAGGGGGCAAACTACAATTCACCCATTCATTATCAAAGCTCACTCCTCTGATTTTTTTATAAAAATGAATCGCTGGCTCATTCCATTCCAATACCTGCCATACCATCCCTGAGAATTTTCTTTTTTTCGATTCTTTTATTAATTCATCAAACAATAGTTTACCAATTCCCTTTCCCCGCCATGGCTCATTTACCAGAATATCCTCGAGGTACATCCTTTGTCCTTTCCAGGTTGAATAACGAATGTAATATAATGCAAATCCTACTACTTTATTTTCGGATTCTGCTACAAATGCCCACCATACAGGGGTTTCACCAAAGCCGCTTTCTACAAAATGATCGAATTCAACGGTTACTTCATCAGGCGCTTTTTCATAAATAGCTAATTCCTGAATGAGTTGCATCATTGGTTGGCAATCTTCTTTTATAGCGTGCCTTATTTTAATATCCATTGTTTAATTTTCTTAATTATTCAATATCCACTTTCAATTTTCCGCCGCCTGTTCCAGATCACTTAAAATGTCTTCTACATTTTCTATTCCTACACTCATTCTTATCAACCCATCTGTAATTCCATATTTCTCTCTATCTGCTTTTGGTACTCCGTAATGTGTCATAGAAGCGGGATGTGATAAGAGTGTATCACAGGTTCCCAAAGAAACGGCTCTTACACACATCTGCAATTTATTGATGAATTTCTTTCCTGCCTCCAGTCCGCCTTTCATTTCAAAACTCAACATCGGGCCGGGATGTTTCATCTGTTTTTTTGCAGTGGCAAAATCCGGATGAGAAGGCAATCCCAAATAATTGACTTTGCTGATTGCAGGGTGTTGTTCAAGAAATTGTGCCACTTTCATTGCATTGGAACAATGGCGTTCCATTCTTACCTCAAGAGTTCTCATTCCCTGCACCAGTAAAAAAGCATCAAAAGAACTGGTACTGCCACCTAACAGACGATGTACTTTTTCCATTTTTGTATTCATTAAATCAATATCTCTTCCAATAAGCACTCCACCGACAGCTGTTCCATGCCCATTTAAAAATTTGGTAGTAGAATGAATTACAAAATCAACGCCGTATTTAAAGGGCTGTTGCAAATAAGGACTGGCAAAAGTGTTATCCACTGCTACGATAAGGTTGTGCGCTTTTCCCAGTTTATTGAGTTCTTCTATATCTACACATTGGATTGTCGGATTAGCAGGTGTTTCAAGATAAAGCATTTTTATGGCGGGATCATTCTTTATTGCTTCTTCTGCCTTGTTCAGATCTCTCAGGTCAACGATGATGGCTTCAATTCCCAAATCAGGTAAAATTCGATTCATTAATTCTTGCGAGCCTCCATATAAAGAATAATGTGATAAAATTTTATCACCACTTTTTAAGTTGCCGAACAGTAAAGTGCTGATAGCTGCCATGCCGCTTGAATGTACACGTGCTTTTACCTGCAGGGGTTGTCCGTTTTCGGATAATCCAAAACTTTCCAGTGCAGCAATCTTTCCTTCAGCTTCAGTCATTGAAGGATTCCCCCAACGGCTGTAGATATAACCTTTTTCTTCGCCGTTGAACCGGCGCATTCCCTGTTCTGCAGTATCAAAAACATACGTACTACTTGCATAGATAGGTGTTAAATGCGAAAAATTCCCTTCGGTTTCATGGCCTGCGTGTATAGCTGTAGAGCCAAAACCTTTTAATTGTTTTTTTTGTGCTGACATTTTGTTTTTTAATAAAGCCGAAATGATGAATGATGCAAAAATAGTTAAAAGTTGAAAGGAGGTTATTATCAAGGTCAGTTAATACGCAATTTATCCCAATCGGTTAGTCCTTTCAAGAATTAATACGATACTTTATATTTTTATGGAGAGAATACTGAAAATGCTTTTACTTTTAAAAGTATTTTCACAGGTTTGCATGGAATTAATTTCATTTTAAAACATCATTGTATCCTTTCTCCTGAGATAGAAGCCTTGTTTTACGGGATCTTTTAGGTTGGAAGAATTTCGGAGAGGCGCGGATGTTTTTTCATCGTCAGCAAGAGACAAAACCGTGAATGATTTTCAACCGGACAGAGCGCTTTCTTCTCTAATCTGAACGATTGACTCAAGAGATCACAAATTCACCCCTTGTGAATTATAAACATCTTCTTAGTTTATTTTTTTAGTTTGTTGAATTTATCAGGAAAAACAACAGAGGGTTTAAATTGTTTCGCTTCTTCCAATGGAAGCAGGCAATAGGAAATAATAATTATAATATCCCCTTTCAAACCTTTGCGGGCTGCAGGCCCGTTGAGACAGCATACACCGCTTCCTTTTTTACCTCTGATGAGGTAAGTTTCCAGACGTTCGCCATTATTGGCATTTACGATATGTACTTTTTCATTTTCAATCATTCCGGCGGCATCCATCAGGTCTCCATCAAGGGTAAGGCTGCCCACATAACCTAGGTCGGCTTCCGTAATAGTAGCCCTGTGTACTTTTGATTTTAATACTTGAATTTGCATATTCTATTTTTTCAAAATTATTATATTAATGTTGTTTTTGTGTTTTTAATTGAGTGGCAGTATCATTCAGTAATAGGACCAACAGGAATTATACGGATACAAACCGTATAATAGGGGGCCAAATTAAAATTGATAAAATTGTAAATTCTTCTATGAGGGAACAGATAGAGAAAATATGTGGGTTTATACTCTGTAGCACCTGCCTGTCATGGTATGATTAACTTCCCGATTTTTCCGTTACCTGCAAAATAGACTGCATCGCCTTTTTTTGCTTTACGGCAAACGTGAAAACTTGTATGGCTGATATTTTTCCAGTTCATACCATCGTCTTCAGAAATATCTACACCATTAAGCCCACAGGTAATCCATTCGTCTTTATGTAAATATTCTACGCAGCTCCTGTAGCCTGAAGGAGCTACTTTTGGTGATAGCCAGGTAGTGCCTCCGTCTGCAGTGATTACACAATTTTTTACGGTGTCTTCCTTTTTAGTAAAATCTCCCCCCACCACAATCATTGTTTTACTGTTTTTCACAGCGATTGAATTAGCTCCGGTAGATTCTTTACCTTGAAGAATTGGAAGAGAAATCTTTTTATTTCTAATAAAGATATGTGAGGTTAATCCGCCGGTAATAAATACCGCTTCTGCTTTATTTAGCTTTCTGATATTGGTGCCGCTGCTTGCAAAACAAGCTTCACCACTGTCGGCAACAGGTTCATTTTGTTCAGGAATTCCGCGCCAGGTCTTTCCGCCGTCAAAAGTTCTTCCTATAAAAAATCTACCATCAATAGGGTCGCCGATCACAATGCCACTTTGGTCGTTCCAGAATTCCATTGCATCCAGAAACATTCCTTTTGTTTTATCTTTAAACACTACTTTCCATGTGTCGCCGCCATCGGTGGTTCTTAAAATATAAGCGGGCTCGGAAATGCCCATGATGACCGCTGTGTTTTTGTCAAATGCCTCAATATCTCTGAAATCTGTTTTTTCAAAGCCCGATACAGTCATCCATTTCCAGGTTTTGCCGGCATCGGTGCTTTTGCCTACTGTTCCGTTGCTGCCACTTACCCATAAGATTTGATTGGTTACTACACTCAATCCTCTAAGTGAAGAATGGATGGTATCTATGAGGGTTTCCACCTTTTGCGCATTGCTCAATTGTACTATTGTCAGAAGTACAAGAATTGAAAGAATTTTTTTCAAATGATACCGATTAAAAAAATGAGTTAATCAAAGCTATTAGTGAATTTCACGGCTAAGCCGTACTCCTGTTTATTCAAAATACCGGTATAGCACCTGTTTAATCTCCTACCCGGTAGGGAAGGTTACAGAATACCATCGGTACATTTTGTTTGAAGAAATAAAAGTAAGGATTCTTCCATCTATAATGAAGGCAAATATGAAAGCGAGCAAAAGGAATTTGCAGGATATGAACGTAACAAGTGAAATGGAATTTAAATAGAGAAGATTCTCTGTAAGAAATTTTTCTTTTTGGATGATGAATCTTCGTTATTTTCATCCTCCTTTTTACCTGCTACTAATTTGGTAATGCCGAATTGGAGAGCGGTACCGAGGGCTTTTTTGACAATGCCGGCGGATTTACCGACTACCATTTTTCTTGAGAAATATCCTGCCCCGAGGCCAATAATGATTTTGAACAGATTGTGTTTTAATGGAGCGGATTTCTGGACCTCATATAAGGTGTTTTTTAAAATATTGGAAGGTTTTAAACTTTCTACAATGTTTTGAAAGTGATCTTTCAAATCTTCCTCTATCAATACACTTTTTTGTTCCAGCCTCTGGATAGCGGCAGAAAGATCGGTCGTATTGGCAATTGACAGAAGTCTATCTTCTGCGGTGTCATTATGATCTGTTTCCTGAAAATTATTTTCCTTCTCCATTAATCTAAAAGTTCTTTAATCAATTTATTACTAATAGGAATTTTTAAATATTTATCCCTTCGGGAATATAAAACCAGTCCGATGATAATGTAAATACCACCAATGATAAAAAAGCCATAATAAGCCTTACCAAGCCATGCGCCCAATAATAAAGCAATGCCGATCGTGATGCATACGAGCACCAAAAACAGGAGTATGACCAAAATGAGCAGCACCAACATGGTTGACAGAATCCCGGAAATTTTATTGACGCTTTTTAGTTTAAATAGTTCAAGCCGAGTATCGCCATATTCTTTCAATTTATAGAATAGTTCTTCTATATCCGTAGGTTTATTTTCCATACTTATTTTCAGTTTATCACCGGACGAGTTTTGTTTCAACAACTTTTATGAGTTGACCGGATTTCTTACATCATTTTTCATTGCATTTGCTTTCTCTTTGGCCTGGCTTACCATATCTTTTCCAAGGTCTTTTCCTTCAGAAACAAGACTGGAAAGTTTTTCTCTAGCAGCATCATATTTTTCGGAGATGGTGTCTGCAAATTCGTTGTACTTATGCTTTACATTGCCAGCTACATCTGACCCCTTTTCGGCAATCTTTCTTCTGGTTTCTGTACCTTTATCCGGAGCGAATAAGATACCTAAAATTACACCGGCTGCGGCTCCTGCTAATACACTTGCTAATACTTTTCCTGAATTCATAGTTGTACTTTTATAATTTATAATATTGTTTAGACGATGTAAAGATAAAATACATTGCCAAAAATGGTATTATAATTATTATTCATTGTAACCCTTTACAGCTAACCATCTTAAAAAAAGGTTGTCAGGAACAAAAGAAATACCCCGAGAAAGAATGAGTAAATATTTACTCATATTGAGGAACATTTTTTAAAATATTTTGAATCATTTTTTGTCGGTTAGGGAAAATATATTTGTCTTTGCATCGCATCGCCGCCGAGAGGAGACCATGCTCGACTACAAAATATAATTGGTCTTCAACTCGAGGGGAACGGATTAATAGCAACCGAAAAACAAGTAATAAACTGATAAGAGGAGAAGACCTGTGGGATGAGGAGATAGGGGTAATGAAAAAATTCTTTGTCCATCCCGGGGAATTACCCGGAAAAAGAAAGAAAATGAAATTCATTCTTTAGAGAACCAGGAAAAGAAATAAAATGAGCGATCAATGCAGCGAGGCAAGTTCCGGATAAATAGTTTTTTTACTAAATCGTTAATTGGTTGATTCTTGGGAGTAAAAATGTTACGCCATTATCTATAATCAGAATTCTAAAAAAGGTTAAAAAATACTAATTCCATTTCTACATTCGATAAGCTGTGTATATTTATAGATAGTAACTTCCCAGGAATAATGATAAAAACCTTTTTTAATAAAATCGCGAATCGTACCAGAATTGGATTTTTTGCTGCTTTTTTTCTTTTGCTAATTTCCTACGTGCTTACCTTTATATCTACCCGCAAGGTGGCTACACAGGACTTCTGGATGAATCATACCAATGAAGTGGTTCATGATCTGGATAATGTTACCGGATTTATTACTAAGTGTGAGTCGGCCTTCAGGGGCTATCTTATTACCAACGATCAGGAGTTGCTAACCGATTATTATAAAAACAAAAAAAATACGGACAGTACTTTTAAAAAGTTAAGATTAAGCACACATGATAATAAGGCACAACAGCAAAATCTGGATACTCTTCATTATTTAATTGATCAGAAACTTTTTTGGATTGAAAATGTTATTTCGGAGTACTCGAAAACACATCGTTTTATTCCTTCTATGCTGGAGGACAGAGGGAATGGCCGAGCATGGAAAAAGATCATTGAGGCGCAGATATATAAGATGAAACTAGAGGAAACGGAAATGTGGAATGTACGTTCAAAAAAGGTTTCTGAATATTCCGGGCTTATTCAGGGTTTAAATATTGCATCTATTGTGATTGCTATTTTACTTACCCTGTATTCCGTGGTAGTATATAATAAAGAAAACAGGGCACGGCGTAAAGCGTCCAGAAAAGCAGAACAGTATAAAAGCCAGTTGCAAAGCAGGGTAAAGCAGCTTGCTGAATTGAATACTGAATTAATAGAGTTGCGAAGCCTTGAAAAATATACAGTGACCGGAAGGATCGCACGGGTGATAGCCCATGAGGTAAGGAACCCGCTTACTAATATTAATCTTGCTACAGAACAATTGCGTACTGAAGCAGATAGTACTCAAAATACCGATCTTCTCTTTAATATGATAACCCGCAATTCGGAAAGAATTAATCAATTGGTGAGTGATCTACTGGATTCTACAAGAGTAACTGAATTGAAGTTTTCGCAAGTGTCTATCAACGACCTGCTGGATATGAGTCTTGAACTTGCAAAAGACAGGATAAAGTTGAATAAAATCGAAGTAATAAAGAATTATGATCTGGATATTTGTGCCATTTCTATAGATATTGAAAAAATAAAAATTGCCTTTTTAAATATCATAGTAAATGCAGTAGAAGCCATGAATGAACACGGAGTTTTGAAACTCTCAACCACCGGTAAGGATAACCGGTGTATTGTGAAAGTATCAGATAGTGGAAAAGGAATGAACAAGAGTGACGTGGACAGATTATTTGAACCGTATTTTACCACAAAAGAAAAAGGAAATGGATTGGGGCTGGCCAATTCTCAAAATATCATACTATCGCATAAAGGGAGCATTTCTGCCGAAAGTGAGCCGGGGAAAGGAACTACCTTTACCATCACTTTTCCTATTGGTTAAGTGGGAACAAAAGATCAGTTAGGCCTTTTTCTTGTACCCAATTTTGAAATTTGTTGTATTTTCTTATAAAGCCTGGTTTTCTCAGAATAAGTGGTGTCGTCTCCCATGAGGATTCCCCATGGTTCCAGGCTTTCTACATGGTCGCATATTATCTTAATAAGAGCAATAGCTGGAACTGATAAAAATAATCCGGGAATACCTGCCAGTGCACCTCCTATGATAACTCCCAATATAGATATAAGTGCATTAATCCTAAGCCTTGAGGATACTATTTTAGGCATCAGGATATTTACGTCTATAATGTGTATTCCGTAAAAGATAATTATAATCCACACCAGGTCGCTGGTATTGTCGGATGTGGTTAAAGTAACCAATATGGTAAAAAGAGTAGCGGTAAACATGCCTATATAAGGTATAATGTTTAACAAGGCGGAAAGAACTCCGAAAAAAATTGCGTATTTAATTCCTAATATCAGAAGGCCTACTGAGTTGGCCGTAGCTACAATAGCCATTTCTATAAGCAGACCTATTATATAACTTCTGATCATTCCTCTCGATTTGCTCAGCACACTTTGCACTTTTTCATTATTATCTTTTTTAAAAACAATAAATAAAAAATTTCGAATATGAAGTCTGTAATAGAGTAGTAAAAAGGTATATATAGGTATTAGTACAAGAAGTAACAAAGCTTCCGTAATAGAGAAAAAAGTATTTCTTATATATCCTGTACCCCCTTCTTTTAATTTGTTAGCTTGTTCACTCAGGTATTGGTTTTGTTCGGTAAAAGGAATATTGAATTTGTGATAGACCCAGTTTTGTATCGTGATAAAATGTTCATTCAGATGATTTTTTATGGAGGGTACATCCTGGATGAAGTTTGCGATCTGGCTGCTAAGAAAATAAATAATACCTGCTAAAAAACCTATCGCTAATAAAATAGAGATTCCTATGGATAAAACTTTGTCCAATTTTTTAGATTCCAGGAAAATAACCACTGGCAATAAAAGTACGGTGAGCAACACGGCAAAAGCGAAAGGAACAAGGATGTGTTGTGCAATATTTATAAAATAGCAAATAAAAAAGATAACAAGAAACTGAAAGGCCAGTTTTACATAAAAAGGTAACTGATTATTTGATATCATTTTATAAAATTAAAAAATGAAAAACCTCAAACTTTTATTGGATGAGGTTTTTCTCTTAGAGTACAGAGAATGTGATCAGAGGTTTTTGTATTCAATGAATCACCTCCTCTTTGGGTTTTCCAAATTTTTGATATAGCCTGCCTATAAATTTATCGTCCTTTCCTTCATCTCTTTTCAGATCATCATCAATAAGGTCCGGCATACACCTGTTTCATTTTGCCTTTGATCTTGTTCCAATTCCCTTTTAGGTTTAATTGCCAGTTTTCCATAATATTATTTTTTTAGATTAAAAAAGTCAAACGACTCTTATTATAACTCCCGATATAATTGCAATGATGGCTATTACGAGAGGAATTACTGCAATTACATACAATAGATTCCCTGTGATATTTAGATCTAATTGTGATAAAGGTTTTTATTGTTATTTGATTAGGCTTTTCTTATGATACCCAGTATTACCGAAATAACCGCTATTACCAATAAAATATGTATCAATCCTCCCGTAACATGGTACATTAAAAAGGAAGCTGCCCAGATGATAACGAGTATCACTGCTATGATATAAAGCAAACCTCTCATTACTAATAGATTTTTTAAGATTATAAATTAAGATTCCTGCTTTTATAATATTCAAAACTTTGCCCAATTATTTTTTGATAGGGAAAGATGTTAGAATTTCTTATGAAAACAGTATAATTATAAGGAATTACAAATAATAAATCACTGTTATACATTGAGGAAATATCACCCCGAAATGAGTAAATTCTTTTTATAAGAATATTTTTTAATCTTCTATGGTAGAAGATGGTAAGTGTAATTTGTTGCCTTTTAATTCTTTTAGATCCTATTCCATCTTTTCCTTTAATTTTAATGCACTTGCTATTCTTATTTTCGTATGATTAATAAAAGAATTTTATTTTGAAAGCGTTCTTCTATATCAAAAAGGTGTTTCAGGAATTTTCGTCTGATAATATTTTAAAATATAGTGCTTCTCTTGCCTACTATACAGTTTTCTCCATTGCGCCATTGCTGGTGATTGTGAGTGCACTGTTAGGTTTTTTCTTTGGGAAAGAGGCTATGCAGGGGCAGATATATTACCAGCTTAGCCACCTGGTGGGCAGCCTGGCAGCCATACAAATACAGGATACTATAAAAAATATTCATCTGAACACTAATAGCTACCTGGCGAGTGTAATAAGTATAATTATTTTGTTCATCGCTGCTACCAGTATATTTGGGGAGATACAGGATTCTTTGAATAAGATATGGGGGCTTAGGGTAAAAGCTAAAAAAGTATGGTGGAAATTACTCATTACCCGGTTACTGTCCTTTTCTTTAATATTGAGCATTGGTGTAATAATGATAATATCGGTGCTGCTTAATGCCCTGGTAAATGCATTTGGTGAATTAATTAGCCGCTATCTGAAAGACATCAGTACCTATATTATTGAATTTACAGAAACAGCCTTAACTTTTTTTATCACTGCTTTTCTATTTTCCCTGTTATTTAAAATATTGCCCGACGCAAAGATAAAATGGAAGGATGTTTTACTCGGCGGCCTGGTGACGGCCATATTTTTTACTATCGGGAAAATGGGTATAGGATATTATCTTGCTAAAAGCAACCTCACTACATTGTACGGTGCAGCGGGGTCAATTATTATTTTTATGGTATGGGTATATTACAGTTCTATAATTTTGTATCTTGGTGCAGAATTTACAAAGGTTAATGCAAAACTATATGGAGGCAACATTGTTCCCAATGAATATGCAGAATGGATAAAAACCGAAGAAAAAACTGTTAGTTCACCTCAATTAAAAACAAAGAATTAAGTTAACTTTGAGTAACTAATTATATTATGAAGAAAAGAATATTGATCATTGATGACGATTTTGACATGTGTATTTTGTTGAGCCGCTTTCTTGACAAGAAAGGTTATATTACCGAAGCAGCTCACAATGGAGCCAAAGGCCTTGCTAAATTTAATGAAGGGTACTTTGATATAGTACTTTGTGATTTCCGCCTGGGAGATAAAGACGGCAAAGATGTGTTGATAAAGATAAAAGAAGCCAAGCCGAAAACGATTGTGATTATCATTACCGGGTATTCTGATATAAAGATCGCCGTAGATGTGATCAAGCAGGGAGCATTTGACTACATAACCAAACCTTTAATACCCGATGAAGTTGTCAATGTAATCGAGAAAGCCTTGTCTCACTCATCTGATGAAACTGTTGTACAATCTGCAAAAAGCACATCCGCCGGTACTCAGAAGAAAGTACCGTATGAACTATCTGCCAATAATCAATACCTCATTGGCCGCGATAGCGAAACATCGAAGATCTACAATCAGATAGAAATAGTGGCTCCTACTAATTATAGCGTGATTCTGTATGGCGAAAGTGGTACTGGAAAAGAAGTGATAGCCAAGACCATTCATGAATACAGCACCCGTAAAGGGAAACCTTTTATTGCAATGGATTGTGGTACTTTATCGAAAGAATTATCAGGCAGTGAACTTTTCGGGCATGTAAAAGGAGCTTTTACCGGAGCAGTTACTGATAAGGAAGGGCATTTTGAAATAGCAAACGGAGGAACCTTATTTCTTGATGAAGTGTCTAATCTTCCCAAAGATGTACAAGCTTCTTTATTGCGGGTTATTCAGGAAAGGAAATTTAAAAGAGTGGGTGGTACCAAAGAGATGGATGTGGATGTGAGAATTATTGTGGCTTCCAATGAGAACCTGCAGGAAGCCTATAAGAAAGGAAAATTTCGTGAAGACCTTTATCATAGATTTAATGAATTCTCTATCAATCTTCCTCCACTTCGCAACAGAAAGGGAGACATTCCTCTCTTTGCGCAATTCTTCCTGGACAGAACCAATGTGGAACTCCAAAAAAATATAGAGGGATATGAAAAGGATGTGGAAGATATGTTTTTGAATTATGCGTGGCCGGGCAATCTTAGGGAATTTAGAAATGTAGTGCGTAGGGCGGTATTACTCACACCTTCGGGAAAAATAAATTCAAAAGTATTGCCATGGGAGATCACACAGTCTCTTTCACAAGGTAATTTGCAGAGTAATGGGAATAATAATTTCACGACTTCAACGGATATCCATTTTAAAGAAGTGGATTTAAAAGATGCCGCTGCTAAAGCAGAATACGAAGCTATTATGAATGTACTGAAAGAAGTGAATTTTAATAAAACCAGGGCTGCAGAGATCTTGAAAATTGATCGTAAAACACTTTATAATAAAATAAAGATTTACGAATCGCTGTAATTTTTAGCCAGGGATTCTTAATGTGTATTACTTCCGGAAACATCACTTGCTGATGAGAACTTATGAATACATTCTCTTTACCGCTTCTTTATTCTTTTCCATTACTACCTTCCGTTTAAGGCTTAGTTTGGGTGTCATTTCTCCGCTTTCAATATTCCATTCGTGTGAAAGCAATTCAAATTTTTTGATTTGCTCTACATGATTAAAAAATTGATTGTATTTTTCCACTTCGTTTTTGTACAGTTCTTTTACCCGTGGATCGCCGATTATTTTTTCTTTATCGGTAGAGTCAATCATCTTTTCTTTGCACCACGTTTTGAGGTTGTCGAATGCAGGAATGATCAAAGCGCTTACAAATTTTTCTCCTTCTCCGATCACCATGATGTTTTCTATCAGATTGGATTCTTTCATTTTGTTCTCGATGGCTACGGGTGCTACATATTTTCCACCGCTGGTTTTGAACATTTCTTTTTTGCGATCAGTAATTTTTAAGAATTTACCCTCTATCATCATTCCTATGTCTCCTGTTTTGAACCACTCACCTTCCATAGTGTCTGCGGTAAGTTCGGGATGCTTGTAATAGCCCATCATGATGTTGGGCCCTTTGCAAAGTATCTCACCGTCATCCAAAAATTTCACCTCCACATTATTAATCAATGGCCCTACGGTACCAAACATTCTGCCTTCCACTTCATACCTGTTTACACTAATTACCGGCGAAGTTTCAGTAAGCCCGTAACCCTCCATAATGGGTATTCCTGCAGCAGTGAAGATCCGTATAAGCCTTACCTGGCAGGCGGCGCCGCCGCTAATGATACAGATTATCTTATTTCCCAGTGCTTCTCTCCATTTATTAAAAATGAGTTTATTGGCAATGGACAATTGCATATTATAAAGTAATCCCTGGTTTTTATTAATTTCAAATCCCGCAGCCAGCCCATGAGCCCAGAAGAATAATTTTCTTTTGATGCCCGTAAGTTCTCCGCCTTTCTGCATAATTTTCTCATACACTTTTTCAAGAAGCCTGGGTACGGTGGTGAATAATTCAGGTTTTACTTCTTTTAAATTATCGGCAATAGTGTCTATGCTTTCTGCGAAGAAAATGGAAGTCCCTTTGAAGAGATACAGATAACTTACCATTCTTTCGAAGATATGATTGAGTGGTAAAAAACTCAAAGCCTTTAAATCATTTCCCGGAGGAAAACACGGCATGCTGTTCATCACATTGCTTAGTATGTTTTTGTGAGAAAGCATTACCCCTTTGGGTTTTCCGGTGGTTCCGGAGGTATAGATAATGGTAGCGAGGTCTTCATATTTTATTCGATCAGAAATAGATTTTATCTGTTGTATTGTGTTGTCTGTAACCGGTTCAAGCATATCTTTCCAGTGCTTTACGCCATCTATTTTATCGAAAGAAATGATTTCTCTCAGAGTAGGTATGTCCTGTTGTATATGATGAGTCTTCTCAAATAAATTTTGATCATTTACAAAAATCATTTTTACGCCGGAGTCTTTCAGAATAAACTCCAGGTCAATTTCATTTACGGTAGGGTATATAGGAATGAGCACAGCGCCTATCTGTTGTACGGCCAGGTCCAGGATGAGCCATTCCGTTCTGTTTTTGGCAATCACCGCTACTTTGTCTCTTCCTTCCATTGTGAAATCATGTGGCTCTATTGCTGCTTTGAGCAGCCCGGCACTCAGTTGGTTTACTATTTCTGAAACTTCAAATGTGGAATATTCTCTCCATTTACCATTTTCTTTTCCCGCGAGCATGGTTCTATCGGGCGCATCTTTCAGATGGATTTTAATACAGTCAAATAAGCGTGTTGGCTCTGTCATGATCATTCACTTTTTTGTGAAATTAAAATTTTTGTATTGGCATTCTTTCCTTCCCCGATAGCTTTGAAACTACCTTGTATCCGGAGGGTAACTTCAACTCCTAAATTAAGTAATTAAATACATAAAAGATTCCCTCCCCAAAAGTATCTGGAAATAATTCACTGGAAGATCAATGATAATATTGCCCGGCGGGTATTTTAAATATCCTGCCTCGTTGAAATTTGTTGAGCGCTTCGGTTTCCTGAGCGTGGGTACCCGTCCAGTTTTGATAACTGACCAGACTTTGAGCGGCACCGAATATCCATTGGTTATATGCCGGGAAAAGACCTTGTGCCAGTAACTGTTCCTGTAATTGGAAAAGCCTGAAGGGGAACTTATCTGCATAATCTTTATACCAGTCGAGAATAAAACGGGTACGTATCATTGTAAGTGTTTCTGCACTGATGCCGCGTAGTACAATATTATTTTGTTTGTTCATACACGTCAAAAATGCGATTTCAAAAGGTTTTTTATCCTTTATATTACTGAGGAGATTGGGATCTGCATAAAGTTTTTTATAACCATCCAATAAAATATCTTTTATTTCAGCGGTGCGCGAAGTGAAGGATTCAATGTTGACGAAAATTTCTCCGTAGATGAGGCACCATACTTTTTCTTTTGTGTAGTAATAATATTTGCAGGCATTGTAATAATTATTTCCAAAGGAAGGGTCCATTTCTATTCCCTTTTCCCATAGCTTAATGGCTGTGGCATCATTTTTATCTAAGAGCATTTCGCCATAATCATTATATAAGCCGCCGCTGTTGGGATATTCTTTAATTGCTTTTTTATATATCTTTTCAGCCTCTTTTATTTGTCCTGATGCTCTGTAAACGGTTCCTGCGATCTGATAAACCTGGTCGTCGGCATTATTATTCTGCAATAAAGGGGTGAGGATGCTCAATGCTTTATTATTTTCTTTCTGGAGGTAGTAAGTGAAGGCAAGGTCTTTGGCAATGTCGAGGTTTTTGGGAGCTTGCTGCAATGCCCTTGATAGAATAAGAGAGGCATTGGCGTAATCGCCCTGGCGCATAAATGCTTTGGCGTTGTCGTGAAGTTTTTCAACATCTTCCTGCTGGGCAATTGCGCTTATGGAAAGAGAAAAACAAATAAAAGCAAAGAATATCTTTTTCATCGGGTAAAGATAAAATACTTTATTCCCCGAAATCTTTATAAAATCAAAAAATATTATAGTAAAACCAGGCCGTACTATTCTTTTTTCAAACTACCCGCTATTGGCAAATGAGATGTGTCAATAGGCCATCCCTTAGTTTCGGTTCAAACCAGGTGCTTTTGGGAGGCATGATATGATTGCCATCGGCGATGTCGAATAGTTGCCCGATAGTGACAGGATACAGGCTAAAAGCCACTTCCCATTCTTTACTGTTAACTCTTTTTTCCAGCTCCTCAAGCCCTCTTATTCCGCCGATAAAGTCAATCCGTGCATCGGTACGCTGGTCTTTGATGCCTAAGATGGGATCAAGTAAGTTGTTTTGTAGAATGGTAATATCGAGAATACCAATCGGGTCGGTAGTAAAGGTGTTATTTTTTGCAGCAAGCTGATACCATTGACCGTTCAGGTACATACCAAACTGGTGTGGTTCTGCAGGTGAATAGGCTTCAGATACCTTCGTTACGGAGAATGCGTTGTTGAGCTGATCTAAAAATTCTTCTTTTGATAACCTATTTAGATCTTTTATTACCCTGTTATAATCCATTATTTTCAATTGGGAAGCAGGAAATAAAGTAGAAAGAAAATGACCGGCTTCTTCGTTATCTGCCAGTAGATATTTTACTTTAGATGCGGAGGCTACACGATGATGGCCGTCTGCGATGTAAGTGGATTCCACTTCTGTCTTGAAAATTTCTGTGATACGGTCTATGATCTTTTCATCGCTGATTACCCATACGGTATGTTGAATAGCATCTTCTGCCGTAAAATTGTAAACTGGGCTTTTATCTTTTTTCCATTTCTCCATGAGGCCGTTCAATTCATCCACATCTCTGAAAGCAAGGAAAACATTTCCTGTTTGCGCACACGTGGTCTTGATATGATTGATACGATCCTGTTCTTTTTCGGGCCTGGTGAGTTCATGTTTTTTTATCAATCCGTTTTCATAATCAATTACCGAACTACAACACACCAATCCTGTTTGTGTTCTTTCGTTCATCGTTAATTGATAAATATAGTAGCATGGTTTACTCTCATTGAAAAGAACCGAGCGACTGATGAATGCGTCTAAATTTTCTTTTGCTTTCTGATAAACTTCGGGGCTGTGGATGTCTATAGTGGCAGGAAGGTCAATTTCGCTTTTAGTAATATGTAGAAAAGAATAGGGGTTTCCTTCCGCTTCAGTTTTAGCTTCTTTACTACTCAGCACGTCGTAAGGGCGTGATGCCACTTGTTTAGCAAATTGCGGTTCTGGTCTTAGTGCTTTAAAAGGAGAAATAGATATCATGTTTCTTGATTTTTAGCCTTGAAAGGCAGGAAATTTTTGTACGGGGTGCAAATATAAACAATCAAAAAGATTTTTGAGATTTGAGGGAAAGTGGAGATTTTCTCTAGTTATAAATTATAGAAGCTGATTTTTTTACCTGTCAATTTTATATCTTTAACAGCGTTGTGAAAATACCAAATTGACGCTCCCCAATAATATTCATCTAAATCAATCATTAATGAAAAAAACATTTATTCTAATCATCTTTTTGTTTTGTACAGGAGAATATATAGCCCAGGCGCAGGAACCACCATCATTTTGGGAAAATGAACTGATAAATGAAGTTAATCGGGAGCCGATGCATGTTACTTATTTCGCCTATCAGAATAAAGAAAGGGCACTTAGTAATGAAAGGGAACAATCAAAATTTTTTCAATCACTGAATGGTAACTGGAAATTCAAATGGGTAGATAAACCTGCTGATCGTCCGTTAGGGTTTTGGAAAATAAATTACAATGACAATCAGTGGGTTGATTTTAAAGTGCCTGCAACCTGGGAGGTGAATGGTTATGGTATTCCTATTTATACCAACATAAAGTATGATTTTGGATATTTAATGAAACCCAATCCTCCGTATGTGCCACATCAATATAATCCGGTAGGATCTTACAGGAAGGAAGTAATAGTTGATAAAAATTGGAATGGGAAAGATATTTATATACAATTTGGAGGAGTGCGCTCCTGTTTTTATTTGTGGGTAAATGGACAATGGGTGGGGTACAGTGAAGACAGTAAACTTCCGGCCGAATTTAATATTACAAAATATGTAAAACCCGGACAAAAAAATGTAATTGCCTTTCAGGTGTATCGCTGGAGCGATGGCAGTTACATCGAGGACCAGGATATGTGGAGATTAGCCGGTGTTGAGCGCGATGTTTATATGTATGCACGAAACCCGGTGCATATACGTGATGTACAGATCTTTCCTGACTTACATGATAATTATAAAAACGGACAGTTAAATATTAGCCTCGATTTTTTAAATAATAATGACCGGGCATTGAAAAAGAGTAAGGTCTCTTTTGAATTACTGGATTCATCAGGCAAATCCATTAGCATCACATCTGTTTTGCTCAATGATTCCAATCAATTTAAGAATGTATTGATTAAACTGAATAATCCTAAAAAATGGACTGCTGAGACTCCGTATTTATATACGGTACTAACTACCTTGATGGATGGACGTGGAAAAGTAATAGAAGTAATTCCTCAAAAAACAGGGTTTAGAAAAGTGGAAATAATAAACGGCGCACTACATGTAAATGGAAAAGCTATTTTAATAAAAGGGGTAAACCGGCATGAGATGGATCCTATTACCGGTCAGGTAATCAGTAAAGAAAGAATGGAACAGGATGTACGGATTATGAAAGAAAACAACATCAATGCAGTACGTACTTCTCATTATCCTAATGATCCATATTGGTATCAATTGTGCGATAAATATGGATTGTATGTGGTGGATGAAGCCAACCTGGAATCACACGGGATGGGCTTTGGAGAAAATTCTTTATCCAAAAAACCTGATTGGTTTCTTCAACATTTTCAACGAGACTCCCGTACTGTAGAGAGAGATAAGAATCACGCCAGTGTAATAATCTGGTCTATGGGAAATGAAGCCGGAATGGGTGTCAATTTTGAAAAGTGTTATGAATGGATAAAGCATCGAGATCCTTCACGCCCTGTGGAATATGAACCTGCAGGAGAAACCCCCTATTCTGATATTTTCTGTCCTATGTATCCTTCGCCGGATGATATGGTACATCATGTAAAGAATGATAATGGCAGCAACCATAAGCCATTTATAATGGTAGAATATGCACATGCCATGGGCAATACTGATGGAAATTTTAATGATTATTGGGATACCATTCGTAAATATTATCCGCGCATGCAGGGCGGCTATATCTGGGATTTTGTAGATCAGGGATTTCAAAAAATTACTGACAGAGGGGATACTATCTGGGCTTATGGAGGCGATTATGGAATAGACATGCCCAGCGATGATAATTTTAATTGCAATGGGTTGGTTTTGCCCGACCGTTCATTAAATCCACAAATGCTGGAAGTAAAAAAGATATATCAAAACATATTTGCTTTACCGGAAGACATGATGGTAGGAAAAATAAAAGTGTATAATGACAATTTCTTTAAAAATCTGGACGATGCATATCTTGATTGGGAGTTGGTTGCTGATGGCAAAATAATTCAACAAGGGAAATATGAAAACCTGAATATCGCTCCACGCGATACCGGCCTGGTTGATTTACATTATAAATTACCCCGAATGGGTTACAGAGAAATTTTTCTGAATGTTTATTTCAAAACCAAAGCGGCAGAAGGCCTTTTACCTGCAAACTGGGAAATTGCCAAAGACCAATTGGTGCTATATAGTCGTCCTGATAATAAATCAATATTACCCGAATCAGGCAGTTTGCGAGTAAGCATTACTGATAGAAATATTAATGTGGAAAACAATAATGCACAATTTATTTTCAGTCGTCGTGATGGTTTATTGCATCAATATACGGTGGATAGAAATAATTTCCTGAAAGATGGATATGGGCTGAAACCTAATTTCTGGCGGCCTCCTACAGATAATGATTTTGGTGCAGACCTTCAGAAAAAACTGATAAACTGGAAACGTGCCAGCCATAATTATGTATTGCTTGGGTTTGATATTGATTCTGCCAATAAGAAAAATATCAAATTAAATATGCATTATTCGCTGCCGGATGTGTATGCTTATCTGGATATCAGCTATGAATTAAATGGCGATGGTATTATTAAAGTAACTGAAACTATGCATGCAGATAGTTCGAAGCAGGAACCGATGATGTTTAAATTTGGTATGCAGATGATGTTGCCAAAAGAATACAGCCAGATGGAATGGTATGGACGTGGCCCTTCAGAAAATTATTGGGATCGCAAAGATGCGGCCTTTGTGGGGTTGTATAAAATGAGTGTCCGGGATCAGTTTCATCCTTATGTGCGTCCACAGGAAACAGCGAATAAAACCGATGTGCGCTGGGTAAAACTAACCGATGAAAATGGTAAGGGATTATGGATTACCGGCGATACTGTTTTAAATATTGCTGCACGCCATTACCTGGATGAAGACCTGGATGAAGGACTGGAAAAACATAACACGCATTCGGGCGAATTGAAAGAAAGAGATATGACCGTATTGAATATTGACCTGGAGCAGACAGGAGTAGGAGGGATTAATTCATGGAGTACCTGGCCATTAAAACAATATCGGATGGAGTATAAGGATTATAGTTATTCTTTTACAATAAGGCCGGTGAAGTAAGGGGTTCAAGTCTTATCCAAGAAAGCATATAAGGTTAGTTTTACGAAAGTGGACTAACCTTATTTTCTTTTATATTGACTTTTCAAATTCATCCATTTTCGCAACAAGGTATTCCACGCTGCTCATTGGCAAAGCATTGTATATGGATGCCCGAAAGCCCCCCACAGAGCGATGCCCTTTAATTCCGTAGATATCATTTTGTTTGGAAAATTCGAGGAATGCTTTTTCTTTTTCAGGATCATCAATTATGAAGCATACATTCATTTTACTGCGATCTTCTATTGCAGCGGTTGGTTTGAATAATTTACTGATATCAATGGCATGGTAAAGTAAAGCTGCTTTCTCATTATTGATCTTTTCAATGGCTTCTATTCCTCCGTTCTTTTTGAGCCAGCGAAGGGTGAGCATGGAAACATATATTGCGAATACCGGTGGTGTATTGAGCATACTCTTGGCCGTAATATGGTTCCTGTAATCCATGATGGCAGGAATTGCCCGTTTTACTTTTCCTAAAATATTTTTATTGACAACGACCAGATTGGTTCCTGCTGCCCCCATATTTTTCTGTGCTCCGGCAAAGATCAATCCGAAGGAATTGAAATCTCTTTTCCTGCTAAAAATGTCACTCGACATATCGGCAATCACAGGCATGCTCACCTTAGGAATTTCGTGCCATTGGGTTCCGTAAATCGTGTTGTTGGTAGTAATGTGGAAATATTTTGCATCATTGGGAACGGCAAAATCTTTCGGGATAAAATTATAATTAGTTTCCTTTGAACTGCATACCACATCTACATTGCCGAAGAGTCTGGCTTCTTTAATTGCTTTAATACCCCATACCCCGGTATCTGCGTACGCCGCCGTTTCTTTTTCGTTCAGTAAATTCATAGGTACCTGCATAAACTGCACTGTAGCGCCACCATGCAAAAAAAGAACTTCATGATCACTGTCGAGATTCATCAATTCTTTTACTAAGGAAATGGCTTCTTCTATCACCGATTGGAAAAGTGGTGTACGATGCCCTATTCCTAAAATGGATAGGCCACTGTTATTGAAATTGATAATTGATTTTGAAGCTTCTTCTAATACGCTTTGAGGTAGTACGGATGGTCCCGCATTGAAATTGTGCATCATGAATTAATAGTTGTTTTGCCAATCAAATGGCTATAGTATTTGTTGATTTACGAAAGTTTTATTTTTTTATTAAACTTATATATCTGTTCAATTTTTTCAGGCTGCAAAGTTATTCGATTCTTGCTTCTTAATTCATTGAAATGTTTACTGTTTTGGTGTACTATAATATCTTCAGTGGTTAGAATACATTCAAAAGATAAGGTTTTTCATTATTTGAAGCCTTGTCAATAGATTATTTGTTTCATTGAGAATTCAGTTAATTTTCAATTTTCAATTTTCAATTCTCAATTCTCCATTCCTCATTCGTGCTCTCTTCCGATGATTTTAGTAGCTGCTTTCCATTCATCATTCAACTTCTCAAATCCTTTGAGATCATCTTCTGTGAATGTTTTATTAACCAGTCCTGAAAGATCGGGCTGGCCTGCATTGACCCAGGCAGTGTACCAGAAAGAAGCGATTGCGAAAATGGATTGCCGCATTCTTCTCTCTACCATCCCATTTAGTATTTTATTGTATGCTCTGGTATAAGCAGAAGAATATTGCTTGATCAACAGGTGGTTCCTTTCTTCGAATGCATATTTCTTATCAGAGGGAAGTTGTGCAGAAAGTTTTTTCTCAAATTTTAAAACACTATCTGCAGCCAGGGCGCTTTCGAGTACTCTGTCCCATATAAAAGTCCCGGGGTCTTGTATGTATTGAGCTTTGCCTATAAAAAAGTCAAACTCTTTATCCGCCAGTAATTCGGGAACCCTGCTTTCCCAGAAGCCATGAATCCCTTTTTGGTTGGTAAACTGGCCATTGTGGTTTTCAGTAGCGTGTAGAGGTACGTGCGCATCGGCAATATAGTGTCCCAGTTCGGTACTGTTCTTCAGGATAGAAGAGAAATTCTTTTCTTTAAATGCTTTTGTTAACCGCCCCAGCATTACCTGCACATGCCACGGTACTATCCCGTAGGCCATTAAGGTATCCTCTCCCAATTTATCGAGAGCATCCTCCCATTTCCGCGGCACTTCGGAATACGGATATTCACCATAATGGTCTATATCTATATAATGTCTTGGCCCTTCGGGGGCCACGGCATATCTTCTTTTATCGGGATCTATGGCATGCTCTGTAATAAACTCAATGTGGGGTTTATAAAAAAGAAGCATTTGTGGGGGAAGGAGAAAAGCGGCGTAATAATTTATTTTTTTATGGGCATAGAATCCCCAGCAAAAGCATTGTGTACAGATCCCAATAAAACAGATGAAGAGTACTACTTTTTTCAAATCCTGTTGATTTAAGAATTAAGGATTAGCCGGCTCCACAATCGGATCATCGGCAAGATCTACAATGGTAGTAACGCCACCACTTACTGCAAACTTCATAGATTGGGTAGAGCCGATACTTGCGAGGGGCCTGATGCGGCTTTTGGGTACAATATAGACATTCCCTGCTACCGAATAGGCCATAGGCAGATATACGGCCACATAATCTTCCATACCGAAAGTGCCCATATTTTCCTGGGTGATGAAACCCACGCGCCACACATCTGTATCATCTACACAGGCAAGTACGTTGTGGGTAAATTTTTTCTTATTCCCTGCAAAAGCTTCGAAAAAATCTTTTATAAAAGAATACAACAATTTGATTCCCGGAGTTTTTTCAAGAAACTTATCCAGTATTGATAGTATCCTGCCCATTACAAAAAAGGAACTCACATAGCCTACCAATATTATAAAAGCGATGATAATGATAAATCCTAATCCGGGTATATTGATGGCCGGCCTAAGGATGCCGTCAATTTTATCAAAAACAATATAAATAAAATAAATAGTGATGGAAACAGGCCCCAGTATTAGTAAGCCTTGTAGAAAGTATTGGATCAACTTTTGATAACGCCGTGATTTATTCATAATTACAGGAGATTAATTTTTCAAAGATAAGTGAAGCGCCGTTCATCCCGGAAAATCAAGATTTCATAAAAATATTTTTATGGAAACTTTGGTAACATAAATAGTTTCCTTAGTTTTGCTGCCCAAATGGAATTAAGAGACAGAATAAAACAGAAAGCAGATGACCTCTACCGGCGCTACGGAGTGAGATCCGTAACGATGGATGAGATTGCGTCTCAACTGGGAGTCTCCAAAAAGACAATTTATCAGTGTTTTTCGGATAAGAACGAGCTGGTGGATGCAGTGATTGTGGATATACTGGATTTTAACCGAAAACTTTGCCTGAACTGCCGCCAGGAGTCTCAGAATGCAGTTCACGAAGTATTTCGTGCAATGGAGAGCCTGGAAACGATGTTCGATAATATGAATCCGGCTATTTTATTTGACATCCAGAGGAATCACCCCGACACTTTCAAGAAGTTTACCGAATTCAAATACAACTTTCTTCTTGATATCATGAAAGAGAATATTGAACGTGGGAAAAAAGAAGGGTTATACAGGCAGGAAATGGACACAGATGTTATAGCGAAGATCAGGCTCGAATGCGTGGTACTTCCATTTATTAAAGAAGTGTTCCCCGAAAAACAATTTCCAATGGCCTATCTCCAGAGACAATTGATTGAATTTTTTCTTTTTGGAATGGTAACAGAGAAAGGGTATAAACTAATTATAAAATATCAGAAAGAACGGCCCAACAGTAATCGGGAAAAAATAAACGTACCATGAAAATGAGGTTTGTAAAATTCGTATCAATAGGAATGCTGTGTGCACTTTGCTTTACGGTAAAAGCACAACAAAAAAATGCTCCTTCCGAAATGCATACTTTTACGGCGAAAGAAGCTGTTGACTATGCAATGAGCCATGCGGTACAGGTGAAGAATGCAATGCTGGATATTAAAATTCAGGAACAAACTAATAAAGGAATTACTGCGATGGCTTTGCCTCATTTAACCGGCAATGTAGGGGTTACAGATAATCTTTCACTGGCCACTCAGCTTATTCCTGCCGAATTTATGGGCGGTACTCCAGGCACTTTTATTCCTTTGAAATTTGGAACGAAATACAATGGCACTTACGGAGCCAATCTTCAACAAATTATTTTTGATGGACAGGTTTTCGTAGGCCTCCAGGCAAGAAAAGCAGCTATAAAAAATTCAGTGCTGGCAGCAGATGTTACCAAAGAACAAATAAAGACCAATGTTTATAAAGTCTATTATCAACTGGCGGTAGCTAAAAGACAGATAGGAACATTAGATGCGAATATCGCCAATTATGAAAAATTGCTTCATGATACCAAAGAAATTTATAAAAATGGATTTGCCGAAAAACTGGATGTCAATAAAGTTCAGGTTCAGTTGAGTAATCTGGAAACTCAAAAAGTAAGGGCTCAAAATCAGATTGACGCAGGTAAAGAAGGCTTAAAATTTTTGATGAATATTCCTCAGCAGGATGAGATAATCCTTTCTGATACCTTATCGGATGAAGAATTGAAGTCTGGAATCCTGGAAGAAGATTATAAATATGAAGACAGAAAAGAATTTCAGCAATTAGAAACCTCTATTGAACTGGGACAGTATAATGTAAAAAGATACCAGTTGAGCAAAATCCCTACTATATCTTTTTCCGCAAATTTGAATAGAAATGCACAACGAAACAACTTCGATTTTTTTAAAGGTGGTGAACCGTGGTACACTTCTTCATTTTTAAGTCTTAATCTATCTATCCCAATATTTGACGGAGGAACGCGCAACTCAAATATTCAAACAGCGAGATTAAATTTAATGAAAATGAATAATCAGCTTGATCAGTTGAAGTCTTCAATTGATAACGGTGTTTTTCAATCAAGAATTAATATGAAATCGGCATTGATCACCATGGATACACAGAAAAAGAATATCGAACTGGCCCAGCAAGTGTATAACTCTACCAGGTTAAAATATGAACAAGGGCTGGGAAGTAACCAGGAAATATCAACAGCGCAAGCAGATCTGGTAACTGCTCAGAATAATTATTACAGTTCTTTATACGATGCCATCATAGCAAAAATAGATTACCTGACGGCGGCTGGAAAATTATAATAACATAAAAAATCAAGTATCAAATAACATAAGCAATGAAAAAATTAGTAACAATCAGTATGGTGATTCTCCTGGTGTCTTTTGTTTCGTCATGTGGAGATACCGGCAATAAAGGGAATTCTTTGGCTAATAAAAAATCCCAACTGAAAGATTTAAAATCCCAGAAGGATAAATTAGATACTAAGATAATTGATCTGGAAAAAGAGATAGCAAAATTAGATACTTCATCAGCATTAGCGCTGGAGCCTAAATTGGTAGCGGTGGCATCTGTAAAAGAAGTTGATTTCAAGCATTACCTCGGGTTACAGGGTACCGTAGATTCAAAAAGTATTTTTTACGTAACTCCAAGTGGCCAGCCCGGGCAGGTAAGAGCAATTTATGTAAAACAAGGTGATAAAGTACATAAAGGACAGTTGATTTTAAGACTTGATAATGAGGTACAAGAACAAAATGTAAAAGCTGTTCAACAACAGCTGGGTAGCGTGAAAGCTCAGCTTGCCCTGGCAAAATCGGTTTATGAAAGACAAAAAAATCTTTGGGAACAGCAAATAGGAACAGAAGTGCAGTTGTTACAATATAAAACCAATGTAGAAACTTTAGAGGGCCAGTTAAAGTCAATACAAGCACAGGTAAATACTGCCCGGGCTCAGGCTAATCAAAGCAATGTGTATAGCAATATTAGCGGAACAATAGATGATATTACTACTCATGTAGGAGAGACTTTTAACGGAAATCCATTGACAGGAGGATATGTAAGAATTGTAAATGATGCGGATCTTAAAGTTACGGTTGTTGTTCCGGAAAATTATACTGGTCAGGTAAGTAAAGGAACCAAAGTAGTGATTACTATTCCGGATGCTAATAAAACTTTTACCAGTGAAATTTCTTTTTTGAGCCAGGCAATTGGTGCTACTACACGTGGGTTTACAGCAGAAATAAAAGTGCCGAAGGGCATTATACTACGGCCTAACCAGGTTGCTATTGTAAACATATTGGATTACAACGCTCCCAATACGATAGCAGTTCCGGTCAATACTGTGCAAACAGGACAGGAGGGAAAATATGTATTAGTTGCCTCGAAAAATGGAAATGGACTCATTGCTAAAAAAGTGGAGGTAACTGTAGGGAAATTATCAGGCGACAGTATTGAAATAAAACAAGGATTGCAGCCAGGTGAGCAAATAATCACACAGGGATACCAGGGATTATTTGATGGACAGCCCATTACCACAGATGAAAAATAGTTGAAAATAAAAACTGCTTCAAAGAAAGCGCAACATAATTTTATATGAGTCTTACTGAAAATTTTAAGGAAAAATATAAGGAATTTAAACCTACAAGCTGGGCTATAAAAAATAAAACGTCGGTTTATCTGCTTATCATTTTTGTGTCATTGGTGGGGATATTCCAGTTTGTTACTTTGCCCAAAGAACAATTTCCGGATATTGTAATACCTACTATTTATGTGCAAACGATCTATGCGGGCAACTCGCCCAAGGATATAGAAAATCTGGTAACCAAGCCAATAGAAAAGCAACTGAAAGGTATTACGGATGCCAGGATCAATAAGATTACCAGTTCTTCTCTCCAGGATTATTCTGCTATTACCGTAGAGTTTGAAACGGATGTAAAGACGGAAGTTGCTTTACAAAAAACCAAAGATGCGGTAGATAAAGCAAAAAAAGATTTACCTACTGATCTTACAGAGGAGCCAGATGTGCAGGAAGTAAGTTTTAGCGAGTTACCTATCATGTTTGTAAACCTGAGTGGAGATTACGATTTGATGAGTCTGAAAAAGTTTGCTGATGATGCAAAAGATCAGTTAGAAGAACTTCCTGAAATTACAAGAGTTGACATCGTAGGCGCACCGGAGAGAGAATTCCAGATCAATGTGAACAATTATAAAATGCAAAGTGCCGGAGTTACTTTCAACGATATTGCTTCGGCGGTGAAGAATGAAAACATGGATATATCCGGTGGTTTGCTGGATGTAGGAAATATGAAGCGTACCCTGCAAATAAGAGGACAGTTCAAAACGGTGTATGATATTGATAAAATAATTGTGCGCAATAATTCAGGGATGCCCATTTATTTAAAAGACATTGCCGATATTAAAGATACCGTGAAAACGAGCGAGAGTTTTGCACGGCTCAATGGGAAAAATGTAGTTACCCTCAATATTATAAAAAGATCCGGAGAGAATTTAATACAAACTTCTGATGATGTAAAAAAATCGGTAGCAGAAATGAAGGGAAATATTTTACCTTCTAATTTAGAGGTGGTTATCACCGGCGATCAAAGCCGGGCTACACGTACCTCTTTTAATGACCTCGTAAATTCAATCGTGATTGGGTTTGTACTGGTGCTTTTGATATTGATGTTCTTTATGGGAGTTACCAATGCGTTTTTTGTAGCACTGTCGGTTCCGCTGAGTATGTTTGTAGCCTTCCTGTTTTTGCCGGCAGCCGATCTGATTGTGGGTGGAAATGTTACGTTGAATTTTATTGTACTTTTTGCGTTGCTCTTCGGGCTGGGAATTATTGTGGACGATGCGATTGTGGTGATAGAAAACACACACCGTATTTTCATGGAGAATAAAGGGAAAGTCTCCGCAAGAGAATCGGCAAAGATGGCAGCCGGAGAAATTTTCGTTCCGGTATTTTCAGGTACACTTACCACTTTAGCACCATTCTTTCCGCTACTTTTCTGGCCGGGTATTATTGGTAAGTTTATGATTTACCTGCCCACGATGTTGATTTTTACTTTGTCAGCTTCATTGATTGTGGCCTTTATCATGAACCCTGTTTTTGCAGTTGATTTTATGAATCATCCTGAAGATGGTGCTGTTAAGAAAAAATCAGCCGTATTTAAAAGCAAAGCTTTTTTAATCCTTTTACTGGGGGGTATTTTATTGGATATTTTTGGTGTTCCATTTTTAGGAAACATACTAATTTTGTTATCAATAATTGTTGTTTTAAATACTTATTTCTTCGACAACTGGATACATACGTTTCAAAATAAAGTATTACCGGCTATCATGCGCAGCTATGAAAAACTGTTGAGATGGGCCGTGGACAAGTGGCGCCCTGTATGGTTGCTGGTCGGAACATTTGCTTTGTTGATATTCTCTCTTATATTTTTCTCTTTAAGAAATATACAGGTTGAGTTTTTCCCGAAAGGAGATCCCAATTTCATTTATGTTTATCTGAAATTACCGGTAGGCACCAGCGTGGATTATACCGATTCTATAACCAATGTTATTGAAAAAAGAGTTGCCCATGTTCTGAACGGGCCTTCAGGAAAACTGAACCCGATTGTAGAAAGTATTATCTCTAATGTAGCTGTGGGCGCTGCTGATCCCAACAGTGGTGACAGAACCACTCATCCGAACCTGGGTAGGGTGCAAGTCTCTTTTGTAGAATTTGAAAAGAGGGATGGTATTTCCTCAGCTCCGTATTTAGATTCTATAAGAGAAGTTACCAAAGGTTTTCCCGGAGCACAGATATCTGTATCGCAAGAACAAAACGGACCGCCAACAGACCCTCCTATCAATGTAGAAGTAGCAAGTGAGAATTTTGATGAACTTACTTCCACTGCTACAAACCTTAAACATTATCTTGATAGTCTGCAAATTCCCGGTATCGAGGATCTGAAATTGGATGTGGATCTTTCCAATCCTGAAATTACTTTGTCAATAAACCGGCAACGCGCTTTGATAGAAGGCGTATCTACCGCGCAAATAGGGCAGCAGATACGGACCGCTTTATTTGGCATGGAGGTTTCTAAAATAAAGGAAGGTGAAGATGAATATAAAATTCAATTGCGTAATAATGCGGTACAACGAAAAAGCCTTACCGATTTGCTTAACATGAATATTGTTTTCAAAGATATGGCCAGTGGCGGGCAGGTAAAGTCTATTCCCATTAGTTCGCTGGTAGATGTAGATTTTACCAGTACTTATGGAAGCATCAAAAGAAAGAATGTAAAACGTGTGATCACATTATTTTCTAACGTGCTCTCAGGATATACCCCTACCGCCGTAAACCAAAAAATAGCAACTGCTATTCAAAATTTTGATAAAAAAGGACAGGGTGTAACTATTACTCAAACGGGGGAAGGCCAGCAACAGGCGGAAACTGGAGCATTTCTTGGTAAAGCATTGATGATTGCTTTAATGCTGATCCTGTTTATTCTGGTGTTGCAGTTTAATTCGGTAAGTAAATCCATTATTATTTTAACGGAAATACTCTTCAGTGTCATTGGGGTTATTCTTGGATTCGCTATTACCGGCATGACCATATCGGTTGTGATGACAGGTATTGGTATTGTAGGCCTGGCGGGTATTGTAGTGAAGAACGCGATACTGGTAATAGATTTTGCAGATGAATTAAGAGCACGGGGAATGAAAACCAAAGAGGCGGTAATACAAGCCGGCAAAATCAGAATTATTCCGGTAATGCTTACGGCGCTTGCAGCCATATTTGCATTGATACCGCTTGCCATTGGTTTCAACATCAATTTTGTTACCATGTTCGCCGAATTGAATCCTCATATTTTCTTTGGTGGCGATAGCACTGTTTTCTGGAAACCTCTGGCATGGACGATTATATTCGGACTGGCATTTGCCTTCTTTATGACATTAGTGATGGTGCCGACCATGTACCTTATAGCCGAAAGGCTGAAACGCCCGATGCGCCGGCAGTTTGGAGGTAAATGGATTTCTATGCTGGGAATTCCGCCGTTGACAATTTTATTTATACCGCTCATGTTTGTGACCATGTTTATCCATCGGACACAGGCAGCGAGAAGAAAGAGGAAGATGGGGAATAAAGTGAGCGAAAAATGGACGGGAAGCTGGTTCTAATACCGGTTATACATATTCTATAGTCCAATTCCGCTTACGCTACATTGTACTATGAATCTGTTATATTACCGACACATCGGTATAGACTGGCATTCCACCATAAGTCTTTTTCAAATAGATTTAAAACACACTTGGTATAGAAACCTGACGGCTTCCATCTGATTATTATAGAGTTGAGGTCTTAAGTTTTGGTATATTGATAAGGCCTACAGGATTTTTTCTGTAGGCCTTTTTGATCCTTTTAAAATCTTTAGACAAAACTGTTGCTTCAGATTAATATGAAAATATCAAACAATCCGTTGACAATTTTTCTGAATAATAATTTTTGCGTCACATGGTTGATGTTATATTTTGAATCCTTTAACATCTCTTATAAAACTTTCTTAAATCCCCGCTTATTCATAAACTTAACAAAGTATAAATGTTCTGAAACTCCTTTAGGCATTGACTTTGTGGCTCATCAAATATATTGCTAATCAAAAAAATGTACAAATATGAAACGATTATTATTAATGCTGTCGGCTTTAGCAGGCATATCCCTTCTATACACCGGATGTACTAAAGAGCCGCTTAATCATTTAACTTCAGATGAATCGAGAATTTATATTACCGACCATGACTCTACAGTTAATTTTGCAAATTATAAAACATTCAGTATTTCTGATTCTGTAGCGGTAATCCGAAACGGAACAGCAACCAAAGAGTTAAATGATTTAGATGCCGCATATATAAATGCTGCTACAAAGTATATGGAGGCAGCAGGATATACGATGGTTTCTAATAAACAAAATGCAGACCTTGGAGTAGATGTAAACCGCATTATCAGCACTACTACCGGAGTAATCAGTAATGGCACTTATTGGGATTATTATGGTGGCTATTGGGATCCATATTATTGGGGATATCCTGGTTATGGTTATTACATACCTTATTCCTATAGCGTGTATCAAATAAGGGAAGGTGCTGTTTCTCTGGATATTCTTGATTTGAAAAATGCATCGGAAAACAATAAGATCAATGTAATATGGACCGGCTTGATACGTGGCTCAGGAATATTTGACGCAAGTGTTGCAGATAGCCAGGTTAAAGCACTATTTGATCAATCAACTTATTTAAAGGCCAATTAAAAATTTTGAAAATGAAAACGATTAAAATAATGGTTGCTGCTTTGGGCCTCTTTCTAATTTCCCAATCAGCAACTGCACAGAAAAAAAATTTAAAACTCGATCTGAATTATAATTATAGTATGCCTGTGTCGGGGTTCAATTCAGATCTGGTACGCGATCATTCGCCGCGAGGTTTTATGGCAGCGCTAATGTATCCGTTCAATGATAAATTGTCTGCGGGCCTGGAATTGGGATTTCAGGATTATTATCAAAAATATCCCAGACAACTTTATACCATCGGGAAATCCCAGAATGTATCTGCCGTATTAAGCAACTCCATTCAAACAACTCCTGTGTTGTTGAAAGCTAAATATTTTCCTTTAACCACGTTATTTTTGAAGCCTTATCTGTCAGTGGGTGCAGGAGCCAATATTGTTGATTTTAAACAATACCTTGGTCAATTTGGAAGTGGGCAAACTAATGTGAATTTCCGCGCACAAGGTGGGTTGGGGGTACTCATACCTTTTACTAAAGTAAGTCCTTCGGGAATCAATATAGGGGCTACCTATGATTATGCTCCGTATAACAGGCTTGGATATAAAGATCTGAGTACTGTAAATATACAGGCAGGAGTCACCATTAATTTGAAATGATTTTCTTAAAAAAGATTGGAAAGGCTTTCAGAACATAAGTGAAGGCTTTTCCAATTTTTTCTATTACAAAATAAAATGAATTCATAAACGTTTCTTTTCTATTATATAATCTATCCCAAAATTCAAACCTATGATTGTAAAAGAAATTGTGTGTGAAATTCTTATTGCCGTTCACATCATCCTTTTTATCCAGTCGCGAATGGAAAAATATCACGTAGAAAAATAAAATTACAGTGTACTCAGGAATATTTTATGTATTTCCGGCTTTTGTTGCAGGCTATTCATAAGTTCCCCTATTTTTTTGGGATCAAAGCTTTCAAACTTTAACTGGATGGAAAGTGAAGGGCCTGTTTTATCTGCCGAATAGCTGATATAATTAACTCCTTTTGTTTCTTCGATCTGATCAAGGATATATTTGATGTCGGCGTTTTTATCAGCTTCTATATTTAATGTTTTTTGCCTGAATTTTTGACTGAATCTTTTTTCGAGGGGCCGTAGCATCCATAAAATGATCAGGGCGAGTACAGTAGTAGCCCCTGCTGCAAAATACATTCCTCCTCCTGTCGCCAATCCGATAGCAGCCACGGTCCACAATCCTGCAGCTGTAGTGAGTCCCCGGATACGCCCCTGCTGATTCATAAACAAGATAGTACCCGCACCGATGAAACCAATACCGCTGATTACCTGTGCCGCTACCCTTGATGGGTCAAGTACTACATGGTCGCTTCCCAGTATATCCGAAAACCCGAAAGATGACACCATCATGATCAGTGCGGAGCCAAGGCTCACCATCATGTGGGTTCTCAATCCCGCTGCGCGGTCTTTTTGTTCTCTTTCCAAACCAATCAATGCTCCGAAAACAGAAGCGAGAAAAAGACGAAATAATATTTCCTGCCAGGAATACATTTTTTATTTTACAGTATAAATGAAGATATATTTTTTCAAAGGTATTTTTTTAATGGAAGAAGTAGCCTGATTACTCTTGCCAAGAATTAAATATGGATAATCCTCTTTTCACGTCTGGTGCATGAAAGGTATTTAATGGCCGAAAGTTTTGTGATAATAGTCCTGTTATTACGGTGAGGAGGTGTGGAATGATTCCCTTGAAATAAAAAAGATCGTCTTTTACTTGCATATTTCATTTTGATTTTGTTAATTTGTGACCGCTTACCTCCAATCTCTTATCGAAAATCCCTCCAATCCCTTTATTGAAAAACATTTTGTAACACAGGTTTAACCCTGTAATTTTTTTAAACCACAAAATGTATTAAAATGAAAAGGATTCTTATTATTATCTTATTAGCTTTTGTTCTTGGTGCTGCTATTTCCTCTTGTACCTCTTCAAAAGCAGGTTGTAGAGTGAATGCCACTATGGTTGGGTATTAACAAAACCGGCTTTCGGTGGATTAAGGTTGTCATTGCGATTACCTTTTTTGTTATGTTCAATTGGATAGAGAGGTAATCTTCTATTCTGTTTTGACAAAATGATTCCTTTAAGGGAATTTTTTGAAGAAGGTATATCTCAAAATGATTTCCAGTAAAAGCAATGCCATAGCCGCAAAGATGAAAGGATAGAACTTTTCTGAATAATGATGGAAAGTGGTAATTTCTACTTTCGATTTCTCCATTCGGTCTATTTCATTGTAAATATCTTCAAGGCTTTTGTTGTCGGTTGCTCTGAAATATTTTCCGCCCGTTTCATTGGCAATATTTTTTAATAATGCTTCGTCAATGGATACTTTCTGATTCTGCATAACGATTCCCATCGGGGTGCTCACCGGAGTAGGTGCATAGCCATCGGTTCCTACGCCTATGGTATAAACTTTTATTTTAAAAGTTTTTGCAATCTCTTTAGCAGTTGAAGGGTCTATAAGTCCGCCATTGTTCACTCCATCGGTAAGAAGTATGATCACTTTGCTTTTTGCTTTACTGTTTCTTAACCGGTCCACACTGGTAGCCAGTCCCGATCCTATCGCGGTGCCGTCTTCAAGCAGTCCGTTTCTTATCTGGGCTATTTGTGTTTTTAAAACATAATGATCGGTAGTGAGTGGGCATTGGGTAAAACTTTCTCCTGCAAATATTACTACGCCTATTCTGTCGGAGGGACGGTGGTCCACAAATTCTTCGGCCACTCTCTTGGCGGCTTCCATACGATTGGGTGTAAAATCCTGAGCAGTCATACTTCCACTCACATCTATACACAGGATGATATCTATGCCTTCTCCTTCGGTTTGTGTTTCATCAAATTTTGTTTGTGGCCTTGCGAGTGCAATAATGATGCAACTGAGTGCGAGTATCCTGAAAATAAAGGGAAATTGTTGTATGGTATTTTTCCATGATCGTGAAGACGATAATCCTTTGGCAGAAGATATATTGATGGCAGCTACCTGTTTTTTCCCTCTGCCAAATTTCCAGATGATCAGGAAAGGAATCAGGGTAAAAAGCAGTAACATCCACGGCTGCCCAAAAGTAATATTGCTAAAATAATCAAATATCATTTCCTGCTTTTTTGTTCACAATATTATTGATGGCAGTTATCATCTCTTTTGTTTTAGAAAAGCAATTCTCATCTTCATAAGCAGGAGGGATATATTGGGCAAATTTTACGGCATTGCCCATGCGGAGCGAATTGGCAAAACCGGTAATCTGCTCTTTTGATAAATTCATTCCGTTTAGTTCGATCAATATTTCATCGGTGGTAAGGTGCATTTGGTAGGTATTGGTTTTTCTGGATAAATACCTTTTAAAAACCTCTGTAAGCCGGGTATGATATTCTTTTGCTTTATTATTTTGTATCAGGTCTTCTTTTACAAGTTCACTTAGTAACTGCATTGCTTCATTATATGGGGATAGCCTGGATTCAAAAACGGTAATTTGTTTTTTCTTTTTAAAGAATTTTAAAAGAAATAAGACCCATAATGTCAGGAGTATGACGGACAGTCCTACTAATAACCATGCCCACCAGGGCCATTCTTTTTTTACTTCAATAATATTTTTGATACCATGAAAAGGCATGATGCTGTCTGTAGGGGAATACGTAACATTTATCGGTATAGAATCGGTGTAGAGGTTGAAGGTGGAATCTCCTTCAAGGGTGGATGCTATAAGTGTCAGCGGAGGAATTATCTGGCGGCCAGAATCGAAGCTGGTAAGGATAATATCCTGGCTGAAATTAAGATTACCATTGGCTGAAGTAGAGTCAATTTTATTTTTAGTAACCGTAGTGAAATTTCCCAGGCTGTCGGGAACAGAAAACCAACTGAGCCGATAGGTATTATCGGGCATGGAAGTTTCTACATGAAATCTTATTTGCTGCCCAATGAGAATATTGTTTTTATCAACGGATGTTTTTATGGAGGGTGCTTGTGCAAAAGAATCTGATGCGCCACAGAATAAAAGAATAATCAGGGTAGTTGTAGCAGGTATTATATCGTGAACGCAATTCTTCAATTCCTGTTAATGAGTTTTTTTTCTTCGTTTAAAAAATTGTTGCAGGATCTTGACATAGTCTTCATCTGTACGCAAATGCAGCAAATCGGCACCGGCTTTTTTGAAAATATTTTTGCAGGCAGTACTTTGGTCAATAAAATTCTGATGGTAATTGTACCGCACCATCGCATCAGAAGTATTAAGCCATTGTGATCTTCCCGTTTCTATGTCCTGCGCCTTTACCATACCAATATCAGGAAGCTGGCTATCCATTTTATCATATACTTTCAACCCTATAATGTCGTGCCTTTTGCTTAGTACACGCAAACGATGTTCATAATTTTCATCTATAAAATCACTTATTATAAAGGCAATACTTTTCTGATGATGAGATTTTGAGAAAGCATTTAATGCTTCTCTTATACTCGTGCCGGTATGCCGGGGTGTTGCTGTTAATAACTGGCGTACTACATAGAGAGCATGTTCTTTTCCTTTTTTAGGAGGGATGTATTTTTCTATTCTATCGCTGAAAAAAATAGCACCTACTTTGTCATTATTATTGATGGCACTGAAAGTAATTACTGCCGCTATTTCTGTAATAAGGTCTCTTTTATTCTGATGTACAGTGCCAAATAGGGAACTCGCACTTATATCTATGAGTAACATAACGGTAAGTTCTCTTTCTTCTTCGAAGACTTTTGTAAAAGGATGAGCATATCTGGCACTTACATTCCAGTCAATAAATCTCACGTCGTCTCCATGATAATATTCTCTTACTTCCCTGAACCGCATTCCTTTCCCTTTGAATGCAGAATGATACTCGCCCATGAAAAGATGGGTAGTGATCCTCTTACTAATGATCTCCAGCTCTTTTACTTTTTTTACTATGTCGGTAGTGGTGAGCAATGATTAAATAGTTAATTGTTTAATTGGTTATTTTATTGTTTTTGAAAGAACTTCTGAAATTTTTATTTCTAAGATGGATGAGAAATTTATTTTACCAGTTCCTTGTGTTTTTTCTTTCTGATATCATGGTTTTCTTTAAGCCGGTGATAAATTTTTCAGGTTCTTTTAAAAGTCCTTCCGTATCTGATTTTTTACATTTTAAGTAGTGAAATGTTTTAGCTCATGGTTGTATAATTTTACGGCAGAGGATGGGTCCTCTTTTACTATCTCTGTTTATTCATATTTTCCATCGGCATTTCTTGAGATACTATCGGTTTGAAAAATGTCAATGCGGGAAACCGGGATAAAAGAGGAGTGGTATATTTTTTCATGATCTCTGTTTTTTGATCGTTGATCATCTAAGGTACATTTACGGCTTTTAATATCTCATCAATTACCATTTCAACATTTACATTTTCTGCTTCGGCTTCATAAGTGAGGCCTATACGGTGACGGAGTACATCCCTGCAAATATTTCTTACGTCTTCCGGAATCACATAACCGCGCTTATTCAGATAGGCATAAGCCTTTGAAGCGAGTGCAAGATTAATACTTGCTCTGGGAGAACCACCATAAGTTATCAGTGGTTTTATTTTTGAAAGATTGTATTGATCGGGATAGCGGGAAGCGAATACAATATCAAGAATATATTGTTCCACTTTTTCGTCCATATATACTTCTCTTACCAGGCCGCGGGCATTCAATACTTCTGAAGAAGAAACTACTGCGTTTATCTGTGGCTGTTGCATTTCAAGTACATTCTGCCTGATGATGGCCTGTTCCTCGGTTTTGGAAGGGTAATCAATGATCACCTTCAGCATAAAGCGGTCAACCTGTGCTTCCGGCAAGGGGTAGGTTCCTTCCTGCTCAATAGGGTTTTGAGTAGCCAATACCAAAAAAGGTTCTTCTAATTTGTACGAATTATTTCCAATGGTAACCTGTCTTTCCTGCATAGCTTCCAATAAGGCGCTTTGTACTTTAGCAGGGGCTCTATTGATTTCATCGGCGAGAATAAAGTTGGCAAATATGGGGCCTTTGCGAACCACGAATTCATTTTTTTGCTGATTGTAAATCATCGTGCCGATCACATCGGCAGGCAACAAATCAGGAGTAAATTGAATGCGGCTGAATTGTGCGTTGATGGTACTTGCGAGTGATTTTATAGAGAGGGTTTTGGCCAGTCCCGGTACTCCTTCCAGCAGGATGTGCCCGTTGCTCAACAATCCTATCAGTAAGCGCTCCACCATGTGATTCTGGCCAATGATAATTTTTCCGATCTCAGCATGTATCTTATCAATGAAAGAAGCTGAATGATTGATCTTTTCATTCAGTAGCCGAATGTCTTCTGCAGTTTGTAGCATTTGATTTCAATAAAATTTGTAATTAGTATTAAAAGGTTTGCAAATTACGAACAACCCATAAACAAAAAATGTGTTTATGTAAAACCTTCACGGAAAGGTATGTTAAAAAATAAAGGGAGTGGTTAAACTCCCTTTATGTCTGAAAAATATTTTATATCCAAAAGATTACTTTTCACCTACCCTGAACGATACTTTACAAATAACACCATAGGTAGTTATTTCTTCATTCTTTACGTGTACTTTAAAATCTTTCACATAAACAGAGTCAATATTTTTTACTGTTTTAGAGACTTCTTTTACGGCATTTTTAATGGCGTCATCAAAGCTTTTTTCAGATGAAGCGATCACCTCGATTACTTTTACAATTGGCATAGTACAATTTTTTTTAAGGTTAAATAATGAATTCTAAATATAGTGAAATACAGGCAAAATTCATTCCGAAATTTTTTAATACTCATTAATTGATAGTTGTACTTACCAGTTGAATCTGTGTTTTACCTTTAATAATTTTTTTGCATATTTTATAAAATAGAAAGTTTTACTTTTGCTCCCTTAATTCGTGATTTGAGTCGGAATATCTATATTAGGAAGTTTTTTGCTGTTGTATTGCTTGGTGTATTTGCGTTGAGCAATACGCCTACTAAATACCTGCACCTTCTTTTTGCCAATCATAAAGATTTTGTAAGCAAGACTTTAACCGATTCAAATACTCCTCAGCTCAATGTAACAGGGATTAATTGCCATTGCGAAAGCAATGTAGTAATTGCTCCTTATACTCCCGGAAATTTAATGATGCTGGGTGCTGTTATTACGGTATTTACCGAATACCCATACTCCTTTCTTAGTGAAATTATTCTTTCCCGCTCTGTTTCTTTTGGATTAAGAGGGCCGCCTTCTCTATCCTGATCACAGTATTCTCTCCACGATTGATTCAGGCAATCACTGTATTTCTTTTTATTGAAGGCTATAACAGGATTCGTTTATACAAATGAGTCCTTCTTAAAAAAAATTAGAATGAAAATATTTTGCTTTATACTTACTATAGGTGTGTGTGTGTTTCTTTCGTTACCGGCTAGTGCACAAAAAAATTCTGTACGGTATTCACTCTCGGGAAAAATAACGGATGTATCGGGGGGGGCGCTTGGCGGTGCATCGGCCTATATTCCGGATATGCGAAAAGGAAGTGTTGCTGATGACAACGGGAATTATTTCATTGGCAATATACCGTCGGGCACTTATCTTGTAGAGATAAGAAGCCTGGGATACAAAACCGTTCTTCAGAATATTTATTTCAATGAAAATAAAGTTCAGAATTTCCCTATGGAGATAGCTGTTACCGAAGAAAATGATATCGTAGTTACCGCTTCTTCCAAAGCCACTTCTATCAGAAGAAATCCGATTCCCATTGTTTCGATCAATAGACAATTTCTTCAGCAAAATCTGAACACCAATATCATTGATGCCATCGCACGGGTGCCGGGTGTGAGTGAGGTTACTACAGGCCCCAATGTTTCCAAACCTTTTATCAGAGGGTTGGGATTTAACAGGATCCTTACTTTGTACGACGGGGTGCGGCAGGAAGGTCAGCAATGGGGCGATGAACACGGGATTGAAGTGGATCAAAATACAGTAGATAAAGTAGAAGTGGTGAAAGGTCCTGCCAGCCTTATCTATGGATCTGATGCCGTAGCCGGAGTGGTAAACCTGATTCCTGCTAACCCACCTGCGGAAGGGAAAATTATTGGAAATATTTTAAATGAATATCAGACGAATAACCGGTTGATAGAAAATTCTGCAACCATTGCCGCGCATACCGGTGATTATACCTGGGGGGGCACTTTTACTCATAAAATGGCGACCAATTATACCGATAAATATGATGGAAGAGTGTACAATACCGGATTTGCAGAAACAGATGTATCAGCGAATGCCGGCGTGAGCAAAAATTGGGGCTATAGCCGCCTCGGTCTTTCTATGTTTAATGATCTTCAGGAAATCCCCGATGGGAGCCGTGATTCGGCTTCGAGGAGATTTACCAAACAAATTACAGAAGAGGATGCGTTTAGGCCTATCGTGAGTGAATCGGAATTGAATACTTATAAAATTTCTGATCTGCACCAGCATGTACAACATTATCGTATGTACAGTGCCAGCAGCCTCCTGGTTGGGAATGGGAGATTGGCGGTAAACCTTGCTTTTCAGAAAAGTATCCGCAGAGAATACAGCCATCCCGAAGTGCAGGTGCCTGGTTTGTATCTTAAGCTGGATACATACAGTTATGATGTGAAATATTATTTTCATGAATCAAAAGGATTGAGTGTAACTACCGGGATCAATGGAATGTACCAGAATAATAATGTGAATAGCGGAACGGAATTTATTATTCCGTCTTATCACCAGTTTGATTTCGGGCCCTTTATTTATGCAAAGAAAACACTTGGTAAACTCGAGATTGCTGGTGGTATAAGATACGATGTAAGGTATTTCAGTAATGATGGATTGTACAGCACTACTGATCCTGTTACCGGTTTTGATCATGTAGTAACCGGTGCGGATACGGTAGGTGCCAGTCATCCGTTTTCTTCTTATAAACATACTTTTTCGGGTGGGAGCGGGAGCCTGGGCCTTTCTTACAGGATCAATCATCAATTTAGTGTGAAAGCTAACATAGGCAGGGGATACAGAGCCCCCAATATTTCTGAGATCTCTGCGAATGGTGTACATCCCGGCACCGGTATTTATCAGATAGGGAATCTTAATTTTAAGCCCGAATTTAATTTGCAGGAAGATCTGGGGGTTGAATTCAATTCTACACATGTTACTGTCAATGCGGATGTGTTCAATAATACTATTCAGAACTATATCTACAACCAGAAACTCGGAAGTGCTATGGGTGGAGATTCTGTCATTGTGCCGGGAAACCAGACTTTCAAATTTGTAGCAGCAAAAGCCAATTTGTATGGAGGTGAATTGACGGTGGATGTTCATCCGCATCCGTGGGATTGGCTGCATTTTGAAAATTCCCTTTCGGTTGTATATGGAACCAATGAAGGTGTTCCCGGAGAAGGGAAGATGCCCGACAGCGCAAAATATTTGCCTTTTATTCCGCCGTTACACACCATTTCTGAATTGAGGGCCAATATCAAAAAGGTGGGGAATACTTTTGCCAATGCATTTGTAAAAGTACAGTTTGAAGTATTTGCCACGCAAAACAGGGCTTACCTTGAAAATGGCACAGAGACTCCTACCGCCGGGTATCAACTGGTCAATGCCGGCTTTGGTGCCAATATTTTAAATAAGGGTGGAAAACCATTTTTGAATGTTTCTTTCATGGGAAATAATTTATTAAATGTGGCGTATCAATCAGGATTGAACAGGCTAAAGTATTTTGAACAATATCCTGGCAATTTTACAGGCCATGATGGAATTTATAATATGGGAAGAAACTTTAGCATTCGGGTGGATGTACCATTGAATTTTAAAGGATGATTGAATGATGAAAAATGGGTGTAGCGTTGTATGCTGCTTTGCTTTCGTATGAAATTGCTATCCATGTTAGGATGTAGTGAGCCGTGGATAAAAAGTATATTCAGGAGGTTAGAAGAAAAGAATGGATGGAAAGGTATTTCTTTATTTTTAGCAGAAAGATACCGGATCTTCGTTTTCATAATTCTTATTGTACTTCAAGACCAGGTAAAGGAAAATTACACGGCTCAGCCGCATGAGCCACGGCTGTAATAGTAGTAATACAATCCCATTAAAAATTAACCAGTAAAGTACCCGGTTATCATCCACCGAAATGCCTATGATGATCCACCATCCAATGAAAGAAACGGCGGATAAACAGATGGCTACAGCATAACTTACATAAGCAGTTCCCATCCAGAATCCCGGCTCAAGGTTAAATTTCTGTTTACATACCGGACATTTATCATTCATGTCGAAAATGTGTGAAGCACTTATATGTTTGTAAGGATTGGGACTTCTGTAGATGATCCCTCTCCGGCACCTGGGGCACCGCATAGTGAACAGGCTCCATAAGAGGCCAGGCTGAGGTTCTGCATCTTCATTCATCCCACAAAGATAGTGATGTAGTAAACCGGGGATTTACTATTTTGATAATTTTAATTGGCCAGTTCAGGGGTTGGTGTTGATTTCTTTCTTTCACCGATTTGCTGCCGCCACATAGCGTAATACAGTCCCATCCTGGCAATCAGCTCCTGATGATTCCCTGTCTCAATAATCTCGCCTTTTTCAAGAACATAAATTTTGTCTGCATGCATAATAGTACTCAGGCGGTGAGCAATTAAGATAGTGATTTGTTCTTTCTGAGAAGAAACGTCTTTGATGGTGTTGGTGATCTCTTCTTCTGTTAAGGAATCAAGGGAAGAAGTGGCTTCATCAAAAATTAATAAATGCGGATGACGAAGGAGTGCCCTTGCTATTGATAAGCGTTGTTTTTCTCCTCCTGAAATCTTGATACCGCTCTCGCCAATCACAGTTTCTATTCCTTTATCGGCACGTTCTAAAATGGTATAGCAGGCTGCCTTGTTTAAAGCATCCAGGATTTCCTCATCAGTTGCCGTAGGATTTACAAAAAGCAAATTCTCTTTGATGGTTCCTGCAAACAGTTGCGTGTCCTGCGTTACGAATCCTATTTGAGTTCTTAGTACATCGAAATCTATTTCTTTTCTGCCGATGTGATTGTAAAAAATTTCTCCCTGCTGGGGAATATACAATCCTACCAATAATTTTACCAGGGTAGTTTTCCCGGAGCCGGAGGGGCCTACAAAGGCAATGGTTTCGCCTCTTTTTACCTGGAAACTGATATGGGTCAGCGCAGCTTGTTGCGCAGATTGATGACGGAAGGTTACGTCCATAAATTTCAGTTCGCTTATGTTTCCCAGAGCTACCGGATTAACCGGTTTTTCTTCCGGAGGTTTTTTCATGAGCGTATCAAAGTTTTCGAGAGATGCCTCGGCTTCACGATAGTAAATAATGATGTTCCCGATTTCCTGCAAGGGTCCGAAGATAAAAAATGAATAAAAAGTGAGTGTCATCAATTGCCCCGGCGTAATGGTATCTTTAAAAATGAGCCACAGCAGGATGAACATAATGGATTGTCGCAGAAAATTAACAAAGGTGCCCTGAATAAAGCTGAGTGTACGAATACTTTTTACTTTTTTTAATTCAAGCCCGAGAATTTTATACGTGTTGTTATTAAGCCGGCTTACTTCCTGCTGGGTCAATCCGAGGCTTTTTACAAGTTCGATATTCCTTAGTGATTCTGTAGTAGTGCCGGCCAGTGCATTGGTTTCATTTACGATTTTGCGTTGTATGGTTTTTACTTTACGGCTGAGGATACTTGTCATTAGTGACAATAAAGCAATTCCACCCACATATACCGGCATGATGGACCAGTGCAACGAAAATGAATAAATCATTACCACAATTACACCTACAAGAATCCCGAATAAAATATTGTTGAAAGAAATGATAAATTTCTCTGTATCGGCCCTTACTTTTGAAAGGATGGATAGTGTTTCGCCACTTCGTTGATCTTCAAAATCCTGGTATGGGAGCGTCATGGAGTGTTTCAGTCCGTCGGTAAATAATCTGGCTCCGAATTTTTGTACTACTACATTTCCGAAATAATCCTGAAAAGCTTTAGCGATACGTGAAACCATTGCTACGCCGATCAACATTCCCAGATAAAGTAAAACATTGGATAAATATTCTCCGGAGGTTCTGTTGCCGGCATGTGGATGCGTTACGAATTTGTCGAACATTTTACCGAAAATCCACGGATCCATCATAGAAAATACCTGATTGATCGTAGCGAGTAAAAGCGTTAATGCCATCAGCCATTTATAGGGCTTAAGGTATTGAAGCAATAATTTCATAGGACAAAAGTAAATGGAATACATTTAACTGAATGAAGGAGCCTCATAAACCACCACCACATTACCAAAATACTATGAGAGCAAGAGTTCTACATAAGAGCCTGCTGTTGAACGCATCGGGTTTTTGTCTTTTAACCGATTATCAACGTCCATTCGTTGGTGTAATACTTTAATGATTTCGATTTGGTTACTCACTATTCGATAGGAAACCAGGTGTGATTTTACTTTGGAACTACGGTGATTCTTCCTGATATGGCTAAAGTCTTTGACAGGCATTGTATGGACAGATAAATATTCAATTTCATCAAAAATCAAATTTATATGCCTTGTCCTCAGCCTATTATAGTGACCAATTTTAAAAAGAATAAAGCCAGATGTTCTCAATATCTTCCGATGCTTTAACGCTAGTTCTATAGCGCATTGATTACCTATTTACCCTGAAGATTTTGATGACTTTAATACGGTCAAATTTTTGAACAAATCCCGACTTTTCGTTTTTTTTAAGTTCCTTTACTAATTCACCTTTTAATTTCTCTTTTTATTCAAAAAGCCGTAGGGAAGCTCTTACCACTTCGCTTACAGAAGAAAAGCGTCCACTTTTAATTTGGTAACTGATGAAGTTGTCAAAATAGTCTCCTAAAAGAAGTGAGGCGCTTTAGCGATTGTCCATAATTTTTTTAAAAAAAACCGATTCCTGGTATAGCTTCAAAACCTGAGAAAATCGCCTGATTACGTTCAACAACTATTTCCTACACATTATAATAGAATAATACAATTCTTGATTAACCTATGGGAAATCTGTTTCAAGTTTCTGCCATCAATATTGGCAAGACCCGGTAATGATGCGGTTTTTGTTATTAAGCTGGAAATTGAAAGGAGCAAATATTGCATTTATAGCCTGCTGTCGTGATGATTGTTATTTGAGTACTGATTTTATTTGAATAAGAAAATTGCGATAAGCCTGACGCATTCAAAAGTCTGAGTTTTTCTGCCAGTATAAGCTTGTAGAAGACTATTAATTTACGGGGATCAGATCTTTTTTGTTGAGCCGCCCCTTTGTGGTTTTCCCACGTGTGTTAGTGTAAATCACATATACAAATCCATTTTCTTCTTTTAAAGGTGTTAGTATAGTAGGATTTGATTGACCAAGGTAAAGGCTGCTCCGCTTTCCTATATCAGCCAGCCGGTAAAAATAGGCTTTGGATTTTGTTCTGTATGTTTTTTCAGCAGTATTTATTTCGTTATGAACGATATTTTGAGTTGCTTCCGGTAATACCGTTATAAGATCATTTTTGTTGAGCCATCCTTTTATACTTTCTCCGTTCATGTTAATGTAGTCAACAAAAATAAAATCATTATTTGCTTTAATGGGTATTAATGTATCGTTGCTCAAATTGTTGATAAACTGTTTTTGCTTTGTGGTTTGATCAGGCGAACTATAAAAGTATGCTTTGGAAATCACGGTATATTTTGCATCAGCACCATTCGCGCTGTCTTTTGCTGCATAATTATTTATTACGTTTATAATACTGTCAATTGAATGTTTCGATGCAGAATTGAATACAGAAGATTTATTTGATGAATCGGGAACTACCGCAGAAATTGAATCAGGTTTTCCTTGAGAAAAAATATCATTTTTATAAAATAGGCCCCAATAAACGATGCAGATAAATATAATTGCCAATCCGGATACGGAAATAATTTTTTTGACAGGTATTTTTTGAGACAACCAATTTTTTGGAATAGACCACACTAAAGTCTGATTAGTTACCACTTTATTTGCTTCTTTCTTTTCAGCAGCCACCGGTTTTATCCCTTTAATTACTTCTTTTACTTGAGAAGCAAAGGACTTAAAGGAAATTTCAATGGCATGTGCTATATTTTTTTTAGATGGTTCCTTTGTTTTAGCAGCAATGGATTTTAATGGAACTTTATTGTCGGGTATTATACCTCTTTTAGTTGCATCTTTTATTTCATCCGGAATGACCTTTGATGGAATTGTACTGGAAGCAATTATATTCTTTTTAGATGGTTCCTTTGTTTTAGGAGCAATGGGTTTTAATAAAACTTTATTATCAGGAGCTATCCCTTTTTTAGTAGCATCTTTTGTTTCATCCGGAATGACCTTTGGTGGAATTTTACTGTGAGCAATTATATTCTTTTTAGATGGTTCCTTTGTTTTAGTAGCAGTGGGTTTTAATAAGACTTTATTATTAGGAGTTCTCTCTTTTTTAGTAGCATCTTTTGTTTCATCCGGAATGACCTTTAGTGGAATTTTACTGTTAGCAGTTGTATTTTTTTTAGATATTTTTTTTGTTTTAACAGCAATGGGTTTTAATAAAACTTTATTATCAGGAGCTATAACTTTTTTAGTAGCGTCCTTTAAGTCATCTGGGATAGGTTTTGATAGGCTTTTACTGTCAGCCATTATATATTTTCTGGTTGCTTTTTTTATTTCATCTGCAGTAGATTCTAAAGGAATCGTGTAGTCCTTATCATTAAGAACTTCTTTTATAGCGGGGAGACTATTATTGGGAAAATAATCGGGTGGAGGCTCTTTTTTTATCAAATGATATACCTTATAACTAAGATTATAATCTTTGGATATTATTTCATCCGCATTAATAAAAAAGCTTTCCTGATTTGCACTTCTCTTTTTGTAATCTTTATTTTTGAAATGACTTAGAATGTCCTCAAATTCATCATATTGAGTTGGAAAGTTTTCTGCATCATTCTCTATTTTGCAAAACCAGACTTTATCAGTTTTAACGGTTGCTTCTTTAGAAAATATAAGAATACTTGTACCGAAAAAATTGGAAAAATTTTTCCCACCCAAATACAATATGGCATCGAGCTTGCAGTTGTTAACAATTTCACGACGAATTGATGTAAATTCTGAGCCTGGATGATACAAGGTGATCTCAGAGACGATAATAACGGCCCTGGTTCCTGCTTCAAGATTTTTTAAAATAAAATTCAGGTAGTATATTTCCTTATTTATTGTCTCATTTCCTGAATTAATTTCAGTATTAATTTTATCATCATCCGGTGCAAAAATCAGATTAGCTACTACTACGGAGGGTTGTCTGGTAATAATATTTTTTAAAGGGGTATTAGTATCCGGGATTATTAATTCGGGATTATGAATGCCATGCAGTATCATATTCATACCTGCAATACGAAGTCCTGTTAAATCAGATTCAATACCTACGAGCTTTCGTGAATCAAAATTATCCCCGGAGGTTAAAATATTCCTCCTGGCAATATATTTTATGCAGCCTACCAATAGGCTTCCGTTTCCTGCTGCCGCATTCAAAATAAAATCTTTCTTTGAAGGTTGAATAATAGAAACCATTAATTCAACGAGAAGCTCAGGCAGGTACGCTTGCCCGTTAGTTCCTTTTATTTCCGCTTTGTACAAAAGGTAATCAAATATTTCACCCTTTAAATCATCGTCTCCTTCTTCAATAATTTTAAGGATTTCTTCTGCATTACCTGATAGTTTATGAGTGGGAGCCATCAACACATCTCCTTTTACAAATAAGCCGTAAGTTAAATCGTATGAATAATCCTTTTTTAAATTGGAATTACCAATCTCTCCTGCGAAATGAGCGTGCTTGCTGTGACCATCCGGGACATTTAAAAAACTACTATTCAAGTATTTTCCATCCTTTGAATTTGGAAAAAAATCATCCGATTTATTTTCCTCTATTTCACCCACCAACTGATTCTCATTCACTTTTCTTATAAAGAACAAGTAACTAATCAGGTCAAGAATAAATATTGGCCTCAATTTGCTTATTGGCCAGCAAGCATCCCACTTTTCATCAATTTTATTTTTTAATTCAGAAGTAAGCATACTAAAGAGAATGTTCTTTTTATTATTGACTTGTTGAATATAAAATATAATTCCTCTATCTGTTGGATTATTAAAAACAATTTACCAAAAAATGAAACAATCTCCCAAAATTACCGATATTAAAAATGTATTCATTAAAAGATGGGCAATCTCTATGCCAAATAAATCGTATTTATATTCTTTACATAGTCATTAAGATACATCTTAATCCGGTTAGGTCTCGTTACTTTATAGAATAAAACAGGAGCTATCTGTTTTTTAGATTGTCCATTACTTGTGTCCGAAGTACCGACCTATTTGGAGATTCTGGTTCCTTCAATCCATGCTGACAATTCTTTTCGAATCTTTATTATTTTTTAAAATCAGCAATATTTTTGACTTCTATCATCCCGCCCATCCTTCTCTGTCTAAACTCCTGTATTGGATGGCTTCGGCAAGATGTTCAGGTTTGATGTCATCACTTCCCGAAAGATCGGCAATGGTGCGGCTTACCTTTAAAATGCGGTCATACGCGCGGGCAGAGAGGTTTAATTTTTCCATCGCTACTTTCAGGAGGCTGGAGCCTACCTGTGAGATTACACAAATTTCTTTGAGCATTTTACTGCTCATTTGAGCATTGCAATACACTCCGGGATTGTCTTTATAGCGATCTGCCTGTTTTTCTCTCGCTTTTATTACACGCTCGCGGATACGCTCACTTTTTTCAAAATCTTGTGTGGAGGATAATTCGCTGAAAGCAACCGGAGTCACCTCTACATGAAGATCAATTCTATCGAGCAAAGGCCCTGAAATTTTATTCAGGTATTTTTGAACTGCTCCCGGCGGGCAGGTACATTCTTTCTCAGGATGATTGTAATATCCGCATGGGCAGGGATTCATAGAGGCAATAAGCATAAAACTCGATGGGAAATCTAGTGATACTTTTGCCCGCGATATGGTAACCCTTCTTTCTTCCATCGGCTGTCGCATCACTTCCAGAACGGTTCTTTTAAATTCGGGTAATTCATCTAAAAATAATACGCCATTGTGTGCCAGAGAAATTTCCCCCGGCTGCGGCATTCCTCCGCCTCCGACAAGGGCTACATCAGAAATAGTGTGATGAGGAGAACGAAAAGGACGTTTGGAAATCAAGGTAGCGTTCTCCGGAAGTTTACCGGCTACACTATGAATTTTAGTAGTTTCCAATGCTTCCTGCAAACTCAGTGGTGGAAGAATAGTAGGTAAACGCTTTGCCAGCATGGTTTTTCCTGCGCCTGGCGGCCCAATCAAAATTGCATTATGTCCACCTGCCGCGGCAATTTCCAAAGCGCGCTTAATATTTTCCTGTCCTTTTACATCGCAAAAATCTATTTCAAAATCACTTTGTGCATTGGCAAACTCTTCGCGGGTATTTACAAACGTTGGCTGGATAGAATTTTCATCAATAAAAAAATCAATAACATCATTGATGTGGCCTACGCCATATACGTTCAGTTTGTTTACCATGGCAGCTTCCCGCGCATTTTCTTTGGGAAGAATAAGTCCTTTGAAATTTTCTTTTCGCGCCTGTATAGCGATTGGCAGAGCTCCTTTGATGGGGCGTACTGTTCCATCGAGGCTTAACTCGCCCATGATTACATAGTCATTTAACTTCTCTGCATTTTCCAATTGCTCGCTGGCTCCCAATGTAGCCATAGCAATGGGCAGGTCAAAGGCGGTACCACTTTTTCGAATATCAGCAGGAGCAAGATTCACCACCACTTTGGTACGGGGGAAATGATAGCCATTGGTTTTTATAGCGCTCTCCATCCGCTCCAGGCTTTCTTTCACAGCATTATCAGCCAGCCCCACAATAGATGTAAATTTTCCACTGCTCACGTTTACCTCCACCGTAATGGTAATAGCTTCTACGCCATAAACCGCACTGCCGAAAGTTTTGACTAGCATACGATGGAAAAATATTTATTTGAAATGAAATTAATGAAAATAGCGGTAACAAAAGCAAAAGCTATTGAGGACGAAACAAAAAAGATTTTTTTCAATTTTTATTAATGGAAAAATCTCTGAGAAAACTGTGGATGATCTTTATAGTGAGGGTTGCATAATATTGATTCTTCACTGAAAAGAGTTCAGGAGATAAAAGACTCATTAATCCAAAAGAGTATCTGTGAAAAATAATTATTGACTGTTTTACCAACAATTATTTTTTTAAAAAAAGATGATGTGTATTATGAATTTTGAGGAATGGAATTGGTACAAGACTTACAATCTTTCCAGCAATTCAATCACTTTTTCATTTTTTAAAATTAAATAACCGAGCCGGTCATTACTCACGCCATCGCGGAGCCGATAATTAAAAAGGAGTTTGTCATTGATAACCTGGGTTTCGAAATATTTGAAATCAATGTTAGTGTAGCTCTTTAAATGCTCGCTTATTTCATAAAGATGAGTGGATAAGATAAATAAGGATCCCTTTATTTTGATCAATCCTTCAATCACGATGGTACTGCATTTCATGGCATCCTGTATATTGGTACCTTTAAATATTTCATCAATAAGTATCAGCCATTTTCTTCCATCGTTTACCTTGAGGATCGTGTTTTTGATGCGTTGTACTTCGTTGTAAAAGTAACTTTCCCCCTTTGCAATATTGTCCACTACATTAATGTTGCTCAGCAGCCCGTCAAAAAGTGAAAGTTCCATAGATTGTGCAGGAACTCCCATGCCGATATGTGCTAGAAAGGCAGCGGTACTCACAGCTTTGATGAAGGTGCTTTTGCCTGCCATGTTGGCCCCGGTTAAGAAAATAAAATTATTTTCTTCGTTTAGTTCAACATCATAAGCTACCGGATCTCTTAATAAAATATGATACAATTGTTTCACTTTTAACTCGGGCTGCTTTGAAGGAAGGAAAATGGGAAATGACAAATTAAATTCTTTTACTGCCATTGCCATCCCAAACCATGCGTCCAACTTAGAGTAGATATCTATCAGCTCCAGAAGATTTTGTTTATAGTGGTACCGTACGAAATAAGCAAGGGAAAGCATCTCGCTCCGGGAAAGTTCGTCAGCTTTTTCCTTTTGAAAAGCAATTTGGAATTGGTGCTTTTCCGTTAATACGCGTGCCTTTTCCAGGATCTTTTTTAGATTTAAAGGAGCCTCGTCATTTAAGAATACGGAAAGGATATCATGCATTCCTTTTATAAAATCAAAAATATGCCCTATAGAATATTTGATGAGGGAAAAGTCGGGGCCATGGAATAATTTGTAGAAATAAGAGGATAGGGGCGTAGGCCTTGCCGGTGGCTGGTCTATAGTGGCTTCATAAAATTTATAAATCATCATTACCGTTCCATTGCTGATATAGAGTGGCCACTGTTTCTCCTTGTCAAGAATAAGTTGTAATGTTTTTTGTACGTTTTGTATGGATTCTGCATCGTTTAATGATCTGCTGAAGATCTGCCGTAATTTCTCGCGCCCCCCGGTGGTTCGTGTTAAGTTCAGTTTATTAAAAACGGAAAACTCATCTTCCTGGTTGAAGATGGAGAGGTCGTTTAGTGTGGTCTTGTCTGTTTCCATAATTCAAATTCACAAGTTGTAGTTCATAGTTCATTTAATACAGCATCTTTATTTTTCGAATTGCAATCTTTGTCCTTTTATAGATTCATCCCAGAGGGTATTTCCATAATAATCTTTTGAATATACGCAATTCCCATTTACAAAAGTATGGGTGATGGATGCAGGAAATGTGATGCCTTCCAAAGGGCTCCATCCGCATTTGTACAAAAGATTTTCTTTTTTTACCGTGGTGGATTGGTTGAGATCTACCACCACCAGATCTGCGAAATATCCTTCACGAATATATCCCCGGTCTTTTATTCTGAAACAATCAGCTACCGCATGGCTCATTTTTTCGGCAATCTTCTCCAAAGAGATTCTGCCTTCTTTATAATGAGATAACATCATTACTAAGGGGTATTGTACCAGTGGCAGGCCTGAACGGGCATTCTCATACGGTGGTTGTTTCTCATCCCACGTATGGGGCGCATGATCGGTGGCGATCACGTCCAGGTGTCCATCCAATAACCCTTTCCAGAGTGCTTCCTTATTTTTTGATTCTTTGATCGCAGGATTGCATTTGATCATATAGCCCAGAGTTTCATAATCGTCCGAAGTGAAGTGAAGATGATGTACGCATACTTCTGCTGTAATCCTTTTTTCTTTCAAAGGAATTTTATTCGTAAATAGCTCCAGTTCCTTTTCAGTGGTGATGTGTAAAATATGTAAACGGCTGTTGTATTTTTTTGCAAGTGAAATAGCAAAGGAAGAAGAAGTATAACAGGCATTTTCATCCCTTATGATTGGATGGTCGGAAGGGGAAAGATCCGGCTTATTGCTTTTTAATTTTCTGTAATTTTCTTTAATAATCTTTTCGTCTTCGCAGTGAGTAGCAATCAGCAATTCACTTTCACTGAAAATTTTATGCAATGTCGGTTCGCTGTCCACAAGCATGTTCCCGGTACTGGAACCCATGAAAATTTTCGCACCACAGATGTCTTTTTTCCTTTTATTCATTTTCAGGACTTCTTCTGCATTGGTATTACTCACTCCCATGAAAAATGAATAATTGGCCACGGAATCATGTTTTCCGATAGTATATTTATCCTCTAATAATTCTCCGGTAAGGGCATTGGGTATAGTGTTGGGCATTTCCATAAATGAGGTAACACCACCTGCTACGGCTGCTTTACTTTCTGTATAAATGGTTGCCTTGTGTGTTAATCCCGGTTCGCGAAAATGTACCTGATCATCAATGGCTCCGGGGAATAAATGTTTCCCTTCACCATTGATCTCGGTGACTCTTTCTTTGATATCAATCTGATCTGCTATTTTTTCAATACGACCGTTTTTGATATACACGTCTTTTTCAGAAATATTATTTTCGTTTACAACAGAAATCTGTTTTAAAATATAATTTTGCATATCTTGAAATTAAATAATTTATAACCAACTCTATGCAAATTATAAAAAGTGTTATTACTCTTGTGGTATTTTTTTATCCTTTATTCGTTTTTTCGCAAACCACGTATCTTCCCGAAGGCTCTAAAGAATACCAGTTAACTGACAGGTTAGAAATCAAACGGGGAAGTGATTCCAATTTTAATTATTCTTCGCTAAAGCCTTACAGCAGGAGGTCTATCGTGCAGGAAGCGGAATATATTGATAGTGTAAACCGTACAGAAGGATCAATTACCGGGAATGCAAATGGAGAGGGAGTGAGATCGTTTTTGACCCCGATTGATAAATATAATATACATTCTTTATTGATGGATAATTCGGAATGGGTAACGGATTCTAAAGAAAGTTTTTTGAGTGATCATCCGATTTTAAAGACTTTTTATACTACCAAACCCAATCTTTTAGAGGTTAATGTCCCTGATTTTTTTCTTGCAGTAAATCCTGTTTTGGATTTACAGGTTGGTGGCGAATCGGGAAATAATGAAAGTACTTATTACAACAAAAGAGGAGTTACCCTTCGTGGGCGTATTGCTAATAAAATAGGGTTTTCCACCACCATTACTGATAATCAGGAAAGAGGGCCTTCCTTTTTTCGGAATAGGGTAACAGAGTTTAATGCGGTGCCTGGCGTAGGTTTCTATAAGAGCTTTAAAAAGACCGGGTACGATTATTTTGACGGGCGCGGTTATTTTACTTTTAATGTTACTAAATATATTGATGTACAATTTGGATATGATAAGAATTTTTTAGGCGACGGCTACCGAAGCCTTTTTTTAAGTGATGATGGAGATAGTTATTTGTTTTTAAAACTCAATACCAAGATATGGAAATTCGATTATCAGAATCTTTTCATGGAGTTGATGCCTCAGTATGTAAAGAAGGGGGATAATTTACTGGATAGAAAATATGCAGCTATGCATCACCTGAGTATGAATGTTACCAAATGGCTCAATGTAGGTTTATTTGAAGGGGTGATTTTTGGCAGAAAGAACCGTTTTGATTTTGAATATCTGAATCCTATTATTTTCTTACGACATATTGAAGGGACTTTGGGAAGTCCCGATAATGCTGTTGCAGGAATTGATTTCAAAGCCAATGCGGCGCATCATTTTCAGTTTTATGGACAATTGTTGCTTGATGAATTCCTGGTACACGAGATTACAAAAAATGATGGCTATTGGGCTAATAAGTTTGGTTATCAACTTGGCATAAAATATATAGATGCATTTAAGATCAATAATCTTGATCTTCAGTTGGAAACCAACAGGGTAAGGCCATTCACGTATTCCCATTCTGATTCCATTGCTAATTATACCCATTACAATCAGCCGTTGGCTCATCCTCTGGGAGCCAACTTTCAGGAATGGATAGGCGTTGTGAAATATCAGCCTGCAAAAAGATGGTACCTCAATGCACGGGCTATTTATTATTTCCAGGGGCTCGATTCTATGGGGTTGAATTATGGAAGCAATCCATTTGAACTATATACAACCAGGGCGATGGACCGTGGTAATTTTATAGGGACCGGGCGTAAAGTAGAATGTCTGAATGCCGAGATGACTTTATCTTATGAATTGAGAGAAAATCTTTTCATAGAAGGAAATGTTCTTTACAGGAAATATACCGGGCTTGATAATTCCAATTCTTTTAATATCGGTATCAGATGGAATGCGGCAAGAAGAGATTATAATTATTGAGGAGAAAACAGGTGTCAGGTATGAGAAATGAACTGTGGGCCTTGAACAGAGGATTCATTGCTTATTGCTGATAGCTATTCTACCGTCAACGAAAAGGTAATCATTCTTGAATTGATCTTATCTATTACATTGGAGTATTTAAGATAAGGATCGCGGGCATGGAGATTTTTTAAGCCGCTGCTGATCTTTATTTCGGGTGATAGTACGAAGAAGGGGAAGTAGATATGAAATCCAAGCCCTACTTCTGCGCTGAGATCCGCACGGTTTAGTTTGATTTGATCGCCCGTTTCAGTAGCTCCTTTATTGCTTGCGAGATCATAATCGAATTTACCTCCTGCAAGTACATATACTTTAAAGTTGCCAATACGGTCGCTATTGAAAGCAACATTTACCGGAAAGCTGAGTGTAACTGATTGTATTTTTTGAGTAACGGAAGTGTCTGCATCATATTTCTGAGTGAATAGAAATGCTTTTTCGGAAAAAGTAAGATCGAGCGGATGTACCCGCAGATCAAAGTGGTTACTCATTCTTATATTTACCAGCCAGGCAAGGTTGATTCCTGCATTATTGATACTCTCTACGTCGGTGATGGAGTCGTATTGCAGAAACCGCTGATCGTGTGTAAAGTTGAAATGCGATTGATTATAACCTATGTTGATACCAAAATGATAAGGCTTATCATCATGGCTTTCCTGATTCACGTTGTCGCGCAACTGTGCCATAGAGGCTGTTGAACAAAACATGAGTGATAACAAAATGAAAACTATTTTTCGGCGCAATAAATGGTGCATATTCCTAAAGTCAATGTTTTGTAGAAAGTATTTCTATAGTTTGCCTGGTTTAAAATATGGATGAATGATTCTTTTTCCGGAAACCGGAGAACGGAATCGTTTAGGTATTGATAAGCGTCATTATTCTTTGCAATCATCTTTCCGATTTTCGGTGTCAGGAACTTCATGTAAAAGTGGTACAATTGTTTGATTACAGGTAATGAAGGTTTTGTACATTCCAACACTACCAGTTTTCCACCCGGTTTCAATACTCTTTTTATTTCTGACAATCCCTTTTCAAGGTTCTCAAAATTCCTCACACCAAAGGCGACTGTAACAGCATCAAACGAATTGTCGGCAAATAAAATTGCCTCGCTGTCACCGTTTAACAACTCGATATAATTTCCAAGTCCGGCTTTTAAAATTTTTTTTCTCCCTATCTCAAGCATACCATCACTGATGTCTATCCCCGTGATCTTTTCGGGCTTTAGTATTTCATAGCAAGTCAATGCAAAATCTCCTGTGCCGGTCGCTACGTCCAGTATTTTAGCAGGCTGAGCCGGTATCAATTGCCTGATCGCTTTTTTTCTCCAGCCCACATCAATCCCTGCGCTTAGAAAACGATTGAGAAAGTCGTAGCGGAAAGCAATTTTGTCAAACATATTCTCCACTTGTTTCTTCTTGCTTTCCGAAGAGTTCTTAAATGGTACTACAGCATCATGTGGATAAATGTTCATCGCCACAAAGGTAGTTTTTTGAAATTATAACCTGTGCTCTTAACGATTCTTTCACTTTTATTTTAAAAAACAGTATTCATCATTCCCTATTCAGCGTTGAGCATTCAGCTATTAGCGTATATTGCAATTATAATGCACATCAAGAAAGCTCAATACCTTATCAGCAGCCCCTCTTACGAGAAATGCCCTGTGCCCGACAGACCTGAATATGCATTCATCGGGCGTAGTAATGTGGGCAAATCATCGCTCATTAATATGCTTTGTGATAATGATAAACTGGCCAAAACTTCCAATGCTCCCGGAAAAACTCAACTGATCAATCATTTTGAAATAAAAAGCGTTTCCAAAGTAGGAGATTCTAATGAGACCAAATGGTACCTCGTAGATCTCCCTGGTTATGGATTTGCTAAAATTTCAATCAGCAGCAGGCGAAGATGGGAACAGATGATTGAAAATTATTTGAGAAAAAGAGAGATCCTTATAACTGTTTTTGTGCTTATTGATGCAAGGCATTCACCGCAAAAGCTTGACCTGGAATTTATAACACGCCTCGGTATCTGGCAGGTACCTTTAGTACTTGTTTTTACAAAAGCAGATAAAGAAAAACAGGCCGTGGTGAGTAAAAATATAAAGTCGTTCCTGGAAAGCCTACGGAAAACACAACAGTTTTTACCGCAACATTTTGTAACCAGTTCTGTAAAGAAAATGGGTAGAAATAAAATACTGGATTTTATTCAGGAGAAGAATGATGAATGGAGTAAATAGTCGACCCTTAAAAACTCTGTAATCCTTATTGTTGGAAGTTTATAATAAAGAATAGGGTGATAAAGATTGCAAGTTATTTGTAAAATCACTAAAAAGCCTGCAAATTTATGTATGCTTTCTACC
>JBDTGA010000113.1:0-6200 GCA_039937655.1 Ginsengibacter sp.
ACTGTGTGCATCCCCAGACTACAGTAACATTAATTTCATTTCTTAATCCCGATAAAAATCGGGACAGGCTGTCATTCATTCAAATTTTCTTGACGCTTTTTTTATAAGGCCAAAGTCAAGGCACTTATCCAGCTTTTCAATGTTCCCATTCTACCTAATCCTATAAATAAATAAAAATTGATGACACAATACCATTGCAGAACGTGGCCGAAAAAAACAAAATCTTCTTCGGAATATGGCAGTCAATTCGTGGTAAGTGCGATGCGTGGTTTTGCCAAAATCCGGTTCTCTAACCGGATAGATCCATTGGGATATGGTACCTTTGATGATACGAAAACGCATGGGGAAGCCAAACCCCGGAAGCGTTATAGAAAATAAAATTATAAATTAAATTGTCATCTCATGAAATTAATAATAGAATCAGATAAAATGAAAGACTACCTCAAAGAGGTGCCGCCGGTCATTCAATTTGACACGCCATTGATACAAAAAGAAATAAAAGCGATTACTTCTCAAACAGATTCGTTAAAAGAAAGAGCCAGGCTCGCATTTGAATTTGCAAGAGATGAAATTCACCATTCCTTCGACTCAGAGCAATGTAAGTTAGTAACCATCAATGCGGAAGATGCCATCGAAAAAAAGGAAGGGATTTGCTTTGCCAAGTCCCATGTACTGGCCAGTCTTTTACGCGGAATGGGTATCCCAACAGGATTTTGTTACCAGCGTAAAAACAATCCCAAAGCAGGATTTGTGCTGCACGGGTTGAATGCAATTTACCTAAACGATACAGGCTGGTTTCGCGTAGATCCGCGGGGAAATAAGCCGGGAATTGATTCGGAATTTTCAACCGAAACAGAAAAACTGGCGTATTCAATTGACCCTTCAAAGGGTGAGGTGGATTATCCCAACGTATTTCCTGAACCGTTACCTAACGTTATTACGGCAATGCAACACTCAGCGAATGTCTCGGAACTATTCTATAACCGTCCTGAATCAATAGAGTAAAGTATTATGGCACGGTAAAACCCCTTCCGGTTCTTATCCACGAACCGAAATGTAAGAGGACTGAAGTGTAAACAATAACTATAAATAGTATTCATCTATAGTTGGAAGAATAGTAAAGGTAATACTTACTATAATTAGGGCCTGCTGATTAATTAAGAACCCATCTGATAAAATAGAATTTCTCCAGCCTCAATAGACAGCAAAGAAAAAGTGCCCTTAGCCCTGTCTTTAGCTGCAACCGTATGCGGCATCTTCCGTATATGCAATCTGTGAATTACGCAAAGCACGGTTATTATAATAAGATTTAGCCCACAAATGAACCTGATTTTGTACTTTACTGATGCAAAAAAAATGCAGATACGAAAAATTAAAAGGAAGCCAATGATAATTACAGTAACCATAATTGGATTTCTTTTATTAATCCTGATAATTGGCAAAATAAATTTGTCTATAAAATTCGGCAGAGAAGTAAAAGAACTTTTTGCTCAATCAAAAAATATTTCTGACCAACGATTTCACAAAAACCAATTAGACAGTTTACCGGAACCTGTTCAAAGGTATTTCAAACACATTTTAAAAGAAGGACAGCCATACATAAGCTATGCAAGAATTAAACACGATGGACAATTTAAGACAGGTCTTGACAAAGGTTGGATAAACATAACAGGGGAACAATATGCAACGACTGAGAAACCAGGCTTTATCTGGAAAGGCACTACCTCCATGTTTGTTGCCCGGGATATGTATATTTCAGACAAAGGCAGATTAATCGCTACCCTTTTTTCAGTGTATAATGTTGCGGATGCAAAAGGAGAAAAATACAACGAAGGGGAACTACTTCGCTGGCTTGGGGAGAATGTTTTATATCCAACAAATTTTTTACCCAGCGAGAGATTACAATGGTTGCCAATTGATTCAAAAACAGCAAAACTTACTTTTAATTACAAGGGACTTTTTTTATTTTTCAAAATTACATTCAACGAAATTGGAGAGATAACCGAGATGGAGACAAAGCGTTATATGGGTGATAAAAATTTAGAAACCTGGGTTATCAAAGCAACCAATTACAAGGAACTAAATAATATATTTATACCGACAGCCTTTGATGTTTTATGGAGATTAGACAAAGGTGATTTCAGCTATGCGAAATTTAATGTGACAGAAGTTGAATACGATAAACCCAAAAGATTCTAACTATCCAAAGAAACGGGGTACAACTACCACAAACTGTGTAAAAAAAATAAATGAAGTTTCCACACCTTTCACAGCCGAGTCACCTGGTGAAGACTTTCTATCTCAGATAGGCAGCAAAGGAAAGTGTCGTTAGGCCATCTTTAATATTTAATCAAATTAACCTGGCGCGTATGCGCCCATACCTGAGATACCGTGTTACACAAAAACATTGTTGCCTATTTGCGCCAGGTTGTGGCATAATACAAACTAAGTAAACACATGTTCTGAATACGCCGGATCTTCTGCGGGAGACCCGGCTGAGACTTCATTTTATCTGTTTATAAAAAATATTTACAGTATAAATCAGGCCTTTAGAGGGTAAAATAAAATTATTTGCATATATACACCATTCGTCAGTTTTAAAAACTTGGTACCATACTTGCAAAGTGGGTAATAATTACTTCAAAAAATAAAATAGTAATTACAAAAAAACACAGTTATGAAAAAAACACTAATGTTAGCCGCCTCATTATTTTTAATCGTAGGGGTTACAAAAGCACAACACAGCGGAGTACATTTTGGATTGAAGGCAGGCATGAATGCTTCTTCTTTATCAAACACCAATTCTGATACCAAGATCGGCTTCAATGCCGGTGTATTGGCTCACATTCACACAAGCAGCAAAAGTTGGGCAATTCAACCAGAACTATTGTATTCTCTGGAAGGTGCAAAAAGCAAAGCCAATTCGGACGTTAAGACCAACCTTAGCTATTTGAATGTACCTGTTTTGGTTCAGTATTTATTCAACAATGGTTTCAGGTTAGAAGCAGGTCCTCAAATTGGTTTCCTGATGAGTGCAAAAAATAAAGTTGGAGGTTCTTCCACTGACATCAAAGACGCATTCAATACAACTAACTTTTCAATTCCTGTTGGCCTGGGATATCTTACAAGATATGGTTTAGGTTTTGATGCCCGTTACAATTTTGGTATAACCGACATTACGAAAGCTGCTTCGAAAGTACATGCAAACACATTTCAGTTTGGTCTCTTCTATCAATTCAGTGATTCTAAAATGAAATAATCATTTATTGAAATAAGGTTTGTTGATTTTTAAACAGATTAGCAAATTTTAAAAAAATCCCGGTCATATTAATATGGCCGGGATTTTTTTGTGAAATATTCCGGAACATCTCCCCCACCCTTTCTCAGCCAAGTCTCCCTTAGGGGACTCGGCATTAGGATAGTCCATGTTTATAGTCGCAAAGGTTGCCAACCTTTAAAAAGTTATCTAATACTTGAAAATACTATTTCTAAGGTTGGCAACCTTGGTATCCCTGCCACAATATTCTGCGGACGAATATCTATCAACTTTTGTTGTTAACTTCATCTTCGTTTTTCAATCGGCTACCGACAGCTATTGGATTTCCGGGTCGCACATTAGAAAACACCAGTACAGCCGGCAAACAGTCAACGTTGACTACAACCACAAATGATACATCAATTGACAAATCGCACCTACCTAAATAAAAAACTATCAAAATATGAATGAAGTTTTAAGTAACCTTCTTATCATTAAGAAACGAATACAAGACACTTGCCTGAAAAGCAAAAGAAATAGTAATGATGTAAAATTATTATTGGCAACAAAAACAATTTCAGCCGATAGAATAAAAATTGTTCTTGAAGCCGGGGAAACCTTGATTGGGGAAAATAAAGTACAGGAATTAGTAGAAAAGTTTGAACCTCTTAAAGGGGTGACGCATCAAACACACTTTATTGGACATCTGCAAACCAATAAGATAAAAGAGGTAATCAAATATGCAGATTGCATACAATCTCTGGATAGAATAGACCTGGCGGAGAAACTACAAAGACGGTTGGAATTTGAAGATAAAAATATAGACGTATTCCTGCAAGTGAACACTTCCTATGAGGAAAGTAAATTTGGTATCGCTCCTGAAAAAGCGGTTGATTTTGCTTTAAAAGTCAATCACCTTGACCGTATAAATATCAAAGGATTAATGACCATTGGGCTTTTTTCTGCGGAGGCGGAGCAGGTTCGCAAATGTTTTCGCTTGCTTAAAAAACTGCAACAGCAAATGTTAGAAAAAGATATTCCTGTTCACGAGCTTTCAATGGGAATGAGTGGCGATCTTGAAACCGCTATTGAAGAAGGCTCAACCCTTGTCAGAGTAGGGACAGCTATTTTTGGTAAAAGGCCTTATCCGGACAGTTATTATTGGAACGAAAACAGATGAAAAATGAATAACTTCACATTCATTATTTTCAGTATCCGGCATTTGAAGGCTTGAGTAAATTGAAACCCGGGAAAGCGAAACAACTATCAAATTGACGCTGATTCCCATATAGGAGACCCGGCTGAAATTCAAGCCAACCTTTAATTCTTAATACTTGTCACAAAGCCATGCAGCGGTTCCGGCAGACGGGATTCTAATTCATGGAATACATTAAATGTGTGGTCTTGCGCGTTCATTTTGAATAGATAGAAAAGGGTAGGTAATTGGTGTAAAAATAAAATGATATTTAAAAAACATTTCACAATGAAAAATTTAACACGTAAAACAAAGGCCATTCTAAACTTATTTTTCATTGTCGGGATACTCTTGTTGGGTTCTTGTAAAACCGACACAAAAAATAAAACCAGCAATGGATCAGGGACTGAAATACAAAATTCAATAGGTGAAAAAGAGTTTCTTATCGGATCCTGGAAAGACAATTCTGAAGCTGCATTAAATTTTACTCTTTTTAAAGATGGTAGTGCCCGTTCGGATAATATGAAAACTTTGCTTTATAAAAATTGGAAAGTAAAAGGGAACCAAATTACATTCACCATCGAAAGTGTTGGAAATCGTACTTCGTCTATTGACACTGTGACTTACACTATTGAAAAATTAACTAAAACCGATCTGGTTCTCAAAAACGGAACGTACCTGTCTGAATATACAAAACAATAAAAAATGAGCACCGGCTATCCCTATAATCCTCAAATATATAAATCAGTACTACCCGTATGTTAAATAATAAAAAAGCCTGCCGGAGATGCATTTGCATTAGCATAGCCGGAAGTTTAGTTTCCGGCAGCACACTTATTAGCCCCAATAGCTATCAGAATTCCAGGTGATAATTCGCTATTGCTATGCCATCGAAAATGCTTCAACGCTAATAAACAACTTAACCTTGATCAATGCGGAGAGGGAGGGATTCGAACCCTCGGAGGTTTGAGCCTCAACGGTTTTCGAGACCGCCCCATTCGACCGCTCTGGCACCTCTCCTGAATAAATACGGAAGGGATATTCTGTATTACTGCGAATATTTCCCCGGATATTAATATTTTACCTGAATATCTTTATAATTCCGCAAGCCGGGCCGCAAAAGTATAAAACTATCGGGGATTTTAGCTCTGTGAATTAAGAGAAAAGGTTGTTAGCCTTCTAAAAGCTGAAAACCTGGTTTTTTGTTCCGTTGTCAATCTTGTGAGCAATCAATTCTTTTTCTCTTTCAGTTGCCTAATATCTTGTCTCAGCCTGGTCTCCCCCGGCACTCAGTGTCGGGTTGTTCATGATTAAATTCTCTTGCTCAAATCAATATCCAATACTAAAAAGGGGAGCCTACAATAGTTACACTTCAATGTTATAAAGTAAGCGTTAGTTGTTATCTTCATCTTTAATAAATTTAGCAACCATTAAGGACAGACGATTTTCAATGCCGCCAGAACATCAAGGTTCTTTCGGTTGGGTATAATGAAACAGAAATCTAAAAAATGAAACTAAAAAAGATTCTATTACTATTGATTTTCCCTTGTTTGACTTATGGACAACAAAAGAAAATTTCAAAACTTGACGGCACTCAAATAGCCACATCAGAGATAGACCAAATGTATCCCACCGGCTAACCACCTATTGTTCACAAATTTAATCATATATAGTTTTGCATGATAAAAAAATAGATCATGCGCAACAATCCCGAAGTACGGCAGCAAATGTTTCAGCTGATAGAACAAT
>JBDTGA010000114.1:0-36149 GCA_039937655.1 Ginsengibacter sp.
AGAAGTCCATTGAAAATTCAACCAATAAAAATATCAGATTATTCCAATTGAAGGCTATTCAGGAGACTGATAATGTTGCCTGGGATTCTACCACTTTAGAAAAAGTAAATGAGTTAAAATATTTTACCGGAAACTGGCAACAATGTAACCCTGGATCTGCATCAACTTTTTCAGCAGTTGGGTATTTCTTTGGAAATAAAATTCAACATGAAGAGAATGTGCCAATCGGGGTAATTGAAGTGGCAGTAGGCGGTGCACCCATTATTTCTTTTATAAACAGGCGCGCTATGGAGTTCGATAATTATCTCGTCAATGAATTGTACGATTGGAAAAAATCTGATTTCCTTATGCCGTGGGTTCGTGAGCGTGCGGCAAAGAACATAGAGGAATCAAATGATCCACTCCAACGGCATCCTTATGAACCATGCTATAATTATGAGGCAGGGATTTCTCAATTTGTCAACACACCCATCAAAGGAATTATCTGGTATCAGGGAGAAAGTGATACCCACAATGTTGATTTGTATGCTTATAATTTTGAAGCATTGATTTCGGGCTGGCGGAATCTATGGAAAGAAAATTTGCCGTTTTATTTTGTTCAACTTTCTTCTATTGATCGGCCATCATGGCCTTATTTCAGGGATATGGAAAGAAAAATGTCACACGAAATATTTAATGTTGGTATGGCGGTTTCAAGCGATTTAGGTGATTCATTAAATGTGCATCCAACCCACAAACAGCCGATGGGAGAACGTTTGGCACTTTTGGCTTTAAAAAATACGTATCATCAAAATATTATTGCGCAAGGCCCGGAGGTAATAAAAGTCCTTCAAAAAGGGAAGGAACTAATTATTGACTTTAAGAACGGGAAAAAAGTGCAAACAAGAAATAATGAAAGCTTAATTGGTTTTGAAGTGATGAATGAAAAAGGAGAGATTATTTCGCCATCAGCGGAAATAAAAGATAACCAGGTGGTTTTGCATTTGATCAAAAATGAAAAGATAATTAAAGTACTGTACGCATATCACCCTTTCACAAGAGCCAATTTAGAGAATGAAGCTGGTTTGCCGGCAAGTACTTTTAGCATAGATTTGAAATAAGTTTTAATAAAGAAAAATTGAATGGAATGAAATTAGATAGACCCTATTTAGAAAAACAAAAGTCATTTTATAAAGATCAATTACTGAATGATACCATTCCATTTTGGTTTCCAAAAAGTATTGATGAAGAATATGGAGGTTTTTTATTAATGCGTGACCGGGATGGAAGTTTGTTGGATGATGATAAATCTGTCTGGATACAAGGCCGTGCTACATGGCTTTTGGCGACTTTGTATAATACTATAGAAAACAAACTAGATCCGGTAGCAATTGGGTGGCTGGATGGTGCAAAAAAAGGAGTTGATTTTTTATTAAATCATTGTTTCGACACCGATGGACAAATGTTTTTTCATGTGGCACGGGATGGAAAGCCGATCCGAAAGAGAAGGTATTTCTTCTCTGAGACATTTGCTGTAATTGCTTTATCGGCTTATGCAAAAGCTGCCGGCGATGAATCTATTGCTGAAAAAGCAAGAAAAATATTTGGGAGATGCATTGCCTACTCAACCGGTGAAATAAAACTGGAACCAAAGTTCGCCGACACGCGCCCTTCAAAAGGGATCGGCGTTCCGATGATTATGATGAATACGGCACAGCAACTTCGTGAAACCATCGGCGATCCACGATGTGATGAGTGGATTGAAAAATGGATCCATGAAATTGAAACCTATTTTGTGAAGGATGATATCAGGTGTGTGATGGAGCAGGTAACGCCTGATGGAAGCATCATTGACCATATTGATGGGAGAACTTTGAATCCGGGTCATGCTATTGAAGGTGCATGGTTTATTTTACACGAAGCAAAATACAGAAACAACGATCAGCATTTAATTGAATTGGGGTGTAAAATGCTGGATTACATGTGGGAGCGTGGATGGGATAAAGAATACGGTGGTATTTTATATTTCCGCGATGTTTATAATAAGCCTGTACAGGAATATTGGCAGGATATGAAATTCTGGTGGCCGCAAAATGAAGCCATTATTGCAACACTCCTGGCCTATACGATCACAGGAGATGAAAAATATAAACAATGGCATCAGCAGATTCACGAGTATGCATACTCTAAATTTCATGACAAAGAATTTGGTGAATGGTATGGGTATTTGCATCGTGATGGAACAGTAGCACAACCCACGAAAGGGAATTTATTCAAGGGGCCATTCCATTTGCCACGGCAGGAATGGTATTGCTGGCAATTGCTGAAGGAATTAGAGAAGGGTTAGCCACCAATTAATTTTAAAAACAATAGTACGAATTATTATTTCACAAACAGGACAGGATTAAAAATCTTATTTATGAACAATAAAAAAAACTTCAATTCTTACGTACCTCAAAGCTCCTTCTTTAGAGTTCCGATAACTATCGGAATCAGGGGACTTCTCTTCTTTTTTGTATTACTATTTTCTTCTACAAATCTATTTTCCCAATCAAAGGCAATTCCTGTTTTTGTTTCGGGAACTGATGGTTATAAATCTTTCCGCATTCCCGCAATGATAAAAGCTAAGAATGGCGACCTGCTGGCATTCAGTGAAGGAAGGGTTGATGGGGGTGGTGATTTTGGTAATATCAAAATAGTTTTAAAGAGAAGTAATGACGGGGGAAAAACATGGAGTGCTTTACAGATTGTTGCCAGTAATGATGATTTGCAGGCAGGAAATCCTGCGCCGGTGGTGGATTTAACTGATCCAAAATTTCCGCAAGGGAGAATATTTTTATTTTACAATACCGGGAATGGGCATGAAATGGAACTGCGAAGAGGGAAAGGCCACCGCGATGTTTTTTATACAACAAGTATAGACAATGGAAAGACGTGGAGTGAGCCGACCGATATTACTTTGCAGGTAAACAGAATTTATCAACCAGAAATAAACCCTCTTTGGAATTTTAAAGAAGACTGGCGTACCTATGCCAACACGCCCGGCCACGCCTTGCAATTCCATGAAGGAAAATATAAAGGAAGGATTTATGTAGCAGCCAATCATTCTTCCGGCAACCCAAAACCTGAGTTAAGAGATTATCAGGCGCATGGATTTTATACCGATGATCATGGTGCTACATTTCATCTTAGTGAAACCGTTCCTTTTGAAGGATCAAATGAAAGTACTGCTGCGCAATTGACTAATAATTCGTTGATGATGAACAGTAGAAACCAAACCGGAAAATACCGCGTTGTTTCATTAAGTAAAAATGGGGGAGAGACCTGGGATACCACTTATGTTGACTACAATTTGCCCGATCCAATTTGCCAAGGAAGCCTGTTGAATATTGGAACGAAGGAACACAAATCTATTCTGGCATTTTGTAATAATGATGACAAAGGAAAACGCGACAGCCTAACTTTGCGCATTAGCTTTGATGAAGGGAAAACCTGGAAGAAGAAGTTTCTGATTGAACCAAAAAATACCGGTTATTCTGATATTGTAAAAATATCAGAGAAAAAGATTGGCGTATTTTATGAAGCAAATGATTATAGGGAAATCAGGTTTACTGTGGTGAACTGGAAATGATTCCTCCTTATTATCGTAATTGCAAGGCGTATGAATAAACTTTAAATTATGATAGGTATCTACGACCGTGGCAATCTGTTGAATTGGAAATGGAAGCGAATTCGCAGGAAGGTCAACCTACTTCTTAACAAGCAGATTGCCACGCCGCCACAAACTTCAGCTAAATAAGACAGATTAACTTGGCGGCTTACAATGACGAACAGTATGAACGAGAAACAATTTAAAAACTAAATGTCTCAAAATGATTTCCTCTGACAAAAAGATGTGGAACAAATTCTTTACGCGGGTAACGGTAATTACTTTGCTTTCATTTTTTGTGGGCTATGCATTTGCACAAATAAAACTTCCTTCTTATCCCGATAGTTCATTTTCTACTTACTATCTGCAGAAAGCATCCTTCGCTTCAAGTTTGCCCGATACAAAGAATGATATTGTGTTCATCGGAAACAGCATTACCGATGGTGCTGTATGGAGTGAACTATTTAATGATGTTCATGTAAAGTCGAGAGGATTTAGCGGAGATATTACTTCAGGGCTTATTAAAAGGATTCCGGATATTATACAAAGAAAGCCCGCCAAAATCTTTATGATGATTGGTACCAATGATCTGGCGCGCGGTATTTCGCCCGATAGTGTGGTGAAAAATGTTTTATTGATGGCTGATTATCTTCAGCAGGAATCACCGGCTACCCAATTATTTGTTCAAAGTATTTTACCAGTAAATGACGTATATGGAAAATTTCCTTCACATACTAAAAATGGTGAAAAAATAAATAATGTAAATACGTTGCTTCAAAAAAATGCTACGGCTCACCATTATAATTATATTGATTTGCACAATTCATTTCAGGATAAAAATGGAAAGATGAATACAGTGTATTCCAATGATGGCCTGCATTTACTTGGGACCGGTTATGCACTGTGGAAACACCTGATATATCCTTATGTGTATGATTTGAATCAAAAGCCATCCCTGATTCCTTTACCTCAATCTTTACAATGGGGAAACGGAAATTTCCCCCTGTATGCCTGTAAAAATATTTTGACAAAAAATAAATCACTTCAAAATGAAGCGGAGTTTCTCCAACAAAAATTTAAAGAAATAGGCAGGGGTGTGAGTGTCGTAAATGAATTAAATGATAGCGAGCCTTTTATAGAATTGATTTTACAAAAAGTAAATGCGCCTCAATTAAGTGAAGAAGCTTATCGTATAAATGTTAGGGATAATAAGGTTACTCTCACAGCCAGTACGCCACAGGGGATTTTTTATGCCATACAAACTTTTGTACAATTAATGAGAGATGGTGAAATGGTGAACAATTGTGAAATAACCGACTGGCCTGCTTTTTCATGGCGTGGCTTTATGGTAGATGTCGGGCGCAATTATGAACCAATGGATATGCTCAAACAGGAGATTGATAAGATGGCTTTTTATAAACTGAATATTTTTCATTTTCACTTTACTGAAGATATTGCCTGGCGTTTGCAAAGTAAATTATATCCGCAACTTACAGCGCCGGAAAATATGCTGCGTGATAAAGGCCTGTATTATACGGAAGCAAATATGAAAGAGTTGATTAACTATTGCAAAGAACGATACATAACCCTGGTTCCTGAAATTGATATGCCTGGTCACAGCGCAGCTTTTAAAAGAGCTATGCACGTTGATATGCAAAGTGATTCCGGAATGATTATTTTGAAAAATATCCTGACAGAATTTTGCAATACGTATGATCTTCCCTATTTCCATATTGGTGCGGATGAAGTAAAGCTTAACAATAAGAATTTTGTTCCCGACATGACTAAATTTTTTGAGAAACTGGGCAAAAAAACCATTGGTTGGGAACCCGGTGGAAATTTTTTGCCTTCGACTATTCGCGAATTGTGGATGGATGACAATGGAACATTGGCGGGGAATTCGGATATACAATATATAGATTCGCGCCATCTTTATTTGAATCATATAGATCCTTTGGAAGCACCCGTTACGATATTTTTCAGACAAATCGGAGATAGGATAAAGGGAGATAAGAATGTATTGGGTGGCACGCTTTGTCTTTGGCCCGATCGGAGAGTGGCGGATAAAGAGAATATTTTACGAATGAATCCTGTGTATTCAGGAATGGTGGCATTCGCTGAAAGAACCTGGCGTGGTGGTGGTGATAGCGGATGGATTGCTAATGTGAAAGATGGAAAACAAGAGAAAGAGTTTCTGGAATTTGAGCAAAGATTATTGGATCACAAAGAAGAATATTTTAAACATATTCCATTTCCGTATCATCGCCAGGGAATGATGCATTGGGATTTATTTGGACCTTATCAAAACAGTGGTGATTTATCAAAATCTTTTGATCCCGAAAATAAAAATTTTTCAGGTACCCCAACTTTGAAAGCTACCGGCGGCACTATTGTCTTACGACATTGGTGGTATCCATTAATAAAAGGAGTAGTTCCAAATGCCGAAGAAAATACAACCTGGTATGCCACTACTAAAATTTGGAGTAACGAAGAAACTATTGGTAATTTCTGGATAGGATTTAATGATCTTTCCCGTTCGCCGGCTACCGATTCACCCGATTCCGGTACATGGAACAATCTGCACAGTAAGGTTTGGGTAAATGGAATTGAAATAACACCTCCTCTTTGGGAGTATGCAGGACAAAAAGGAAATTCTGAAATACCACTCATTGACGAAGGATACTCTTATCGTGAGCCCACAAAAATACCTTTGCATAAAGGCTGGAATAAGGTAGTGATAAAAGCACCGGTTGGTACTTTTAAAGGAAAAGACTGGCAAAACCCGGTGAAGTGGGAGTTTACCTTTTTGCCCATAAAAAAACCATCTTACTTTTAAAATACCTGTATATCCGTATTTATTTGACATTTCTCCATACGGGATAACATATTGCCGATTAACATAAAAGTACCGGACTTTTTTTGTTAGCTAAGGTATAAAACCAGTATATTTTTATATACGGAAAGATACACTTCGTTCCTATATCCACATGGCCTATTTTACTTTCGAAGTATTAGCGATGCGATTAATCTTTCAATGATATCCACTCTCAGTAGCGTATTCAACCTTTTTATATAATGGTTTACAAGGCACAAAACAGTGAATGATCCCTTCCAGTCGGACAATTTCTTTGGTGACCTTAAAGATTGTACATCAAAATTGAAGGCTCCCATTTTGTATGGGCGATCACAACTCCTGAATTGAACTCTTTTGTTTCTCTGCTTTAACAATTTATTTTATAAAGAATTGGTTTGGCTATCTCTGCCATTTTTGCATTTTTTCTCCATTGGCACAAACCTTGTCAGTGATATAACAATTATTAAAATAAAACTAAACTTTTAAACATGTCTAAAATTATAGGTATTGACCTCGGAACTACCAATAGTTGCGTAGCAGTAATGGAAGGAAGTGAACCTGTAGTGATTGCTAATGATGAAGGCCGTCGTACTACACCATCTGTGGTTGCTTTTTTGAAAAATGGAGAACGTAAAGTAGGAGACCCTGCAAAGAGGCAGGCGATTACTAACCCTACTAATACGATCATGAGTGTGAAGCGCTTTATGGGCCACAAGTGGGATGAAGTAACTACGGAAGCAGGCCACTGGAGCTATAAATTAGTAAAAGGTGATAATGATACGATTCGTATAGATATAGACGGAAGACAATATACACCACAGGAGATTTCAGCGATGATTCTGCAGAAAATGAAGAAGACCGCCGAAGATTATCTGGGTCAGGAAGTTACCGAAGCGGTGATTACCGTACCGGCTTACTTCAACGATTCTCAAAGACAGGCAACTAAAGAGGCCGGCGAAATTGCAGGACTGAAAGTTCGTCGTATTATCAATGAACCTACAGCGGCAGCTTTGGCGTATGGGCTTGATAAAAAAAGTATAGATCAGAAGATCGCGGTATTTGACCTCGGTGGTGGTACTTTTGATATTTCGATTCTTGAATTGGGAGATGGTGTTTTTGAAGTGAAATCAACCAATGGAGATACTCACCTGGGTGGTGATGACTTTGATAAAGTAATTATGGACTGGTTGGCAGATGAATTTAAGAAAGATGAAGCGATAGATCTGCATAAAGATCCGATGAGCTGGCAGCGCCTGAAAGAAGCATCTGAAAAAGCAAAGATTGAATTGTCTTCTTCTTCAGAAACTGAAATCAACCTGCCTTACATTACTGCCGTGGATGGTGTGCCTAAGCATCTTGTAAAGAAATTGACGCGTGCACATTTTGAAAAACTTGCTGACGAACTTTTCTCACGTTGCCTGAAACCATGTGAAGCTGCGTTGAAAGATGCAGGTTTGAGCAAGAATGAAATTAATGAAGTAATTCTCGTAGGAGGTTCTACCCGTATTCCTAAAGTACAGGAAATTGTAGAAAGTTTTTTTGGTAGAAAACCACACAAAGGTGTAAATGCTGATGAAGTAGTTGCCGTAGGCGCTGCGATACAGGGTGGCGTTTTGACCGGAGAAATTAAAGATGTGCTATTGCTTGATGTTACTCCGCTTTCACTCGGTATAGAGACCCTGGGAGGTGTGATGACAAGGCTAATAGATAGCAATACTACTATTCCTACCAAGAAAACAGAAGTATTTTCCACAGCGAGCGATAATCAACCCGGCGTACAGATTCATATAATGCAGGGCGAGCGTCCGATGGCTTCACAGAATAAGAGTCTGGGAACTTTTAACCTGGATGGTATTCCACCGGCACCGCGTGGCGTTCCTCAGGTAGAAGTTACTTTCGATATAGATGCCAATGGTATTTTGAATGTTTCTGCGAAAGATAAAGGAACCGGTAAATCTCATAATATTCGCATAGAAGCAGGTAGTGGATTAAACAAAGATGAAATTGAAAAGATGAAAAATGAAGCAAAGGCCAATGAAGCTTCGGATAAGGTAGAACGTGAAAAGATTGATAAGATGAATCAGGCTGACAGTCTTATTTTCCAGACAGAAAAACAATTAAAAGAATACGGTGATAAGATATCTTCTGATAAGAAAGCACCGATAGAAGCAGCTCTGGAAAAACTAAAGGAAGCTCATAAATCTCAGGATGTGGCTAAGGTAGATAGTTGTGTTACCGAATTGAACACAGCATGGACTGCAGCAAGTGAAGAAATGTACAAGGCTACTCAGGGAGCAGGAGCACCTGGTGGTGACGGACAGGCAAATGCCCAACAGCCCAATGAACAAGGCGCTGAAGCCAATGCAGGTGATAATGTGACTGATGCTGAATTTGAAGAGGTAAAATAAATAATTGAGCATAAAAAAGAACAAGGCTGTCTGAAAAGACGGCCTTTTCTTTTAATATCCTATTTCCCGCTTGCCTGCATTATAAAATATATGTTTAGAATTACATAAGCTGCAAGAAACGTTTGAGCAATAATCATGTCAAATCTTTTGGATGTTTTCATCCTGTCAGATTTTACCAGTTTTAGAGAATAGGCGGTAGCTGTAATGATAGCAAAAATAAAAAATAAAGTAAGGCCATGAAGCGTATCTACTAAAGTGAAAGAGGTGGTTTCAGGAAGTGAAGAGTCAATAATATACTTATTACCGATTACAGCAAAAAGCGCACCCACACTCAATCCAAAACGGGAATCAATCCCATCAGGATGAATATAGAAACAAATATAGGCGATAAGAAAAGCGATATACATTCCCAGGAAAAGTTTCCAGAATAATCCGGTGGCATTCCTGCTGATATTAAGAAAGATTTTAAACGAACTGTATTCACTATGGGGTTTTGAATAGCTATCATCGCCAAAAGCTGTTTCGTATTTTTTTGTTCCAATGTTTATAGTGCAGCTATCAATATTCCATCCTCTCAGTGTAAAACGCGGATCGTAGTGCTTACCTAATGTGTCGGCCACAAAAACCAATGATTTTGAATCAAATTGAGAATTTTCCAGTGACAGCCTTAGTTTCTGCTTGTCAAAAGGGAAATTATTGATCCTCCATGAATCCTTCATGATGCATTGCATTTTCATTAGCAGGTATATACGCTTGTGGCTGCTGTCTATGGTGGCAAATGAACGTGTAACTGACTTGGCCTGTGGTATTTCCAGATTTTGCATAAAATCAAAATCTTTGTTTTTATATTTTAGCCACAACCAGAATGTAATGGTATATTCTTTTTGCTTAAAATCAATATCATGAATGCTGGTTATGTAAATACCGACGCTCACTGTGTCCGGTGGGGTTTCCTGAGCTTTTGCAATATGGGGGCAAAGTAATATTTCTGTGATCGCAAATACTGCTATGGTAAGTATATTCTTCATTATGTGAAATATAAACGAAAGGTAAGAAAGGAAATTATAGTGTAATATCAATTAATTTAAAATTATTTATTGTGTATGTTTTACATTGTAAGCCAAAGGGGTTAAATTGCTGTTTCTTAACCGCTAAAGAAAATGAAAATTAATTTTTATTTAAAATACCATACTGTTGTTGGAGAGGAGTTGTTTATTCTGGGTAATCATGAATTTCTGGGAAACAATGAGGCAGCATACGCTGTGGCACTCACATGGTTCAATAATGATTTCTGGAAAGTAACCGTTGAATTTCCTGATAATTTCAGGGAAGTCATTCATTACAGATATATTTTAAAAGATAAGAGCGGTTCAGAGGTTTTTGATGGCGAAGATGATCGCTATATAGATTTGTTTGGTAAAAAAGTACAGGGTTGTATGATAGTGGATGTATGGAATGCAGCAGGAGAAATTTCCAATGTGTTTTTTACAAGAGCTTTTGTAAAGGTATTATTGCCTCCGCCTGCAAAGGTGAAAGCAATTGTTCCGGGAAAAATTACGCATGAGTTCAGAGTGAAAGCACCTTTGTTAAAAAAAGATGAAACCATTTGTCTGTGCGGTTCTACACAAAGCCTTAAAAAATGGAATACAGAAAATCCTATTTTACTTTTGCCTAAAGATAATTGGTATTCGGGCGGAATCTGCCTCAATAAAAACGAATGGCCTGCAGGTTATAAATATGGTATCTATAATATCGCGGAGAATAAATTCATTCGTTTTGAGGATGGTGAAAACAGAATGATTCCCCATTTTGAGGAGAATGATAAAAGGGTTATTTTGAATGATGGATTTGTAAATTACCGTTTTACTCCGTGGCGCGGTGCGGGTGTTTCCATTCCCGTTTTTAGTTTACGGAGCCACAAGAGTTTTGGAGTAGGGGAATTTTGTGATCTTAAACTATTGATAGACTGGGCACAGAAAACAGGGCTGAAATTAATACAACTTTTACCCGTCAATGACACTACAGCACATCATGACAGGCGCGATTCTTACCCCTATGCAGCTATCTCTGCCTTTGCCTTACATCCTATTTATATCAATCTTGAAAAGGTAGCGGGAAAAGAATTTTCTGCCATTATTAAGCCTTTAAAAAAGAAACAAAAGCAACTGAATGAACTGAAAGAATTTGATTATGAACAGGTGATCAAATTTAAACTTTCGGCACTTAAAGGATTGTACGATGCAGGAAAAGACAAGCTAAAGGATGATAAAGATTATTCAGAATTCATAGAGCAAAACAGCCACTGGCTGGTACCTTACGCTGCGTTCTCTTACCTGCGCGATAAATACCGGACTGCTGATTTTTCTAAATGGAAGAGCAACAAAGAATATGATGAACAAGCAGTTAAAAAACTGGCATCTCCTTCACAGAAACATTATGACCATATCGCTTTTTATTATTTTGTGCAATACCATCTTCATTTGCAAATGAAGGAGGTCTCCGATTATGCCCACAACCAAAAAGTGGTTTTGAAAGGGGATATTCCTATCGGAATTTATCGTTATGGATGTGATGCCTGGGTGAATCCGTTGTTGTATAATATGAATGAGCAGGCAGGCGCACCGCCCGATGATTTTGCTGTGAAAGGTCAGAACTGGGGTTTCCCTACCTATAACTGGGAAGAGATGAGTAAAGATAATTACAACTGGTGGCGCAGGCGTTTTGACAGGATGAGTGAATATTTTGATGCTTTCAGAATAGACCATATTCTGGGGTTTTTCAGGATATGGAGTATTCCTATGAATGCTGAAGAAGGAATCTTGGGGAAATTTGTTCCTGCTATTCCTGTTGATATTTCTGAATTTTACTCACGCAATATCTACTTTGATTACGATCGTTATTGCAAGCCATACATTAACAATGGTGTTCTTGAAAATATTTTTCATGAACGCGCAGATGAAGTTAAAAAGGAATTTTTGAGTGAAGTATCAGAAGGAAACTACCGTCTGAAAGATTTTGCAGATACACAGGTAAAAGTTGCCGCTTATTTTAAAAAAGATAAGAACGATTTTATAAAGAATGGATTGCTGGGTTTGATAAGCAATGTGATTCTTTTTGAAGAAGAAGATTCTGGTGGACAAAAATTCCATTTCCGGATTTCGATGGATACAACCTTGTCGTATCAATGGCTTGACGGTGATACCAAAAATAGGTTATGGGATTTGTATATTGATTATTTCTACAGAAGGCAGAATGATTTCTGGAAGAAGGAAGGGATGAAAAAATTGCCGCAGCTAAAACGGAATACCAATATGCTGGTATGTGGCGAAGATCTCGGTATGGTGCCACCCTGTGTGCCTGAGGTGATGAGTCAACTGGGGATACTGAGTCTTGAAATAGAGCGGATGCCCAAGAAACAAGGGATAGAATTTTTTCATCCGAATGATGCGCCTTATTTGTCAGTGGTTACACCGTCCACTCACGATATGAGTACAATAAGAGAGTGGTGGGAAGAGGATCGTGAGCAAACCCAAAGATTTTATAATTATATGCTGGGGCAATATGGCGAGGCACCTTTCTTTTGTGAAGGTTGGATCAATAAGAGGATTGTGTTACAGCATTTGTATTCACCTGCGATATGGAGTATTTTTCAGTTGGCCGATTTGTTAGGCTCTGATGAATCTATCCGCTGCAAAAATCCGAAAGAGGAAAGAATTAACATACCTTCAGATCCTGACCATTACTGGCATTACAGAATGCATCTAAATTTAGAAGACCTGTTGAAAATAAATGAATTCAATGAAGGTTTGAAGAGGAATATAGAGGAGAGTGGGAGAGCGAACCCCTGACACCTAAAGGGAGACCTAAGGGCAAACCTCTTACCCTATAGGAGAATCTAAGAATCAGATATGGTTTAAAAATTGGAACTAAAAAAGAGTGGTAACTATTTAGGAATAAAAGCAGACTTGAAATGATAATATAATGAAATCCTGAAAAAAGCCTGTATAAAGGTATCCCTTCAGGGATCAGGAGGTTAATGGGGAATTAAATTAATAAAACTTAAAAAGACTGATATTCACCTGCATACAGATCCCATTTAGGGTTAAGGATCTAAGGGTGCAGGGATTAAAGTATTAAACCATGTATCTTTTGAAAGAAAACATGTTTTATGGGAGTCCTCCTATTATCTTTGCAAATGCAAAAAGATTAAGAAATGAGTCAACTGGTTCCGAAGTAATTTTTTGGAGTTTGCTAAAGCAACATTTCTCAAATTCCAGGTTTAAAAGACAACATCCGGTTTCACGATATATTGTTGACTTCTATTGTCACAAATTGAAATTGGTTATTGAGACAGATGGAGGAATTCATTTATTAGGTGAGGTAAAGAACGATGATAGAGTAAGAGATGAATTTATGCAATCATTGAATTTGGAAATAATAAGATTTACAAATGATGAGGTCAATAAAGATGACGAAGTGGTTGTAAATAAATTGAAAAATATAATAGGGGACAGGGGTTAAAAAGAACTTGAATTAGTAAAACTAAAAAAATCCTTATAAATCCGGAACCTGGGTTCCCTTTAGAGGTCAGAGGTCTATGAACTTAAAATATAAAACATCCAATCTCCCTTTTAAACATCCGTTTACTATTTCAAAAGGGACTAAAACACATCAGCCTGCTTTATTGGTAGAGCTGGAATTCTTTGGTATAAAGGGTTACGGCGAAGCGCCCGCAATCACTTATTACAATATACCCGTGGAAAAAATGATTGCGGATATAGAAGCAAAGAAACAATTTATTGAGAAATTTTCTTTCACAGAGCCGGATAGGTACTGGCATTACCTTCATCATCTGATTCCGGATAATCCCTTTTTGGTTTGCGCACTGGACATTGCCGCATGGGATCTGTACGGAAAGATGAAACGCAAGCAATTACATGAACTATGGAATCTTGATATTTCTAAAAATCCTTTAACAGATATTACTATCGGTATTGATACCATTGAAAATATGGTGGCAAAAATGAAAGAAACTCCATGGCCTATTTATAAAATTAAATTAGGTACTGATGAAGATATTCATATCATAGAAGAATTGAGGAAACATACGGATTCTGTTTTCAGGATTGATGCCAATGCTGCGTGGAAAGCAGAAGAGGCCTTGAAAAAAATAAAAATTTTCAAAGATTTGAATGTGGAGTTTATTGAGCAACCGTTGGCTAAGGATGATTGGGAAGGAATGAAATTTCTATATGAACATTCTCCTTTACCGCTCATTGCCGATGAAAGTTGTGTGGGAGAATATGACGTTCAGAAGTGCAGAGGTTTTTTTCATGGTGTGAACATTAAGCTTACTAAATGCAGTGGCATTACCCCTGCATTGCGAATGATAAAAATGGCCCATGCTCTTAAAATGAAAGCAATGGTAGGTTGTATGAATGAGAGTTCCATAGGCACCGGAGCCATCGCACAACTGTTGCCTTTACTCGATTATGTGGATATGGATGGCCCGTTGCTGCTTGCTGAAGATGTGGCCAAAGGTGTGCAATATGATTATGGAAAGGTTATTTATGCGGAGGGATATGGATTGGGGATTACAGTTGAACCGTTTTAAGGTTTAAAAGTTTTTTTTGTTCAAACAAATTTTCATCCTTTACTTTGCACCTCATGAATCAAACAATTCACATACATCGTCATCATTTTTTACCCAAAAGGTAAGCTGTGTTGATTTGTATGTAATGAACATATTTAATGATAGGCTTACTGAAAAGTAAGCCTTTTTTATTTTCCACACGGGGATTGTCAGTAACTGTCACTCCGAGCTTGTAGAAGGACAAAAAAAATAGAAAATGCTAAAAATTGCAATTCAGAAATCAGGGAGGTTGCACGAACAATCTCTACAACTTTTAAAAGAATGCGGGATCGAGCTTAATAACGGCAACAGGCAGTTGAAAGTGAAGGCATTTAATTTCCCTGCAGAAGCCTATTTTTTGCGTGATGATGATATTCCGCAGTATGTATGCGATAAGGTAGCGGATGTAGGGATTGTAGGAGAAAATGTTTTTTTTGAAAAAAAGAAGGACATTGAAATAGTAAGTAAACTGGGATTTGGAAGATGCCGTTTGAGCATAGCGGTTCCCAAGGGCCTCAATTATAATAGCGCGAAAGATTTAAACGGATTGAAGATTGCTACTTCCTATACCGTTTTATTGCGAAAGTTTTTAGATGAAAATAATATCCATGCAGATATTCATGAAATCAGCGGGTCGGTGGAAATTGCACCCGGTATAGGTTTGGCAGATGCTATCTGTGATCTGGTGAGCAGTGGAAGCACTCTTTTTACCAATAATCTGAAAGAAGTGGAAGTAGTTTTAAATTCAGAAGCAGTACTGGTTGCTAATAAAAATCTGGATGAGGAAAATCGAAAAATTCTAGATAATTTATTGCTCAGGATCAATGCGGTGAAAGCGGCTAAGAATAATAAATACATCCTGATGAATGCACCTGATCATCAGTTAAAAAATATTTGTTCTTTATTACCCGGCATGAAGAGTCCCACGATCGTGCCGCTTGCAGAGAGCGGGTGGAGCAGTGTGCAGAGTGTGGTGAATGAAAATGACTTCTGGCAGGTAATCGAAAAACTGAAAAAATTTGAAGCCGAAGGAATATTGGTAGTGCCTATTGAAAAAATGATTTTATAAAATAACGATGAATACAATTTCTGTAAATCCTAATAAATCACAATGGCCCGAAATTGTTCAGCGGCCACGGATCAAGTCAGACAATCTGGATAAGACTGTTTTAGACATTATTAATACCGTAAAAAGCAATGGTGATGAAGCAGTCAAAGATTATTCTTTAAAATTCCATGGATTTAAACCATCGAATTTATGGGTGAGTGCTGCTGAGATTGAAAAGTCTTCTAAAGTGATTAGTAAAAACCTGGCCAGGGCCATTCGTATTGCTCAAAAAAACATTGAAATATTTCATAAGCTACAGGTAGAAAAAGTAAAAAAGACTGAAACTACTCCCGGTGTGGTATGTTGGCGCAAGAGCGTGCCTGTACAGAGAGTGGGCCTGTATATTCCCGGCGGCAGTGCCCCTTTATTTTCAACATTGCTTATGTTGGGAACGCCTGCTAAGATTGCCGGTTGTGATGATATTCTGGTATCCACGCCTGCAGATAGCAACGGTAATGTGGATACCGCCATTTTATACGCGGCATATTTGCTCGGTATCAAAAATATTTATAAAGGTGGCGGCGCACAAGCCATTGCGGCGATGGCTTATGGTACACAGTCGGTTCAAAAAGTAGATAAAATTTTCGGCCCTGGAAATCAATATGTAACCTGCGCGAAAAAATTGGTGAATATTGATGGAGTAGCCATTGATATGCTCGCCGGGCCCAGCGAACTGGCGGTGTATGCAGATAGTACCTGTATTCCTGAATTCGTTGCGGCAGACCTGTTAAGTCAGGCGGAGCATGGTGCTGATAGCCAGGTAGTGCTGGTAGCGGCTTCTAAGCAAATTATAAAGACAGTGATTGATGAAATTCATAAGCAATTGCCTTTACTTTTAAGAAGGGAAATTATTGAAAAGAGTTTATTGAACCGCCGATTTATTGTGATGGAAAAGAAAGAAACGGCTTTTGATTTTTTGAATGAATATGCACCGGAGCATTTAATAATTGCATCTGACCATGCGGAGGAGCTTTCTAAGTATGTAAGGAATGCAGGCAGTGTTTTTCTGGGAAATCTTTCGCCCGAAAGCGCCGGTGATTACGCCTCAGGAACCAATCATTCATTGCCAACCAATGGTACAGCGAAAACCTACAGCGGTGTATCAGTAGATAGTTTTGTAAAGAAAATTACCTTTCAAAAAATTAATAAGAAAGGAATTGAAAATATAGGCCCTGTGGTGGAAACAATGGCTGCCGCGGAGAAACTGGGCGCTCATAAAAATGCAATGAGTATTCGTCTAAAAAAAATTAAGAATGGAAAAATTTAATCTGGATAACCTGGTAAGAGAAAATATAAAGGTACTGAAACCTTACTCATCTGCGAGAAGCGAGTATATGGGGAGCGCAAAGATATTTATAGATGCTAATGAAAACAGTTATGGGTCACCTGTAGTTCTCCCTTCTACTGGTGAAGAAGGCCCTGATAGCAAACGGGAGGGGATGATGCTCAACCGTTATCCCGACCCTTTACAATGGCAACTGAAACTGGAGCTTTCTAAAATTAAGGGAGTTCCTCCACAAAATATTTTTATCGGCAATGGTAGCGATGAAGTAATTGATATCGCTTATCGTATTTTTTGTACTCCCGGTAAAGACAATGTGATCATTTGCCCGCCTACGTATGGAATGTATAAAGTGTGTGCAGGTATTAACGATATTGAGGTAAAAGAAGTATTGCTTACGAAGGATTTTCAACTGGATGTGAAGAATATTTTATCGGCAGTAGATGAAAATACAAAATTGCTTTTTATTTGTTCGCCCAATAATCCTACAGGAAATGATATGGATAGAATGGATGTAGAGTCGTTGTTAAATAATTTCCCCGGTATTGTGATGATTGATGAAGCCTATATTAATTTCTCAAGACAAAAACCTTTCCTGCAGGAATTGACGGAATATGAAAACCTGATCGTAATGCAAACTCTTTCCAAAGCGTGGGGGCTTGCTGCATTAAGACTGGGCCTCGGGTTTGCTTCGGAAAGAATAATTGATCTGTTTAATAATGTGAAACCACCTTATAATATTAATGAGGCATCACAACAATTGGGAATACAGGCATTGGTAAATATTAAAGAAGTAAATGCAAATATTGTAAATATTGTAAAGCAGAGAAATTGGATTCACGATCAATTGCAGCAATTTGATTTTGTACAAATCATTTACACTTCCGATTCCAATTTTGTTCTGGTTAAAGTGAATGATGCAGATAAACTCTATCAATATTTATTACTTAACAGAATTATTGTACGTAATAGAAGTAAAGAGCCTTTATGCGAAAATTGTATCAGAATAACAGTGGGAACTCAACAGGAAAATGAAATACTCATAAATATTTTAAAAGATTATGAATAATAAAAATGAAGGCAGAGTGAATGAAAATATAAATCCATCCATAGAGGGACGACGGGTTTTATTTATTGACAGGGATGGCACTCTTATCGTGGAACCACCTGTAACTAATCAACTCGATGCTTTTTCCAAGCTTGAATTTTATCCGCATGTATTTGAATACCTCGTTAGGATAGTTAAGGAACTGAAATATGAATTGGTGATGGTAACGAATCAGGATGGGCTGGGAACGGATGCTTTTCCTGAAGAATCTTTCTGGCCGATTCAGAATTTTGTGCTCAAGGCTTTTGAAAATGAGGGTATTGTTTTTTCTGAAATATTCATTGATCGTACGTTTCCTCATGAAAATAAACCAACGCGAAAACCGGGTACGGGAATGTTGAAAAAGTATTTTGATAATGAGAAATATGATCTGGAAAATTCTTTTGTGATTGGAGACAGGCTTACGGATGTGGAACTGGCTAAAAACCTGGGTAGCCGCGCTTTCTTCATTAATAATTTTCAGGAATTGGGAAATGGAGAAATAACCGTTTCAAAAAAAGAACTGAAAGATGTGATTGCACTTGAAACTCAGGACTGGAAAGACATTTATCATTTTCTGAAACAACCTCAAAGGAAAGTTTCTCATTCGCGCAATACCAATGAAACAAAGATAGAAGTGGAAATGAACCTGGATGGAAAGGGGAAAGCTGATATCAAAACCGGATTAGGATTTTTTGACCACATGCTGGAGCAACTTGCCAAACATTCAGGAATGGATCTTACTATCCATTGCAATGGCGATCTTCATATAGATGAGCATCACACCATCGAAGATGTAGCACTGGCATTGGGTGAATCGCTTTCGCAGGCGCTGGGCAATAAGCGTGGAATAGAGAGGTATGGTTTTTTATTACCGATGGATGATTGCCTGGCACAGGTAGCTATTGATTTTGGTGGTAGAAACTGGCTTGTTTGGGATGCTGAATTTAAAAGAGAGAAAATAGGAGAGATGCCAACAGAGATGTTTTATCATTTTTTCAAATCATTCTCTGATGCTTCTAAATCGAATCTTAATATCAAAGCAGAAGGAACCAATGAGCATCACAAGATTGAATGTATTTTTAAGGCATTTGCCAAAGCTATTAAAATGGCTATTCGCAGAGATCCATTGAATAACAGCTTACCAACTACTAAAGGGATACTGTGAATTTGTCTGCTTCTTCCTCATGTATGATGAGCTTTCCTGGACTTTCCGAAAAATCAGAACAGGTAGTCGAAGAGGCAAAGTAAAAAAAGAAGAAAATGAAAGTTGCCATTATAAAATACAATGCTGGTAATGTACAGAGTGTACTGTATGCACTACAAAGATTAGGCGTAAACGCAACCGTAACAGATGATCATCGTGAGATTACTGATGCAGAGAGGGTGATTTTTCCAGGTGTGGGAAATGCTGCTTCCGCAATGGACTACCTGAAAAATAAAGAACTTGATAAATTGATCGTTTCTTTGAAACAGCCCGTACTGGGCATTTGCCTCGGACTACAATTGCTATGTAATTTTAGTGAAGAAGGAAATACAAAATGTCTTGGAGTTTTTGATACCACTGTAAAGAGATTTGGAAATAATAATGTGGAGGATCCGGTAAAAATTCCTCACATGGGATGGAACAATATCTATCATCTTTCCTCACCTCTCATGGACGGTATTGGTGAAAATTCTTACTTGTATTTTGTACATAGTTATTATGCGGGGCTATCACAACAAACGATTGCTACCACAGATTATATAATTCCTTTTAGTGCCGCTATCCGAAAAGATAATTTTTTTGGTGTGCAATTTCATACTGAGAAGTCGGCACGTGACGGTGAAAGAATACTTTCTAATTTTTTAAAAATTATATAATGGAGATCATTCCCGCTATTGATATTATTGATGGAAAATGTGTAAGATTATCGAAAGGAGATTTTGATCGTAAAATAATTTACAATGATAATCCGGTGGAGGTGGCTAAAAGCTTTGAAGATGCAGGTATTAAGAGATTGCATATTGTGGATTTGGATGGCGCACGCGGAAGTAGCCTTAAAAATTTGAAAACATTGGAAGCTATTTCACTGAGGACGTCGGCTGTAATTGATTTTGGCGGCGGCTTAAAAAGTACGCAACATATTGAAACCGTTTTGAATGCCGGAGCGTCAATGGTGAGTGTGGGCAGTGTGGTAATTAAGAATCCTATTTTATTTTCGCAGTGGATATCGGATTTTGGGGCAGATAAATTTTTACCGGGAGCTGATGTCCTTCATAAAAAGATTAAGATACATGGTTGGGAAGAAGAAACGGGAGTCAAGCTTTTTGATTTTATCAGGAATATAACAGGAATGGGAATACTACAAATGTTTTGTACGGATATTTCAAAAGATGGAATGATGGAAGGCCCGGCTACAGATTTGTATAAAGAGATTTTGTCGGAATTCTCTTCTCTTCATCTTATTGCGAGTGGTGGTATTTCGGATTATGATGATCTGGTGATTTTGAAAGAAGCGGGTTGTAAAGGAGCAATTGTAGGAAAGGCTATTTATGAAGGAAGAATCACTATGAAACAAATAGCAGAATTTGGGTCCGATAATGAGACAGAGAACCTGCCCCGATAACTAGCGTGATGAAAATCAGGAAGGTTGGTGTGAGGTTTTGATAATCAAAAAAATAAGTATGCTGGCAAAAAGAATTATACCGTGTCTTGATATAAAAAACGGAAGAACCGTCAAGGGAATTAATTTTGAAAATATCCGTGATGCCGGAGACCCGGTGGAACTGGCGGTATATTATTCTCAGCAGAGTGCCGATGAATTGGTATTTCTCGACATCACTGCCACCATTGAAAAGAGGAAGACTTTGGTACAACTGGTGAAAAGGATTGCGGCCAATATCAATATCCCTTTTACGGTGGGAGGGGGAATCACATCGGTAGAGGATGCTTTTGAATTGTTGCAGAACGGTGCTGATAAAATTTCTGTAAATTCTGCTGCTTTTAGAAATCCTGTACTGGTATCTTTGATAGCGAAAGAATTTGGGAGTCAGTGTGTAGTACTGGCAATAGATACTAAGAAAGAAGAAGATGGGAAATGGTATGTTTATTTGAATGGAGGAAGATCAAAAACCGATAGGTTGGCTTTTGATTGGGCGAAAGAGGCGATTGATCTCGGAGCAGGTGAAATTCTTCTTACCTCTATGAATAGTGACGGTACTAAAAATGGATTTGCAGAAGATATTACAAGAAGCTTTTCTGAGAGTTTTTCGATTCCAGTGATTGCTTCCGGAGGAGCGGGTACCATGCAACACTTTGCCGACGTGTTTATCAATGCCAATGCTGACGCTGCTTTGGCTGCAAGTGTTTTTCATTTTGGAGAAATAAAAATACCCGAATTAAAAAAGTATTTATCAAAACAAAATATAAATGTACGGCCATGAGAAAAAATTATGATGCCCTGGTAGAGAGGGTGGATTTTTCAAAATCTTCTTCGGGAACCATTCCTGTTATAGTACAGGATTCAGTTACAAGAGTAGTGTTGATGGTAGGATTCATGAATCAGGAAGCGTTATTGGAAACCATAGATTCGGAGCTGGTTACCTTTTTTAGCAGGAGCAAAAACCGTTTGTGGGTAAAGGGTGAAACAAGCAAACATTATTTACACCTGGTAGATATGAAACTGGATTGCGATTTTGACACCTTGTTGATCAAGGCAAAGCCTGATGGAAATATTTGCCATACCGGTGCTGACACTTGTTTTAATGAAGAAAATACTTCCCTGGATTTTATGCGTAGCCTTGAGAAAATTATTGAGGGTAGAAAAAAACATCCTGTTTCGGGCTCATATACTTCTACTTTATTTAAAGAAGGTATTAACAGGATGGCGCAAAAAGTGGGAGAGGAAGCTGTGGAGCTGGTGATAGAAGCCAAAGATAATAACGATAAGCTTTTTTTGAATGAAGCCGCCGACTTGTTATTTCATTACCTCGTTTTATTACAGGCAAAAAATAAAACCCTCGACAATGTGATTGAGGTTTTGGAAAAGAGGCATATTGGACGTGATTGAAAAATGAGGCCTTTTTAAGTTTTGGGTATTAACCTTTTTTAATGGTTGATAGGCTACATGCAGCATAATGTTACTTTTTAATGTCATTACAGATAAGTCCTTTTCTTTGAACCTTATAGTTTGTAGTTTGGTATTCATTCTCAGATAAGGTTTATTGAAATAGTGATAGATCAGGAATTACTTTTAAAAAATGTCAGGAGAAGAAGATATATTCTCAAAGTTATTTGACAAATACCGGAATGATGTTTATTCAAGTGTCTGGACGCTTGAAAGATTGGTGCAGGTTGTAGAAAATGTGATGTAGGAATTTTTTATAAAATAGTTAGTTAATATAGAGGTGTTATTTTTAGGAAAAAGGAATATATTTTGTTGAAGTCAGCGGATATTGCAATTTGTTCCTTTTGAGTTCAGGAATTATTTTGATGAAACTATTTATTTCTATCTTAGCAAATGAATCTCCTGCCAATGCAGCTACTTTTACGGAAAATACAAGACGATAACGACCAGCAGGCGTTTAAACAACTGTATCAGTTATTATTCTTTAAACTCTATCAGTTTGCATACTCCTATGTGCATTCCAAGGAAAGTACGGAGGAAGTAGTTAATGATGTATTTCTGTCCCTCTGGCAAAAAAGAACTATGCTTGATACGATCAATAATATCAATGTCTATCTCTATGTTGCTATAAAAAATGCTTCACTGAATTTCTTGAGAAAGAAGAATTATACTCTTCCGCTATCAATAGATGATTTGACAGTACATCATCTGCACCTTGTACCCAATCCGGAATTGATCCTCATCACCAGCGAATTAAAATCTCTCATTCAGGAAGCGATTGAACAATTGCCACCCAGGTGTAAAATTATTTTTAAACTGGTTAAAGAAGATGGATTGAGTTATAAAGAAGTTTCTTCTATACTGGAGATATCTGTAAAGACCGTTGACGCTCAGCTATATATTGCACTTAGAAAGCTTGCCCGTATCCTTCAATCTGTGAGAGTGGAAACTTCCATTGCTCAAATGTCTGCATCAAAAAAATAGGACCTCCAAACCTTGTAATAAAAATTTTTCACCTTCTTTTAGGGACTTTCTCAAAAAAGTGGTTCCTCTATATTAAACAACGGCTATTTCGGTTTTAGTTAATATTGAAACATGTTGGCAGACCAAATAGACAAAGACAAGATCGAATTATGATTTCAGAAAGATTATTACAGTTGTTAGCAAGGCAGTTGGGGCATACAGCCTCAGATGATGAGATATCTGAATTACAGAATCTTCTGCAGCAATATCCTGAACATAATTTCCTTGTAGAAATATTAGGGTCTATCGAAGGCGAAAAATCCCATAGAGAACCTGCCCTGGGGGAAGATTTACTGGTTCAAGAAAGCTGGCTAATGCTAAAGCAGGAAATGGATGAAAATAAAACCGACAAAATTTTTGATGATATTAGCCCTGTTGCAAATGAGAAAGAAATCCCCCATATTCATTTTATAAGGAAATATCATTTGAAATGGTGGGCTGCAGCAGCCATACTTATAGTGCTAGCCGGGAGTGCCTATCTTTTTTCAAGAAGTATGGGTACCGGCGACAACATAAAAGTTATAGCACAATCAAAACCTATAATGAATGATTTGGCACCTGGTCACGAGGGAGCTATTCTTACCTTAGCCAATGGCGAAACTATTATTCTGGACAGTGCTCACAATGGATTACTGGCCAACCAGGGCAACACAAATATTTTAAAAGAAAATGGGAAAGTAAGGTATCAGGACAGGGATAATGCCGGTTCGGAGATTATGTATAATACTATGACCACGCCCAAGGGCCGACAGTATCAATTAATATTATCAGATGGCTCCAAAGTATGGCTCAATGCGGCATCTTCTATTACATATCCTACCGCATTTAATGGAAAAGAGAGAAGAGTTTCAGTTACAGGTGAAGTCTATTTTGAAATCAAACATCTTTCATTTAATTCTGTTACCGGCGAAGAAGCTGTTCCCTTTTTTGTAGATTATAATTCTTCGCCGAATAAAAGTGGAGAGATAAAAGTGATGGGAACTCATTTTAATGTGATGGATTATGATGACGAAAGAACGGTGAAAACTACCTTACTTGAAGGGAGTGTAAAAGTTACAGAAAACAACAAAACAGTTACGATAAAACCTGGAGAACAGGCTGTATTGAATAAAGACAAGAATACCGTTTCTGTGGTTGATGCAGATGTGGACGAAGCAGTAGCATGGAAAAATGGTTTCTTTAATTTCAAGAGTGCAACTATTGAAACCATTATGCGTCAGGTAGAACGCTGGTACGATGTGGAGGTCGTTTATAATGGTGTGAAGCCCATGGGGCACTACAGGGGAGAGGTTCCTATGAATGTAAATGCATCTGAAATGTTGAAGGTGCTTGAAGTAAGCGGAATTCATTTTAAGATAGATGGTAAAAAGATAATTGTGATGTAATAATTTTTGGGGTAAAAACCAGGTTGAAATTCATCCAATTACGATAAATTAAAGAAGTTTTAAAATTTTATAAAAAATATTTCTATTAACTATAAAAATAAAATTTAGAGACTGATTATTTTTTAACTCAAAAGTTTTGAAAACTATGCAACGTTCTTATTTACACACTTTGTATCTCCGCAAGGAATTCTCAATTAAATTCCTAAGAATTATGAAAATAACTTTTATATTAATGACGATGGCCTGCCTCCAGGTGAGTGCAAAAGGCTTTTCACAAAATGTTACACTTTCTGGAAAGAATATTTCTATTGAGAAGATCTTTTCGGGTATTAAGAGTCAAACAGGATATACTTTCTGGTATAACCTTGAACTGGTATCAAAGGCAAAAAAAGTTGATATAGATATCAAAAACAAACCACTCAAGGAGGCGCTTGATATTTCTTTTTCCAATCAACCTTTTACTTATGAGATTGTTGGCAAAACCATAGTGGTAAAAGAAAAGAGAACGCCCATACCTACCACGATGGCACTCTCTGAAAAACCACTTCCACCATCAAATATTGATATTCGTGGAAAAGTAGTGAATGAAGAAGGGGCACCACTAATCGGCGTAAGTGTTACGGTTAGCGGAACAAATACAGGAACCTCTACTGGTGCGGATGGCACTTTCTCAGTCAATGCTCCGGAAAACGGAACATTAGTCTTTTCTTATGTAGGATACAAAAGCCAGATCGTAAACGTAAGTTCCAGGGCTACGATTGATATTACTATGGTGAAGGAAGTGAGTGCACTTAGTGATATAGTAGTGGTAGGGTATGGTACTCAAAGGCGCCGTGATCTTACCGGATCTATTGCATCTGTGCAAGGGTCAGATCTTGCCAAACAGCCGGTGATAACAGCCACGCAAGCATTGCAGGGAAAAGTAGCCGGAGTGCAAATAATCAGTTCCGGACAGCCCAACTCATTACCAACAGTAAGAATAAGAGGTACAGGCTCCATGCTTGGAGGTGCTAACCCTTTGTATGTAGTTGATGGAGTGATCACAGATGATATCAGAAATATTAACTCAGCAGATATTGTGAGTCTGGATGTATTGAAAGATGCTTCTGCTACAGCAATATATGGAATGCGCGCTGCCAATGGTGTATTAATTATTACTACCAAAAAGGGGCGTGTTGGGAAAATGATCGTTAGTTATGATGCGAGCGCAGGTGTAAAAGAAGCGAGTCATTTGGTAAATATGGCCGGGCCAAATCAGTATGCTAATTATTTAAATGAAGCCAATATTTACTATGGTTCCGGCGATAGTCTTATTACTGCTGCTAAACTTGCTGCAGGCAATAATACCGATTGGTTTGATGCTATTTTAAGAAGAGGATTCTGGCAAAATCATAATGTTTCTTTGTCAGGAGGTAGTGAAAAAATAAATTACTTTTTAAGTGCAGGCTATATTACGGAAGAAGGAATTGTGAAAACAAATGATTTTAAAAGATTTACCCTTCGGTCCAATAATGAATATAAGATTAGTAAAGCCATTAAACTTTCCACACTCATTGCTTATAGCAGAGGAAATTCGCGAGATGTAAACTTAGGTGTTTTTAATAACGCTTACCGCGCTGCACCTTACGTAGCTGCTAAGCAGGGTGATCTTTATGGAAATACTTCTCTTTCCAATAATGTAAGTAATCCGCTTTTAGCCTTAGATAAAAATTATAGCGGTGGAATTGATAATCGTTTACAAAGTACTGTAGCTTTAGATATCAAGCCTGTAAAATGGCTCACCTTCCACTCATCTTTTGGAAGTGATTTGGATTTTTTCAATAATACTGCTTATGCCTACAAGTATGCTAATACAGGTTCCAACGGCGTTTTTATAGATCAGGGTGGAAATGAAGTACGGCAGAAAAGTTCATTGAATATTTCCAGGAATAACACTACCCGTTGGGTTTGGGATAACACGCTTACTGCAGTAAAATCTTTTGGGGAGCATAATTTTACTTTGCTGGCAGGAACTACCGCTGAAGAATTTACCTTTAATTCTCTTTCAGGCAGCAGAAATGATGTGCCGGAAGATAGAAATCAATGGTATCTTGGTACAGGTACTACTTCGAGCGTGAATAATGATAATACCGGAGATAAATATCATCGGAATTCATATATTGGGAGACTCAATTATAATTTTGATGAGAGATATTTATTAACAGCCACTATAAGAGCAGATGGAACTTCCAAATTTGCATCAAATAATCACTGGGGATATTTTCCATCCATAGGCCTGGGTTGGAATATTTCAAAAGAGTCGTTTATGTCGTCTCAAAAAATATTTGATAATTTAAAATTACGAGGTAGTTATGGCAAGGTGGGTAACGATCAGATTCCTTCCAACACTTATTTGAATCTTGCTTCTCTCAATGTACCCTACTTTTTTGGAACTACTCCTGTTCTAGGAATTACTTTTACCCAACTTCCTGATCCTAACGTAAGGTGGGAAACTACAGAGGAATATGATCTCGGTTTAGACTTTGCCCTGTTAGACAACCGTTTGTCAGGTGAAATAGATTACTATAGCAAAAAGGTTCAAAATGCATTGATCAATATAAATATCCCCGGTACTTTACCCGATGCTGACTCCAGATATACGACCAATGCGGCCAGTTTTGAAAATCGTGGTGTGGAAATAACAATGAACTGGAAAGATAATGTGAGCAAGGACTTTGGTTATAATATTGGAGCCAACGTATCATTCAATACCAACAAGATTACCGGATTAAATGGTGGTCAGGCATTGCTGGATGGTGGTAATTCGAAAGGCTTTACCACGAAGTCAGACAATGGTGTACCAATTGGTAGCTTCTTCCTGTTGCAAGCCGATGGAGTGTTCAGGGATTCTACCCAAATTGCAGGTTCTGCGCAACCTGATGCACAGCCCGGCGATTTAAGGTATAAAGACATTAGTGGCCCCAATGGAAAACCCGATGGAAAGATTGATGATTTTGACCGGGCCTACTCTGGTTCTTATCAGCCAAAGATGACCTTTGGTATTAACGGTGGAATTAATTATAAAGATTTTGATTTGAGTGTGGGAGCTTACGGCACCACCGGATCAAAGATATATAATGGCAAAAAGCAATCAACCGGAACAGATCAGAGAGATAATATTGAAACAAAAGTGGCAAACGGAAGATGGACACCAAACAATCCTAATTCGGATATACCAAGAGCTACATTAACACAACTTCCCAACTCCACTTATTTTCTTGAAAGTGGTGATTTTCTGAGAATTAATAATCTTACCATAGGATATACTATTTCTGAAAAAGTATTATCGAAATATAAAATTCAAAGATTGAGGATTTATGCAACTGCTCAAAACCTTGCAACATTCACTAAGTATTCCGGGTTTACGCCTGAGCTTTATAATCCGGGAGATGGCAGCCATCCAGCCGGTAGTGCTCTTAATGCAGGCATTGAGTTGAATGCCTTTCCATCCGTTAGAACATGGGCTTTTGGTATCAATTTATCATTTTAATTAAAACTATTATGAAACACAAAATATTATGTTACTTTTCTGTTTTCTCCGCATTATTACTTGCAGCGGGTTGCAATAAAAAGTTTTTGGATGTTCCCGCGCAGGGACAAATTGACGAAGCTTCTGTCTTGCAAGACCCTGATGCTGCTAATAATTTAGTGACCGGCGTTTATAATTCTCTTTACTTAGGCGGTTTTGGTTCCAACACAGTAGGGTTCCTTTATTGTGTCACTTTAGATGAAGCTTCTGATGATGCAGACCCTGGAAGTGTGCCGGGGGATAATTCCAATGGAGAAAAGATTGCCAACTTCACTGCTACCTCAAATGTGTTCTTTTTTGATAATCTTTGGAAAGGTAATTATGCAGGTATTAATCTGGCAAATAAAGCCATTGATATACTTGACAGAGCTTCATTCGATACCACAACTAAGAATAGGTTGAAAGGTGAAGTAAGTTATTTAAGGGGGTTATATTATTTTGATTTAGTAAGATTGTTTGGAGGCGTACCGTTGATTACCACCGTTCCCGGGGTGAAAGATTTTCACTCTGATGTTTTTGTTACCAGAGCATCAAAAGACGCTATTTATGCTTTAATTACCAGTGATTTGCAGTTTGCGGTTGACCATCTTCCTTTAAAGGGTAATGCCAATACTCAAATAGGACGCGCCACTAAAGGTGCTGCTGAGGGCCTGCTTGCTAAAGTATATATGTATCAGAAAAACTGGCAGAAAGTGTATGACTTAACATCCGATGTGATAAATTCCGGATTATATTCTTTGGTAAAAAACAAGGCAGATACACTCACCGACTATAATCTTATTTTCAGAGAAAAATCATTCGGAGGTGTAGGTGGCAATAATAATTCTGAATCTGTTTTCGAGGTTCAAACCGGTGTGAATATAACAGAAAATGCCATTAGTCCCTTATATAGCAATGGACAAGGACCAAGAGGGAAAGGTGGCTGGGACGATCTTGGCTTTGGATGGAATACCCCCAGCTCCAGTCTTGCAGGAGCGTATGAGGCAGGAGATACCCGTAAAGCAGGTACTATCATTTTTATAAATCCTACCTTGAACCCCGGTGGAGCAGGAAATACAGGCACGGTTCTTTGGGATGGTTTTAGAATTCCATCGCAGGATTCAGTTGCCAATAGCAGGTATAACTACAAAGTGTATGTAAGCCCTATTGCGGAGTCAGCACCCCCTTCAGGGATTAAAGATAATAAGCCAAAGAACATACGCATTATGCGTTATGCTGAAATCCTATTGATGAATGCTGAGGCATCGGTTAATTTATCAAAACAAAGCGATGCGGTAACTTCTATCAATAAAGTCAGAAACAGAGCCGGGTTATCTTCCCTGGCAACAGTTTCCGTAAATGATGTTTGGAAAGAAAGAAGGTTTGAATTAGCAATGGAACAGGACAGGTTTTTTGACCTTGTCAGACAAGGAAGAGCTACCACCGTTTTGGGGCCAAAGGGTTTTATAGCAGGGAAGAATGAAGTATTTCCTATTCCGCAGGCAGAAATTGATTTAAGTAATGGGAAAATGACTCAAAATCCGGGATATAATTAATTTGGTAATAATTTTAAAAATTTAGAGAATGAAAACATATAAAATAGTATCAATTCTTTTGAGCGTTGTTGTAATTTTTTCAGCATGTACAAAAGCAGATTATGGTGATAATGTAGTTAAAGGAGATCCACCACCAGTGCCTGGAGGATACACCAACTCAGACCAGATAGCAGCTTCTAATCTTATTGCCTATTGGAGTTTTGACGGAAGTAATAATGAGGTTAAATCAAACACAGCTCCCTCAGGAATTTTAAATGCGTCATTTACTTCGGGTATCAAGGGTCAGGCCTTGCACCTCAATTCAGGCTTTTTATTGTATCCTACTATTGCTGCTTTAAGCAGTGCCAATGCTATTTCAAGTTGTACGGTAAGTATGTGGGTCAATGTATCAAATAATGGATCTCAGGCCTCCGAGTTTTTTGCATTGGCAAAAGATACCACAAAGCAAAATGATTGGCTGGGTATTTTAAATATTGCCGCAGAAACCGGACACTCCGCATCTGACCAAAATATCGCTTTTCATAGCTGGATAGGAACTTATCCTTCCGGATCAAGGAATGGTGCTGACAATATTAATGATTACGGAAATGCCGGAACTGACTTTCAAATGGTTGCTGCAGCAGGTAAATGGGTACAATACATAATGAGGTATGATGCTACTTCCGAAAATATTGATCTGTATGTAAATAACATAAGGGTGTCAAATAATAATTTCCGCAACAGAGGAGGATTTGGTCCTATTGTAATGCCCACGCCTACCCAGGTGCTGATAGGTGCCTTTCCTACCGCTATTACAGGGTTTAGTCATTCGGGCAATCAATCCTGGCAAGCATTATTGAACGGATCTATAGACGAAATAAGGGTCTATAATAAAGCCTTTAGTGACCTGGAAATAAGCGCCCTTTATAAACTGGAGAGACAGGGACGATAATTATATTAAAAATTTATTTTTTAAAGGAGTTTCAAAATAACTTATCCCGAATTTATGGCAACGGTATAGCCATTCATGTATTTACTAACCGTCCAAAACACTGGGATGTTTGAAGGGTAGTCATCTATTTTATTATTTTAAAAATTTACATGGAGCTAAATATGCTATTCAAAGGCTTCTGTTTTTTATTACTCCCTTTATCTTTTTTGTCTTGTGGGAAAAAGGGAACTCCTAATCCTTTGCCTCCCCCTGTTCAGCCGAAGGATTTTATTTTCAAAAATGCCATTGTAAATAATTCATCCGCTACAAGCGGTATCTATCGCGCACAGGATACAGCGGTTAGGATCGTACTAAATTTTAATGTGCCGGTAAGTGATTTAAGTATTTCATCGGGTGTGTTATGGAATGAAAATGGAGGAGCTTCCGTTTCCTTTTCGAATAGTTTAGGAAGTGGTGATAGCAGTATTATCATTTATCCTTCGGCACCGCTTAAGTTTCTTACTAAGTATGTTATTTCAATTTCTACTTCTTTAATATCCAAAGAAAATGTTCACTTAAAGAGTGCTCAAACTATTTCTGTAAGTACCGGTGTTGATTCCACTGATAAATTTCCCCGTGTTTCTGATGATGCTTTATTGGATTTGATTCAAAAACAAACCTTTCGGTATTTCTGGGATTTTGGCCATCCGGTTTCGGGAATGGCCCCGGAAAGAAATACCTCCGGAGATGTGGTAACTACCGGCGGAACAGGATTTGGCGTTATGAGCATTCTGGCTGGCATTAATAGGAATTTCATTTCAAAAGCGGATGGGTTGGAGAGAATAAATAAAATTGTAAATTTTTTAAAGAATAACTGTACACGCTATCATGGGGCTTTTGCTCATTGGATAAATGGAGCCACAGGAGCAACGGTTCCGTTTAGTGCAAAAGATGATGGAGGAGATTTGGTAGAGACCTCTTTGTTAATGCAAGGCTTGCTTTGCGCCCGTCAATATTTTAATAATGCAGATGCAATGGAAACTTCTCTGAGAGAAAATATCAATATTTTATATGATGAAATTAATTGGAATTGGTTTAGGAATGGAAATCAAAACGTTTTGTATTGGCACTGGAGCCCCAATTATAATTTTGATATGAATTTGCAAATCAAAGGATGGAATGAATCATTGATTGTGTATGTTTTGGCTGCTTCATCAAATAAAGATTCCATTCCCAGAATTGTATATGATAATGGTTGGGCATCCAATGGCACAATGAAAAATGGCGATTCTTATTATGGCACACAACTTCCTTTGGGACCCGCTTTGGGTGGTCCTCTTTTCTTTGCGCATTACTCATTTCTTGGCATTAATCCACACGATCTCAAAGACACTTATGCCAATTATTTTACTCAAAACACGAATCAGTCTCTGATTAACTATAAATATTGTGTAGCCAATCCAAAAGGATATTACGGATACAGCAATAATAGTTGGGGGCTTACGGCCAGTGATGAACAGAATGGATACTCTGCTCATTCACCCACCAATGATGATGGAGTTATTTCACCAACGGCTGCCATTTCTTCTTTGCCTTATACACCCGAACAATCGATGGCTGCGCTCAAATTTTTCTATTACACATTGGGGGATAAATTATTTAAACAATATGGCTTTATTGATGCTTTTAATTTATCTGATCTATGGTTTGCCGGTTCCTTTCTTGCCATTGACCAGGGGCCACAGATAGTAATGATTGAAAATTATCGAACCGGATTGTTATGGAATCTTTTTATGAGTTGCCCTGAGATAAAAAGGGGTATGAAAAATTTAGGATTTCAAAGTCCAAATTTTTGATGTAGAATTGATTGTTGTTTAGTACTCCGGAGTCAAGCATAGTCTCCTGAAAGGGACGATGCGAACTAAATGTTGAGTGAATACCTAAGAAAAGAAAATAAATTTGTAGTCAGGTATTGTCTTCTGAAAGGGACGATGGTGGCTAAATCATTTATATTCCGCAATTATGAAATTAATTAAAAGAGTTTCTTATTTTTTTATTATAACTGCTTTCTTTGTTGGCTGTAATAGTAGTAGTAATCTCGGTAAAACTACTTTTAAACCAAATATTGATTCTCTTTCAACCGATTCTCTATTAACTATTATTCAGCATCAAACCTTCAAATATTTTTGGGATGGCGCTGAGCTCAACAGTGGTATGGCTCCGGAACGGATCAATATGGATGGTATTTATCCTGAGAATGATAAAGATGTGGTAACGAGTGGTGGTAGCGGGTTTGGTGTAATGGCTATTCTAACCGGTATTCAACGTGGTTTTATTACCCGTGAAGAAGGATTACATCGGTTAAAAAAAATTGTAAATTTTTTAGAAACAGCAGATCGTTTTCATGGTGTGTGGCCACATTGGTTGTATGGCCCCACAGGAAAAGTAAAACCCTTCAGTAAAAAAGATGATGGAGGTGATATTGTAGAAACAGCTTTTATGGTACAGGGACTTTTATGTGCACGTCAATATTTTAAAGACGGGAATCCTGAAGAAAGAAAATTAGCAGATCGCATGGATTCCTTATGGAAAGAAGTGGATTGGAATTGGTATCGCAATGGGAAAAATGTTTTGTACTGGCATTGGAGCCCAAACTATGGCTGGCAAATGAATTTCCCGATTCATGGATATAATGAGTGCCTGATTGCTTATATTCTTGCAGCATCGTCTCCTACTCATGGAGTACCGGCATCTGTCTATCATGAAGGCTGGGCAGAGAATGGAAAGATGAAATCTTCATCAGAGCATTTCGGCTATACATTACAGTTATATCATCAGGGAGCACCCAATGGAGGTCCATTATTCTGGGCACATTATTCTTATCTTGGCCTCGACCCACATGGATTAAAAGATGACTATGCCGATTATTGGAAAGAAAATACCAACCAGGCATTGATTAATTATACATGGTGTGTGAAAAATCCGGAAAGTTATAAAGGATACGGGCCTGATAGCTGGGGGCTTAGCTCAAGCTATTCTGTGAAAGGATATTCCGGACACGCGCCTTCTGAAAAAAGAGATTTGGGGGTGATCGCTCCAACTGCCGCCATTGCTTCCATTCCTTATACTCCTGTAGAATCTTTGGCTGCGATAAGACATTGGTACACCAGCCGGCAAATGAATGATAAACTTTGGGGGCTTTATGGATTTTATGATGCTTTCAGTGAAACGGCAGGCTGGTATCCTAAAAAATATCTGGCTATTGACCAGGGGCCACAAGTGGTAATGATTGAAAATTACCGCAGTGGTTTGTTATGGAAATTATTTATGAGTTGTCCCGAAATAAAAACAGGGTTGAAGAAACTGGGGTTTGAATATCAGTCAGATGGAGAAATTAAATAATCCAAAATATAATTTTACTTTCTAAGGCTTTATAAGAAATAGAATCATGATCGTAATCCTGCTTACTGGAAAGTTGAGTTGTTTTTTTGATTGCGGGATTCAATTTGATCAAAATAGTTCTAATTGACTTTTAACCGAAATAAAAAAATGAAAAAATCAATTTTTATATTATTGAATTTCATACTGATTTTTTGTTGTAACTCTTGTCCCGTAATATCGCAATCTACACAAAGCAGTACCTATTGCAACCCTATCAATATTGATTATACCTACATGATCTATAATGCTGATAGAGGTATTTCATATCGTTCCGGAGCCGACCCTGCAATTGTAAGATTTCGGAATGAATATTATTTATTTGTTACCCGTTCATTGGGTTACTGGCATTCAACTGATCTTAAAACCTGGGATTTTATTACTCCTGAAAAATGGTATTTTCAGGGATCCAATGCACCTGCAGCAAGTAATTACAAAGATTCTATATTGTATGTAACCGGCGACCCGTCAGGATCCATGAGTATTTTATACACAGAGGATCCCAAAAAAGGAGACTGGAAAGCACTTCCCTATATTTTGACTGATCTTCAGGATCCGGACTTGTTTATTGATGATAACGGTAAGGCTTACATGTTTTGGGGATCATCTAATAAATTTCCTATCAGAGGTGTTTCTCTAAACAAAGAACAAAATTTTAAACCTTCTGATAAAGTAGATACATTATTTAATCTTGACGAAGAGAAACATGGCTGGGAGTGGTTTGGAGAAAATAATTCGGATACTGTTTTGGGAGGATATATTGAAGGCGCATGGCTTACAAAACACAATGGTAAATATTATATGCAATATGCTGCTCCGGGTACAGAATTTAATGTTTATGCTGATGGGGTTTATACCAGTGACAACCCGTTAGGTCCATATCATTATGCGCCCAACAATCCGATTTCTTTTAAACCAGGAGGATTTATAAATGGAGCAGGGCATGGAAGTACCGTAAAAGGCCCACAGAATCAATACTGGCATTTTACTACGATGGCTGTGAATGTGAACATTGGATGGGAAAGGCGTATAGGTATGTTCCCCACTTATTTTGATCAAGACGGTTTAATGTATTGCAATACTTATTTTGGAGACTATCCACACTATGCGCCGGCTATTACAGGAAAGATGGGAGTATTTACAGGTTGGATGTTGCTCTCTTATAAAAAGCCGGTAAAGGCTTCATCTTCTTTAGAAAATTATAAACCCGAAAATGTAACGGATGAAAATATAAAAACATTTTGGGTAGCTAAGAATAATGATAATAGACAATGGTTAGAAATTGATTTGATCAATCCGTCAAAGGTATTTGCCATTCAGATTAACTATAATGATTACCGATCTGATCTTTATGGGAAAGTTCCGAATCTTCATCAACGATATAGGATTGAAGGTTCAATGGACAGAAGAATCTGGCAAACCTTGATTGACAAAAGTGATAATTTTAGAGATGTACCCAACGATTATGTTGAATTAGCGGATCCTCAAACAGTACGCTATGTGAGGTATAAAAATATTCAGGTGCCCACTACCAATCTTTCTATTTCTGATCTTCGTGTTTTTGGGATTGGACAAGGAAGGATTCCCGGAGAAGTAAAAAATTTTTCTGTAAGCAGGAAGAAAGATTCCAGGGATGCTATTGTTGCCTGGGATCAACTACAAAATTGCCAGGGTTATAATGTGTTGTGGGGAATAGCTCCGGATAAACTGTATAGTTCGTGGATGATCTATGGTACAAATTCACTTGAAATGAAAAATCTGAATAGAGGCCAGACGTATTATTTCTCAATTGAAGCGTTTAATGAAAATGGTGTATCAAAACGGGCGAAGGTCGTTGAGGTGTTGCCGAAGTAGATAGAAGCAGATGCTCACGGTAATGGAAACGATCCGCGTGTATAAATCCATATATATCGGTCCTTAATTGTATTACCGATTTAATTCTTCAAAAAGAGATGAGATGGTTTAGGTAATTATGAGGATCTTTCATTGAATTTAAAATAGAGGTGTGAATTTCTTATGATTCTTCCACAGTTTTATGTAGCCCTTTAAAATAAAAGGTAATGTGGTCAAAAATGGTGCTTTTTTTCTGATAAAATAATAGGATTTTTGACTTGCCAAACGAAGAGTAACAAGCTCTGCTGGAGAGCAACTTGCGAGCAATAATTTGGTGCATAAACAATAA